>JAYUVY010000085.1:0-10693 GCA_043753835.1 Lysobacterales bacterium | reverse complement strand
GCACGCGCGACGGGAATGGGCCGGGAAAGTCTCTACAAGGCCCTTTCTGGCGAGCGTAATCCGGAGTTCGGCACCATCTTAAAAGTGTTGAAGGCGCTAGGATTGGAGCTGCATACGACTGTGGCGGCTACTTAAAAGTGGGTCAGTGCCGACCTCTGTGTAATTCACCAGGCGTGCTGCCACACCAACTAAACCCTTTGAAGAAACTTCAAAGCCGCGCACCTTGTGACGATAACAAAGCTGTCACCCCGGCGCACGCCGGGGTCCATGGATCGGTGAGGCGAAAAAACGCAAATTTAACTTTACTGCTAGCTTTGAAATCCTCGATCCCGGCGTCCGCCGGGATGACGTTGTGCAAGTTTCATCGGGTAAAAATTGGGCGAAGCCCACTACGGTGCTAACTACTATCGCCCTGAACCCGCTGCACCCGCGTGCGGTAGTCGTGCACGTTATTGCCGGGTATGCCACTTTCTTGCGTGCCTTCAATTGCATCCACTTTCTGGTCGGCGCCGGTGATTGGCTTGGCAACGACCGCAGTTTCGTGTTCAAAGCCGTGCGATTTGTCGGTGTTGCGGTAATGCCGGTACAGGGCCCAATACAGCCCGGTTGCGCTGGCTGGGCCGGCGAGGAGCAGCCATAGTCCGCTATCGTCGCTCATCACCAGATCCCTATCATCCAGAGTGCAATGCCTTCCACAAAACTGCCGACGGTGAGCGCGGCCAGCAGCAGCTTCCACTGCTGCACCGGCACGCTGCCCATGGTCTCACCGGTGCGGCCGTTCACCGCGATGTAGTGCAGCAGGCCGGCCTTGCCGCCCGGCTGGTGGTACGAATACAGCCAAACCGGCAAGTACATCGATACCCAGCGTGTGCCGTGCACGTCGAGGCGCTCCTGCTCCCAGCGCACGCCACGATCATATTGGCCCGCCGATGATTCGATCTGGGCGCGGGCGATCGACAGCAACTGGTCCTCCAGGCGCGGGCGCAGATGTTCGACGTCGCGGTCGCGCTTCTCCGAGGTCACTCCGGCCAGATAGGAAGCGTTCCACTTCACCGCGTTCTTGGTGTCGAATGGCAGGATCGTATTGATGATGTTGTTGGTGTTCGCGCCCGTGTCCAGATTGCCGCGTTCGCCGGACGACTCCAGCGGCAGGTCGTCCACGGTGAAATCGACATGCCGTTCCACCTGATACACGTCGGCGTCGTAGTAGGTCTTTTTCTTGTCGCCACTGCCCCGCGTGTAGCGGGCTGTTTCGATCTCGCCCTGACCCGAGACGTCGGCGCTCGCCCGGCCATCGATGATCATGTAGGGCAAGTAAACCGCGGAGACGTTCTCCGGCGTGAACTGTTCCTTGAATGCCTTCAGCGCGAACAGGCGTCGCTTGTCGACGAACTGACGGATGCGCGCCACCGCGTCGTCCTTCTTGATGTGGAAGGGCAACACCGCGTCGGGCACCGCGCCGTTCGCCACCTGCTCGTTGACGCCGAAGACGTGACGGCACCAATGACAGCGCGCCGTCATCTGGCTTTCGGTATTGACCGTCACCTCGGCGCCGCAGCCGGCGCACTTGAAGCTCATCAGGCTTTTGGCATCGGCCTCGATGGCCACCGCACCGGACGCGATGACCGTGCCGGTGAGTTCATCGAGCCCGGTGCCGAGCCCGAATTCCTCTTCGACGCGCGCGCCATGCCACTCGTTGCGGCAATAGAGACAGACCAGCAGATCGCTGCCGGGCTTGTGGCGGATGTCGGTCGCGCCGCATTTCGGGCAGCGGTTGAGGCCGTCCTTGAGTTCAGACGCGGACGTGTCGATGGCAACCGGGTCAGGCGCCTGCAATTCGTCGCGGATGGCTTCCGGCAGCGTGTCCGGGTCAATCGGAAAACTGCCCGGTAGCGGCGGCACGTCCTGCGGCGACCCAGGCCCGGTATACGGTGGCACGGGCGGGGGCAGCGGCGGCGGAATCTTGGCGTTCGACATGGCTATTCCGTGGCTCGTGTCTTACAGACCCAGCGCCTTGGCTTTCGCCGCGTCGTAATCGGCCTGCGTGATCAAACCCAGATCAAGCATTTCCTTGGCCTTCTTCAATTTGGCGATTGGATCATCCGCAGGTGGCGCTGGCGGCGCAACCGGCTGCTGCAAGCTGCCGATGCCACCGAGCATGCCGGTGGCCATACCGATGCCCATGACGCCCCCGGCGCCGCCGGTTTCGCCTGCCGACTGGATGCCCGCAGCGACGCTCGCCTGCAAATTGGCATTGCCGCGCGCACCGGCCAGCGCGTCGGCGCGCTGCACGGTCTTCAGCAGTTCCTTCGTGTTCGCATCGTATTCAATCGAAACGATCGCGGTCTTCGCAATGACCAGGCCACGATCGGATTTCCACTGATAGCCATTTTCCACCGCAGCCGACAAGCTCTTCGCAAAGCCGATCGAATCCTGCTGCAGCTTGGTGATGCGATTGCCCTTGCTCGGATCGTTCGTGTACAGGCTGAACGCCGGCGCCAGTGACCCGACGACTTCATTGAACAGCTGGCTCGCGGCGGCATTGTCCATGTCGGTGAAGTCGAAGATCTGACCGACTTGCAGATAACGCGCCGGCACGAAATTCTTCACGAACAGGATCGGATCGACGATCTTCAGCGTGTACGAGCCGCGTGTCACGGCGCCGACTTGCGTGCCGAGGAAACTGTCGTCCCAGTAGATTTCGGATTGTGTACCGAAGCGGTTGTCCGGCAGTTCCTTCAGTGAGACGAAGAAGGCGGCCTGCTGCGAACCGGGCTGGCCACCAAACTTGAAGCGCTCCCAGCTCTGCTTGATCAGCGAGTCGACAATCCCGTCGCCTGAAAAGATCGACTTCGAGTTCAAGTCGTCTGACCGCCATTCGTAACCGCCGGGTTCGGCAGCGAAGCCGGTGACTGCACCATCCTGGAACAGCAGCAAGCCGTAGCCTTCCGGAACGACGATCTTCGAACCATTGGTGATGATGTTCGACGAACCCTTGGTATTCGAGCCGCGTCCGGCGTTGGTGCCACGCGGCACTGCGGCGAACAGCGCCGCGGTTGCCGGCAAACCGTCCGGAACCGTGTAGAAGTCTTTCCACTGGTCGGCGAGCACACCACCAATCGAACCCGCCACTGCCTGAATAAGTCCCATAACACCACTCCGTGTTTCGTGGCCGGGCACCGTACCCGCCATACCCGGCAAACTATACATTCCCGGGCAAAGTGCAGCGGTCCGAGTTTTGCGTCTGACGAGTTCGCGGCGAAAGGACTCCGCAACACCACTGTGCGCTTTGCGGGGCGGTCGAATTAGCGTGGGTGAATCTTGCTTGCAGCTCGACCCGGTACCTTGCAATCGTATGCACGTCTCGTCGCGAACAGCCCTCGCGCTACGCTGCCATCTGCGCGTCGAAGTACGAGCTGTTGGGCGACGGATTGCTGTTGTTTTCAGGAGGCTGAGCGATGACGACATCGAACGCGTTGGCGATGATTGCCGACATCGGCGGCACCAACGCACGATTCGCGCTCACCGACCTCACTGCGCCGCAGCCGCAGTTGTTGCAGCAGCAGTCGCTGCGCAATGCCGAGTTCGCGAGCCTGCAACACGCGGCCGAACATTATCTCGAGCGTGTTGGCGCGCAGCCGCAACACGCCGCCATCGCGGTCGCCTGCCCGGTCGGTGCCGACGAGATCCGCCTGACCAATCGTGCCTGGTCATTCAGCCGAAGTGAATTGCAGCGCAGCCTCGGGCTCGAATCACTCGACATGATCAACGACTTCGGTGCGGTGGCATGGGCAGTGCCGGCACTCGGCAGCGACGACACGGTGACCTTGCATGGCGCGGAAGACCCGGCGTTGCGCGGACCGGTAAGCGTGCTTGGCCCAGGTACAGGACTCGGCGTCGCCGTGCTTGTCGGCGACTCGGCACATGGCTGGCACGTGGTTGAAACCGAGGGTGGTCACGTCAGTTTCGCGTCGCTCGGCGATGAGGAACACGCGATCGCGCGCTGGATGACGGCGAAGTTCGGGCGCGTATCCACTGAGCGCCTGCTCTGTGGCGCCGGCCTGTCGCATATCGATGCCGCACTCGCGGCCGGTGGCGACCTTGCCTCGGCGCTCGACGCACGCACACTGTTGCGTGACCCCGCCGCCATTGTCGAAGCAGCGCTCGACGGCCACGATCTGCTGGCACGACGCACGCTGGCGCGCTTCTGCGCCGTGCTCGGCAGTGTCGCCGGCGATGCAGCGCTGATCCATGGCGCACGCACGGTGATGATCGCGGGCGGCATCGTGCCGCGTTTCATCCCGTTCTTGCGTTCGAGCGCGTTCCGCGAGCGCTTTCTGGCGAAGGGTCGATTCGCCGCCTATCTGGAATCGGTGACCATCCGCGTCATCACCCACCCCAATCCTGGCTTGCTCGGTGCCGCGATGGCGCTGCGGTCGGTTCGACAACGAAGACCACCGCCGAGCGCGGTGGGATCGTGAAGCGGCCGCGGCTGCGGTCGAAATGCGCCGCCTCGCGCGGACGCGCATCGGCCGCCGTGGTCGAACGTTGCACCGGGTGCAGCACGAAGCGAGCGTCGATGGCATTGGCGACAACGATGTCGTGCGCGACGCGATCGACATTGACGAAATACGCCAGCTGTTCGAACGCGGCGCCGTCGTAACCGCGTCCGTCGAGCAGTGCGGCCAGCACAGTGGGCTCCTGCGCCGGACCGGTGTTCACGAAGCGAAGGCGCGCCTGCACATCGGCGGCGCTGCGCAGACGCAACAAGGTCGAACTCGCGCGGATACGCAGCAAGTCGCGAAATGCGTCACGCATCCAGACGATGTGTACCGGCTCGGGTTTGATCCGTGAATCGGTCAACAATGGACGCATCAACTCCCAGGTTGCGCCGTTGTCCTGCATCGGTGGCAGGCCGGTCGCAAAGAAGTTGTCGCGATAGGTCCAGTCGACGCGGTTGAACCAGTCACCGCTATCGTAACTGTTGCGGTCCAGCGACTTGCTGCGCAGCGTGTCGACGCCTGCATGGAAGTACGCAATGCCCTGGCTGAACAGGTTGATCGCCACCGCCAGCATCTGCACTCGTGCCCGATCCTCGCGCGACGTATCCGTTGGCAGCTTGAAGGCATTGATGTCGAATAGGGTCTGGTTGTCGTGGTTCTCGACATAGTTCACGACTTCGCCGGGCGACGACACATAGCCCGCCGGTTGCGTGCCGGCATAGGTGATCGCGGACAGACGAACGCTGTGTCCACGATGATCGGTCATCGCGTAGCTGCGCAGCGAGCCGGCCAGCCCCACGCGCACCATGTCGGCAGCATGCAACAGGTCGTCGCGCGTGCCAGTCGCGCTAGCGTTGCGGTCGTAGTGCAGACCATTGACAAAGCCTTGCTGAGTGACAAGCCGTAGATCGTTGTCCGCCGGACTGCCGCCGCGGATCGCGTCGCGGGCGCGGTCGCTGAAGGTCGCGATGCCGCTGCCGTTCAGGGACAACTGCGAGGCTTGCACGAAGCGCGCACCATCGGCCACTTCGCCGAAGTTCCAGCCCTCGCCAAGGAGAGGAACCCGTCGCCCGGCAGCAGCGTCGACGGCACGTTGCAGCCGTTCCATGACCGCGCGCGGCTGATGGCCCATCAGGTCGAATCGGAACGCGTCGATGCGGTAGTCGCGCACCCAGCGCACTGCGGTATCGATCATCAGCTTCGCCATCATCCGCTGTTCGGTGGCGGTGTTCGCGCAACAGGTCGAGGTGGTCACGCGGCCTTGCGGATCGCGCCGGTGGTAGTAGCCGGGCACGATGCGATCGAGCACCGAGCGCGCATCCTGGCCGCTGGCGCTCATGTGGTTGTAGACGACGTCCATGCCGACGTTGAGTCCGATGGCGTGCAGCGCCTGCACCATGGCGCGGAATTCGCGGATACGCGTCGCGCCGTCGTCGGCATCGCTCGCGTAACTGCCTTCGGGCGCACCGAAATGCAGCGGGTCGTAGCCCCAGTTGAAGCAGTCGCGGGATTTCACGTCAGCGATGACCGCTTGTGGCGCGTCGCTGGCACCCGAACCGGACACCTTGGGTGCGACACAGTCCTGTTCCGGCACGGTCGCGAAATCGAACACCGGTAGCAGGTGCACGTCGGTCAGCCCGGCCTTGGCCAACGCGCCCAGATGGCGCATGCCCTGCGAGTCGTTCACGGTGAATGCGCGGTATTTGCCGCGCTGCGCCGCAGGGACGGTCGCGTCGCCGAGCGAGAAATCGCGCACATGCAGTTCGTAGATGACCTGGTCGACCGGCGCGCGCAATTGCTGCGGACGGATGTGGGTTGTCCAGCCTGCGGGCTGCAACGCGGCGGCGTCGAGAGCACCGATGTAGGCACGCGTCGAATTTGTGCTCAGGCTGATCGCATACGGATCGGTGACGCGATTGCGCACGACCCCGACGCCAGGCACGACCACATCGACGAGGTAGGCGTAGTAGCGGCCACTCAGATTCGCATTGATTCCGGTCGACCACGAACCCGACGCCGTGTCGCGTTGCATCGCCTGCACCGTGCTCGCCGCCGAGCTGCCATCACCATAGACACAGACGGCCACCGCGCGCGCTGTCGGCGCCCATAACGAGAATCGTGTGCGCCGCGCATCGACCTGCACGCCGAGCGCGACCCGTTCTGCGGCATCGGCATAGATCGCATCGAGCGCGGCGGCGTGCTGCGTCAGCGTGGCCTGTTGTACGCGGCCCGCTGCGTCGGCTCGGGTCAGCATCAGCTGGCCGCGGAGCGGTCCTGCCATGCGTCCGCGCTGCTTCGGGCGCACGCGCAGCAACACCCCTTCGCCGGTCCATGCAAAGCGCGCTGCGATGTCCGCGGGCAAGGCCGTGTCGACGACATCGAGTTCAAGCGTCGTATCTGCGCCCTGCACGCTGTTGCGTTCAAAGCGCAGGCGCGCCTTCGCCGAATACCGCAGTTGAAAGTGACCCTCGGCCGCCACCCCCGGCCAACGCAGCAGATCCGCGCCCAGCCAGATCGCGCTTGCGTTGGTGTCGTCGCTGGCTGCGGCATGCAATAGGGTTTCAACCGCACTCGCATCGCAGGCCGCGCGCAGTCGATCGGCCTGCCGCTGATCCGCGGCGTGCGCATGGCCGATGACCGCAGTGCAAGCAAGCGCTGCAAATATCGCTGATCGCATCGATGACCCCTCGCCAGCCCGCCACTTTGGCGCGCGATGACCATCGCACAGTCGCCCGTCGACGCCGCCACGGATCCCGACCGATGCAATCGAATTCATCGACACGTAGCGACCAAGCTGGCGATCAAGTTAGCGACCAAGTCTGCTACCTTGCGTGCGCGTCCACGGATCGCTTCGCGCATGGCTCGCTACCAACCGCCGTACACAATCACCGCGACCATCATCGAGCGCGTCGCCGCGATCAGCGAAGCGCTGGGTCGGTGGTCTGCTCGCGGCGACAACGCCCCAGCGCCGACGCTGCGTCGCGGCAATCGCATCCGCAGCATTCAGGCGTCGCTCGCGATCGAGAACAACAGTCTGAGTGTCGAGCAAGTTACCGCGGTGCTCGCAGGAAAATCGGTACTCGCCGCGCCGCGCGAAGTGCAAGAGGTGCGCAACGCTTTCGTCGCATATGAGCGACTACCCCGCTGGCAACCCGCGCAGCGCGCTCATTTGCTCGAAGCGCACCGCCTGCTGATGACCGGATTGATCGACACGCCCGGGCGCTGGCGTGGCAGCGGTGTCGGCATCTACCGGGACAAGAAACTGGTGCACATGGCGCCACCGCCAAGTCGTGTCGCGAAGCTGATGCAGGATTTGCTTTCATGGCTGAAGTCGACTGACGCGCATCCGCTGATTTCCAGCTGCGTCTTCCATTATGAATTTGAATTCATCCATCCCTTCGCCGATGGCAATGGCCGGCTCGGCCGCCTCTGGCAAACGCTGATCCTGAGTCGTTGGAAGCCGGTGCTGGCCTGGCTACCGGTCGAAACCGTGATCAAGCAGCACCAGCCCGACTACTACGCGGCGCTGGCCGCCGCCGATCGCAGCGCCAATGCGACGCCGTTTGTCGAATTCATGCTCGATGCGTTGCATGTGTCGCTGACCGAGGCGCTGGACGCGGCAAAGTCAGCGGAGACAAGCGAACAACCGGTGAGACCGCGCACCGCGCGAGCCTCGCCAGTCTCCGCAGTGCCGCCGGACGCGCTCTACGCCGACAACATTCACCGCCTGCTGGCTGTATTCAAACGCGGTGAAGTGCTCCGCGCCACCGCACTGATGCAGCGTCTGGGCCTCAAGCATCGTCCAAGTTTCCGGCTGCGCTACCTGCAGCCAGCGATTCACGCCAAGGTCATTGAACCGACAATTGCCGACGCACCGCAAAGCCCAAATCAGAAGTATCGAAAGCGCTGAACCGAGCAGCGGCGTCAGGATTGTGCGGCCGAGGCCAGCATGGGCAACTTGAACTTCAGACCGCTTCCGACGATTACGATGGTCGCGGCTGCGCTGCATCGCCGTTGTTATGCCCCGTCACAGGCCTCGAGTGATTTCTGAATATGCTCCAGACAAGTTAGATCCTTCTTCCAGGAGAAGGTGCTTAAGTTGCACGTTTTGAAGCAGCGCCTCATTGGCGCGTTCAGCCGCTTGGAGGCGAGGTGAGATTTCAAGTTCTGACCGTTTAAGCCCCTTCAGCAAGTCGCTTGCCGGCCGAATTAGAGGATGGATTTTCGCGAGATAAATCGAACACCGCTCTGCTCGTGCTCTGTGCCCTATTCGGTGCTGCTCGATCTCAGCGAGCTTTCGGCCTGACGTGAACCAACGGGTCTCCTCTGCCTTCGCAGCATTGTCGTATCGCCAGCACCACGAAGCTTCATCAATTCCCGCTCGTCGAGCGTACTCATCGAATCCTTCCGCATCGGCAGGGATGGGTAGCCCAAAGATCTCGCTACAAAACTCATTCACCTGAGTGTAGAAATCGACCGTCGTGGACCACGACAGCATCACACGAACGAAGTCGAACTCACTTGGAGGCATAAAGCGCCAGGATCCAATCTCCTTCCATTCCTCACATTTCTCCCACTTGAAGCGGTCATCAAAATGACGTCTGCTGCTCTCGTCGACTGCATAGATGATCCGGGACGCGTACTGGAACTTCAAAAGGACTCGCTTGGCATCGTGAACTTCCGCGCCTTGGATGATTGCCGCGCTCTCGGCAGATCGCGCTTTCAATGCCTGCACATAATCTAGTCTGGCTTTATGCGTCATGGGCTGCATATGGCGATACTGCTCCGCCACGCCCTCTAAGAGGTCTCGAAAAGCGCCGCGCACAATGGCGGAAACGTCATGCATGGCGGTCGCTAGGGCTACAGCGTTTGACAAGAACGGCCGCGGCGACTGGGCGACGCACGCTTGTGGACGTCCGCTCAATGCAAGGGATAGACCTCACCGCAACGAGCGACACAGAGCCAGATCCACGGTGAACTCAGCCAACCTCTCTCCGTACGTGTTCGCGTATGCGAATGTGTAGGTCAAGCCGCGACTGAACGCTAGGTTGTTTGCGTTAGCAGCGCAGGCTTTGGGAACGATCTCGCGTTGTGTCTCGTCGGAGAACTCTTTGAGCTTGGCAGCCGGCAGGCCCTTCTTGACACGAAGAACATACTCGATGCGAACATTTCGTCCGACTCCCGTTGCGCGAGTGGAAACCGTCATGTCGTCGAGCATCGACTTCGCATCGGCGTTGTGTTGCGCCACGATGGTTTGCGCGACTTCTTCGATTTGCTTGATCTGCGCAACAGACAATGAGTCCGCCGACACGGCTGAACTTGAGATCGTTGAAGCAGCAAGGGCGAATGAACCAAAGACCTTCGAAAACGTCCCGGACATTTCGTCGTAGCGAGCGCGTCCGCGTGTGCCGTTCGCATCGCTCGCGCCGGAGTTGAGACTCCAAACTGCACTGCTTCGCAAGAGGATGGCAACCATTTGCTTAAGCATGAAAGCTCCCTGGAGGTTCTGTAGATCGGTTTCAACCACCGCGACTATGGCGGCTACCCCTGAGACTGTTGAGCTTGACGTCGAGGACGCCTTTATACCGCTTCCGGTTACCGAACCCAGACATGCTGCATGCTGCCACCTCAAGAAGTACAAATTGGGCCTACGCGGAGTTGCTCAGATAGAAATTCCATTCGGGTCATATAGCCGCTCAGGATATGAAAAATGAAACCGGCCGGGGAGCGCTTTGGCAACCATTTCCCCACCGCAAAGAGGGTGCTTCCAGCCGGCTGGAACAACCTCGCCTGATTCCTGCGGCCAAGGCGGATTGGGAAGCCGTTGCACGTCATCGTTCCCACATTCCAAGCATTTTGGCGGGGATCTCCGTTGTTTTAGAAAGTTGACCTTGCCACGTAGGAGCGCGAGTTCTTTTTCGGCGTTCTTGATGGTTTGCTTCTCATCGCCGAACAGGCGAGACCAAATGGAGTACTGGAGCTTTGTCTTGGCCTCGGCTTCCCACCTCGTCCATTTCTCAATCTCAGGAACAACAGAATCGCCACTCAAGTCTTCGATAGGAACCATTAGCGCGCAACAGCTGCACCATCCCAGTGACCTGCTGGCCGATTTTCGGACGAGCTGAAAGTTGAGAGGATAGCTCCCGCCCCATAGCGAGGAGCGTATGCGAAAGTCCCGATTTACCGAAGAC
>JAYUVY010000084.1:0-31647 GCA_043753835.1 Lysobacterales bacterium | reverse complement strand
TGGCGGGTCGCCGGGCGCGACCAGATTGATGCCGAGCCCGCCATTGCTGTGGATGTAACCGTAGGAATTGCCGTTGAACCAGTTGCCGGAACCGGCCTGGATGCGGATGCCATCGCCGCCATTGCCGATGACGCTGACGACATAGGACATTGTCGTGCCCGAGGCGCCGTCGATCAGGATTCCCGGGCCGCTATTCGGTTGCGCCACGCTGCCTACTTCGACGCTACGCAAGGTATTGCCGGTGGTCGCGCTGCCCTGCAGCTTGATACCTGGCCCCTGATTGGCGCGCACCAAGCCGCCGTAGCAACCACTGGCACCGAGCTGATTGGCATCGGCACCGCCGTCGATCAGCACCCCGCCAAGGACATTGCCGAGCGCGCTGCTGCTATCGGTGCCGCTGCGAAAATGATGCAGCACATTGCCGTCCGCCGCCTCGCCGTTGATGTGGACGCCGAAGCCGCCGTTGCCAGTGCTGATGACGACGCCGTTGTTGCAGTTCGGCTCACCGAAACTGTTGCCGGCGCCGCTGACGAACAGACCATCGCCGCCGAAATTGCGCAGCCACAGGCCACGCACCACTGCTGAATTGGCGGTCACGCGCAGGCCATTGCTGCTGGCGCCGGCCGCGCTGCCATCGAGGATGACCATCGGCAGCGGCGCCGCCGGTCCCTCGACGGTCAAGGTGTTGACGGAGAGGTCGGGCAAAGCCGACCCAAGATTGATCACGCCCGGATTGAACACGCTGCCATCGAAGACAATGGTGTCGCCGGTTCCAGCGACGCTCAGCGCGCCGCGCAGGGTGCAATCGGAAGCGGCTGCAGTGCAGGTGCTGACGATCACATCATCGAGACGGTCGACCGTGCGGATGACCGCGGCCTGCGTTAGCGCGGGCCCGAGCAGAAACAGCAGCGAGTACCCGGCCCAACTGCAGCGTGCGCTTTCCGGTGATTGCACCTGCCACTCCGCCAGCTCGTGAAGACGGCAACATAACAGGTCGCGCAAGCCTTCCCCGGTTTGGAATTCGGCCAGTACCGACGATGAAATCGCGCTTTCATCCCAGCGAAACACATGGGAGCGCAGCGATGGCGCAAATCGTCGTCAGGAATCTGGCATTAGCAGTGAAGTCCGCCCTGCGACAGCGTGCCGCACGCCGCGGCGTGAGCATGGAAGCCGAGGCGCGCGAGATCCTGCAGGAAGCGTCATCAGAGTCGATTTCGAATGGAATGGTGCGCGCTATAGGGAGGGCCCGAAATAGCCTCAGCTGAGGCAGGTGCATATCGAATTTCAGTCCGCCATGTCGTTGACGGTGACTGATGAGTGTGTTGGCGAGAACTCGAAGATTCGGATCCGAAGACTCGGGTCAGTACTCGCTCTCGAGCGACCGCTTTCGGCCGATTTCTGACCATGGCCCGAAGCCACGTGTCGACTTCGACACGCGGGCCCTACCGGTCCGGATCGATGACCGTCTGCATCAATGCAATTTCGCCCGAAGGTGCTCCCAGCGCACGTGCGCGCCTCTCCCAGCCGCGCACCGCTGTACGCACCTGCCCCGCCACCACGTCCACGGACTTCTTGGGGATGCGGTAGTAGTCGGCGGTGGCCAGCAGCAGGCGCGAGTCGGGCGATGTGTCCCGATCGTCGATGGCGAGCACGTGATGATCCTTGTCCGGGTTCGCGTTGACATCGAATGCCGGTGACAACTGCCAGCCATCACCCACACGCAGGAAGCCGTGATTGCGCAGATGATCGTCGCGGTTGCCGATCAGGATGTTGAAGAGGACGCGCCGGAACAGCTGTTCAAGGTCGCGTGCAATCTGCGTCGAGGTGCCGCTGGTCTCGATGGCCTGCACGAGGTCCAGGTAACTGCAGCCCTCGCTCTCGGTGACATCCAGCCGGGTCATGGCCGAGGAGAACATGCGGCGCGACGTCGGGGTGCGATCGAATCGCTGCACCGCGTAAGTGTGGCCACGGTTCGAGAGCTGCATCAGCCGGGCCTCGGGCATGTCGATGCCAGCGTCGAGTGAGAGTTGGTAGGTGAGGTACTCCCACAGACCCACGTCGACCCGGTCATCCAGGGAAGGAAACTTGGCGAGCCACAGCTGTCCCGATGGATCACGAAAACTCGCTTTCGGTCGGGCGCCGCCAAGTGACGCGCCCGGCGCCACGATCTGCTTGATCCAGCGCACCATCTCATCGGACAGATCGGCGTCGCCGCGCTCGATGTGTGCGGCGATCGCTTCAAGCTGGCGCAGCTCGGTGATCGGCGGGACGCTGAGCGGGCGGTCGTCCACGTAACGATCGGACTGCGCATCCACGAGGCGCAGCGCGCCCATGCGGGACAAGTCATGGACGCCGACCAGATAATCCCAGGCGCGCAGGTTGCGTACCTTGCGCCCGGCTTCGCGCGCCTCGACAGCCTCACGACGATCCATCAGGCGCTGGCCCCAACGATCCGGTGAGCCATCCCGGAAGATGCCAGACAACGCGCTGGCACCTGCTTTCGCGTAATGCGGCCCGGCGCTTAAGTGGAGCGCGTGATCCAGCGGGAACGCCGCCACCGGGCCGGCACCGGCCAGCCAACCGGCGTCGTATTCGAAGCTGATCGTGTCGCCGGTCCTGCTCGCCGTCTTTGTCAGGCGGCCGACCAGGGCCGAGCCACCGAGGGATGCGTCATCGATCCAAACGTCCAGACGATTCACGGCTTCGGCGTCCGCGGGGCGTTGGTGCGCCGCAGTGCGTTGTCCTGCAACTCGCGACCGAGAACATCCTGCGCAGCGACCAGATCAATGTCACCGGCCAAGCCGAGCACGGTGAGCGCGCGCAGCACCGTCGCCAGACTGGTGGACGGATCGCCATTCTCCAATTTGGCCATCGTCGGAATGCTCACCCCGACGCGTTCTGCCAACACTTGCTGCGTCATCGAGCGGCGCATCCGGGCGGCGCGCAGGCGCTGCCCCAGCGCTTCGATCTGGCGCTGCATTCGGGGATGGGTGGGAGGGGTTCGTTTTGCCATACCAAATTAAATTGCATTTAACGATTGGAAATGCAAGTTTATTTTGGGTCTATCTCTTGGGTCTGCAATTGCAGAATTGACGTATAAGTCAAATACTGCTCGTCCTTGGGCAATTCATGACGTATACGTCAAATGCAGACCATTCTAGAACTCGGTGCGGCGGTGGCAACTCGCAGGCGTTTGTTGCGGATGAAGCAAGGCGATGTCGCGGCGAGCGCCGGTATTTCGCAGGAGCTGCTGTCCCGATTCGAACGCGGAAAATTAGCGGAGTTTGGTTCGAGAAAGCTGCTGGCCGTTTTGGCCGTGCTCGGACTGGAAATCGATTTCTCCGAAATTGGTTTCTCGGGATCCCTGGATGATCTCCGCCGCGAGCGAGGTGGGTCATGACGCTTGTGGTCTGGTCGTCGGCCTGCGCGGTCGCGAAGTCGACAAGTCGAAGGTGACTAGCGAGTTCAGGAGCGCGATGTCTCATCGCAATCGCGTTGCGAAGGCAGACTCGTCTCATTGACACAGTCTGGGCGACGTGATGCCGGGTCACACTTGAGGTTGTGGTGGAACGCGACCGGCCCGTGACCGACTTGCTCGCGCAGTACCAGTTTGCGGCGGAAGTGCGCGTGCGTGGCCTGCTGTCGCAGTCGCAACTTGCCTCCCCTTCGCATCTGTTGGCCATTCGGCGTGAGGCCGATGCGGTCGTGTTGACCTTGAAGTCGGCGTGGATGGATCGCGACTTTCTGCTCGATGCGCGTTTCGATGGATGGGCCATCGATTGAGCAAGCGCGGAGTGCGCTGAAGCAGATCGTCGCTGGACTGCAGGCGTCGGACCGGGTCGAGTTGATCCGATTCGGTTCAAGCCATACAGCGATGCTCGGCGCAATGCGCGAACTGACGCGCGATACGCGCAGCCTGCTCGAGGAACACATCGCGGCCACCGACGCCAATCTGGGTGGCACGGAAACCATCCCGGCCCTGCAGACCGCCGCTTCAGAACGAGGACATGGCCGCCCGTGTGGTGAGGCATTTCCAGCGCGTGCGCAAAGCCGTCGGCAAGATCACCGGCATTCAGTGGCCGGCGACACCGTCCTGGACGCACGTGCCCAGTCAGTTCTATTCGGGCAACACCATTCGCATCTTTGCGCGCTTCGACCGGAAGATCGAAGGCGCTGTCGACGTGCGGTGGCAGGCCGGGCAACCGGGACGCGCGTCGTTGCCGATCCGTCATGGCAACACTGAGGTCCCGGAATCGACCCTGTCGCGCATGGCTGCGTCGCATCGGTTTGCCGAGACCGCAGATCACGTGGGACGTGTCCAGATCGCGCTCGACTACGAACTGCTCACGGATGTCACTTCGGCGATCCTGGTCGCAGTGCGTGCTGAAGGTGACAAGGCCGGCGATACACCGGAGGTTGTGCGCATCCCGCAGATGATGGCGGCGGGTTGGGGCGGAATGGTTGCGGAAGCCTGCGCCTCCGTGTCGTTCAGCAGGAGTGTGTCGATTTCGCCGGCGCCACAAGCACGCGCGTTTCGTGCGTTGTCGGCAAAACCGTTGGCAGCGGACAACTATCTCGGTGTCCCAAGTTTCCTGCGCAGGGAATCGAAAGCATCCGCAGTAAAGTGGAGCGCGCAGGAATTTGCAGCGTTCCTGCAATGGTTGTCCGCTGAATTGGATTTGATCGTGAAAGCCGGCGGCAATATCCACGATGCGCTTTCCGCTGCCATCCTGCGCGCGGCCCGCATCAGACGATCCTTCACGCGATCAGCCGGCACGCATCGGGTCCCAGCGAATGGCTTGCCCTGGTCGAGGCGCTGGCCATCGCCAGTAACCGCCCGGCGTCGGAACTGGCCGGCCTCAAACGCATTATCCAGATTGAGCCTCGCCTGCTTGCAACGCCGATCAATCTGACGACGGCGCAAAAAGCTGCGGCCACCATCATGTCGTCGTGATGCATCGAGCGATCGGGCAACCACTCGCCAGTCAGGCCGAAGGCAGAACCGGATATTCGATCGCGCCATAGTCGAGCGTGTGCGCATCGAGCATGAGGCTCAGCACCAACGGCACGATGTCGCCAAGGAGGGCGACACCGTCGGCCACATGCTGGCGATTCACCTTGCTGCCAAAGGTGGCGCCACCATGCACAAGCTGATTGCGCAGTACGTACAGCCGATCCATGACGACGCTGAGCAGTGTGGCGGTATCGCCGCTCATGACCGCCATGGTCGCGACACGCTTTGCTGCCGAAAACGACTGTTCCCAGCGATCTGAACTGTCGTGCTCACGCAGCGCGCGCCAGAAGGGCTCAAAGACAAATCGGTTTTCGATCAATGTGCGGATCGGTCCCGAGAAGCGTTGGAACAAGAGTTGGTGCAGGCGCTTTCCGGCGTCGGCCTCGAGCACCCGATCAAAGAACTGTCGGACTGACGCCACGTGCTTGCCGCGGCAATACGCTGCCAAGCGGGCGTCATCGTCACCATGAATCTGCGCGACTTCCCCGATGCCGTGGTTTCCCGCTACGGCATCTCGGTCCAGCATCCGGACGAGTTCCTCGGGCATCTCTTTGACTTGCGGCCCGCCGTCGTATGCACTGCGATTCGGGAAATGCGCGCGTCTCTGGTCAATCCACCCAAGACCGTGAGCGAATTGCTCGACGACCTGCTCAGGGTGGGTCTGCCGATCGCGACCAGTATGATTTGACTCCGATCTGTGCCCGGTTCGTGCCCATTCTGTGCCCAAATTTGTCGGCGCAAACCAGCGGCATCGGGCCCGGCTGAAATCGGACTCGACGCGGTTAGTTCAGGTGTTGGAACTCGACGAGCTGGATTCTGCGCCGGGACTTCACGGTACGCGTGAGCCGACCGAGTGCTATCGACCCGAAGCGGACACAGAGAAGATCAACGCAAGCGCTGATGCGCCCTGACGCTGCTCAGGTTCCACTTGTTGCGAGTTCACCAAACCAGGTCATCAGGCACCTTGAACTGCGCGTAATACGCATCGTCGTCGGAGGCAGTGGCGGACGCTGCCACGCCCACGGCCTGACCATGATCGAGCACGATCATGCTGGCGTCGCGTTCGCGCACTTTTTCGACGGCCGCGCGCGGCAGCAGTTCGTAGCGTTCGTAGCGTTCGTCGATGCGGACGATCACCAATGCGCCGGACGACAACTTCTTGCGCAGGTCCTCGTTGACCAGCACGGTGCGGATGCTGTCGTCTGCCGTGAACCGATATTCACTGTCACCCGAGCGCGGGACTTTCTTGTCTTCGATGATCTGCCGAGCCTGAGCGCGAAGCTCGATGATTCGCGCCTTCGCCTTGCGCTCTGCAGCGAGTGTGCGGTCGCGTTCAACCTTCTCGGCGCGTATCCGCTCGGATTCCAATTGCATTTCGCCCGGTGTGGATGGCCCTTTGGCATACCGCGCCTTGTTCTGCTCGCGCGCCACCTCGGCCGCCTTGGCCTTGTTGACCAGACCCGCCTTGAGCAGTTGTTCCTGAAGCGGATTGACCTTCGCCATGTCGCAGTATGGTCCAGAGGAGTTCTGACTCATCATACCGGCCGATGGAAACGTTGAAGTATCTCGCTGGCTACCCACAACACCTGCAGGTGCGGGTGCACGAGTTGATCGCGCAGGGTCGGCTCGGGGCCATGCTGTCCGACAAGTACGGCGAATCGCACACGGTGCGCAGCGACGCGCTGCTGCGCGATTACGTCCAGGCACTCAAAGACCGGCATCTACGAAAATCTGTGCCGCTCGGCAAAGTGATCTACGACAGCAAGCTGCAGGTGATGAAACACGCGCTAGGCACCCATACCGCGATCTCCCGCATCCAGGGCGGCCGGCTGAAGGCCAGCCGCGAGATTCGCATCGCCACCGTGTTCCTCGATGCGCCCGCCGCATTCCTGAGGATGATCGTGGTGCATGAACTGGCGCACATGAAAGAAGCCGAACACAACAAGTCGTTCTACCAGCTGTGCACGCACATGGCGCCCGACTACCACCAGCTTGAGTTCGATTTGCGCCTGTACCTGACGCATCGTGATCTTGGGCAGCCATGAAGCGTCCCGCGATCGATCAGCGGCGATGCGACTGTCCGTAGCGTGGTGCGGCGAACGGACGGACCGTTTGCGACTCCCGACCATGTGACACAGGGTCTACCCCTGACCCGCATGGAGAAAGCATTGTGGTCAATTTCATCGTCTGGCTCATCTTGGGTGCCCTCGTCGGCTGGCTCGCCAGCATCGTCATGAAAACGAATGCCCAGCAGGGCACGTTCCTGAACATCATCGTCGGCGTCGTTGGCGCAATGATCGGCGGGTGGTTCTTGTCGCCATTGTTCGGCACCGCGACGATCAATCAAAACGTATTCAGCATGCCGGCGCTGTTTGTGTCCTTCCTCGGTGCAGTGATCCTGCTCGCGATCGTTCGTTTGTTTCGACGCAACAGCAACGCGTAATTTCTTCGTCTACATCGTCCACGTGATCGCCGATACCGGCGAAGAAGTGCCGTGGAAGGAAATCGTCAAGGCATTCGAGTACGACAAGGGCAGCTATGTCGTGCTGGAACCCGAGGACATAAAGTCGGCGGCAACAGAAAACCATGAGACGGTCGAGATCGCTGCGTTTGTCGACGCCGCCGAGATCGGTTTTCGGATGCGCAGTTGCGGGCGTTGTCGACGCGGATCGGCAACAAGGGCGCGCTGGTTCAAACCGGATTTTGTGATCGAAGTCGGCAGTCGCGGCATCGGCCGCAATGGACTATTGCGGCAGCCAAGCGTAAAGGCCGTGCGCCTCGACAAGAAGGCTGCGGACTTGATCGATGGGGCCGCCAAAGTGAAAGCAACTGCGGCGTCCGTCGCGGCCGTCACTCATCCGGACCGTGTCGTGTTCCCCGAGGACGGCTACACCAAGCAACAGGTCGCCAACTATTACGCGAGCGTCATGCCACATTTGCTGCCGGCTATCGTCGATCGCCCGTTGTCGCTGATCCGCTGTCCATCGGGGACCGGTGCTGCGTGTTTTTTTCAAAAGCACGAAATTTCCGGTGTCGACCAGGTCGATCGGGTTCGACTCAAAGAGGGGTCGGATGTGCGCCCGGCCGCGAGGGCGATCCACGGTCACCTTGCTTCCATGCGCCTTGCATCGTTCGTGCGAACGTCTGGTGGCAAGGGCTTGCATGTGGTCGTGCCGTTAAATCCGGCGGTGCCGTGGCCGCGCGCGAAGGCCTTCGCACAGTCGTTCGCGCTGGTTTTCGCAAAGATTCAGCCTGATTGATACGTCGCGACCGCAAGCAAGGCGCGACGCAAAGGCGTGATCTTCATTGACTACCTGCGCAACGCACGCGGTGCGACCAGCGTCGCTTCTTACTCTTTGCGCGCGCGCTGGTGCGCCCGTCGCCACGCCGATCACATGGCCGGAATTGTCGCGGGTTCGCAGCGCCGCGGCGTTCACGATCGCGTCGATACCCAAGCGGCTCGCAAGGATGAAAGCCGACCCTTGGGTCGGCTACGACAAGATTGAACAAAACCTCGATCACATCGTGCCAACGCGCCCCGCGCCCCGCCGCCGAAGGTAGGTCGCCGGCGCCCACCTACGCGGACAATGTCTGCCATCGCTCCGAGAACAACCACTTTCGTTGACGCGCTCGACTCCTCGGCTTCAGACTCCATGCGATATTCCGGCGACTCTGTCGGAAAATTTGCGTTGGGCAAAAGACAGGAGAAATCCGTGCGTCGACTAATACTGCTAGCCATGCTCACTCTCCCACTGCCAGTCCTCGCGCAAGACGTCGCAGAGGACTGGCCCGAGGGCAGCGCCATGAATACCGGGCTCCTCGCGAAGGCGCGTCTCGAAAAAGCAGACAGAGAGCTAAATGTCACTTATCAACGGATTTTGAAGAACTTGCCCGCCGATCAGGACGACGACTATCCCAGAAAAGCCTTGGTGGCCGCTCAGCGTCAGTGGATAAAATATCGCGATGCGGAGTGCGCCTTGGTCGGAGAGGTCACTGGTGGCGTCCGTATGTGGAAGTCTGCCAATACCGTTGCCTGCACGGCAGATTTGACAGAAGAGCGGACCAAGGAACTCGTGAAGCTGTTCGAAGATTCGGGCAACTAACCTCGGGAATGCAAAATCGAGCTCGTGATGGAAGGGTGTGCCGTAGTTGCCATCGAAGCTGCGCGCATCAACGTTGCGGCGCTGTCGGAAGGCCGTCGGTGAAAGCCTCAAATTGTCCGAATGCAGCGGGGCGATTTCGACCCAAAGCAGGCATACCACAGCATCAAGGGCGTTGGTTGGCGAGCGCCCGATAGTGTGTCGCGCCGAGTTCCAGCGCGAGTTCAGTGTCGGCGTTACTGCATCCCCAGGTCCATTCGAAACTCCACGGCGCTGGTCGCTCCTGGTAGAGAGAGCGCGCGCGCTCGAGGCTTGCGGGCTCGTGCGCCGAAAGCGAGCTGCCGGCGAGGGCCTGCACCATCAAATGACCGCCGCCGAGCATGCTGGGTCGGGCTTCCAGAGCCGCGCAGGCCTGGTTGAAGGCGGTCTGGGCCGCCAGCGCATCGGCGCGGTCCAGCGCGATACGCCCGAGGGTGAGCAGCGCAAGCGCACGAAAACTGTCGCGATAGAAAAAGTCGGAATGCTCGACCCGCTGCAGCGCAGTGTGAGTTTCGCGCCAGGCGAGGTCGAGCTCACCGCGCTGGCGTAACATCTCACCGAGGAAAGCCCCGCAGCCGGCCGTGCGCAGCGGCCCATCCTCGGTTTCCAGTCGTTCAGCGGTGCGGATGCAGAACAGGGCCTCCTCGAGTCTGCCGATCCGCTGATGGCACCAGGCCGCACCGATCCAGGAAAAACAACGGCCGCGATCGATCCGCAGTGACGCTTGATACAGCGCCAGCGCTGGTTTCCAACGCGACAGCGCGGCATGGCAGGAAGCACCGAAGTAGAGCGCCATGCTGGCATCGGGATTGCCCTTCGCAGCAGCCGCGGCCTGGGCGATGCCGGCGCGATGGCGGCCTTGCCTGAGCAGTACATAGACAAGCCAGGTGCGGGCTTCAAACGCATTCGAATCGAGGCGGATGGCTGCACGTGCCAGACGCTCAGCTTCCACCAGCAGCACCGGGTTGGTGGTGAAGATGTAACGCAAGGGCAGCACGCCGGCCAGTCCCGACAGTGCCGGCAGCGAATCCGGGTTGTGCTCAAGCACTGCGCGATAGCAGGCTTCGGACTCGGTCATCCCATCCTTGCCACCTTTGCGAAAGGCCAGTTCGGCGCGTGCGCACAATTCCGCCTCGCTGCCGTCGAAGGCCGGACGCGGCGCTGTCGTGGTGATATCCAGCAGTTGCGCCGACAGCCACTCGACCAGTCGGCCCTGCAGCGCGAAGATGTTCTCCAGCGCACACACAGTTTCGAATCGGCTCACGGATTGTCCGTTGCGGGCGTCGGTGAGATTCAATCGGATATGCAGCGCGCCCGCATCCCCGGCGATGCCACCGTCGAGCACCCAGCGACAGCCAAGCTGCTGGCCTAGTCGCAAGCTATCGCCCGCGCCCGACCCCATCCGGGCACTGGCAATCGCCGGCGGACTGGCCAATTCGAGATTCGACTGCCCAGCCATGGCAGTTCGTATCGTCTGGATCACGGCAGTCGCGATCCAGCGCAGGCCAGGGTCGAGATCGGCACAGTCCGGTTCCAGTGCCAACATTCGCTGCGGACCCCGCTCCTCATCCGTGTGGTGCCAAAGTTGCTGTAGTTCGAACTGCATGGCTGCTGCGCTTTCAGGGCGCTGCGATGGATCGTTGCTCAGAGCGCGCACCAGCAGCGTGCGCAATGGTGAGTCGAGCTGCGCTGCGCGCTGGCGGGGTTCGCCGCGCAGAGTCGCTTCGGCGCGTTCGCGCGCATCGCGACCGCTGCAGCCTGGTTCGCCGGTGAGCGCTTCGAGCAGCACCAGGGCCACCGCATAGAGATCGCTGCGCTCGCTCAAGGTCGCGCCTGTCAACTGCTCGGGAGCCATATATCCCGGCGACCCGTTGACCATGCCGTTCGCGGTCCGTGCCGCGTCCGCAGGCAGCGCATCGGCCTGGAGCAGTTTGGCGATCCCGAAATCCAGCAGTACGGCGTCGCCGTCCGGGCGCAACACAATATTCGCCGGTTTGATATCGCAATGCAGGACCCCGGCGGCATGCGCGTGGGCCAGCGCCCACAGTAGCCCGGTGCCCAGTCGTTGCAATTCGATTGGGGCTAGCGGGCCGGCGCGTAGACGCTCGGCCAACGACATGCCATCGACAAATTCGAGTGCCAGATAGGGCTGCCCGTGAATCTCGCCGACCTCAAAAAAGGTGGCGATATTGGGATGTTGCAATCTCGACAAGGCATGCGCTTCGCGGCGAATGGCAGGGTTCGACGACCAGCCGGCCGCTGAATGCAGCAGCTTGACCGCTGCCGGACGTTCCAGTGCGCAATCCCAGGCCCGATAGACCGAGCCCATGCCGCCTTCGCCGCAGCGCTGCTCAATCCGGTAGTGACCCAGGCTGTCCCCGGGTTGTGGGTGTGCCAGCACCGCCACCGCCTCCGCCTCCGCACCTTGGCCAGCGAGTGAATCCAGATTTCGAATTGTGGCGTCCATTTTCGGGACGGTCATTGCGCGAACCGGTGCTGCTGCAACCAGTCGCCGAACCCGGTAAACGCAATCGGCAGCGCCGGAGCAGGTGTTGGTGCGTCACGATCCGCATGCAGGAAATGGGACATGGACGCGAGATCGCGCCCTAGAAACAGTCGCGTCAGCCACGGATGCAGCCGGGCGCAGCCGATCGGTCGGCCAAGCCAGGCTGCGATCGCCGCCGCATGCTGGCGCGAACTCGAGCGTTCCCCATACAGCGCGAACGCACGGCCGATGCTCAAGTCAGGTTGCTGCAGGCACCAAAGCGCTGCTGGACCGATGTCAGCGACCGCGAGCATTGGCAACTTGAGATCAGGATCGAACGGCGTTACCAAGCGGCCCTTGCGCACGCCGCCGACCGTCTGGGGGTGGAGCAGGTTCTCCATGAAGCTGCCGGGTTCCAGCACGGTTGCAGGCAGTCCAAGCTCAGCGATGTGTTCGCGCACGCGGCGCTTGCTTTCGAAGTGCGGGACACCGCTTGCACGGTCGGTCCAGAGCGCGGCAGAGTAGACAAAATGCGCGACACCGGTCTGCGCTGCGGCGTTCGCCGCGGCGATACCCCGTGCGGTCTCGCGCGCAGCGTGGCCGAGATCGAGCGCCTGCACCGAAAACACTTGAGTCGCGCCCCGAAAGGCTGTCGCGAGACTGCCCGGGCGATCAAGATCGCCACTAACCAGTTCCACGCCACGTTCGGCCAGCGCCCGCGCTCGCGGTCGATTCGGGTCGCGCACCAGCGCGCGCACCGGCCAGCCCGCTGCGAGTGCCGCCGTGCAGACGGCGCCACCTTGCTGACCGGTGGCACCGATGATCAACAGGGTCATCCTGAAGCCCCCAACCCAAGCTTGCCTGGAGCGGAGAATACAGTCTTTGCCTTGTGAAAATGTGGGCTGCTGTCTGCTCGGTCTGGCCGCCACCGACGGCGCAGGTGCAGTGTCAGTGGACGGTGGAACACGGCCTGGATTCTGCGCCGGGTCTTCACGATACGCGTGAGCCGACCGAGTGCTATCGACCCCAAGCAGACATAAGACAATCTGCCACGTCAGCCCGAGGCTCTTCGGCATTCAAAGATGTATGTTCGCGCGGACTCACGAGCATGCGTCGAGCGGCAAGATGCCGCCTCGGTCGCAGTGTGCGCTACGTGACCATCATGACGGCAGGGGATTGCAATGGTTGGGGACATGCAACGCGGGGGCGTGAGGCGACTGTTGACGATGGCGGCCGTTGCGACGATGGCGCTCGGCGCTTCCGGTCTGGTGTGCGCGAACGACGACCGCAAGCATGGCGCCGCGCACAGCGTGTTCGTCGACGCGACCATCGAACAGCAGTTGGGTGAGCTCGCCAAGCTGGGTAGTGATCAGCGGGTGCAGGTGGTCGTCAGTTTCGACACGCCGCGCGGCCGCAATGTCCCCAAGCCCGACCCGAACGACATTCAAAGCACGCGTGCTTCCGTGCTCGGCGGGTTGACGGCCGGCAGTTACAAGACGGTGATCGCGTACAGCCATATCCCGGCGATCGCGATGGAGATCGACAGCGCTGCGCTCGCTGCGCTGCGCGCCGATCCGCGCGTGCATACGATCAACGAGAATCAGGTCATCAAGCCGACAATGGTCGAGGCCAACATCTGGACCGGCCAATTGAGCGCGCAGATCGCGCGAGTGACCGGGCTTGGCATCACCGCCGCGATCATCGACTCCGGTGTCGACAACACGCATCCGGCCCTGATCAATGACCTGGTCGGCCAGCATTGTTTCCGCCACATCGGCGATTGTCCCGGTGGCGAAGATGTCGCGATCGACCAGAGCGGCCATGGCACGCACGTCGCCGGCATCATCACCGGCCCGAATGGCGTCGCGCCCGACGTGAAGTTCCATGCGTTGAAGGTGTTCACCACCGCGGGCGGCTCCGACTTCGACATCGTGGCGGCGCTGGATTACGTCATCGCGCATCCCGAATTCGGCATCCGTCTGGTCAACATGAGCCTCGGTGGGACCGACTACAGCACGCAGGCGTCCTGCAACAGCGGCAGTGCCGCCTACGTCAACGCCTTCGCCACACTGAATGCCAGTGGCGTGACGGTGTTCGCATCCACCGGAAACGACGGCCACATCGACAAGGTCGGCAGCCCCGGTTGCGCGTCGGGTGCAGTCGGCGTCGGTTCGACCGGCGACCAGGTCTTCACGCGATCATTCCTTCCGACCTGCATGGACAACGCCGTGCCGAACAAGGTCAGCTGCTTTTCGAACGCGCATCCGTTGCGTGGTCCCGGACAGATGGTCGACCTGCTTGCGCCGGGTTGCGCCATCATCTCGACCGGACTGAATGGCAGCGTGTCGACGGACTACTGCGGCACCTCGATGGCGACGCCGTACGCGCTCGGCGTCGCCGCGCTGGTGCTGCAGTACGACGACGGCACCGCGCGCATCATGACGCCGGCTTTCCTCGAGACACACCTGCAGCAGACCGGCATCGAAGTCACCGACTACCGCATGGCGTTTCCGAACAACGGTCCGTTTCCGATCGTCAATGTGACCCAGACGCTGGTGCCATTGCTGACCGCGCCACGCCACGACCTCATCGCGAACGCGAAAGTGATTCCGAGCAATCTTTACTCCGCCATCTACAACGACACGACGCCGTATGCGCAATACGCGACGCTGTCGGTCAGCGACCCGACCCACACCTGCCGTCCGGGCACCGGCACGCACGGTGTCTGGTACGAGTTCACGCCGAGCCGCGACGGCATCGTCGACATCGATACCGTCGGTAGTCGCGACAGCATGGCCGATACCCTGCTGTCGATGTACACCGGCCCAGACGCGGCGCTGGTCTCGTATCGCTGCGCCGACGACCAGGGCGCAATCAAGACCGCCCAGTTGCTGGACGTGCCGGTCATCGCCGGTACGCGCTACAGGATTCAGCTATCGCGCTATGGCGGCCTCGCGACGACCGACATCGGAACGTACATGCTGGACTTCGACTTCGTCGCAAATGTCGTTCCGCCACCGCACGACTTGTTTCCGGACGCGAAGGTGATCTCGTCGAATAGCTACGGCGATACCGTGTTCGACATGCAACGCGCGACCGTTTCCGCCGGCGATCCGGGGCACGCCTGCATCGGCAACGCGGTCGGCTCGCACAATGTCTGGTACAGCTTCACGCCGACGCGCAGCGGCGCGGTGACCATCAACACCTGGGGCAGCAGCGGCGCGATGCTCGATACCGTGCTGTCGCTGTACACCGGCACCCATGGCAACTTCACGTCGATTGCATGCGACGACGACACGCCGACCGGTACCGACTCAGAGTTGCAGGCGACGCTCACGGCCGGCACGAAGTACACGATCTATGCGTCGCGCTACGATCCAATCGCGACCAATGTGCCCGGCGTGCTGAATCTGAACCTGCAGCACGTCTATGCCCCGTCTCCGGAATTGTTCGTGACACCGCAGGGGTGGATCGACGTCGTGCCGGTCAACAGTGCCAGCTTCCAGCGTTCGGTATCGATCGTCAATGTTGGGGCACAGACGCTGAACTGGCGCCTTGGAACGACGCAAGGTGCGGCCGTCAGCGCGTTCGAAGAAGGCTTCGCCGACGTCAATCAATTGCCGGGCTGGAGCAAGATCAACAACAGCAGCCCGCTCGGGACGACGGGCTGGTTCCAGAATCCGGCGTTTACTGCGCAGGCCGGCGCGACGACGCATTCGATCGCGGCGAATTATCTGAATGCATCCGGAAGCGGCACCGTCAGCAACTGGCTGCTGACACCCGAAGTAGGCCTCGACAACGGCGTCCAGCTGCGCTTCTGGACGCGCAAGCAATCCTCGAGTTTTGCCGATCGCCTCGAGGTCCGCCTGAGCACCAGCGGCGCGAGCAGCAATGTCGGCACGACAGCGACCAGCGTCGGCAACTTCGATCGGCTGCTGCTGACCATCAACGAGTTCCTCGGCACCAGCTATCCGGACGCGTGGACCCAGTACACCGTGACCGTCACGAATCTGCCAGCGGCGGGGACGGGCCGCTTCGCGTTCCGCTATCACGTGCCGAACAGCGGGCCGAATGGCAGCAACGGCAGCCTGATCGCGATCGACACCGTGCAATTCTCGACCCCGTGCCGCAGTGTGCCGTGGCTCAATGCGACGCCGAGCAGTGGCACGATCAATCCGAGTTCGCCTTCGAACACGGTGACCGCGACGGTCAATCCGGCCGGTCTGGCTGCGGGCATCCATGTCGCGACGCTGTGCGTCAACAGCAACGATCCGGTGAAATCCGTGGTCTACGTGCCGATGTTCCTGACGGTGCAGGGCCCACCGGGGGTGTTGTTCGCGAATGGTTTCGATTAGGGGCGCTGATCTCGCAAGTGGTTCAGAGACCTCGACGGTTAACGTAGCGATTGGCCTTGTCGCTCAGTGGCCCGATCATCTGAAACTGGCCGATTGCAGCGAGGCGCTATCGACCCCAAATCGGACGGACGTAACGGACCGGGACACCACGCCCAGTTCGCCGGAACAAATCGCGTCGCGGCAATGGTCTTCATCACCGCCGCGCGTGCTGATGCTAGCGCTCCAGCAGCGGATAGGGATTGACCGCCGTGCCCTGCCACCAGCGACGCTCGGGACCCAACAGGAAAACCGCGAAGTGCAGATGTGGGCCGTCGGGGCTGGCGTTGCCACTGCTGCCAACGGTGCCGATCGGATCGCCACGCTTCAGCTCAGCGCCTTCCACCAGTCCCGGTGCATAGGCATCGAGGTGTGCGTAGTACAGGGCGTAACGACCGCTGGCATCGAACTGATACACGGTCAGGCCGCCTTTGGCGCTGGTGAACAGCTTGGCCACGTGGCCTTTTTCGGCAGCGATCACCGCGGTGCCGCGCGGCGCCATGATGTCGATGGCTTCATGCGCACGCGCACTGCCGCGGGCTTGGCCGAAGGTGTCGTACAGGGCGGTTGCCTGCACTCCCTCCACCGGGATCAGCAGTGACAGCTGCGGCGGCGGTGACAACTCCGCTTCGTCAGAGAGGTCTGTGCCGAGCGGGCTGTCTGCCGTTTCGACAGGGATTGTCGCTGGCTCCGGTGGGATCGGCGCGGGTGGGGTCGGTGGCGCGGGTAGCTCGACGCTTTCGTCGGATCGAAGGGGCGGCGAGGTACTCAGCGCGGGAGGGGCTGGTTCGAGCCGCGAGTCGTGTGCACGCGGCCACTCGACACTGAAGTGGACATGCGGTGCGCCCCATAGCCCGTAGACCAGCAACGCCATCGGCACGGCGCCCAGCGCCATGCCGGAAAGACAAGCGGCGAACCGGGTCATGGCGTGCTCATTCCTGCAAGATGGCGGTCATGCCGGGGGCCACGGCGTCGGCCAGCGCCAGAGCGTTCCAGTTGCTCACACGGATGCAGCCATGGGACTCGGTCTTGCCGATGTTGCGCGGCTCGGGCGTGCCATGGATACCGTAGTGCGGCTTCGACAGATCAATCCAGACCAGGCCCACCGGGTTGTTGGGGCCGGCTGGCAACGTGGCCTTGCCGTGGGCCGGATCGGCATCCCAGAACAACGCCGGGTTGTAGTTGAACACCGGGTTGCGGGCGACGCCGTTGATTATCCATTCGCCGGTCGGCAGCGGATCGTGCGCGCTGCCGGTAGAGGCCGGAAAGCGCGCGATCATTGTTCCGCTGGCATCGAGCAAGGACACCGAGGCATCGGAGCGATCGACCACCACCTTGCTGGCCTCGGCCAACGCGGTGGTCGGCTCGACATTGGGCACTTGCAGCACTTCGCCGGCGAGCGCCAGGCTCACGCCAGGATTGAGTTTCTCCAGCAGTCCCGGACTGGCATGGAAGCGTTCGCCGAGCGCTTCGCGGACGGAGTTGAAACCGAGCGCCGCGAGTTTCGACTTGGCGATCATGTCGCGCGGTGTCTCAACAAAGGGACCGGCGACATCAGCTTCGGTCAGTGTATAGCTGACCAGAATCGGCGCGTCATCGGCGGACAATGCCGCCAACGTGGCGACATCGAGCAGTCCGCTCGGATCGAGTCCGCGGGCGCGCTGGAAGGCGGTGATGGCCTTGCCGGTATTGCCGCCATTGACACCGTCAATTTCGCCGGGCGAGAAGTGTGCGCGATCCAGCTGCACCTGCGCCTGTAGCGTGGCCCCGTCGTCGTCAACGGCGGCGAAGGCCAGGTTCGGCAGCAGCCAGGCTAGGCTGATCGCGAGTGTGCGCAGTGGCAACATGGAGCGGACGGTCATGGTGGTGTGGGCCGGTGGCTGGAATGACCTTCATGCTGCGCCGACGCGAATGAATGCACGCCGCTGCCGAGTGAGCGATCACTGCGCAATGTGCGCCGTCGCACCGACATCAGCGCCGGCGCGACCCGAGTGATGGCTTGCAACCCGCGCAATCTGGCCTCGGTCGACCGCGACCGTTTCGTGCTTTCCGCGGGCCACGGTTCGGCGCTGCTGTACAGCTTGCTGTTCGAACCGGCTTCGATCTCCCGTCCGCTCCTGGCCGATTGCAGCGAGGCGTTTTCGGCCCGAAACGGACAGTCTCCCGTCGATGATCTCCGTTATTTGGCTCTGTCATGCCAAATGCTGGTATCTATTGCCCACTGACTTGGGGCGATGGGTGCCAGACGTCGGTCTCGTCTCGGTTGACGTTGGAGGCTCGACATTTTGCCCAACTAGCGGGTCTCATTTTTTTCCTCTGGGAACTTCCAAAACGCCGCAAGTTCTGGCGTTGGACGGGTGCAGTAGCTTCGCAAACGCTGATCGAATGCCATTGGAGGCTGCGGTGATATTCGTGACGGGGAGTACCGGGAACGTCGGATCTCCCGTCATCAGTTGCCTTCGCGACCGTCGCGCGCGCTTTCGTATCGGCGCACGGAAGCCGGACAGGATTCGTCCGCAGGATGACTGCCAGGTGGTCCCTTTTGATTTCCTCGAACCGAGCACCTTCCGGAGCGCTGTGCGCGGCTGTGATGCTGTTTTTCTACTTCGTCCGCCTGCAGTCTCCGATATGAGGACGACCCTTAACCCGTTCCTTGACGTCGCGCGAGATGAGGGTGTGCGGCAGGTCGTGTTCGTCTCCGTAGCAGGTGCCGCAAACAATCCGCTGGTGCCTCACCACGCGGTCGAGCAGCACCTGCTGCGCGGACCAGAGGGTTGGACCATCGTCCGACCGGGCTTCTTCGCTCAGAACCTGGGCGATGCCTACAGAGTCGACATCGTTCACGACAAGCGCCTCTTCGTGCCGGCCGGCGCCGGCCGAGCCGCCTTCGTCGATGTTCGAGACGTGGCTGAAGTTGCAGTCGACGCGCTCACCAGCCCGGGTTCTCACCGGGCTCAGGCGTACACGCTAACGGGACCCGAAGCCCTTTCGTTCTCCGAAGCAGCGGAGATCCTGTCCACAGAGCTCTCTCAAACGATTCTCTATCATCCTGCGTCGATCCCGGCCTATTGCAGCCACCTGCGACGCCGTGGATTGCCTTTCAGACAAGTGCTCGTCCAGACCGTCATTCATGTTGGACTCCGATTTGGCCAGGCACAGACGGTGGATCCGACCTTGGAGCGCCTTCTCCGTCAGCGGCCTCGCAAGCTTCAGGAATACGTCCGAGATCATCGAAATCTATGGATCTGAGCGAGCGTTGTCGATGAACGTCCGCTTCTGGCCGATAGCAGCGAGGCGTTATCGACCCAAAGCGGTCGTTCGAAACCGACGGCCTGTGTCAGCGACCGCCCCAAAGGCGCCATTCCGGGATCGGCCCATAGGCGCCAGGGTGGGATGAGCAGGGCTCGAACGCCACGGCCGTACGCTTCCGGATTTATCCGGAGGTGCGCGGTGGGCAGATGGAGATTCGAGATGCTCCAGAATCGACATGTCTTGGTGCGACTGCGCCAGGACGATTCCGATCACGACATTGCGCCGTCACGGCTGATGGGCGGCAAAACGTTGGGCAAGTTGCGTGAGCGCGCCGAGCAGATGGGCTGGCTCGATCCGGCGCACCCGTTGCCGGATGACGCGGCTTTGGCGGCGGTATTGACGCCGACGCGGGTGGTGGCGAGTACGTTGGCGCCGTTCGCATCGCTGATTCGCGAGTGGTGCGCGCAAGGCTTGCAGGGCACGACGTTGCACGCGGTGCTGTGTCGCAACCACGCCTACACCGGCAGCTATTCCGCGATGCGCTTCGTGAAAAGCCGTGCCGTGGCGTTCATAGCCATCGAGCGCAAGACGCAGTAAGCGGTTATGGCTAAGGCAACCAACGGTACCGCGCGCGCCGTCACCAAGGCCTTGCTGTCGGTGCTCGCCCCTTTGGCATCGCCGTGTCAATGCGTTCGACGTCGATCACCAAGCCTGTTTCCAGAAGCTGCAGTGGCGTAATTTTCTTGTCCTTCATGACCATTAGGCCGTTCGCGGTGCGGACGTCGTCCATCACTTCGAGACCGGCGGTGAATGTTCGTGGCGACACCGTTCACGCATTTTTCAAGATGCGCGTTGCGAGTCGGTGCGATGAGGCCCGTTACAACTTGCCCCGCAACCCCGCATTGATCGTCTCGACGAGTTCGGCCGCGTTCCACGGTTTGGCGAGGAAGTCGTGCAGGCCGCCTTCGCGCTTGGCACGGTCCACTGCGTGCTGCTCGGCCTGGCCGGACAGCATGATCTTGACCACGGTCGGAAAGCGACGGTGTGCCTGCACCAGGAACTCGTCGCCCTTCATGCCGGGCATCAGCCAGTCGGAGACGATCACCAGCAGGCGGTGGCCCTGCTCCGACAGCTCGCCGAGCAATTCCAGTGCTTCTTCCGCGCTCTCGGCCACGTCGATGTGGAATTCGCTGCCGAAGGCACGGCGCAGCTGATCCTTGAGCGCGGTGAGGACGATGATCTCGTCGTCCACGCACAGCAGCACGCCTTTTTCCTGCACGGGTATGGCCATCACGAGGCTCCTGCTTGTACGCCCGCGATGGGCAGTCTGACGGTGAAGGTGGTGCCGCGGCCGACCTCGCTGTCGACATCGATGCGGCCTTGATGCTTGTCGACAATCTTGCGCACGATATCCAGGCCCAGGCCGGTGCCTTCGCCCGCCGGCTTGGTGGTGAAGAAGGCATCGAAGATGCGACTGCGGATCTCTTCGGGGATGCCGCAGCCGGTGTCGCCGATCGACACCACGACCTCGTCGCCATCGCGGTGCAGGCCAACGGTCAGGGTACCCTGCTGGTCCATCGACTGCAGCGCGTTGTGAACCAGGTTGGTCCACACCTGATTGAGCTCGTCGGGCAGGCAGCGCACCGGCGGCACGGCCTCATAGCGACGCACCAGTTCGCTGCCGTGCTTGATCTGGTTCTGGTAGATCGTGAGCACCGTTTCGAGGCCCTCTTCGAGGTTCGACTCGGTCCAAACCTGCACGCCGCCGAAGCGCGAGAACGACTTGAGCGCGAAAATGATCTTGGCGACGCGGTCGACCGCGGTGTTGATGTTGTCGGCGTTGGTGGTGATGGTCGCGATGCCGAGAGCGGTGTCCAGCACGCGGTCGACGGCCGCGTGATAAAGCAGCGGCAGCACCGCGTCGAGGTCGACGTGCGACTGCAGCTGTACCAGCAGGCCGGCGCGATGGCGTGGATGCTCGAAGCCCAGCGCCTCGAGCTTCGCGGTGACTTCGCGCACGGTGGCGCGCTCCTCGCGCGTGCTCAGCGGCGCGCGTGGCGCGCTGGCGCGGTCGACGAGCTCGGCGAACAACCGCCGGTGCGTTTCGTCGAGCTCGTCCAGCAGCCGTGGCAGCGCCAGCAGTGAGCTGCCGAGGGACTCGGAGATGTTGCGTCCGCTCGACTTGATCGCGCCGATCGGTGTGTTGATCTCGTGGGCGACGCCAGCGATCAACTGACCGAGTGAGGCCATCTTCTCCGAATGCACCAGGTGCGCCTCAGCCTGGTTGCGCTCGATCAGCGCCTGCGCGGCCTGCTGGCGCGCGGTTTCGGCGGCGGCGTAAGACGCGGCGTTGGCCAACGCGATCGCGGCGTAGGCGGTGGCCGACCGGAACACCTCGAGGTGGCGTTCGTCGTAGGCATCGGCCTGGTGGCTCTGCACCGTGACTACGCCGATGCGGCGGCCGTTGGCGATCAGCGGACGGAACACCGCGGACAGGATCGGCGAGCTCTCGGCCACCAGCGTGCCGGTCGGCGCGTTGTCCAGCTGTGTCTCGTTGAACACCGTCAGCTCGCGGCCCTCGCGCAAGGTCAGCACCGCAAGCGAGGTTGGATGGTCGAGTGGATACGACACCGACTCGTCGACCACGCCATCCTCGACGTAGTGGATGTAGTCGAGCGAATCACCCGCCGGCGACAGCAGCGCCACGCCGAACGCGTCCATCGGCAGCAGCTCGGCGAAGTGCTTCTCCATCGTCTTGCAGATCGCCAGCGCGTCCAGCGTGCCGGTGAGGTCTTTGCCGATGTCGCCGAGCAGGCGCAACGTCTCCGCCGACAGCGCCAGTTCGGCGTTGGCGTTGGCGAGATTCTCGCTGGCCTTCCAGCGCGCGACCGCTGCGGCAACGTGGCTGGCGACGAAAGTGAGCAGCTCCAGGTCGGCCTGCGTGTAGCTGATGTCGGCGCTGTAGCTCTGCACGATGATCAGGCCGTAGACCTTGTCCTGCGCGATCAGCGGCACGCCCATCCAGCTATTGAAGTCGGCCAATCCGCGTGGCGCGCGGATCTCGCCAGCGTCGACGAGATTGCGAAACAGCGCGTCGTCGAGCAGCCACGGCTTGCGCGTGCGAATGACCATGGAAGAGATGCCTTCGCCGTACGGGAAGGCTTCGGGCGGCATGCTCTCATCCTCGTCCGCCATGTACTCCTGCGCGATCATCCCGGCCTCGGCGTCGTAGCTCGAGATGATGAAATTCTTGGCGTACATCAGCCGCCCGACGATCGCGTGCAGGCGTGCGTAATGCTCGAGCTCGGGCCGGTCGGCGGCGGACAGCGAGGCGATCTCGTACAGCGCGCGCTGCAGCTCCTCGCCACGACGGCGCTCCTCGAGCGCCCGCTCCAAGTCGGCGACGCGTGCGGCCAGATCCGCGTCTCGCCCGATCACCGGTCCGCCTCCACCCGGTTGCGGCCCTGGGCCTTGGCCCGATACAGCGCCGCGTCGGCACGCTCGAGCAGGGCTGCGACCGTGTCGGCCTCGCAACCCGCGGCCACGCCGAAGCTCGCGGTCAGCTGCCCGGCCTCCGGGAAGTAGTGCGCCGCGATGGCCTCGCGGATGCGTTCGGCCGACTCGATCGCGCCGGCCAGCGTCGAGTGCCGGCAAACGATCACAAACTCCTCGCCGCCGTAGCGCGCCAGCGCATCGGCGTCGCGGATGCGCTCGCGGGCGATACGCGCCATCTCCTTGAGCACCAGGTCGCCGACCAGGTGGCCGTGCGTGTCGTTGACGTGCTTGAAGTGGTCGATGTCCATCAGGATGACTGCGAACTGCACCGAGTAGCGGCGGCAGCGGATCATTTCCTCGTCGAGCAGCTCGTCGAGCTTGCGCCGGTTGAACAAGCCGGTGAGGCGATCGGTCACCGACAGCACCTCGAGCTCGCGGTTCTTCTCCACCAGCTCACGCGTACGTTCGGCGACGATGTTCTCGAGCTCCGCGTTGAGCCGGCGCAATTCCTCGTTCTGGCGGACCAGGTCGCGTTCCTGGCAGTACGCGCGCACCGCGCCGCGCACGGTCAGCACGATGTCCTCGTTGAGGAAAGGCTTTTCCAGGAAGCGGTACAGGTTCGCGTGGTTGATCGCGCGTTTGACGCCGCTCAGGTCACTCTGGCCAGTGAGCAGAATCTTGACGGTGTTCGGGCTAGCGTCGTGCAGCCGCATCAGGAACTCGTCGCCCTTCATGCCCGGCATCATGAAATCGGAGATGACCAGGCCCAGCTCGCGGCCCTGCTCGCGCAGTTCAGCGGCGATTTCCAGCGCCTCGTCGCCGCTCTCGGCGAACTCGAACTGCATTTCGGAGCCGAAATGCTTGGCGAACACGCTGCGCAGCGCGCTGAGGACAGTGGAATCGTCGTCCACGCACAGGATGATGCCGCCCTCTTCCAATCTGGTGCCTCCGTGTTCGCTTCACGCTCATCGAGCGCCACCTAAACATCGTAGCGTGACGACGTATTCCGTGTGGCGGATTTGGACAGGACGCCAGTTTCGGAACGTGTCGGGCAGCTCGACTTCGATGAGCCACAATATTTGTACCGTCGGGTGCGCGGTCGGGCACGGATGGCTTTCACTCGATCTGAGTCAAGACCGGGCGCCGCGCCGCTAGATGCCGTTGACATCAAAGCCACGCTGCGTTGGCAACAAGTCTGCACATGCTGCTGCCCGACTTGCGCTCGGCTCGGTGCGGACCGTTGTTCACCGCGCATGCGGCGCGCCGGACCAGCGAGTGGTCGCAAAACGAAAGTGTGGCAAGGTCGCCACAGTGTTCCACCGAACGGAACTCTGTGCAGACGTGGCGCAGGTTCGGGAGAGCTGACGGAGAAGGGAACATGGGTTCTTTGCGCACTGGCATCGCATTCGCCTTCGCCACGGTGGTCCAGGGAGCGACTGCGCCAGAGGCGCACGCGTGGTGGCTGAAAAGTCGTTCGGCCGTGATCTGAGATCAGCGGAGGTCTTGAAACAGGTTTTGCACGACGTGTTTCCCGCATCGGCGATGTTCCGCATTGTCCGCAAGCAACCAGTCCCAGAAGGTGACGCCCTTTCAGCATCGGCACTCGGAGAACAGCGATGAATAACCTGCAACACTTGCGCGATCTTGGCCAGAGCCTGTGGCTGGACAACATTTCCCGCGAGATGCTCGACAACGGAACGCTGCGGCGCTACATCGACGCGTACACCATCACCGGGCTGACATCGAACCCGACCATCTTCGACGAAGCGATCGGCCATGGCGTTGCCTACGATGCCGGCATCCGCGAGAAGAGCGACATGGGCAAGACCGGCGAGCCGTTGTTCATCGAACTCGCACTGGAAGACCTGCGCCGCGCCGCCGATCTGTTTCGACCGGTGTTCGATGCCACCGCCGGCGTCGACGGCTGGGTGTCCATGGAATTGTCGCCGTTGCTGGCCGGCGATACGGCCGCCAGCATCGATGCCGCGATCCGCATCCACAAGCAAGCCGGTCGCGCGAACCTGTTCGTCAAGATTCCCGGTACGCCCGAAGGCTTGCCGGCCATCGAGGAATCGATTTTCAATGGGGTTCCAATCAACGTCACTCTGCTGTTTTCCGCCGAGCAATATCACGCCGCCGCCGAAGCTTACCTGCGCGGCATCGAGCGCCGGATCGCCGCTGGCCTGAGTCCCTTGGTCGCCTCGGTGGCTTCTCTGTTCGTCAGCCGTTGGGACAAGGCGACCGCCGATCAGCTGCCTTCGGTGTTGCGCAACAAACTTGGTATTGCGATGGGCCAACGTACCTACCGCGTCTACCGAGAAATGCTCGCGTCGCCACGCTGGCGCAAGCTCGCCGCAGCGGGTGCGCGCCCGCAGAGGCTCCTCTGGGCGAGCACCGGCAGCAAGGATCCGGACGCCTCCGACACGCTGTATGTCGATGCGCTCGCCGCGCCCGATACCATTAATACACTGCCAGAAAATACCCTGCGCGCATTTGCCGAGCATGGTGCGCCGCCTCGTGCGATGGCCGAGGACGGGGGCAATGCCGAGTCCATGTTGCAACGATTAGCCGAGGCTGGCATCGACACCGACGCACTCGCTGCGCGCCTGCAACGCGAAGGCGCCGCTGCGTTCGTGAAGTCCTGGCAGCAACTGCTCGAGCGCATTGCTCACAAGGCGCAGGCGTTAACCGGCAGCGCTCAGTAAGAGCGGACAAACCTGCAACCGTCCGACGACACGCCCGAGCGTTGCCGCAGCGTTTTTCAATCCGATATGGTGGGTTTGGCAGCCTGAGTGGTGGGCGGTTCAAGCTTCATTGCATGACCGCCGAACTCGTTGCGCATTGCGGACAGTAATTTGTCGGCAAACGAATCATCGTCGCGCGAGCGCAGGCGCTCAATCAGGGCCTGCGTGATGACGGGGGCTGGCACGTTGAGCTCGATCGCCTCAGACACGGTCCAGCGGCCTTCGCCGGAATCGGCTACAAACGGCGCGATACCGTCCATATTCGGATTCTTGCGAAGCGCGGCGGCGGTCAGATCCAGTAGCCACGAGCGCACAACGCTGCCGTGACGCCAGATCTCGGCGATCTGGTGCAGATCCAGAGCGAACTGCTGCTTGTGTCCGAGGATCGAGAAGCCCTCGGCATACGCCTGCATCATTCCGTATTCGATGCCGTTGTGGATCATTTTGGTGAAGTGCCCGGCGCCTGCCGGACCCACTCTGCCCCAACCTTGTTCCGTCCCCGGTGCCAGCGTCTGCAGGATCGGCCGCAGACGCTCGATCACTGCCGCGTCGCCGCCGACCATCATGCTGTAGCCCTGATCAAGGCCCCAGACGCCGCCGCTGGTGCCGACGTCAACATAGTGGATGCGCATTGCTGCGCACATCGTGCCCCGCTCCAGTGTGTCCTTGTAGTTGGAGTTGCCGCCATCGATCAGAATGTCGTCGGGCGCAAGCAAGCTCTGCAGCGACTGTATGGTCGCATCAACAGCATCTCCGGCCGGCACCATCATCCACAATGCGCGCGGCACTGGCAGCGCATCGACCATCGCTTGCAGTGTTGCCACCGCCTCGATGCCGTGTTGCGTGCTGCGCGCCCGCACTTCCGCGTCTGGATCGAAACCAGTCACAGCATGACCGCCGCGCACCAGGCGCTGCGCCATGTTGGCGCCCATCCGACCCAAACCGATCATGCCCAGTTTCATGTGTGCTCCTTGGAAGTCGGTGTAGACGCCGAAATGTGAAACCCTTCCGCAACCAATTCCCGCGCTTCGCGCTTGCCATGCTCGTTCAACGCAAGATCGGTGCGGCCGGTGTGCTGTCCTGTCTGCGTCCAAGCGGTGGCACCATGGCGCACGAGGTACACGAGGGGCAGGGCGTCGCTCATATCGCCGCGCTCATTGCAGCGCGTCGTGCGCCCCAGCGCCAGTTGCGAATTTCCGGCATGTCCTCGCCGTGGCGCTCGATGTAATGCTTGTGTTCAACGAGTTTGTCCTGGATCAGTTGCGCCACAGGGGCGGCGCGCGCTGCCAGGCCTGCGACGCGGTCGATCACGTCGTTGGCGAGATGGAAGCGGTCGATTCGGTTCAGCACGCCCATGTCGAAGGGCGTGGTTGTCGTGCCTTCCTCGTTATAGCCGCGAACGTGGAGATTGACGTGGTTGCTGCGGCGATAGGTGAGTCGATGAATGAGCGAAGGGTAACCGTGATACGCAAAGATGATCGGTTTGTCGCGTGTGAACAGAGTGTCGAAATCCGCGTCGCTGAGCCCATTTGGATGATCGCGATCTGGCTGCAACGTCATCAGGTCGACCACATTGACGACGCGAATCTTCAGTTCGGGCAGATGCTCGCGCAGCAGGTCCACTGCCGCCAGTGCTTCGAGCGTCGGTACATCACCGGCGCAGGCCATCACCACGTCGGGCTCGCCGCCGCCGTCATTGCCGGCCCAATGCCAAATACCCAAGCCTGCGGTGCAATGCTTGACAGCCGCGTCCATGTCCAGCCACTGCAAGGCGGGCTGCTTGCCTGCAACGATGACATTTACGTAATGCCGACTGCGTAGGCAATGATCGGTGACCGACAGCAAAGTGTTGGCATCGGGCGGCAGATAGACCCGCACCACGTCGGCTTTCTTGTTGACGACGTGATCAATGAACCCGGGGTCCTGATGACTGAACCCGTTGTGGTCCTGGCGCCAGACATGCGAGGTGAGCAGATAATTGAGCGAGGCGATCGGCCGCCGCCATGGGATACCGCGCGTCACCTTGAGCCACTTGGCGTGCTGGTTGAACATAGAATCCACAATATGCACAAACGCCTCGTAGCACGAGAAGAACCCGTGACGACCGGTGAGCAGATAGCCTTCGAGCCAACCTTGGCAAAGGTGCTCGCTCAACACCTCCATGACGCGGCCTTCCGGTGAAATCTGCGTGTCGGACGGTTCCAGATCGTCGGTGAACACACGGTCGGTGACTTCGAATACAGCACCCAATCGGTTGGACTCGGTTTCATCGGGCCCGAAGATTCTGAAATTGCGCTGTGCCATATTGCGTTTCATCACATCGCGCAGGAACGTGCCGGTGACGCGAGTCGCCTCACCCATCACAACTCCCGGGGCCGCAACGGCAACGGCGTAGTCGCGAAATTCGGGCATATGCAAGTCCTGCAACAGTGCACCACCGTTGGCATGCGGATTGGCACCCATACGTCGCTCGCCCTTCGGCGCAAGTTCGGCAAGTTCGGCGATGAGCGTTCCATTCGCGTCGAAAAGCTCTTCCGGTCGATAGCTCCGCAGCCACTGTTCGAGCAGCTTGAGGTGTTCCGGATTGCCAGCGAGGTTCGCCAGCGGCACCTGATGCGATCGCCATGACCCCTCGGTTTGCAGTCCATCCACGGTCTTGGGTCCGGTCCAGCCTTTGGGCGTGCGCAACACGATCATCGGCCATGTCGGACGGGTGTGATCGCCGCTGGCGCGCGCGTGGGATTGAATGCTGCGAATACGCGCCATCACGCGATCCAAAGCCGCGGCCATGGCCTGGTGGACTTGGTCCGGATCGTCACCCTCGACGAAATGCGGCTCGTATCCGTAGCCGCGAAAAAGCTGATCAAGTTCTTCGTGACTCACGCGCGCCAGAACAGTGGGGCTGGCGATCTTGTAGCCGTTCAAGTGCAGGATCGGCAGGACCGCGCCATCGTGTGCAGGATTCAAGAATTTGTTCGAATGCCAGCTCGCTGCCAGCGGCCCAGTTTCCGCCTCGCCGTCGCCTACGACACACGCGACCACCAGATCCGGGTTATCGAATGCCGCGCCGTAAGCGTGCATCAGCGAGTAGCCGAGCTCGCCACCCTCATGTATCGAGCCCGGCACTTCAGGCGACACGTGGCTGGGAATGCCGCCGGGAAAGGAGAACTGCTTGAACAGCCGCTGCAGTCCGATCGCGTCCTGAGAGATTTTTGGATAGACCTCGCTGTAGGTGCCCTCGAGATAAGTATTGGCCACCAGCCCTGGACCGCCATGCCCAGGACCGGTCACATACATCATCTGAACATCATCACGCTTGATGATGCGATTCAAGTGTACGTAGATGAAGTTGAGCCCCGGCGTCGTTCCCCAGTGCCCGAGCAGGCGCGGCTTGACGTGTTCGATGGACAAAGGCACTTTGAGCAGTGCGTTGTCGAGGAGATAAATCTGGCCGACGGAAAGGTAATTTGCCGCACGCCAATAGGCATTCATCCGGTCGAGGAGTTCGGGAGCGAGTGCGTCGGTCATGGGTATTCTCCGTCAAGTGCAGATTGGGCGACTCAGGCATGGGCTGCGCGGTCGATGAGTACATTGCGTGATACGCATTGAAGATCGACGTGGGCCGCGCGGTTGTGGCTGGAGATCTGGCTACTCAAAGCCAGCCGCCGCGAAACCCCGCTCGCCGCAGGCCGTTGACGATGGCCGGGCAGCCGCGCATCAACCGCCACACCAGATCGCTTCGATAGTTCTCGATCATCAAAACAATCGGTCCCTGATTGAGTCCGAAATGCCACGGTGAAACCCACCAGCCATAAGGGTTGCCGGGCGTTCCCGGATGCGAGGGATTGAACGACGCTTTGAAACCGTACCGGTTGAATTCGGTCAACTTTGCCTGATGGATGCAGTAATCCAGTGTAGGCAAGACGATTTCAGGCGCGAAGGGCAGCGACGCCGCCACCGCCCACGGCGCGAGCGTGCCGTCGTCGGGCCCGTCAGGCACACTGCGTGCGACGTAGTCGAAGAATTGGCGTTCGATGCCATTGACCTTGATCGTCTCGGGGCCGGGTCCTTCGCTGGCGGTGATGCCCCAGCAATGGCTGCCATAGCTTGCGAACTTGCGCGGGTTTTCGATGGCGTACTGCTGCTGGGCATAGGTCGCGCGGCGGCTGTTCTCGAAATAGTCGATGCCTTTGCTGCGCATGAAGTCATCCTGGATGCCGCGAAAGTCGATCCAGATATGCGAGAGCTGATGGATGAAAAGCGACCCTGCGTACAAATAGTCCTGTCCGCAACAATGCGCCCATCTATAGGAGGAGGCCCAAGCCGTGTAGCTATTTTCCGGCAGTGGATACGTCGGCGAGCCAAGCCCTAAAACGTAAAGCAGCATCGCCTCGTCGTAGCCTTCCCAACGGTATGGGAGGAATCCGCTTTCCGGCTTCCAACCGTGCGTTACGGTTGTGCCCTGATCTTGCGCCCATTGCCAATTGGCGCGTCGATAGAGCGCGTCGGCCAAGTCGCGGATTTCCTGCTCATCGGCTGTGCTGGCGTCAAAATACATGGCTACCGTCAATGCGCCGGCCAGCAGGAAGGTGCTGTCTACAGTCGACAACTCGCATTGCCAGGCGCGCCTGCCGGTCTGCATATCGAGAAAGTGATAGTAGAAGCCCTGATAGCCGGTGGCGTCGGGTTCGGGGCCTTGTGGGCTGTTCCAGAAGAAGCGTAACGTGGTCAGCGTTCGTTCGACCGCCGCACTGCGTGTCATGAATCCACGCTCGACACTGACTGGGTAACACGCCAAAGCAAGACCGGTGGCGGCGATGCTCGCGGGCCAGTTCTCGGCGGTCTTGTCGATTACCAGCCCGTTCAGGGGATTCGTCTCATTCAAGAAATAACTGAAGGTCTCGCTTTGCAGTTTTTCCAGTGCGCTGATTTCGCTCATTGGGCAGCACCGGGTGCAGCCGGCGTCGCGCCTGCCGAAATCGTTTTAGGCGGCGCACTGTTGATGCCATCAAGCTTGGTGCGTTTGAGCATCAGCGCATTGATCGCCACCACCAAAGTGCTGCCGGACATCGACAAGGCGGCGACTTCAGGACTCAGCACAAACGGGTAAAACACGCCCGCGGCCAGCGGGAACGCGATCGTGTTGTAGCCCACCGCCCACCACAGGTTCTGGTGCATCTTGCGTAAGGTCGCACGCGACAACTCGATGGCGGCGACGATGTCGTACGGATCGCTTTTCATCAGCACGACATCAGCACTTTCCATCGCCACGTCGGTGCCGGCACCGATGGCAAATCCCACGTCGGCCTGAGTCAGTGCGGGCGCATCGTTGACGCCGTCGCCAACCATGCCAACCCGCTTGCCGGTGGCCTGCAGCTCCTTCACCTTTTCGGCCTTCTGGCCTGGCAGCACGTCCGCCATCACGTTGTCGATGCCGAGGTCGGCGGCGATACGCTTGGCCGTGGCGGCGTTGTCTCCGGTCAGCATCACCACTTCGATTTTGCGTTCGCGTAGCTTCGCAATCGCTGCCTTGGACGTCGGCCTGATCGCATCGGCAATGGCGATCAGCCCGATCACATTGCCCGCCTGAGCCACATGGACGACCGTGCGTCCGTCCGCCTGCAGTCGCTCCGCTTCGGCTTGCAACGTACCAAGTGCCAGCTTATGCGTGTCCATCAGCAACCGGTTGCCCAGAAACACGATTCCGCCGGCAGTCTCGGCGCGTGCGCCCATGCCGTCGAGGCTTTCAAAACCCGTCGGCGCCGTGACTGTGAGATGCGCAGAGCGGCGCAAGATGGCTTGGGCGAGCGGATGGTCGGAGCCTTGCTCGACGGCAGCGGCGGCGGTCAGCAGCGCGTCCTCCGTCACGCCATGCGCCAGCGCCATCTCGACAACCTCCGGCTGTCCGATGGTGAGCGTGCCGGTCTTGTCGAAGATGATGACGTTGAGCTTGGTGGCATCTTCCAATGCCGAGGCGTTCTTGAACAAAATTCCGTTGGCCGCCCCCAGGCCGGTGCTCACCATGACCGCCATCGGCGTGGCCAGCCCCAATGCATCTGGGCAGGCGATGACGAAGACCGTGATGGTCAGCGTCACCGCCAGCAGCAGCGGCTCGCCCATCACCCAG
>JAYUVY010000083.1:0-10729 GCA_043753835.1 Lysobacterales bacterium | reverse complement strand
CAGTAGTTCCAGTCCTCCAGCCAGGCGACCTGCAGCCAGCGCACGACATCGCCTTCCAGGCGCATGTGCATGTCGTGGAAGGCTTCCGGATTGAGCGTTTCGTTTTCGTCGTCGGTGATGTTGATGCCGCCGGTGAAACCGATCGTGCCGTCGCAGATGACGATCTTGCGATGGCTGCGCATGTTGAATTTCGGGCGTGCAAACGGCAGCATCCACCAGCGCATCGGATGGAAGAAGGCCAGGTCCACGCCCGCATCATGCAATGGCTTCACGAAATCCCGCTTCAGGCTGGTCCCCACGCCATCGAGCAGCATGCGCACCTTGACGCCTGCCTTGGCGCGCTCGATCAGCGCATCACGGATGCGCGTGCCGGTGCGGTCCCCGGCGTAGATGTAGTACTCGACGTGGATGTGCTTTTGCGCCGATTCGATCGCCTTCACCAGCGCGTCGTAGGTGGCGCCGCCATCCACCAGCAGGTCGACCTTGCTGGCCGTGGCGGGTGGGTATCCGGTCATGGACAACGCCATGCGGTCGAGCGCGTCATCGTCGGCGCCGAGCTTGGTATTGCTGCGCTGGCCGATCACCTTGTGCGAGGCCGCTCGCCGGCGCCCGGAACGTTGGATGTGCTGCGGCCCGAACAGGTAGTAGATCAGGAAGCCGACATAGGGCAGGAAAGCCAGCACCATGATCCAGCCCAGTGTGGCGACCGGTTCGCTGCGTTGCAGGATGACCCACACGCCCATCACCACCACGTACACGGGCCATGCGATCAGCAAGACAAGAAGCAGCCAATGCGGCATGGCGGGCACCCGGTGGAGACTGCAGGCATTCTGCCAGAACAGTCGGCAGCCTGATGATCGGGGGCCCGGCAGAATGGTTCGGGGACCTGGCAGCTCGGGCGATACAATGGTGGGGTGACGGTCTTCCTCGCGTATCGCAAACAATCTTCATGTTCGTTGCAACCCGTTGGATCCAACTTCCAGGAGGCACCATGATCCGTTCCCGGCTCGCTTCGTCCGGTGGCTTGTTGATTTGCCTGGGCCTGTCGGCATGCGTCGCGCCGCCTCCCCAGGACGGGACGCCGACCGCCGCCGACCAGCGGGCGCAGACTCCGGACCGCAAGTGCGAGGCCACGCCCCTCGCCTGGGCGGTCGGCCAGTTGGCCGACGACGCGCTCGTCGAGCGCGCCCGCATCCAGGCCGGCGCGCTCAGTGTGCGCGTGCTACGGCCGGGCATGATGATCACCAGGGAATTCAGCGCGACGCGCCTGAACATCCGCATCGACAACGCGCGCAAGGTTCTCGTCACCAGCTGCGGATAAACGCGCAGCGTCCAAAAAAGAACCCCGGCCGAAGCCGGGGTTCATGTTTCACGCGATACCGCGATCGATCAGTTGCTGGTGCCCTTCAGGCTGACGCCCGAGTAGGCCGAATACGCACGCACGTTCACGTAGTACGTGGTGTTCGCCGCTGGGGTGAAGGTGCAGGTCTCGGTGTTGCCCGACACATACGGACGGCAATCGTAGACCGTCGAGGTCGGCGCAGAGCCGGCCTTGACGTACATGTCCGCATCACCGGTACCGCCGGACAGGTTGAACGTGACGGTGTGGCCGCCAGTGATCGCCATCGTGTAGTTGGACGACACTCCGCCCGTCGCGACCGAAGGCAGTGCCACGGCAACGCCGCTGCACAGCACCAGGCCGCCGCAGCTGCTGGCCGTGACCGTCACCGAGCTGGTCTTGGTGTTGCTCAGGCCGCCGCTGTCGGTGACCGTCTCGGAGACCGAGTAGGTGCCGCCGGTCGCGTAGGTGTGGCTCGGATTGGTCGCGGTCGAGGTGACGCTGTCGCCGAAGTTCCAGGAATGGCCCGTGATGGTGCTGTTGCCCTGCGGGTCGGTCGAGGAATCGGTGAAGGTCGCGGTCAGTCCACTGGTCACGTAGCTGAAGTTGGCCGTCGGCGCGGTGTTGGTCGCGCCGGCGGTGTAGCTGCCGGTGAGCGACACGCCGGAGAAGGTCGAGTAGGCCTTCAGGTTGATGTAGTACGTGCCCGCCTGCGCCGTGGCGATGGTGCAGGTCTCGGCATTGCCCGACACATACGGACGGCAGTCGTAGACGGTATCGGTGGGCTCGGCGCCGAACTTGACGTACATGTCGGCATCACCCGTGCCACCCGACATGACAAAACTCAGGCCGGTCGCGCCCGCGGGCACCGCCAGCGTGAACTTCGCGTACGCACCGGTCGCCGCGCCGACATTGGTCTGCGCCACGCCGTTGGTCAGCGCCGTCGCTCCGCCGCCGCCACCACCACCGCTCACGTCTGCGTGAGAGATCGCGCACGAATCGGTGTCGTTGGACCAGCTGGCCTGCTGCGCGAAGGTACCGGTGCTGAAGGCGACATTGGCCGCGCCGCCGGCGGCACCGGCCGCGATCCATGCGCACTCGTCCGAGTTTTCCTGGCCGGCGTAGGTGCCGGTGTCGTGGTTGGTCCAGCCGCCCGCTGGGAACTGGTCGGACATCATCTCGTGCCACTCGTGGCCGAGCGTCATGGTGTAGCCATCGAGCGTGCCGGCGGTACCGGCGTTGACGAAGTTCACGCCGCAGCCCGCGCCCGAATCGATGTTGTAGGGCTGGTTGCTGAAGGCCAGGTCGCCGCCCGGGGCGGTGACGCCGTAACCATCACCGGTGTAGTCGTGCCAGGCGCAGTAACGGCCCTGGTAGGTATCCGGGTTGGTGCCCTTGGGCGAGAGGATCACATAGTACGTGGATCGGTTCGAGCCGGTCGCCGTGTTGCCGAAATGCGCGGCGGCGCGGACGGCTTCCTGGGCCAGCTGCGCGCCGGTGGCGGCAGCGGGCGAGGCGGCGGCGTTGTCGTACCAGACGCCGGCGACGATGTTGGCCTGCCGCGGGATGCGGGCCAGGCCGGCGGCGCAGGACGTGGCTCCGGAAGCCGCGCCATTGCACCACTGGGTCAGCTCGTTCTGCCAGGTCTCGCCATTGGTGCCGATGCCCTTGAACATCTGCTGCGCGGCACCCGCGGCGCCCGGGGCGTCGTTGGTGAACGTGAGGTTGCTGTTGGCGTCGGTACTCGAGGTGCCCCACTGCGTTCCGTAGAAGATCAGGTAAACCTTGTTCTGGCCGCTCATCACGCCGACGCCGCCGGTGCCGCCGCCGTACTGCAGCGTCTTGGAGTTGGTGGCTGCGGTGCTCACGGCGTGGGCGCGGGCCCACTGTTTCATCGACTCGGCCGTGCCGATCGTGGGCAGGGCGCCGTGGCGGTATTCGTGCTGGTAGGCGGGCGAATACGGATTGGTGACTTCAAGGACCGGCGTGCCGTTGTCGGGATGGCCGGGCTGGGAGGCAGCGGCGTTGGCGGCAAAGCCGGCGCTGCCGAGAGTGAAGGATGCGAGGGCGAACAGAAGTCGCGATGACTTCGTCTTGAGCAGGATTGATCGGATCACGGTGAAGTATCCCCAGGAGAATGGAAGTTCCGCCAGCGGCGGCGCTCAGCACTCGGCAAGCTGGATGCCGCAGTTCCCCTGGGGCCGATCGGCCCTCTAGTTGTCGAAGCGGGAGACACGGAATGCCCTGCCCTGTCGCGGCCTTCGCGATGTGAAATCGCGCACAGATTCGTGAAAGCCGCCGAACACTAACCGCCCCACTCGCCAGGCGCACGCTGCTATGCAGCAAATGCGGTGCAGGCTCGTTACGTGTTGTCGCACGCGCGAATTGCGTCAAGGAAAATGCACGGTTGGGTAGGTTGGGGATCTGTTTCGGACTCTCAACCGGCCGGCAGGACCAATCTTTCAGGAACCTTTCTCGTCAGCCTTCCAGCCCGAACGAATCGATCCACGACCTCAGCTCGGCAAGCCCCCCGTCGGCGTGGTTCGAGACCTGATACGCGCTGCGAACGCCCATCAGGCGACCCTCGGGTGAGACCAGGAGCAAGGTGGGATAAACCTTGACCCCGAGCGCGTCGATGTAGGCCTGGGCGTCGGGGACGATGGCCGTCTTCAGGCCCCGCTCGCGGGCAAACGTGGACGCCATGCTTCGGGTTTCAAAGGTCACGGCAACGACTTGCAGGTTTCCTCGCGCGCCTGCCACAGCATTGAGCGCGGGAATCTCCTGGATGCAGGGCACGCAGTCGGCGAAAAAGAACGACACCAGGGTGTAGTGCTTGCCGTTGGCCAACACGGGCAGGGAATTGTCCAGAGCCTTGTTGGGGAGCGGCGGCAGTTCCGCGCTGATCCGGACCTTGAGCGGCTGCGCGCTGCCTCTGCTCTCCTTCGCCGCCGGCTCAACTGAACCCTTGGCGTTGATCGTCATCACGGCAAGCGACTTGTCGCCTTCGACCATCTTGCTGAACGAACGACCGCCCTGGACCTTGGCAATGAAGTCGGCAAACGAAAGCTTCTCGCCGCGGTCTCCGATGTACTGGGTTTGTTTTACATCTCCCATCGCCATGCCCTGGCGGAATTCAGCCTCGGTCATCGTCGATGCTCGTGAGGCACGCTTGCCTTGCGCGGGTGCCGCGTTGGTCGGGTTGGTCGGTGCTCCTGCGATGCCCGGTCCGTGTTTCTGGGACCCGGCGAAAGCGAGCCCCGAAAGGGCGAGAGCAAGGCTGGCCAGGCACAGCGTTGATTTACGCGGCATGCAAACTCCAAACGATGGGTGGCTCGATGCCGGTCAATGCGCTGACCAAGGCAACGTAGCCTAGGATGACACGCGCCGCGGCGACGCGGCGCGCGTCCGGGAGACGCCGTGGTCGTGAAGTTCGCCCTCGGTGCCTGTGCTTATCTGTTCCGATCGCCCTGATCCGCCAAGTCAGTCGGGGATGTTGGGCTCGACCAGCTTGGCGAGCTGCAGCAGCGATTGCTGCCAGCCGAGGTAGCACGGGTCCACCGGGATTGCCTCCGGGATACCTTCCTGCTCGACCGTCAGGTCGGTGCCGGCCGACACGGCGCGCAGTGTGACCGTGGTCAGAATCGCGCCCGGCAGGCTCGGATCGTCGAACTTGTCGGTGTAGACGATCTTCGCGTCCGGCACGAGCTCGCGGTACTCGCCGCCGAAGCCATGCGAATTGCCCGTGCCGAAGTTGGTGAAGGACATCTTGTAGCCGCCGCCCACCCTCGCGTCCATGTGCTGGACGAACAGTATCGATCCGGAGCGCTGAACTCTCGCGCAGCAGCTGGCGCGGCAGGCGCGCGGGTTCGGCGTCACCGCGTCGCATGTGTGCCATGCTGCATAGGAGGGCAAGACCTTCCTACCCTAGAATCATGGATCAGCCGGGATGAACAGGCGGCAGCTGCTGATAGGCACCGGCGCATTCGTGCTCGCCGGCGGCGGCGGCGCGTATTTCTTCCGGCCCGGCCCCGACAACGACAAGTCCGCGCGCCAACTTCTCTCGTCGGCCTGCCCGGGCGCCGACCGGACATCGTGATGCGCTTCGGCTACGGGCCGCTGCTCCCCTTCTCGGCGCGACGCCCGGTTGACGCGGTGCTGGGCTAGAGCCGTGCTTTCCGCGGTGGTTTTCTACAGTTTCCTGTTCCTGGCCGTTGTCCTGGTGCCCGCCGCGCTGATCTTGCTGGTGCTGCTCCTGCTCGATCACCAGCACCGGCTCTGGAAACGGCTGGCGGTGGTGATCGGACCGGTTGCCTCCCGAATGGTGCGAGGGCTCGGCGATGCTGGCCTGCGACGGCGCTATCCGCGCGCCACCGCGTTCCTGGCGCGCCGCTTCGATTCCGGCAATCCCTGGGGACTTGCCGCGACGGTGGCCGGCCTCGGCATTGCGCTCGGTTTGTGGTTTTTCCTGGGCGTGCTGCAGGACATCGTCGCCGGAGACCCGCTGACCGTACTCAACATCCGGTTGCACAACGCCGTCCCGCTGTTCCGAACCCCGGGCATGACCTGGTTCATGTCCGCCATGACCCAACTGGGCGGCGCCGTGGTCTTGTCGCTGCTGTGCGTGGGCGCCGTGCTGCTGGCGCTGGCGCGCGAGCGAGCGCGGTTGGCCGCAACGTTCGTACTGGCGCTTTCAGCGTCGAGCCTGGTCTCGGCTTCCCTCAAGGCCCTGTTTGGCATAGCGCGACCACTCGACGCCATCGTCAGCGTGCAGCAAGCGAGCTTTCCCTCCGGGCACATGCTGTCGGGTACGGTCATCTATGGCTTGCTCGCGGCGCTGTTGCTGGGTAGCCGGGCGAGTCGCGGCATGCGTGCCCTCGGCACCACGCTGTTGCTGCTGGTCATCGTCGGCATCGGCTTGTCGCGCCTGTATCTGGGAGTGCACTGGCCATCGGACCTGCTTGGCAGCCTTGCGCTGGCGCTCATCGTGCTGGCGTGCCTGCTGTTTTTCCTGCACTACGACCGTCCCCTGCCGTGGATTGACACGATCAAGATGCCGTTGGGCGCCGGGGCGCTGCGCATTGCGGGCGGTGCCGTTCTCCTGGTTGCCTTGGCAGCCGCGGGCGTGCTCGCGAGCGGTACGAAGATGCTGCCGATCGGGCCGCCGACGCCGGCGCGAGCGATCACCCTCCAGGCACTGCGGGCCGCCCTGCCGGCAGACGTTCCCCGCCAGTCGGAAGATCTTGTCGGTGGCCAGATGGAGCCGATCTCGCTTGTTTTTGCAGGCTCGGAAGCAGATCTCGCGGCGGCGTTCGCAGCTGCGGGATGGACGCGCGCCGACCTGCCCACGCCATCGCGCGTGGTGCAGGAAATGCTGGCTGCACTTGCAGGTCGAGCCGACCCCGCCGCGCCGGCAACGCCTGCGTTTTTCGCTGACCAGCCGCAAACGCTCACCTTCGAGAAACCCGATGGCAACGCGCCAAGCATCCGCCGCCGGCATCACACGCGCGTTTGGCAGACCGCCTACTGCCTGGCGCCCGATTGCCGAGCCGTGTGGGTGGCAACCGCGAGTTTCGACATTGGCGTGGGACTGTCCAGCCGACTGTACCTGCCGACCCATCGCATTGATCCGGCCGTCGACGTTGAACGCCAGCTCATCGTCAACGACCTTGTTGGCGTCGGGGCCAAGGCGGAGGGCAACTTCATGGTGTCGGCAACGCGGAAGGGAACCAACGCCGCAGGCGACCCGTTTTCAACGGATGGTCGTGCGGAGCTGTTGATCTTGCCTTGATCGGCTGCTGATGCGCGGCAATCAGGCTGACACTTTCGCAGTGTCGAATCATCTTTGCGCTGACGCCTGTCGCCGCTGAGGCATCGCCTATGTTGTGCAGCCCCCGTTGCCTGGCATCAGCCAATTCTGGCCGCACTCCTGGTCTGCCCAGGATGCCGATTCCTCTCGATTGAGCTGGATCTCCCACCAAAGGTTAGACCTTCCAAGGCCGGCCCGGCCAGCCGCCTGCTCGAATCGTCATGGTTCCCGGACGTGCGTGACCTTCCCATGGGGTCAAGGCCCAGGCTTCACTCCACGGCGACCTACCGTACTCCAGGAGAAGGTCATGACGGACACAAATGTTGGCAAGAATGCCTGCGCGTGCTGCAAGTGCGTCAAGTGCAACTGCGTGGAATGTAGCTGCTGCAAGTGCAAACAATGCGGCTGCGCCCGCAATGAAGCGGAACCACGAAAGGGGCCGGAGGCTCCTTTCGTTCCCTCGCAGCGTGTCAATCCGGACAGTGGCTACTTGGCGGGAAATGCACGTTTTATGTCATTTCTGCTGCGGCGGCTCGCCCGACAATGATTTCCCGTGCCGATCCGCCCAAGGAAATCACCATGCGCCCCGTTCCTCGCTGCTTCATCGCCATTGCGGCCACAGCAATCATTTCGTCGGCTATACCGAAGGCTCTCGCAGTTGACCGGCCCAATTCAGCTGCTGCGGGAAGCGCCGCGGCTGCGGCGATGACCAATGGGCCCAGTACCGTCCCCACCTACCATGCACGGTTCGGACGGGCACGACCGATCATAGCGATCGTTGCCGAGAACTCTGGCACCGAGCTCACCGACTTCGTAATTCCGTACGGCGTACTGGCGCAGTCGGGCGTCGGCGAAACCATTGCCGTGGCAACCAGGTCCGGGGCAATCGTGATGCGCCCGGCGCTGCGGATCCAACCGCAGGCCACCGTCACGGAATTCGATGCACGTTTCCCGCAGGGTGCGGACTACGTGATCGTGCCCGCCGTGGTGAAGCGGGCGGATCCCGTGCTATTGGCCTGGATTGCCGCACAGGGCGCGAAGGGCAGTACCGTCGTCAGCATTTGCGACGGTGCATTGGTCGTCGCCAACGCCGGCCTGATGAAGGGACATCGCGCCACGGCGCACTGGGCCACCCGAGCCCTTCGCGAGGAAACCTATCCAGAAATCACCTGGGTGGACAACGTTCGCTACGTTGCAGACGGCAAGATCGTTTCCAGCGCAGGCATAAGCGCTGCAATTCCCACATCGATCGCGCTGGTCGAGGCGATCGCCGGCAGAGACCGCGCCACGGCGCTCGCCAACGAACTCGGCGTCCTGGATTGGAGCACGGCGCACAATAGCGATATATTCCGACCACGCCTTGGCGTCAACCTGATGGCCTACGCTCGCACCACCTACACCAATCGGCTTCTGCATTCGACCCAGAGTGTCGGCGTGCCGGTTGCACCAGGAGTAGACGAGATTGCGCTCGCGCTTACCGCTGACGCCTACTCGCGCACTGGCCGCAGCCAGGCCTACGCCCTGTCCGTTTCCGCTGCGCCAGTCATGACGCGGCACGGCCTCACGCTACTGCCGGATCGGATCATCGGGGAAGCGAAACCCGTTGATCATTCGCTACCCGGATTCGATTCAACGCCATCGGCGCTGGTGCTCGACCAGGCATTGGCTGGCATCGCCAAGCGCTTTGGTCGTTCGACTGCCTACGGGGTGGCGCTCGGCCTTGAGTATCCCGGATACCGGAAATGACTGGCATCCCTGCTCGGAAAACCCGGCGCGTCGTTCTGTTGGCGCATGACCAGATGAACCTGCTCGACCTGGTCGGTCCATTGCAGGCATTGTCCACCGCCAGCAAGCGCTTTTCCGGCAACGGACCAGCCTTGTATGAAACAGTCGTCGCTTCCGTCGAAGGCGGACCCATCTCGACCAATGCCGGCCTGCCAATCATCACGGTGCCGCTGGCTTCGCTCGACGGGGTGGAAATCGATACGCTGATCGCGCCGGGCGGCAGCAGGGACGACCAGATGCACGCGCCGCCACGGTTGGTAGCGTGGATTGCCCAACGTGGGCCAAAGGTGCGCCGGCTGTGCTCGGTTTGCACCGGTGCGTTCCTGCTGGCGGCAGCCGGAAGTCTGGATGGTCGGCGCGTGGCGACCCACTGGGACTGGGTGAAGCGCTTGGAAAACCTGTATCCGACCATCAGGGTCGATCCAGACAAGATCTTCGTTCGTGATGGATCGGTCTGGACGTCCGCGGGGGTCAGTGCGGGCATTGATCTCACCTTGGCGCTGATCGAGGAAGATTTTGGCCACCGCGTCGCCATCGAAACGGCTCGGCAGTTGGTGATGTTCATCAAGCGGTCCGGTGGGCAGTCACAATTCAGCGCCCCGCTCGCGGCCCAATCCGATCCCAGCGGCACGTTTTCGGACCTGCATGCCTGGATTGCTGCGCACATCAGCGACGATCTCAACGTCGACCGCCTTGCGGAACAAGCCGGCATGAGCCCGCGCACGTTTGCCCGCAGCTACGCCGACGCGCACGGACGTACCCCAGCAAAGACAGTCGCGGCGATGCGCGTGGAAGTTGCCTGTCGCGCCCTGGAGGATACGACGCTGCCACTGAAGACCATCGCGGCCCGCAGCGGGTACGCCAATGAGCAAAGCTTGCGGCGGGCGTTCCAACGCCAGTTCGGGATCAGCCCGATTCATTACCGTGAACGTTTCTCCGGGCATGGCGAAACAGTCGTCCACCCGATTTCGACGTTGGCTGGCAGTCAATGATGGCCTTTCTCGTCGGCGTCATCCTGGCACTCGCCGTGTCGCTGTTCGCAAGGTTGGCCGGACTCGACAAGGATCGTGCGTTCTATCCCACTGTGCTCGCCGTTGTCGCGTCGTATTACGATCTTTTCGCCGTGATGAGCGGGTCGATGCAAACCGTTGCCATGGAGCTCGCGGCAACATCTCTTTTTCTGTTCGCGGTCGTGCTCGGCTTCAGGCGAAACCGATGGATCGTGGTCGGTGCCCTCGCAGCGCATGGCCTGTTCGACTACGTCCATTCGCACCTGATCGACAACAACGGCGTGCCTGCCTGGTGGCCGATGTTTTGCCTCGCCTACGACGTGACCGCAGCGGCGGTGCTGGCCTGGCTATTGAATCAGGACGACAATCATCGGCACGCGGGCGTCTCGAGAGCTTTTTAGGCGCGTACGTCAGTCAGCCGCACTTGCTGTAACCGCAGTTGAGGCACGTCTGGCACCCATCCATCAACACCAGCGCCTTCGTATTGCACTTGTGGCAAAGCGTGGCGGAAGGCGGGAAGCTCACGCCTCCCGACGCAGCATCGGTGTCGGCGGTGGCAAGCGCCGCGGCCGCCGCGGCCGCAGGCATCGCGGCTGAAGCCGCTCCCACGTCGCTAGGCTTTTTTTTTGCTCCCTTGTTCTCGTACGCGGCGCGCTTCTCGGCGATCAGCGCGCGCTGCGCGTCGCTCAGGTCGGGGTCGACGATCATGCCGATCATCTTCAGGTGCTCTTCCACGGCGCTGCCGATCTCGGCCACGATCGAGGGCATGTACACGCCGCCGGCCTTGAA
>JAYUVY010000082.1:0-10888 GCA_043753835.1 Lysobacterales bacterium | reverse complement strand
ATGGCCAAGTCCGTCGCAGTGCTTCCGTTCGCCAACATGAGCGCGGACCCGGAGAACGAATACTTCACCGACGGCATGGCCGAGGAGATCATCAACGCGCTGTCCAAGATCCAGGCCCTGCGCGTTGCATCGCGCACCTCCTCGTTCGCCTACAAAGGAAGGAAGGAAGACATCCGCGAGATTGGCAAGCAGCTCAAGGTGTCGACGATGCTGGAAGGCAGCGTGCGCAAGATGGGCAACAAGATCCGTATCAACGTGCAACTGGTGAACGTGGCCGACGGCTACCACCTGTGGTCGGAACGCTACGACCGCGAGATGGAAGACGTGTTCGAAATCCAGGACGATATTTCGCAGGCGATCGTGAAAGCGCTGCGGATCATTCTCAGCGAGGACGAGAAGAAGCACATCGAGCAGCCACGTCCGGTCAACATCGAGGCCTACGATTTCTACCTGCGCGGGCGCCAGGGATTCGAGATCCGCGGCAAGAACCTCGACCAGTCGCGTCGGATGTTCGAGAAGGCCATCGCCATCGACCCGACCTATGCCCGCGCCTATGCCGGACTGGCCGATTGCTACTCCCTGCTCTACAGCTTTTTCGATTTTCGCGAGTCGAACCTGCGCGAGGCTGACAACGCCAGCCGCCGGGCGATCGAGCTGGAGCCGGACCTCGCCGAGGCGCATGTGTCCCGGGGCATGGTGGCCACCTTCTACAAACGCTTCGACGAAGCTGCGCAGGAATTCGAACAGGCCATGCGCCTGGACCCGCAGCTATTTGATGCCGTCTATTGGTTTGCCCGTGCCCGGCAATCGCAGGGCAGGTTCCAGGACGCCCTGAACCTGTTCGAACGCGCAGCGCTGCTGCGGCCCGAGGACTACCAGGTCCCCGGCTTCATAGCCCAGGCGCTGACCTCGATTGGACGGCGCGATGAGGCATCAGCGGCGCTCCGCAAGCAACTCAAGCTTACCGAGCAGTTCCTGGAATTGAATCCCGACGACGCCCGCGCCTGCATCCTGGCCGCCGTATGCGCAGCCAGCGTGCACGACACTGAGCTCGCCACCACCTTTATCCAGCGCGCACTGGCGGTGGATCCGACCGACCCGATGATGTTGTACAACGCGGCCTGCACCTACTCGATGCTCGGCCGCGCCGGCGACGCCCTCGACGCGCTGGAAGCAGCAGTCGGCAAGGGCTGGGGTGACAAGGGCTGGGTGGAGAACGACAGCGACCTGGAATCACTCAGGCTTGAGCCGCGATACCTGGCGCTGATAGAGGCGATGTAGTGCCCCTATCAGCGCAACCTGGCCACGACGCGAATTTTTTCGAGCGCCTTCAGGTAGTCCACCACCAGATCGAGCGGCACCGGTCCGAATTGCGCCGACAGCGCGTCGCGGATTTGCAGTGCGTTGCGTTTCCCATCGGCGAAGTTCAGGGCTTCGTAGCTGTATTCACCGCCGGCGCCGCGCAAGCCTTCGTACTCCAGCAATTTCGGTGTGGTGATGCCTGCGGCCTTGGCATGATCGGAAAAATAGTCATAGCCAAACACTGACATCGGGCCGCGCAAGGTGGCCACGCGGCGGAAGACCAGCGCGCCGTCACCGCTGGCAACAGGCTGCCCCTCGGTGGTGTGCCTGGCGGCAGCTGCCTTGAATCGTTCGTCATTGGCCAGCATGTAGCCACTGGCTGCGCCGATGAAAGCCACGCGCCCCAGCTTGGTGGCATCGATATTCGCCGCCGAGTCGAGGTTGGTATGGATGTAACGATCCGGCCAGTCGTTGAGATAGATCGCGGGAATCGCGAAGGAAGAATCCTGGTAGACGTCGTGGTCGCTTCCCATGGTGTAAGCCGTCGCCTCGGCCCGCAGCGGCTGCTTGCCACCGCCCGACGCAAGCATCGGATGCGCCGCTTTGCCGGTGGCGGCGAATTGATAGCTCTGCTCGTTGACCCATTGTGCGAAATTCCAGGCCACGTCGTGCACGAAAGACGGCAGGCTGGCCGGACCGCGCGTTACGTGGAACACGGCTTGCGTCGCCGGTCCGCCACCGACCATGTCCATGTGCACCACCGCCTTGATGCGCGCTGCGAAGTCCGGCCGCGCATTTAGCAGCGTGACGGTACCTTCGATTTCCGGCGGCCAGATGAAACGGATGGTGCGCGCGGGCCGGGCGAGGGTTCCATCGCCGATCAGCTTTTGCAGCGTGCGCGCCACTTCCAGGATGGTCACGCAGCCACTGGCGTTGTCGTTCGCGCCGGGCTTCTGGTGGTCGAGGTGGCAGGAAAATGCAACCTCCTCGTCCTTCAATTTCGGATCGGCGCCCGGGATGACGGCGGTCACCACTTCGTAGGACGCGGCATGTTGCCCGGCCTTGACGGTCGCGTGCAGGCGGATGCGTTCACCGCCGGCGAGTTGTTGCTTCAATGCGCGCGCGGTATTGGACGACACCATGAAAGCAAAGGTCGGATGCGCTGAAAAAGTATCCAAGTGCCCCCAGCGGATCTGGTCGGGGTTGTCGCCCGACCACGCCGTCTTCTGGTTTTGCTGGTAGCTGACGATCCCTGCGGCGCCAAACTTGCCGACGGCCAGCTCCTGCGCCGTGCCGGCGGAGGTCGCGACCAGCACGATCTTTCCCTTCACGTCCTTGCCCGCGTAGTCGGCTTCCTTCGACCCGTCGCCTACGTCCACCAATTCGGCCGTCACGTCCGCAGATTCGCTGTCTTCGGCCAGCACGATCGGTTCCGAGGCGTAACTGGCAATCGTGATTGGCCGCGATCCAGTCACGTCCACCAGCTCCGCGCTTTCCACATCCCAGGCCGGGCGCGAGCGTTGCGTGCCGTAGAAGATCTTTCCGTCTGCCGGAAACTTCAGGATCTCGACTTCGGCCAGGCCATAGGCTCGCGCGCGTTCCGCCATCAGTTCAGCGGCTGCGTGGAAACCGCGCGAGCCGCGCTCGCGATGGAATTTCACGATGCCTTCGAGGTTCTGCTTCGCGGTGTCGCCGCTGACTTCGGTCGCGAGGGCGACCACCGTCGCCTCCGGCAGGCCGTCCGGCATCGACGCGGCGCCTGCCGTACCAGCCAGCGAGAGACACGCCAGGAAAATTGCGCGCACGGCTAGCGCGCCAGCTCGTACAGGTACTCCACGAAGGACATGGCTGCGCCGTCGAAGCCCTGCACTTTCGGGTTGCTGGACTCGATCAGGTAATACTCGTCGGGTGCGTGCGCGCCGCTGCCGTTGCCGAGGCCGAAATGGCCGGCAGCGAGATTGAGAGGCTCACCGGTAAAGACATAGCCCGGATAGGAACCGGCGTTGCGCGGCGACAACAAGGGATCGATGCCATTGTTCTTCAGCATCGCGATTTGCGCCTGGATCAGCGGCGCGCTGGCGGCAGTCTGGTTGGAGTCGTAGCCACCTGTCACGTTGACCTCGATGTCGCCGAATCCACGCTTGGCCAGGTGCGCCTTCAGCGCCGCGACCGCGTCGTCCTTCTTCATGTCGGGCACCAGGCGCATGTCGATCTTCGCCACCGCGCGATGGGCCAGGATGGTCTTGCCGCCGGGGCCGGTGTAACCCGCCACCAGGCCTTCGATGTTCACCGTGGGCTGCGATATCAGGCGCTCGTTCGCCTCTACCCACGACAGGTCGTCGATCCAGCGCTTCACACCCAGCTGCGTCTTGGCTTGTTGCTCGCTGCGCCGCTTCGCGGCCTCGGCGATCATCGCCTTGTGTTCGGCGCTGAGCGGCAGCGGCTTTGGGTAGCCATCAACGGTGATCGTGTTGCCGTCGGCGGAAACAAGCGAGTCCAGCGCCTTCACCAGATGCCAGGCGGGACTGTCCACCATCGCCTTCAGGGACGAATGCACGTCCTTGGCCGGGCCGCGCCCCCACTTTTCGCCGGTGGCCACCAGTTCCAGTTCGACCACGCCCTTGGCGCCGAGGCTGACGGCGACAAGGCCTTCGCGATCCTGGCTGGCCGCCGGCATGAACACGCCGATGCATTTGGCCAATGCCGCCTGCACTTCAGGCCGGTGCACGATCTGGCCGATATTCGGCGATCCGATTTCCTCTTCGCCTTCGGCAATCAGCACGAGATTGACCGGCATCTTCGCGTTCGCGCCGCGGATGGCATGAAGCGCAGCCAGCAGGGCCGCCTGCGGCCCCTTCTGGTTGACCGCGCCGCGGCCCATCATCACCTTGCCCAAGCCCGGCTTGTCCACCAGTCGCGCTTCCAGTGGCGGCGACGCCCATTCGGCGGGATCAAACTGTTTCACGTCGTACATGAAGTAAAGGCCGACGGTCTTGGCCGCGCCGGCATCGAGTGTCGCGAACACGCCCGGCCTGCCGTCGGTGTTGATGACAGTGGCTTGCTGGAAACCCGCATCGCGCGCGAGCTTGGCCATCATTTCAGCACCGGCGGGATAGTTCAGGTTTTCGGCGGCGATCGAAGGCAGCGCGATCCAGTCCTGCAGGCGCTTTATGTTTTCATCGTGGTGCTTGGTGACTTCGGATCGAATCGCCGCCAAGTCATCCGAGGCGAAAACGCCCGGTGTGATGGCAGCGGCGATGGCAAGGACGATGGCTTTGGCCAGGCTCGGGCTGATGATGGAAAGTTGGCTGCGCATGCGGAGTCTCGGTAGGCGAATGAAAAGGATGGGATGCGGGGTGTCAGTCCTGGTTGGTGCGCGCCACTGTCCGCGACTTGCTCCGGCCTAGCGTAGCGAATTTCAGGAATGCGTGCGGCTCAGCAGTCGCCTGATGGCGGCCAGCGCGCGAAAGACCCGGCTGCCCCGGACCAGGCCGACGGCGCGCAAGGCCTGTTCGAGCCTGGCATTGAGCTGGCTGGTCTCCCGATACAAGCGTTGGATGTGAAGATCCCTGCCCTGCAGGAGGCCGCGGATTTCATCCACGTCCGCTTGCGCCAGTGTCAGTCCCGCGACGACATTGTCCGGCAATGGGCGGCCCACATACACGGTTGAATGGGTTGCCGCGAGTTCATCGGTGGGTCGCTGCGCCGTGTAGAAATATAGTGCGATGGAGCGGCGCGCCTCGTCCCGTCGTGTCGCTGGCAAATTGATTGGCGAGAACCCGTGCCAGCTGTGCTCGGTCGTTTCGAAGATGACCGCCCGGTTGAGGAGCGGCACCACGCGGGTTATCCGGTCCTTGTCGGAAGCCGGATCGCTGTGAAGTTCGAGCACACCGCCCCATTCGGCCTGCCAGTCGGGATTGAGGTAGATGATCAGGTTCAAGCGACGGTGCGTGTGCGTGACCGGATGGCGATTGAAATCGACATGCGCGTCCAGGGCCTGGCCGTTGCGGTTGTCGTGCGTGCCGCCACCGAAGTAATACGGGTCGTAAAGCAGGTCGGGGATGCCCGTGATCCGGGAAACCAGCCCGAAAAAGTCCTGCGTCTGGATGAACGCATCGAGTCGCGCGTAGTTCGGACCCAGCGCGCGGATCCGCTCGAAGACGGCCTTGCTCCCGACTTCGCCATTCTCGTTGATGGCAAGCGACCGATCGAATTCCGGAAATTCCGCAAGCAGGGCCGCGGCAATTTCGGCTTGCAGGAAATCGTCGATCACGACGTGGCGGAAGGGCTCGCGCTGCTGGAATCTATCCGCCGCGGCAGGCACATCCGCCAGGGCCTGTGCTGAAATCATGCCCGCGCGTCGGTCATGGCTTGTCCTTGAGCAGCCCGCGCAAACCGGCAAACGGGTTGCTGGTGGCGGCGGCCACTTTCGCCTCGGCCGTCGCGGCAGCTTCGCCGGTGTAATCGGTGTAACGGGAATGCTCGTTGTCGTGGCAATACACGCAGAGCAACTCCCAGTTGCTGCCGTCGGGTGGATTGAAATCGTGGTCGTGGTTGCGATGGTGCACGGTCAGCTCGGACAGGTTGGCGCGGGTGAATTCCCGCGCGCAACGTCCGCAGATCCACGGGTACATCTTCAGCGCGCGTTCGCGATAGCCCTTGTCGCGCTGCTCGGCGTCGCGCCGCGCCTGCGCCACGATGCGGTCGAGTTTGGCGTGGTCGATGGGTGGTTTGGTCGGCGGCAAGGAGGAAGGTCGACTAGTTGCCGCCGATCTTGATCTGTACGCCAGCAGACTTGCCCTGGTCCGAATCTGAATTCGGGTCGAGGCTCCCGCTGATCTCGAACTTCTTCGAGCCCACTTCGATGTTGGACTTCACTCCCAGCCCCGCCTTTCCCTTGTCGTTGCTGATGATGCTCAGCCCGGTGCGCAACCCTTCGGTAGCCATCGGCAGGGCTGAATTGGTCGGCGGTGAGAATGTGCCGATGGCGTCGGCACCTGCGGGAAGCTGGCGCTTGAGTCCCAGCGTCAACAGGTCACCCACTATCGGCTGTTGCGAACCGGGAAGCATCTTCGAAATGTTCTGTCCTGCCGAAGCGGCCACTGCATTGGTCGCGGCGGCTTGCACGCCGGCACGGATACTTTTGGCGTCCGGCGCCGTCTGGCTGCCCAAGCTTGTCGCCAATTGACTGGCGACCTCCTTGCATACCGCGCTGCCTACCTGGCCACTGGTCGTCGTGCCGGAGGCGCACGGCTTTGACAGAGTGGCACCCGCTGCACCGACCATCGCCACTTTAACGATGGTGCCGACATTCTTCGCGCTCGGCACGGTTTGGCTTGCCACGCTGGCTATCATTTGGCCAGCGACCTCGTTGCATATATCGCTGCCCGTCTTGCCAGCTGTCATGGCGCTCGCGGCACACGGCTTGGCCAAGGTAGTGGTCGCTTTGCCAATCGCTGCTTGTGTCGCGATGGCGCCGATCTTCTTCGCACTCGGCGCAGCCTGGTTGGCCAAGCTCGCTGCCATTTGGCCGGCGACGCTGCTGCAGCCGGCGCCTGTCGCGCCATCTTTCGGGTTGCCGGCGACACAGGGCTTGGGCAAGAGCGCGTTGCCCGCGCCGAGCACCGCAGTTTTCGCGACGTCGGAAACCTTCGGAGGCTTCGGCACTTTCAGGACATCGCCTGCAATGGCCCGACCCGAGCCCAGGCCCAGCAGCACTACCATCGCTATCGTGAGCGCATTCATGAGCTTCCCCCACTCCCCCCGAAACCCCATCCACTCTCCGCCAAAACGGTCGCCACGTCCATGGCCTTCGGCGAGCAACGCGTCGTAGGCCAGGCTCACCGTGTTGCGACCCACCCGGATGCGTTCGGCGAGGCTTCGCGACGAGGGCAGGCGGCGGCCGGGACGCAGCACGCCGCGATGGATGGCGTTGATGAGTTTCTGACGGAGCTGGTGTTGCAGGCTAAGCGGACTTGCCGGGTCCAGCACGATGTTCAGATCGTCCATGGCTCGCGGCTCGCGTTTCATCGCCAACACCACCCCGAAGCATTCGTCGCGGCCAGTCTAACCGCATCCGTCCGTGCCTCTACAAACAGAGGCTACTGACGTTGATCGGCGCAATCTGTGGCTGATCGTTTTCGGACTGGTCAATGCCTATGTCCTGTTATGGCGCGGGGACATTCTCTACGCCTATGGCCTGACCGCATTGTTCCTGTTCGTGTTTCGCCATTTGCCGATCCGGACGCTGCTGATTTGGGCGGCCTTCATGCTCAGCGTCAATCCGGTGATGAGCAATCTCGACTATCAGGAATTCCTCAGGCTGCAATCGGAGGCGCCAGCACTGATTGCTGCAAAAGCTGCCAAACAGGAACTGACCGACGACCAGGCAAAGGATCTTTCGAATTACCAGGACAAGTTGAGTCGCTTGCAAGCCGATCCCGTGAAGGCAAACGAGGCCATCTAGAAGATGACCAAGAGCTATGCGTCGGCGGCGGCCACCGTCGCGCCGCGCAATTGGGTCAACCAGACGTCGGGTTTTTTCGAGGTCGACCTGTGGGAATCCCTTGGCATGATGTTGGTCGGCATGGCGCTGTTCAAATCGGGCGCGCTTAACCTGGGCTGGTCGACGCGTGCCTACGTGACCATGCTGGTGGCCGGCTATGGCATCGGATTGACGGTCAACGCGCTCGAGATCAACTACGTCATCAGCCATGGTTTCGCCCCGGAAGCAGTGTTGGTTCCTTGGAGCGTCACCTATGACCTGGGTCGCATCCCGACCACGCTTGGCCACATCGCATTGGCGATGTTGCTGGTGCGCAGCGGCTGGTTCCGTGGCCTGCTGGGCGCATTTTCCTCCGCCGGGCAGATGGCACTGACCAATTACCTGTCGCAAAGCCCGATTTGCATGTTCCTGTTCACTGGCGCCGGACTGGGCTGGTTCGGGCAATTGCAGCGCTACGAGCTTTACTACGTAGTGGCCAGTATCTGGGTGGTGCAACTGCTGTGGAGCCCATGGTGGCTGGCCCGGTATCAGTACGGACCGATGGAGTGGCTGTGGCGATCGCTGACAAGATGGCAACTGCAGTCGATGCGCCGGAACTGACGGACGAGTTCTTTGCCAAGGCCACGCCGATGATCGCTGATCGCCCGGCGTCTCGCGAGGAATACACGATTGCCGTGCGCGAGGCCGTGCGCCGGGGCCGACCGCCGGGCAGCAGCAAGGTGTCGTCCACCATCCGCTTTGATGGCGATGTGCTGGCTGCCTTCCGCGCGGGCGGGCCAGGCTGGCAAACGCGCATCAACGCCGCGCTTCGCGATTGGCTGTTACAGCATTCGCGAAAATAGTTGGGTGGAGTTGGTGCACGCACAAAAAGGCCCCGTCGAAGCGGGGCTTTTGTGACACGATGTCCGCCCCCTCGGGAGAGGGCCCGCCCTCGCCGCAAACCAACTTTCCCCTACAACACCCAACCATCTCCCCCGATCCACATGGAGCATTCTGAACGGCACGATTCGTCCAACTGCGACGAGTCGTGCCATGCCTCCCAAAGTCCGCGATATTCTCTCTCTACTGCATTCGGACGGCTGGTTCCTGGTCGGCCAGCGCGGCAGTCACCGGCAACTCAAACACGCGGAGAAACCGGGCCGCGTGACAGTAGCCGGGAAACCGGGCGATGATGTGGCCGTCGGCACGATCCAGAACATCCTGAAGCAAGCCGGACTGAAGAGGTGATGTCATGCGCTACGCCGTCGTGATCGAAGACGCAGGGGCCAACTATTCGGCCTATGTCCCCGACCTGCCCGGGTGCATTGCTACCGGGGCAACGATCGAAGAGGTCGAGCACCGCATCCGCGGCGCCATCGAGATGCATCTGACCGGAATGCGCGAAGACGGCGATCCGATTCCGCCGCCTTCGAGCCACGTGGAATATATCGACGTGGCGGCTTGATTGGGGCAAAACTCGGCGATTTCCCATTAAAAAAGCCCCGCCAAAGCGGGGCCTTGTTGGCGCGCGCTCCCGATTGACCATCTTGCTCGCTCTTGTCTGACCAGGCTGCGCGCTTGGCAAAACCAGTACGCGATTGGGTTTCGGCGCTCTGAAAGGTGGTCAGCAAAAAACGGAAAGGCTCGTCAATCGGAAGCGCGCGCCAACAGGACAAGGGCAACAATGACGTCAATCCGGACTCTTGTAGCGATCCGCCATGTATGAGTAGTAGATGTAGCCGAATCGTGCGTACCAGTCGCGCTCGCCAAAATGCTCTTCCTCGCACTCGCCAAGCGTCCTTAACGATTTCTCCAACCCAGCGATCCACTCTTCGTACTTGCCGTCGTAGGTCTTGCGCAGTTTGGCGACAGCTTTTTCGACCTGTGGCTTGGCATCGAGCGACCACGCGAGTCCGCCAACGCCGAACGACCCGGATGCCGTATCGCCAAAAGCAATCGCCTTCTTCGCATAATCCAACGTGCCTTTGGCGATGCCGCGACCCTTGTCGAGCGAGAAGCGGTAGAAGTTAATGTCCTTCACTGCCTTCTCGTAGCACGCGTTGCAATCTTCGGACTCCGCGCATGCCGAAGGAATTTCCGGCGAACCGTCTGGACTGTAATCCGGATCGAACTGGCTGTCGTCGGGCGTCAGTGCCTGGTGCGCTTCGGCGAACTCGCGCCAGCTACCGGCGATACTGAGGAAATCGCCCACCAAAGCCGTGCCTTGATCGACTCGTGCCTTGTAACTATCGCCAGAGGTGGCGTGTTCTTTCGCCGCATCGACACCCACTTCCATCTGCCGCTCAATACCAGACAGGGTACCTTCGGTCGAATCGGCGATAGCCGCTTGCGTAAAACAGGTGAGGCCTGAAACCAGGGTGACGACGATGCCGAAATGCGAATTGGTGGTTTTCATTTTAGGACTCTCGCTTCTTGCGCAGTAGTGCAAATAACAACCCAGCGATCACGACGAGTGCGCCTGCAATCAACCACATGGCGAGCGATCCACTACTGCGACCACCCGCTGCGGGATCTGCGGTACTCGGTTGAGCAGCGGCAGTTGCGCGGCTTTCAGGTACAGCGACGGGCGTCGCTTCGGCGGTCGCGCCGGGCTTCCATTGTGATTTCGGTACGACCGCTAGCGGCATCGGGTGCTTCACTTCGTCGCCGATCCAAACCGTCATGCGATAAGCCTTGCCGACGTCGGCGCTGGACACGGCCAGCCCGAATTCGCCCTGTGTTCGAAACGCTACCTGTACACGGCCTGTCGCACCGGTCGATACCTCACGCTCGGCTTTCGACCACTGTGTCTTGGTGACGTCAAGCCGAATATCGTCTCCTGGGTTGTCTGCTTTCAATGTGACGAGCACCGGCTGAGTCACTATGAGGTTGCTCGCGTAGTAACGGCTACCGTCGCGAGTCGTCTTGCCGACAACGTACGCGAGCCTGCCGTTAGTTAGCCCTTCTATTTTCTTCAATGCAAGCGGTTTGGCCGGCGGTTCCTTCGCTGCGCCAAATGCGCTTGCACCGAATACGAGACCGACCGCGAGTAGCGTCGCGCATGTTCGCCAACATATTCTCGTCTGTGTCACGGAGTACTCC
>JAYUVY010000081.1:0-31991 GCA_043753835.1 Lysobacterales bacterium | reverse complement strand
GCAAATCGCAGCCGCGCCAAACTCAATAACTGCCTCATCGGCATCCTCCGGTAGCTCATCGACCCCTCGCTCTCTGCGAGGGGCCAGTGTCCCCACCGTCATGCCCTGTGGATAACCGTACCGACTTGAACCGGAATGCCGTACCGACTTGGATCGGAATCCGCCATCGGTCAGCAGGCGTGTCGTCACGACATCAGCGTGCGCTATCTGCGCATGCCGCGGTTGGTCGAAGAGTTGATCTGCGCCGACGCGCTCAAGCGCAAAGGCGCGTTGTTCAAACATCTCGCCAAGTTCCGCTTGCTGATCCTCGACGACTTCGGCCTCGCGCCGATCGCCGATGTCCACCAGCGTGACCTGCTCGAAATTGTCGACGACCGCTTCGACAAGAGCAGCACCATTCTCACCAGCCAACTACCAGTCGAGCAGTGGCACGGCTGGCTCGGCGAACCCACGCTCGCCGACGCCATCCTCGATCGTGTCGTGCACAACGCTTACAAACTCGCGCTCAAAGGCGAATCGATGCGGAGGAAAAAGGCCACCTGACCCCGGCCAGGAATCACGATCGCAAACCTGCGATCATCCAACCCCCACCAGCCTGTGGATAACCGTACCGGCTTGGATCAGAACGCCGTACCGACTTGAATCAGATTGCTGTACCGAATTCATCAGAATCCGCGGTCGTCGCCATCGTCGACTTCGGCACCCGGCAGGATCGTCTCGACCAGTCGACCCGCCGCGTCATGCACGTACTGCGTGGCGCGATCGAGCGCGTCGATGCTGGCGATGCGGCGGCCGCTGCGGTCGTACACCGACTGCGTCGACTGCCCGAGCGCGTCGATCACCTCAAGCTGGCGACCGGCGTCGTCGCACACATGGACCCCGCGCATGGCGCAGATCAGAGGAACGCTGGCGGCCAACGGACTCGTGACGGTGATCATCAACACCAGCGCGCAGCATGCGAAACACACGCGCAGAAACGACGAAAGCCAGCTTTGACGGCTGGCTTCGGCGGATTTGCGAGTGGTGTCGGCAAGTCTTGAGGTCATTGCGTGCGGATCAGTTCAAAAAAGTGCTCGGTTGCGGGATGGGGTCGGCTTGGAATGCTTGGAATAAGGCAGCTAGGAACCAGCTAACTCCTTCTCAAGCGACGAGATCATCTCTTCCAAGAACGCCCCCGGTGAAGCTGCGTATAGGTCTACGCAGTCGTCGAATGAATCGACCGAGACTACTTGTCCCACGATTCCTTCTCCGGAGGGATCGCCATCAATGCAGAGCAAAAGTCTGTCCGTATTCGCGACGAACACCCGCCTATCTCCATAGACATACGGTTTGACGACATCGGATCGTGAGAACGACACAGAGAGTTCATCACCCGTCCCCTCCGCGTTCGAAAACGAATGCGACTCGATGGGAGTAAGCACAGTTACTCGCTCGTACTTGTCGTGAGTCCACGAGAACACGCCAACCTCTAACCAAAGCGCAGTCAGCCATTCAGCCCCACCATCCATTGGAGCTTTATCGACCTCCTCAACACTGAATTGGTGTTGCGCAGAGTGGAACAGCCCCCTGCGCCTTCCCTCGTGAAGAATCGCGACGATTCTGCTTACTTTCTGGACTAGAGCCTCTTCCACTTTCCACTCCGTTCAATGAAAGCGCTGTCGTATGTCGGCAGAGCTACGTTTAAGAACCAAGACCCCGGACCTGACCTAGTCATCTCCGCTTTTCTATAGAAATTCTTCAGCAAATTTCCCTGCTTGCTGCCTTCAGATTTTGGAACCCATTGAAGAGAGACAAGTCCTTTTTCGTAGTTCAAGTTCCCACCTTGCCGAACAGACGCGTAAGGATACTCATCGCATACAAATGCCTCGCTTCCAACGAACCCGGCACAGCCGGGCTTTCCGTGTCGAGGCGAAACATCTATGCGTTCCGACTGTGCACTCAGGAGAAATGGCAATGCTCTCGGCGTTTGATCCGAGGTGTTGCCGTTCCCGAACATTGCCATTCCGGCGTGCAATGTTGACGCAAGAACATCCCGCCCAGAAATAAACGTCGGAATTCCCTTGAGCAAGCATCTTTTTTGCGAAGTCCTACACATCACGGCTAGCGCAGTGATAAGGCCTGCCCCGCCTGGGTGTCCGCTGGCACTAGCAGATTCGCCGCCGCTTCCCAACGAACCTATAACCGACGTCATGAGATTGCTTCCAAATCTGTCGAATGCGTAATCTCGAACGCTGGCAAGAACAAGTCGCGTCATGATGCTTTGTGCCGCTGACAAATCGATAAGCGAAAAATTTCCACTCGGATCCGTGTACATCGCGGGATTGGCATTGGCGTACAGATACTTATGCAACGTCACCGGATCGCTGCTGTTGCCGGCGTAGGTGTCTTGGGATGCGAAGCGTCCATTGCTCGGATCCATGTACCTGGCCCGCAGGTAGTAGAACCCCAAATTCGGATCAAACTGCTCGCCGGTGAATAGGTAGTCGGTGGCTGCCGCTGAGCCGAGCGCAAAGCTGCTTGCGGCTTCGTCGATGTCGCCGAAGGCCTGATACGCATAGCGATCCGTCACGTCGCCCGAGGCGTTCGTCAGGAAACGCGTGGTGCCAAGCCCGTCGTAATGCAGATAGCTCGTGCTACTCGTCGCCGCCGTTCCATCACTGTTGCGAAGCGCTTGCTGCGCAATCAGATCATCGCCGTGCGTGTAGACGGTCTTCAGTTGCGGCGTCGCTGCGCCGAGCTGGATCGTTTCCTCGATGACTTGCGCGTAGGCCTGGTTCGGGTCGATCAGCTGGCGCGTCGTGATCGCGTTTGCGGTGTTCGCGTTCGCGGTGATGCGATTACGCAAGCCGTCGGCGGTGTAGGCGTATTGCGTGATCGCGGTCTGGCCGTTGGTTGTCTTCTCGTGTTGGGCGAGTCGGTTCTCGGCGTTCCAGCGATAGCGTTCGAGTGCGTTCGGCTGGATCGTTTCGAGCAGGTTGCCGTTGAGATCGTAGCGATGTGTGGTCGTTGTGGTGTTGGTGTTGCCGCTCGCGGTGATCGATTTGGTCTCCGTCAGGAGGCGGTCGTTGGCGTCGTAGGTGTAGGTTCTTTGATCGCGGTTGATAACCGCTCCTACACTCGCCTGTTGTGACTGCGTCTGGCGGTTGCCTACGGCGTCATAGGTCCACGCGGTGCTGCGATCGTTCGCGTCGGTGCGGGCGTCGACGACTTCGTTGACGAGGCGTTTGACCGCGTCATACGTGTAGTCGGTGCGGCGTTGCTCTTCGAGCACCGCTGCGCCGTTCGTGTCGAAGACCGGCTGCTGCTGCGCGTCGACTGCCTGCGTCTGCTCGATGATGCTGGCGCGACTGCCGTCCGGGTTCAGCAGATAACCGAGCGCGAGCAGCACCGAGGCTGCCTTCTTGTGCAGCATGTTCGTCAGTTGGTTGCGACGGTTGTAGGTGTAGTCCACGCGCGTGCCGTTCGGGTGCTCGATCGACTGGCGGTTGCCGACATCATCATATTCGTAGCGCGTGATTTTCGGCAGCGTTTGCGCGAGTGCGGCAGCGGGTTGTTCGGTCACGGTGACCAGGCGATTGAGCGCATCAAAGCCGTAGTCGACGACGCGCGTGGCCGTCGTCAGCTTCGTGCGGTTGCCGACCTGGTCGTACTGGTAGGCGATGTTCTGGCCATCGGCGTAGGCGACGGTGAGCAGACGGCCACGATTGTCGTAGCTGCGCGTTTCGATCTGGCCGATGAGGTTCAGCGTCAATGGCTGGTCGGCGTTGTTGTAGGTGACTTCCAACCAGGCGCCATCCGGATAGTCGGTACGCGTGCGCCGCCCAAGCTTGTCGTTCGTGTAGCTCGTCAACTTGCCGTTGAAGTCGGTCTTCGCGGCGAGGTGGCCGAACAGGTCGTAGTCGAAGCGTTCGAGTTGGCCGAGCGGTAGGGTGCGCGTGCTCAGGCGGCCCATCTGGTCGTAGGACCAGCGCGTGCTGCGGCCGAGGGCGTCGGTCTGTTCGGTCTTGCGGCCTTGTTCGTCGTAGGCATATTTCGTCGACAGCGCGCCGGGCTGGATGACTTCGATGAGTTGGCCGAGCTTGCTGTAGACGAAGCGCGTCGTGCGGTTCGACGGATCCGTCTCGGCAATCTTTCTGCCGACGGCGTCGTAGTCGTAGCGGATGCGCGCGTTGTTGCTGTCGTTGCCATCGTCGACTTCGGCATCCGGCAGGATCGTCTCGACCACGCGACCGGCCGCGTCATGCACGTACTGCGTGGCACGATCGAGGGCGTCGATGCTGGCGATGCGGCGGCCGCTGCGGTCGTATACCGAGCGATTCGTTTGGCCGAGCGCGTCGATGACCTCTAGCTGTCTTCCCGCATCGTCATAAACGAACTCGGTCGGGCGATTCAGTTCGTCCCAGCTCGCGATCAGCTGACCGGCGGCATCGTAATCCTGCTTGGTGCGCGGATTGTTGGCGTCGTTGTTGTCGTTGGCACCCGCATCCGGATGGATGGTTTCCACCAGACGATTCGCGGCGTCGTAGAGCATCTTCGTCGTGCGGCCCATGCGATCGCGGCGGTTGATCTCGTTGCCTTCTTCGTCATAGCCGACCATCTCGAAGCTGTTGTCCGGGTATTCCGTCCGCGTCAGACGACCTTGCGTGTCGTAGCTGTAGTTGGTGATGCTGTGCACGCTGCGCGCGTAGATCTGCTCGGCGGCCAACAAGCCGTCGCTGCGCCAGACGCGCACACTGCGCGTGCCGTCCGGCGTCGTCGTCTCCAACAACTGGCCCTTGTCGTCATAAACATGCGTCGTCGTCAGGCGTTCGATACCCGGTGCCAGTTGTCGCGACACCGTCTCCGTCAGTACCCGGCCCATCGCGTCGTAGCTGCGCTCGGTACGGCGACCCAGGGCATCCACTTCCGCGATCAGATTGCCGCGATAGTCATACTTGAAGTTGCTCGCCTGCCCGGCCGCGTCGACGACCGCCGTCAGATTGCCCGAGTTTGCACAGGCCAGCGGATCGGCAGCACACAAGTCATAGAGGAAGGACGTGTTCGCACCGAGTGCGTCGATGCTGCGCATCACGTAAGTCGACTCGTCGTTGGTGAAGCGCTGACGTCGATAAAAATTCTCGACGACCAGACGGTTCTCGGCATCGAACTCCTGCTTCAACTGATTGCGCAATCCGTAACTGCGCGTCGTCTTCTCGCCCAGAGCATTCGACTCGGTCAGCACATTGCCGCGTGGGTCATGCGTCTTCGTCGTGGTGCGATCGAGCGCGTCGGTCACCGTCAGCTCGTTGCCGTTGGCGTCATAACTGCGCGTGATCTGTTCGCCGAGCGCATTCGTCTCGCTCAACACCCAGCCATTGTCGTCATAGACATAGGTGGTGGTGTGGCCGCGCCGGTTCTTCACCTGCTCGACCTGGCCGGTGACGTTGTGCACAAACTCCTGACGCTTGCCCGTCGCATCGATGATCGCCTTCAGACGGCCGTCGTCGAAATACTCGGTCTTCACCGCGCGGTTGCCGAGGGGATCGGTGATCGTTTCCAAATAGTGGGGATAGCGAATGTTCGCGAGATAGGCGAACTTCGTCGCATTGCGCATTTGATCCTTGTGCGTGATCAAGTCACCCGCGGCATCGTAGGCGTAGTCGATCGTGTTGCCATCGGGCAGCACGATGCTGGTGATGCGATCCTCGGCATCGCGAATGAAATTCACACCAACGCCCGAGTCATGACGCACACCCGAACGCGAATAGGTGATCGTGTGCCCGTCTTCATCGGTGATCTTGCGAATGCCGAACGCCTGATCAAGCTCGTACACCAACCCGTCCGCCGTCGTCAGTCGATACTGGCTCGGGTCCACCGGGCGCTCGGGTTCATCCGGATTGACCAGGTTGAAACTGTCGTTGATCGACACCGCACGCACCAAACCAACATCGACAATCTCGAGCTTCGCGCCCGTCGTCGTCTCTTCGGTCAATTGGATCGTGCCCGAGACCACCGCGTTGTTGGGCGTGCATTCCGGATTGAAGCGCGCCTTGAACTTCAGCACCTCGCCGTCAGGCAGGGTGACTGACACCTTCGGATGTCCGCTCGGATACACGCACCACTGGCCCAAGGCGCCGGTCTGCTCGAACACCAGCTGCCAGCTGAAGCCAAGGCGCTGGTTCTCACGCACACGCACGTTCTGGTAGTCGACCGACCAGCCATGACCGAAGTCGAGCGACTCATGCGCCTGGCGGGTGTCGTAGGTGCGGGTGATGCGCACCGGAATGCCCGACAGCGGCACTCCGGCGTCGACGAAACTCAGACTGAAATGGCCGAGCTTCATGTCGCCATCCACCGTCACGGCGATCGAGTCGAAGCCCACCCGTCCCTCGGTGTCGGTCGCCTGCAGCACCAAGATGTACTGACCGTTGTGCAGCAGCGTCGGATCGAAACGCGCAAATGCGGCTTGCGTGAAGTTGTTGCTGCCGCGCGCAATCAAGCGCTGCGGCGCATCGCCCTGGCCATCCTTCAACACCAGAATCCAATGCGCGAGACTGGCGTCGAATACCGTACCGACGACATCGCTCGGCTTCGTGATCGTCGCCTGATCGCTCGGCGAATGCAGCGTGACCACTGGCGGATCGGCATCGTTCGGATCCGCGACGTGCACGATCATGGTCGCCGAGGCCTGGGCGACACTGTCGCGTCCGGTCACGACAATGCTGTGGTTGCCCGCCGTCGTCGGTACGAATCGACCGCGACCGTCCATTGCCACCGAAAGCGTCTGTCCGTCGACATTGGCTGACCATTGCACGTCGGTGATCGCGTATTCGGCGCTCGCCTGGAAGTCGACCGGCTCACCGATCCGGGTGAAGACTTCGGCCGGAGCGACCGTCACCGCGAACGCCTGATCCGCGAGCAGCAAGCGCAGCGTCCAGTTCTGCTCGGCCCATGCGCCACGCGCATCGGTGACGCGAATGCGTACCGGGAACGAGCCGGTCGCCGCCGGCGCGGACGTCCAGCTGACCAAACCGGTCGTCGCAGCAATGCTCATGCCGGGCGCAGGCAAAGGCATGCTGTAGGTCAGGGCATCGCCATCGGCATCGGTCGCTTCGGCGTCATAGCGATACGGCAATCCCTGGCGCGCCAGGAACAATGGCGTTGACGTGAAGCGCGGCGCATCGTTGGCGGTCGCAGTGGTCTGCACCAGCACGCTGACCGACTGACGTGCGCTCGCATTCTCGCCATCGAACGCTTCGACGACAAAACTCTGCGTACCGAGGTGCGCTTCGGCCGGCATCCAGTCAATGACACCGGAGAGCAAATCAATGGTCATGCCGGACGGGCCAGAGATCAGTCGATAGCGTGGCGCATCACCATCCGGGTCGGTCGCCTGCACATCGTATTGATAGGCACGACCAACGACCGCTTTGACTGGCGGCACCGAGGTGATCTGCGGCGCGCGATTGCTGCTGGCCAGCACTTCGGTGCTCAGACGCAGATAGACGTCGACATTGGCGCTCGAACTGGCCTGCACCTCGACACTGCGCATGCCCGCTTGATTGGTGCCGGGCGTCCAGCTGAGCAGCCCCGTTTTCGGGTCCAACTGCACACCGGCAGGCGCGTTGAGGACTCTGAACAGAGTGCTGCCGTCGCCATCGCTGGGCGCAGCGAGCAATTGCACTTCGACGCGATGACCGGCAGGGATCTGTGTCGGGAAGGCACCGCTGAGCGTGGGCATGATCGGCTTTGCCAGCCAATGCATCAGGAACGCGTAGCGGTCTTCACGCAGTCCGCCTTCGCTGGTGACCAACTCGAACAGATGCGCGGCCACGACATTGTTGTCGAGGCGCAGATCGGCCGTCGATTCCTGCGCGTCGGCGTACGCGTAGATCCAACCCTGCAGTTGGTCCCGATCCAGCGTCGGGAAGGTGATCGTGCGTTGCTCGTTCGAACGCAGCGGCGGAATTTGGAGTTCGGCCAGCCGTGTTCCCGTGTTCGCGCGCGCGCCCGCGTAGAGCGACAGTGTGATCGGCTGCGTCATCGAGCGCTGTCCGCGATTGACGACGATCACGGTCGGCGCAAACGTCGTGAAGTTGCCTTTTTTGCTCAGCAGATCGCCGATGCGCAGGTCGAAGCGAAGATCAGCTGGAACTTGGGTCGGCATCGCCGAGAAGGTCGTGGCGGAACGCGCATCGTTCGCGCGCATGCTGGTGCGGTCCGGGGTCGGTGCGATGTATTGCCCGTTGTCGAGCCGAAACAGAGCCGACGTCGATCCGGCGACATAGATTTCAGGGCGACCGTCCTGTTCCAGATCGAGCAGCGTCACGCTGCCATAACTAGCCACCGTGCCGCCGGTCAGGTTCGCACTCGTCCGTCGCAGTTGGCGATCGGTCTGACGATCGATCACGAGCAATCCGAAACCCGCCGGCAGCAGCGACTCATAAGCCGCGTCGCCATTGAGATCGACGAGCTGCTCGTACAGTGCGGAATAACCTTCAGAACCGGTGCAGACGCGGGTCTTGAGAACAGCGTAGCGATTGAACACGCCACAGTCGTTCGGCAGATAGATGTCGAGTTCGCCGTCGCGATCCAGATCCATCACCACGGGAACCCCCGCTGCCATCGTCAACTCGGTTGAACTGCCAACGAGTTCGCCGCCGGCCGTGCGTATCTCCAGGCGATACACCTTGCCGCTTTCGGAAATTCCCGCGATCAGTTCCTTGCGGCCATCGCCGTCCAGATCAATTGCCGACCATTGCGCCCAGGTGTTCGCCGCCGTGCTGCCGATGCGGAAGCGTAAGGAACCATCGTGGTTGCGGACTTCACCGGCATAGGCGACCTCAAGACGGCCATCGCCGTCCAGATCGGTAATGAGCGGATAGGAGGTCGTGAGCGAACGCGAGTTCCCGGGACTTCCGAACGACCAGCGAAGCGTGCCGGACGCATCGTAGACCTGACCTGCGGCGATGATCTCGACGCGTCCGTCGCCATCAAGGTCGGCGATCTCGATGCTGGTCGCGCCGAGCGCGTAGCCACTGGCGCCAAATGCGCTCGAACTCATCCACAACGGCGTGCCGTCATTGCGGAAAGCGGCCAGCCTCGGACCGTTATTCGTGGTGCGCTCGGCAACGATTTCGGGTATGCCGTTGCTATCGAGATCCGCAATCGCCGGAGCGACGTTCGTGGAGACGTTCTCGAGCGCGGTCCATCCCAATTCCGTCCCGGTGTCGACGAAGCGCGCACGAAGGTAATTGCCGACCCCCGCCTGATGGATGCCGACGACGACGAGTCGATCAGACGTGTCATATCGACCATCGCCATTGCTGTCACTGATGCGACCGAATGCCGGCAAATTGAATCCGCCAGAAGCGAGATTCCACACCAGATGATTTGCCCAATCGGTCACCGATCCATCGCGCGCATTCAAATTGAGTGCCGCCACTTGGCTGAGCGCCGGGCTGTTTGCTGGGGCACCGACGCTGCCTGATCGTGCCTGGTCGGCGATGGTTGCGCCGCTTGGGGCAGTGATCAGACTGCTGACCAGCAGGTCGTCGTCGCCACCGATGACCTCATAGCCGAAGCCGAAACCTGGGCCGTAGCCTTGATGCGCAGGCACCACGGCACCGGTATAGCGCCCGATGATCAACTTCGGCGCGAAGAACACCTGCACTTCGAACACCTGCTCGGTGTAGAGGCCGGCCGTGTCTGTTGCCCGAAGCTTAAAGCGGCGGACGATGGCCTGGCGATTCTCCGGGACTGCTGGTGTCCAGGTCAGTTGCGCGGACGCGGACAGACTGGCGTCCTCAGGACCAGTCACGACACTGTACGTTACTGCGTCGCCATTCGGATCCACTGCGAGCGGAATGTAGTTGTAGGTCTCGGTCGCCAGCCGCGTCTCGGGCAAGCTGACAAACACCGGCGGACGATTGACACCGTCAGACGGCAGCTGCCAATTGACCACCGCTTCGACTTGCGCGATTCCCGATTGGAACACCAGTCGATCCGTGCTCGCCAGGGCACGGCTGTAGCAAAACCGCCCTGCACCAGTTCCGTCGAAATATCCGGATTCATGCAACGCGTTTTCTTCCCGCGCTTGCACCGAGTAACGCGCGAACGGCACCCGATGCCCTTGTTCGTCACGCGCAATCAGCGCGAAGCAGGCATCGTCGCCTATCGTGCGCTGTTGCTGCAGCGGTGTCACTTCCAGACGTGCAATGCGGTCTTGGTCACCAATCAGCAGGCCGCCGGTGTAGCCATAGGATTCATACGAGGCCCATCCATAGACGAACAGGCCAAAGGGGGCGCTGCCAGTCACTCGATGGCGGCCGGACCGGATCTGGACATTGGCGGACACGTAGCCGGTGTTGGCGATCGGTTGCCACTGTGTCGGTGGCAGCGTTGCGCCGTCAAGACGCAGCGAGTCCACAGCCGACTCAGGAACCATCAGCGCGACATAGCTGGCCGCATACAAGCCTAGCTTGGGCGTAGCGAACAAATAGTCGCTGAGATAGGTCTCGCGCGGCGGAAGAAACAGCGCGAAGGGATCGGCAAGACGATCGGTTTGGGTTGCGAACTCAGTCGTGGGAACGGGTCGCAAGCCGTGATCGGCACCCTCGCCCACCGCCAGCGCCAAGACGACTGCGGGCTTGCTGGTACGGAGCGAAACCGGTCCATCGAGACGTCGCGACGTGGTCTTGCCCGCCTGCAGAACCGCAATCAGCGCGCCATTGGCGAATACCTGGGTAGCGTCGTCGACGGCGACCACCTTGTAGACATTGCCGACCTGCCGCGTGGCGAGTTGGGTCGCCAGGAAATTTTGGCCGAGATTACGTTCCGGCAGCAGTTGTTCGAACAGGTGGTCGCAATAAGCCACGGCAACGGGCACGAACGCGCATTGGCTGCCACCGAAAACCGCCACCGGAGCCGTCGATGCCACGCGCATGCCGGAATAGCCCGGATACGACGAACCTGGGTTGTTCAGCATGTAGGTCTGACCGCGACTCAACGTGATCGTCCACGGATCCTGCTGAGCCCCAGCGCTTGGACCGTAGACCGGCTGGCCTGTACGCGGAAGAAAGGTGACGCGGGTGTTGTCGACAGTCGCCACCACCTGAACCTGACCACCATCGCCCAGTTGGAAGGTCACCGGATTGGGATTCGTGTTATCTCCGAACTCTCCGGTCTTGTGTCCGCTCGGCGGATAATCCGCAACAACATAGTTCGTTCCCAACACTTCGACGGGATAGATCACCGCCGCGTCACTGGACATTAGTAGTCGATTCATCGACACGACCGTGACTGGCCGGTCGCTTGAGACATGGGCGGCAAGCGCCTTCACCTGCATTGAAGAAACGTTCATAACGCGCCGTGGCAATTCAATCTCGGCGATGCCGCCTTCGGCGATCGTGAAATCCTGGCGGAATCCAAGCCCAGCGATCTCGACAAATCCGCTGGCCCCCTCGCGCGCAGCGATAAACACCCAATGCGAGCGATCCGGATCCTCGAGCGGTCGTGAGTCCATGCAGCAACTCAACGTGCCGTTCTGGCCGTGGGCAAACCAGAACTCACGCCCGACATGACTATGGCCGGCGAGGTCGGCATTGATGATGACGCGGAATTCCTGGGTATCGCTGGCACCATGGGGATCACGCACGATCACCGTCACATCGGACGCCGCCAACTGCGCATCGTTCGGCGTCCATGCGATGGCGCCGGTGACGGCGTCCAACTGCATGCCGGCGGGAGACGCAATCAATTCGTAGCGGAGTACTTCGCCGTCCGGATCGGTTGCGGTCACTGCGTAGCGGTACGCCTGCCCCAATGTACCGGTCACTACCGGCACCGACGTGATGCGCGGCGCGCGATTCGTTGCAATCACGGTGATGGAGAAGCGCTGAACGTCTTCACCACCACGACCATCCTCGGCGCGAACGGCAACAACGTGCGTGCCCACCTGATGGTCGCCAGGCGTCCACTCGATCATGCCGGACGTCGTGTCGAGCACCAGGCCGCTCGGGCCCTCATCCAGATTGATCGCAACAATGTCGCCATCCGGATCGGAAGCCTTCACCAGATACTGGTAGGGCAGGCCGCGCGATGCGTCGGTGATCGGCAACGACGTAATCCGTGGCGGTAGATTGCTGCGTGCAGCAACGGTGACCGAGAAAGTCTGAATTGCCTCGGCGTCAGCATCGCGCACTGCGACCGTGAATTCGAATGCGCCAACCTGGACGCGCGATGGCGTCCACGCGATCAGCCCGGTATCGGCAATGATCGTCGCGCCCTCGGGCGCATTGGCCAACAGGTAAGTGAGCGCATCGCCATCTGCATCGGTTGCCGCGACATCGTAGACGTAGGGCTGTTCGCCGTTTGCGTGCAGGACCGGTGTCGACGTGATCTGCGGAGGATCATTGACCGGGCGGATGACGATTTGAATCGTGACGATCGTTGAATCGATCGTGCCGTCATGCACATGAAATCGGATCGCGTCATTGCCGCTGTAGTGCGCTGCCGGCGTGTACACCACGTTCGGCGCGACACCGCTGAGCGTGCCGTGATCGGGCTGGGTGTCGATCACATAGTTCAACGCATTGCTTTCGATGTCTTCACCGGCCAGTGTGATCGACAGCGACTGGTCTTCGTCCACCGACAGCGACTGTCCTGTTGCGGTCGGTGCGTCATTGACTGGGAGCACCGTGATGCTGACCGCGACAACTGCCGAGTCTGCCGCGCCGTCGTTGGCGTGAAAGGTGATTGTGTCGCTGCCGAAAAAGTTTGCAGCCGGCGTGTAACTCAGGTTTGCGCCGATGCCGCTGAGGGTGCCGTGCGCGGGCGACGTGTCAACGATGAAGTCCAGCGGATCGCCGTCCGCATCGGAGGCACTCAGCACAATTGGCGTTACCTGATCTTCATCCACAGATAGGGATTGAGCATTCGCAACGGGTGCGGCATTGACGCCGTTCACCGCGATGCTGATCGTCATCGTCGCTGAGTCGGTCGTCCCATCATTCACGTGAAAGCGGATTGCGTCGTTGCCACTGAAGTGCGCCGCCGGCGTGTACACGACGTTCGGTGCGACACCGCTGAGTGTGCCGTGCTCGGGTTGAGCGTCAATGACAAAGCTCAAGTCATCGCCTTCGATGTCTTCACCGGTAAGCGTGATCGAAAGTGATTGATCCTCGTCCACTGAAAGCGACTGTCCGGTCGCGGTCGGCGCGTCGTTGACCGGGACCACCGTGATACTGACCGTCGCGACCGCCGAGTCCACAGCGCCATCGTTGACGTGGAAAGTGATTGTGTCGTTGCCGAAGAAATTCGCGTCCGGCGTGTAGCGCACATTGGTGCCGTTGCCACCAAGCGTGCCGTGTTCAGGCTGCGAGTCGATGGTGGACGTCAGTGTGTCGTCATCGATGTCCTGGCCGGTCAGGAAGATATCCAGCGCACCGTCTTCGTCGACGTGCACGGACTGCGAGTCTGCCGTCGGTGCATCATTGCGGGGCTGCACATTGAGCGTGATCGTCGCGATGTCCGAGTCAAGCGCGCCGTCATTGGCGTGAAAACGAATGCGGTCCTCGCCGTTGAAGTCGGGGGCCGGCGTGTAGTGGAGATTGGGCGCAGTGCCCGAGATCACACCGTGGTCGGCGACTTGATCGACCACAAATGTGAGGACGTCACCGTCACTGTCCGTTGCGCCCAGCACAATGTCGATCACCTCGTCTTCAACGGCATCAACCGTCGCTGATCTCGCGTCCGGCGCGTGGTTGTTGATGACCTTGGGGGTGACCGTAATGTCTATACGCGCCGGCTCAGAGTCCGATTCGCCGTCGTTTGCAACAAAGGTCAGCGAATCGGCGCCCACATATCCCGGATTGGGTGTGTAGGTGAGGAATGGTGCCGTTCCTGATAGGACGCCGTGAGTCGGCAGATTGAGCGAGCGGAACGTCAGCACATCCCCATCGGCATCGCTTGCTGAAAGCGTGAATTCGATCGGCGTGTCGCGCTCGGTCGAGATCAACGCGCCATTTGCGACCGGCGCATGGTTTTGGCAGTCCACACTTCCCAGATAGGTGAAGCTCAAGCTGCCTTGACCCGTCAACTGGTAGGCCGTCAGGGCCACCGTAGCGAACTTCGAGACATGGACATCGAATCGGTTCCCTTGACCGCGCCGCGCTTTCCAGACCGGCAAGCGAATGTTGCGGCCGATCAACGCATCCATGGCGGCGCGAACCTCGGCCGCATTCATGTTGCCGGGAGCGCCTTGAACCCAATCAAGTTCGCTGACGGTGACATCCGTTGCGTCATCTGGATCAACATAGCGCTCGCTATTGCCCGGCATGCGCAAACTGGCCGCGAGTGTCGGTGCATCGGCCGCGCCGGTCCAACTCAACCAGCTCCAGTTGCCCGTACCCAAGTCGCGTGGCATCTGTTGCACATTCTCGCCAGGCGTCAGACCGGCCAGGACGACCTCGGGCAAAGTGATCGGCATCAGGGCACAGCTTGTGTCCCGGGCGTTGATCACCAAATCGGCATTGGCGCTGGTGGCGCTCGTATCGCTGATACGGACACGGGCCGGAAAACTCACGGGGCTAGCGTTCTGGGATGCCAGCAAAAAGCTGTTGGTCAGTTTGGCTGGTCGGGCAAACGGACTTGCGGTGTTCCACTCCAAGGTCACGACATCGTTGTTTGCGTCTTCGACGATCGGCCACCAGAACGTCGCCGCATTTCCTCGCAGCAGTTGCACCGCTGTCGATGAATGCCAGCGCGGCAACACGTTGGCGGCGCCGGTTCGCACCAGCAGCGTCGCGTCCATGAAGTCACTGCGCTTGCTCGCGATCCATGGTGAGGCCGAACCGACGAGCGCAAGGCGATGCTCGGCGCGTCCGGTTGCTTCTGGAACGCGCACGATCACGCGTTCGCGTGCCGCCAGCGTCACGCCCAAGTTGAACTCGGTTGTTCGTGATTGCAGTTCGATCGTACGCGCCACGCTGTCTGTGTTGTCGATCGCCCAAACGGTTGCACGTGCGGCGCCGTCGGCATCACGGATCAACCCAAGCGCGTTCAAAGCCACTTGCGTTGAAGACGTTGTCGCCGCGGGCACTGGGACACGCACCAAGCCGTTGCTCAAAACCAGTGCATCCAATCGCACCGAGGTTTGTGCCCCGGCAACCGCCGCAATGGCGATGAATGATGCAAACACGAGCGAGCGGATCAAACGCATGGTATTCCCCAGCAAAAGACGCCACGGATCACGAAAAAAGTGACCTTCGGCAACGAAAAGTCGGAATTTGGACGCAATCACATCGAGCAAGCGTCCTGCTCGCATGGACATGATTGGGTTGAAAATCTTGGGGGAACCAGTCCGAACGCGCCCCCGCGGAGAAGTAATTCCGCACGCGTCCCAAGGCCGAACATTGTATCAGTTTGTAACTATGTAATCAATTGTCGCCCATGAAAGTCCCTTCAGGCTTCTGTTCTTGTGCCGCTCATTTGCAAACTTGATCCGTCCATTCAACAGCTTCCACTTGGAGCTTTCAATCTGGTCCGGCTTTTCCTCTGCGACGTTGGCTGCGAAATTCGGTCATTTGCGGTACTCGGACGTGCTTGCACCCCCAAGGGCATGCGCCTCCGTCGTTTTTCCAAATCGCGATTCCGAGCAACGCATTGAAGTTGCGGGCAATCCCGTAACGAGTCATTCCGCTTCCGCCGCATCACAAACACGGCGTAGGCGCGGATCAAATCACGCGAGCAGGCGAAGAAACCCGGCCGCTCCGGGGGAGGCCACCGAAGAGCCGTTCTGATCCCCGTCGAAATCACTACACTCGACCCCACCGGGAGCGACTTTCTCGGCATCCATCCCAGGTCATTTTTCAACGCCCAGGGGGGGTGCGGCAGAAAACTTGGACTGGTTATGAAGCAATCCCCAGGCACTCACGGTGCGCGGCTGGACTGCGAAAGCCCAGTGAACTCTTGATCCGTACGTCGTTGTACCAGCGAATGTAGGCATCCAACGCCGCAACGAACTCTTCGATGGTCGTCGAGAGCCATTCCCGGGCGAAGAACATCTCGGTCTTCAACCGACCAAAGAAGCCCTCGCATGCAGCGTTGTCTGGCGAGCATCCCTTGCGTGACATTGAGCGGACCAGTTTCGCGTCGGCGATGCGAGTCAGCCAGCCTGGCCACCGATAGTGGCCGCCACGATCCGAATGCACCACGGGCCGCTCGCCGCTGGCAGCGACCTTGTCGATGGCGGCGTCCAGCATCGTGTTGACCAACTCGGCATTCGGTCTTGTGCCGATGGACCAGCTCACGACCATGCCGTCGAAACAATCGATCATGGGCGACAGATACACCTTGCCAGCCGGGATCTGGAACTCCGTGATGTCGGTGAGCCACTTCTCGTTTGGTGCGCCGGCGCTGAAGTCGCGGTTCAGCAGGTTATCGGGCGCTGGACTGATCTCACCCATGTACGAGCCGTATCGACGGCGCATGTTCGTCGCGGCGACCAGGCACTCCTGCTTCATGAGGCGACGCACGACCTTCTCCGAGACATTGACGCGCTGATCGCTCAGCGAGGCGTGGAGACGCCGGTAGCCGTAGCAGCGGTAGTTGCGCTCGAAGATGTCGGTCATCGCCTGGCGCACCTCGGTGTACTTGTCGGCCACCTCGAGCCGGGCCCGATGGTATAAGTAGGAACTGCGTGGCAAGCTCAGTTCGTAAAGCAGTTCCGTCACCGTGTAGGTCGACCTCAGGGCATCAACCAGCAGCGTCTTCTCCCGATTTGTCAGGTGCTGTCGATCGATGCCCAGTTCTTTTTTTGAGAGTTCGTTCGCCTTCTTCAGCAGGTCCTTCTCGAGCTGCAGTTGCCTGATGTCCCGTCGCAGCGCCTCGAGCTGCTGTTCCAGTTCGGCAAGATCAGAGCTTGCTGGGGCGTCTTGTTGATTCTTCATGGGTGCGAGTGCGCCGTGGCCGAGCAATTGATTCTTCCACTTGTACAGCGATCCCCGAGACACGCCAATATCGTCGGCCACCTCTTGCGCGCTGGCCGGGCGCATGCACAAAGCGATGACTGCAGACTGCTTGGCTTCGGGAGCCAGCTCCTGGGATCGACCAACGACGCGCGTGATCTCTTGTGGATGAAGCTCTTGAAGCCACGCGGACAGCAATGACCTCGACGGATAGCCCAGCGACCTGATCGTCGCCGCGATGCACCGACCGTGCGCGAGGTAGTGTTCGACGGCCCGTTCCTTCTGGGTCTGAGAAAACCTCGGCCGCCGCGCGTAGCCGGCCGGCAGGTCGGGTTGCTGCTCGTACTCTCGGTACCAAGTCTTGAGCGCGTTCTTCGTCGGATAGCCGAGCTGCCGGATGGTCAAGCCGATGCGCTTGCCTAGCTTGATGTAGAGCCGAACGGCACGAAGCCGATCCTCGTATGAATACATGAACTACCCTCCAGGTAGTCCAAGAAATCGTCCGCATCCCCAGGTGGTCAGTTTTGGACGAGCGGCAACAAGGAAGCGGTGACTGGAGTCGTCGCGACCACTTTTTTCAACCGATCGACGCCGGGGGCGATCCAACATGGGGATGACCTGCAATGAAGAATTTCGTGTTGGCCATTGCGCTGACTTTCGCGCTCACCGGTTGCGGCAAGGCGCGCCTTGACACCACGTCTGACGAAACCGTCAAGAAGTCGATGCAGGCGGTTCGCGCTTCGCTGAGTGCCGACGAGCAGAAAGAGTTCGACGAAAACCTCGGGCAAGCAATGATCGCCACCACCATGTTCAGCGGCATGACCGGGCAGACGCCTTCGCAAGTACTCTCGCCGATGAACGGCATGACCGGCGTGGAAATGATCGCTATCTCGAAACAGAAGCGTGCGGAACGTGAGGCGAGAGAGCGCAAGGAAAACGAGGCAGAGCTTGCGGCGTTCGAGAAGCGCCTCGCCGATCGCGCGGCAGAGCTGGAGTTGCTCAAGCGGATCGCGTTGTCGGGCGCTCATATCGTCGAAACCAAAGAGCGATTCAGGCGCAACACCGACCTAGTGGTGACATTGACGAACAATCTCGATGTAGCACTCAAGTTAGTAGCCGCCGCCTATGTGCTGAAGAGCGCCGATCGATCTGTGCCCTGGGACGAAGAGAAGGAACTGGGGTTCGCTCCCGACGGTGGCCTTGAGCCAGGCGAAACCAAAGACGTTGAAGGCCTGAGCGCGATCAGCGTCGGATACGGTGGCTTCCTGGTATTGAGCAAAGCGATAGCCGAACACCCGGATGCCGTGTTGACTGTCGTCGTCACAGGCGTCGAGCTCGCTGATGGGACCAGGATTCCGGCGTCGGACGAACTGAGTGCCTACGAACAGAGTGTGTACGACACGTTGAAGAAGAAGCTGGAAAGCAAGTCGTCGATGCCATAGACCGCTGTAAAAAGACTCTGTCGCCAATCAACACGAGGAAACGCCGATGGCCACTACACCTGGAAAACCTTCCGCTCCTCCAACGAAATCTCCGCCAACAAAACCGTCAACCCCTCCGGACAGAAGTCCGCCGCCAAGAAACGGTGATAAGGGGCAACCAACCCCATTCACCGTGACTGACACCCGCCCACCTAGCGATAGGAAGAATCTGGCATGACATACAAGCCCAAAACTCCAGCGTCGACGTCGACTCCGTCGAAGGCCCCAGCCCAAACGCCATCGAAATCGCCGGCAACTACTCCACCGAAGCCGCGTGAGATAACCGAGTCGGCTACGACTAGATATTCCAACAAGGACTCGTTAAGTGTGACCAATACGCGGCCACCGACTGAAAAGAAGAAGTAGCCGTGGAGAACGGCAAACCGTTGGCTGATCGATGGCTCGACCTATCGCTTTCACTCGAAAGGTCAATCCGATATCACGCGTGTCGCGAGGACCATTTTGGGCGCCTGCATCGCGCGACAGCGTGGGCTGGAATTTTCTTCGGCACAGCCACATTCGCCGCATTGTCAGCAGAGCTTCCTAAGGGCGCCATTCTCGCTGCGATCATTTCATCGGCGATGTCCTGTTTCGACCTGGTTGTCGGCTTCTCAGCTAAGGAAAACGCACACAAGAATCTGAAGTCGAAATTTGGCGACTTGGTTGCAGACATGCAATGCAGTCCAGACGAGGCGAGGCTGGAGAAGATCAGTCGAAAGAGGGTTCTTGTCGAGAAAGACGAGTTCCCCGCTGTGCGAGTACTCGATTTGCACTGTCACAACGCGCTGGTTCGTGCGCGAGGCGAAGGAACTCTGTGGCATGTCCCGTTCTGGGCGCGCTGGACATGCGACTACATTTCGTGGGAATCGGTTGCGAATGGGAATCTGAAGTCGATCAAGATATCTCGCTCCAAAGTCGTCGATGCCAATCCGGCACCGCCAGTTGCCTTGCCACCAGTGCCGGCAGCGCCCGCTGCGCCGACGCCTCAACAGCCAGCATCCGAAATTCTTACCAAATTAGATTGAGCGTCGTCATAGCGGATGTGGGTGCGCCGAGGGGGGGCTCACTCAACCTATGGAGAATGGCTATGACAGATCAACAGGAACCAACCCCATGCACCGGCATCGACGTAGATGGTCACTCGGCGCGTATCGCTCAGCGCGATTACGTGGAAGAGCAGCACGTCGGCAGCCAGCGCGTGGCCACCCAGAACGTCGGCACGTAGATCGTGAAGGAAGCGCCGATGCCAAGCATCATTGCGCTGATTCCATACCCGCGCTACCACTCGCCGATATCGCCGGACGCATCGTCGTGCCCACGTTGCGGCCACGCCATCCGCGCGATTCGCTAGGCGGCGGAACGGCGAGCATCGACGCATCACAAGCTCTATCTCGAAGCGATCCTCTACACGGTGGCACTCGCCGCCGCGTTTTTCTCGAACGGCTGGAACTACTACCACCTCGCCGCCACCAGTCAGGTACACCAGATCGACACGATGGCCTACCGCGCCACCAGCACTGCGTGCCTGGCCATGCTGGTCTCGGTGTGGGGCGTCTTAATTTGGCGAAAGCACAGGTAATCAGCCTCCTGCGCTGCAGCGACCGATGGGGTCAGCGCCCGTCGGATCGCAACGTCTGGTCAAAGAATGGCTGGGTGAGCAACATAGGGATTGAACAATGAGCACCAGGAACCGCAAGTTCAGGATCGAGTTCTATCAACTGTTCCTGACCCCGAATGATGATTTGAAGCACGCGTCGGACGGATTCGACATGTTGTTTGCTTCGAGTGATGAACGGCACGCGGAGATCAATAGCTATGTTCGCGAAATCTCATCGCTGTCGGAAGAGACAGGGCCTAAGGGATTCAGCGGCGTAATGCGGAAATTTCGCATGTCAGACCTTCCCAACGTGGGCGCACCAGGTGGGCTGGAGACCCAGCTTGAGCTGGCCGAAGGCCAAGGCTTGGTCGAAAAGAACTACTTCCGTTTCTTCAACAGACACAACATCCTCGGGTGGCAAGCAAACTCGCACGCAAACTCCGCGACGATGCTCGCAAGGCTGTTGAGTCGGTTGTGGTCTGCCAAGGTGCAAGCACTTCCGCTGATTGTGGGTGATGCTGTCGGTCGCTTGCTGAAGGGCAAAGGATCGATCAAGCGCTTGAGCGTTACTGTTCCGCGGCCGACTGCTGACGACTTCACGCCTTCTCAGGACTTCAATGCAAAGATCTTCGAGTTGTTGAAGGCAAGTGGTGGAACGACACTCCACCTGTCCATCAGCGCGTCTGCCGACGATCCCAAACAGAAGTGGCTGGTAAATCGTGTCGTTCGAAATGCAATGGCCGAACTCGCAACGTCCGCAGATCCTTCATTGGCTAGACTCGATATCGACGAAGAGGAAGAAGGATTCATGCCCGTCGATCTGCTTGCGGATAGAATCGTGTCCTACCAGGACGTCGAGATTCACGACAACCTCCTGTCGAAAGCCGACTTGGTGAGGGCGATCAACGCGGGACGGCGAGAACGACTCGGCGACATCAAGGCATACTTTGGCGATGACGATGAAGTCGGCGATTGAGATTGTCTTTGCTGTGCTGGCTGCTCTCTGGTTCTTTCTGCAGGGCACGGCGGACGTTGACCAGCTGCGGTCCATAGCCAATACGTTGGCGACGCTGTCTGGCACCTTGCTCGGATTCATTCTGACGGTATTGTCGATCCTGACCGCGGTGCTCGACCGCAAGCTGATTCAAAACATGCAGAAGAGCGGGCACTTTGCGGTGCTCGTTCGGCACGCGTTCAATACCTGCATCGGTCTATTTGCCTTGCTCGTCGTGACGCTAGTTGCCGTCTTCATGACAGACACCTATCTGCGAATCGCCATCGTTGCGAGCGTCGCGATCGGAAGTTGGTGCCTTGTTCGCGCGTTCGAGGCCGGACGGCGTTTTCGGTTGGTGCTTCAGCACCTCGATTGAGTAGTTGGCGGGGAATGCTCGCCGCCTTTTTGGACATCCATGCCGACCAGGTCTTCCTAGACCCTGGCGTCGGCAGCGCAGACGAATGATCGAGTGATCGGACCGAACAGTCGTCCGGCTCGTTCTGATTCCAGCCTAGGAAATTTCGCGATTTGACAGCCGCAAGCGGCGTTGCTAAGCCAGCAGTACGGGCAGCGTGGTGTTGCCTGAAACACCGGAGACTGCGCATGGCGGGAACGACAATCAGTACCAGTGGCACCGGCAATTCAACCGCCGGCCGCGACAACATCAGTATCACCATCGAAAGTCCGCCTCGCGCGCGCCGGCGCGGTGGCGGTGGCGGGCCGCGTTCACCGCGCGAACCGAAGCCGCTGCGGTCTGACAATCGCGGCGGGCTGCTATGGGACTGTGGGCTGGCGCTGCTGCTGATCACGTTTTTGTCAGTGGTCACGTGGCTGCACGTCACCACGATGTTGCCACCTGCAAAAGCCGTGATTGCGAATGCCTTGTTCGCACTCGTCTGCGGCGTCGCGGTGTCGTCTCTCATCATCATATGGAGAAAATGGGGCGTTCAGATTTTCCGCAACGCACGTTAGAAGCCGTTGCCGCGCGCACGCGCGAAGCTGGCCAAGTAGAGTGCGACCGCGCGCTGCTTCAACAGCGCGCGGTCGTTGCTCCGGGGCTTGACTCGAAACAACCGTGGCACTCCGCCGCACGTACAGCGAGTGAACGGTAACCGTCCCTGGCCTCAGTTTCGGAGAATCCATGCAACCCATCGTGTCGTTGCTCGGCGGCAAGCGCCGGATGACCAAGCAATTGCTCGCGCTCTTTCCGGCACAAACCTGCTACTGCGAGCCGTTCGCTGGCGCTGCTGCGCAATCAACTCGTTCATGGCGGTGCGACCTATGCGAGCAAGGTCAACCGCCAGCAGGTGGCCGATGGCGCCGCCATCCTTGGCGACATCGTGGCATTGGTTCTCGCGCTGATGCTCGATGCGCACACACTCGACTACGGCGCTATCGAATGTCCGGTCTAGCCGGCGGCTTGATGTAGCGAACGGAGGTCCATTGGACAGCCAACAGATCGACCGGAATACATGTAGCCGCTGTTCATGTTCTTGACGGCGACCAGCGCCGGTTTCGTGCTTCTTGGCAATCGACAACCATCTTCTGGATCACGTGCAGCTAGGAGGTCTTCCGATGTGCCTGTTACCGCGATCATCCCGCCGCCGGAGCTTCCGTCGGCGGCACGTCGGCAGCCTTCACCCGCATGAAGATGCAAGTCACGCCGCCGTTGGTTACGACGACGCTGAATCGCAGATCACAGTTCGCCGCCGCGAAAATCACAGGCAGTTGCTCGTTGCCGAAGCGACTGGGCAGGAACACGACGCGCTGACCGGGTTTGCAGTGTGCGGGCGCGGCCATTTCCTGCGTCTCGCAGTACTCGCCTTGGTTGAGCCCAGCGGTATCGGTTTGTGCGATCGAACTGGTGGACGACGGCCTGGTGCAGCCGATGAGAATCGACAGAGCGAAAGCAATCGCGACGATGTTTGTGATTCGAGTCATGGATGTGTCCTTGGATGTGGGCGAGTTGTCGGTCAAGGTCACGATCGGCCTCAGTTATTCTTGGCTTCGACCGCCGCGGCCTGCGAACCATCGAGCACCTGCCCAACGTCGTCGATCTGGTGGCGCTTGAATGCGAGTTGGGCTTCCAGGCTGAGGCCGCCATCTTCCTTGGGCTCTACCGCGAACCAGAGAATGCCGAGCTTGCGCTTGAAGGCGTTGAACCTCTCCCCGGAATCCAGGGCGATCACATTGACCTCGCGCGAGCCGTCTTCCTTGGCGATGGCGAGCGGGCCGAACTTGGTCTGGACCCAGGTCAGCGCCCAAAAGTGGTGGGAGTAATTCGGCCGACCGTCGGTTTCCCAGATCGAATCCCACGATCGCCAGCCACTGCACTTGTTCACGAAGTCGTTCTGACGCACGCAACCGGTGCCCTGCCCGACCGACTTGCCGTCATCGGAAAGAAACAGCCCGACAGTCTTGCCGGTCTCGATATGCAATAGCGCATAGTCCTGAGTGTCGTCGCGCTTGCCAAAGAGGTGGCCCACGGACTTTCCGATCTCCTTGAACGAAACTTCCTCTTGCGGAATCCGTTCGATCAGCACGAATCCGGTTCCGGACACGTCGCCGTTCTGGAGCGGGGCGACATTGAAACCGTCGGGGATCGCGAATGCTTTGGCGCCTTTGCCGATCGAATAGCGCGCGATGCTTTCCTTGCGGGTCACGATCAACCCGTCACTGACAGGCACTACCGACTCACCGCCGGCCGTTTCACCACTGACCGCACGAAAATCGGCGCGATCACCGCGCAGTGCAATCCGGCCGATCGTGATCGGGTCCAGATCGCTGTTGATGTTGTGGTGCTTGACCAGCAGGTCGCCGTTGCCGATGTCGACGAAGTAGGTCACGCGTCCCGTCATCGGATCGGCACCAAACTGCTTCACCTTGCCGTCGATGTCGATGAAGACCTGCCCGTTCGCGAGGAAGCCATCGCCTTTCCGCTCAAAGCTGGTGAAACGGGTGGATGCCGACCGCTGCTCGTAAGCCGACGCCAGATCCTCTTTGGCGACGGCAGGCTCGGCACTGGGCTGGGACAGCCGTGAATCTTGAGCTTGTGCCGGAGGCTGCGAGATCTGTGCCTGCATCGCACCGGACTCCAGAGCACGGCGCATCCCCATCGCCTGGCCCATCATGCGTGCCTGGGTATCGCGCATGTTCTTGATCATGGCAATCTCCTGCTCAACCGTCATGGCCGGCATGTGAGCGTCTTCCCATTGTTCGCGCATATCCTTCAGCGCGCGCTTCTCGTCCTTGGTCAAGGGCGGATCGATCGCAAGGTCCTGCGCAGACACAGCTGATGCGCCAAGCAGCATGGCAAGCAAAATCTTCTTCATCGTCATCCCCAAGTAGTGATTCCATTGGTTGTGCCCGGAGGCTCGGTTCGCCGCACCGCGGTTTTCGGCATTTCCGATGCATCTGGTTTTTAGATATCCCAAAATCATATCTAGGTTGTGGCCGCCATTCGAGACCGGCGGCCATGTCAAAGACGCTTCATCGACCCGAAACCCAATTGCTGATCGAACTGCTGCGGGATTCCCGGGTCGCGGCAGACCTGACCCAAGCGCAGTTGTCGGAACAACTCGGGCGCGCGCAGTCCTTTGTCAGCGATGTCGAGCGCGGACAGCGCCGGCTGGACCTCGTGCAGTTACGGGATTGGTGCGCCGCCATCGGCTCGACGCTGCCCAAGCTGGTTCGCGACTTCGAGCAACGCGTCGAGGCTGCGGACAAACCTGCAACGAGCTTGCGTAGGTCACCGACTCGGCGACGCTGACGAGCGATCGCTGAGAATCCGCTTGTCAATCGCTCATTGTCGTTGCGCGCCGACGCTACGCGATGCACGCCGGGATCGCATGTTCTCGCAGCTCATTTGATCACACGCGTTCACTACCTTGCCGATCGCAAGTCGCATCTTCCCGGATCCCGTGCGCCAACTCGCATCGAGATCGGAGAGCTCTGCTGGTGCCATTGGCGAAAGCATGTCCCCGGTGGACTCCATGAGGGCACAGACCGCGCTGGTGGCCAATACTCGGTCTTGCGCCACTCGGAAGACCCGTGGTCACAAACTTGGGCACAGAATGGGCACGGAGTCTGTTGGCGCGCCCGAAGGGATTCGAACCCCCGGCCCCTGCCTTCGGAGGGCAGTACTCTATCCAACTGAGCTACGGGCGCTAAATTCAACAACTTGCGAGATCTGGGCGATCAAAAAGCGAGTACCGCCTGTGACCCGCATTCTAGCCGCGAAATGGTGCGTGAGTAGCGCCTTCGGAGGGCAGTACTCTATCCAACTGAGCTACGGGCGCTAAATTCAACAACTTGCGAGATCTCGGCGATCAAAAGCTGAATACCGCCTGTGCGCCGCATTCTAGCCGCGAAATGTTGCGTGAGTTGCGCATTCTCATGGCGGCAATCCTCCGGGAATCTTCACACACCGCCGAAACGCTGGCCTTCGCCGCGCTCAAAGGCCGATCGGGTGCCAGACGGTTTTGTATTCGACGCAGTCGAGCACGCGTTCGAGCGCGAGCAGCGGGCCGTGGGCGGCGACGCAGCGCTTCATGTTGTCGACGGCGGCGCGCTCGAGTTCGGCGCGCCGTTGCGGTTCGTCGCGCAGGAACAGCAGGCTCTGAATCTCCATGTGGCTGGCGAACTGCGGGGTCAGTTCGGCGGCGTCGCCGGAGAGCAGGTTGATGACGCCGCCCGGCAAGTCGGCCGTCGCGAAAGCTTCACCGAATTCAGCGACCAGGCCGCCGCAACGGCCTGGCAGCAGCGCGATCACGGTGTTGCCGGAGGCGATCACCGCGGCGATGCGCGCAGCGACCGCGACCGGGTCGGGGTCGTCCGGAAACAACACGCCGACCACGCCCATCGGCTCCGGCGTGGTGAAGTTGTGGTGCGGCCCGGCGACCGGGTTCACGGCGCCGATGATCTGCGGGTATTTGTCGGTGGCGCCGGCGAAATAGACGAGCGCGTCGACCACGCCGGAAAATGCACGATTCGCCTGCGCCGCCGTAAAGCCGAGCCCGTCGCGCAGCAGCGCCTGCCAGGAGTCGCCGCGGCCTTCGATCATTTCGGCCATGCGATACAGGATCTGGCCGCGATTGTAGGCCGAGCGCGCGGCCCAACCGTGCTGCGCGGCCTTCGCCGCCTCAACCGCCGCACGCAGATCCTTGCGCGAGGCCAGGCACAGTTGCGCATAGGCCTGCTTCGATCCCGGCCGCAGCAGTGCGTAGCTGCGCCCGGATTCGCTGCGCGGAAACTCGCCGCCGAGGTAGAGCTTGTGCGTCTTCGGGACCGGCAGGCGCGCGGATGCGGTGCGACTCATGACAGGACCTCCAGGTACGGCAGCAGTCCATGGCGTCCGCCCTCGCGGCCGTAGCCGCTTTCGCCGTAGCCGCCGAAGGGCGAGGTCGGGTCGAACTTGTTGTAGGTGTTGGCCCAGATCACGCCGGCGCGCAGTTGCGCCGCTACCGCATGCACCTTCGAGCCCTTCTCGCTCCAGATCCCGGCCGCGAGACCGTAGGGCGTGTCATTGGCCTTGGCGATGGCCTCGGCCGGGGTGCGGAACGTGGACATGGCGAGTACCGGCCCGAACACCTCGACGCGGCAGATGGTGTGCGCGGCGGCGACGTCGCTGAACAGGCACGGACGCAGGAAGTTGCCGGTGGTCGGCAGCACGATGTTCTCGGGCTCGTAGTAGCGCGCGCCTTCCTGCTTGCCGGTTTCGACCAGACGCCGGATCTTTTCCAGTTCCGCAGTCGAGTTGATGGCACCGATGTCGGTGTTTTTGTCGAGCGGGTTGCCGACACGCAGTTTCTGCATGCGCGCCTTGAGCTTTTCGAGCACCAGTTCCGCCACCGGCTCCTCGACCAGCAGCCGCGAACCGGCACAGCAGACATGTCCCTGATTGAAGAAGATGCCGTTGACCACGCCCTCGACGGCCTGGTCGATGGCGGCATCGGCGAACACGATGTGCGCCGACTTGCCGCCGAGCTCGAGCGTCAGCTTCTTGCCGCTGCCGGCGACGCTGCGCGCGATGGTCTTGCCGACCTCGGTGCTGCCGGTGAACGCGATCTTGCGCACCAGCGGATGTGCGGTGAGTGCCGCGCCAGTAGCACCGGCCCCGGTGACGATGTTGACGACGCCGGGCGGCAGGCCTGCGGCTTCGAAGATCTCGACCAGCTTGAGCGCGGCCAGTGGCGTCTGCTCGGCCGGCTTCAGTACCACGGTGTTGCCGCAGGCGAGTGCCGGCGCAATCTTCCACGCCGCCATCAGCAACGGGAAGTTCCACGGGATGATCTGCGCGGCAACGCCGAGTGGCGCCAGCTTCGCGCCGGGCAGCGCGTAACCGAGCTTGTCGGCCCAACCGGCGTAGTAGAAGAAATGCGCTGCGACCAGCGGCAGGTCGATGTCGCGGGTTTCGCGGATCGGCTTGCCGTTGTCGAGCGTTTCCAGCACCGCGAGTTCGCGCGCGCGCTCCTGGATCAGCCGCGCGATGCGGAACAGGTAGCGCCCGCGTTCGCGTCCGGAGAGCTTGCTCCAGGTGCGATCGTAGGCGCGCTTGGCGGCGCGCACTGCGGCATCGACGTCGGCGGCACCGGCCTCGGCCACTTCCGACAGCGGCTGCAGCGTCGCCGGGTTGATGCTGGCGAAATAGCGGCCGTCGGCGGGCTTCACCCACTGTCCGCCGATGTAGAGCTGGTGGCGCGGCGCGATCGTCACGATCTTGTCGGACTCGATGCTCGGCGCGTAGTCGACGACGAACCCGGGCGCGGTCGACGTTGCCGGCGGCGCGGCGGTGCGGCCGGTCTTGGCGGTGGTCTTAGTCAAGCGAGTAGCCCTTGTCGTAGTAGTAACGGCCGGTGTACTGGCGATAGATCTGGCGCAGTACGTCGTTGAGCAGCGCGCTGGCGCCGAAGCGGTACAGGTCCGGCGTCATCCATGCCGGGCCGAGCGTTTCGTAGAGCATGCACAGGTACTGGATCGACTGCTTGGCAGTGCGAATGCCGCCGGCCGGCTTCATGCCGATGCGCTCGCCGGTGCGCGCGTGGTGGTCGGCGATGGCCTGCAGCATCACCAGCGTCACCGGTGGCGTCGCGGCCGGCACGATTTTGCCGGTCGAAGTCTTGATGAAGTGCGCACCGGCGGCGATCGCGAGATCGGAGGCGAAACGCACGCGGTCGAGTGTGCCGAGTTCGCCGGTTTCCAGGATCACCTTCAAATGCGCACGGCCGCAGGCGTCGCGCACCGCCGCGATTTCGTCGAACACCTGCTGGTATTCGCCGGCGAGGAAGGCACCGCGGTTGATCACCATGTCGATCTCGTCGGCACCGGCGACGACCGCCTCGCGCACGTCGACCAGGCGCGTCTTCAACGTCGCCTGACCGGCCGGAAACGAAGTCGCGACCGAAGCCACGTGCACGCCCGAGCCCTCCAGCACCTTGACCGCGTGCGGCACCAGCAGCGGATAGACGCAGACTGCGGCCACCGCCGGGATCGGCCGAAACCCCTCGACCTTCTGCATGGCTTCGGTCAACGCCGGTGCTGCCGGCTGCAACGCCTTGCGACACATCTGCCGCACTCGCGCCGGCGTGTCGGCACCTTCGAGCGTGGTCAGGTCCATCATGCGGATGGCGAGGTAAAGCAGGTCGAGCTTGCTCTTGGCCTTGACGCTGCGCTTGGCGAAAAACGACGCGCGCTCCTCGGCACCGACGGCGTCGACCGGAACCACGGGGATACCGCGCGGCGCACCGTCGCGGTCGCGAACAGGAACGATCATGGGTACGGCGGTCTCCCCGGAATGCAGGCCGCGAGGATACGTCCTCACCGCCGCGCCGTCACGGTGGCGGCTTGCGCGCTGCATGACCGCGAGCCCCTGCGTATTGCTGCTAACGCTCCAGCAGGCCAATTTGTGCCAGCCCGTGTTGCGGACGGGTGCAATGACTTGTGCCCCGGTTCAGGATGGGCGTGCAGCGGGTAACCTCGGGGCCCTCTTCCACTGCCACTTTGGTCGCTACCCATGTTCGCGATACGTACGCCCCCACTGCTGTCTGTCCTGATCGGACTGTCGTTGACCGTCCCTGCCCTCGCCGCAAGTTCAGACCGCTTCGAATTGCCGATCGCCGTCAAGACGCTCGACAATGGTTTGACCGTGATCGTGTCCGAAGACCACAGCGCACCCGTGGTCGGTATCAGCGTCGTGTACAAGGTCGGCATGCGCCTGGAGCCGAAGAACCGCACCGGCTTTGCGCATCTGTTCGAGCACCTGATGTTCGAAGGCACGCCGAACGCGCCCGAAGGCACCTTCGACAAGGTCATCACCGGCGGCGGCGGCCGCAACAACGGTTCGACGCGACCGGACTACACCAACTACATCGAGATCGCGCCGGTATCGGCGCTGGAACCGATCCTGTGGCTCGAAGCCGACCGCATGCAGACCCTCGACTTCAACGCGAAGACGCTGAAAAACCAGCAGGATGTGGTCAAGGAAGAAATCCGCGTCAACGTGAAGAACCAGCCTTATGGCGGCTTCATGTGGATCGACATCAGCCAGCAGGCGTTTTCGAAGTGGGAAAACAACCACGACGGCTACGGCAGCTTCGTCGATCTGGAAAGCGCCAAGCTCGACGACGTGCGCGCGTTCCATCGCGACTACTACGGCCCGAACAATGCGGTGCTGTCGCTCGCCGGCGACGTGACCCCGGAACAGGGCTTCGCGCTTGCCGAGAAATACTTCGCCAAGATCGAGTCGCGCCCGACGCCACCGAAGCCCGATGTCAGCGAACCACTGAACACCAAAGAGAAGCGCGTGACGCAATCCGACGCGCTGGCTCAGGTGCCGGCCGTGGCCGTCGCTTACAAGATTGCCGAACGCGGCAGTGCCGATCAGGCGCCGTTTGCAGTGCTCGCCGAAGTGCTGGCTGGTGGCGACACATCGCGCATGTATCTGGGCCTGGTGAAGGGCAAGGAAATGGCCCTGAACATCGACTTCTTGTTCGGCCTGACCGGCCCGTTCGAATTCGACGGCCCGACCCTGCTGACCCTGTTCGCGCTGTACAAGCCGAACATCCAGTCCGGCCAGTTGATCGACGAGATGGACGCGTTGATCGCGAACATCGTCAAGGACGGCGTCTCCGATGCCGAACTCGCGCGCGTCAAGACCGGCATGCTCGCTGACTGGAACAACAGCCTCGAGAGCTTCCTGAGCCGCGCCGACACGCTCGCGAAATATCAGGCCCTGTGGGGTGACGCGAAGATCGCGAACAAGGTGCCGGGCTGGATCGAGGCGGTGACCTCGGATGACCTCAAGCGTGTGGCCGCCAAGTATCTGGTCGCCGCCAACCGCACCGTGATCGATCGCAAGCCGGCGGCCATGCTCGCCACCGACGCCGACAAGAAGTGAGGAACCAAATCATGATCAAGATCGCCATGAAGAAGACAATGATTGCCCTGATCCTCGGCGCCTTGCTGGTGCCGGTCTCGAATGCCAAAGAATTGGCCCCGATGCCGAAGGACCTGCCCGCTTATGCCGCGGACAAACCGCTGCCGGTGCCGGAAATCGCCAAGCAGACCCTGGCCAATGGCCTGACCGTCTGGGTGGTGCCGCGCGATGGCGTGCCGCGCGTCGACTACGTGCTCGCGTTCAAGGGCGCCGGGCTCGCGGCGGACGACGCTTCGATGCCGGGCTTCGCGTCGACGCTCGCGTACATGCTCAACGAAGGCACCGACAAGCACGACTCGAAAGCAATTGCCGAAGCCGCGCAGAGCTACGGTGGGTCGGTCGGCGCGTCCGACGGCAACGATGGACTGACGATCAGCGCGAACGCACTGACGACACATGCCGAGCCGATGCTCGGATTGCTGGCCGAAGTCGCGCGCTCCGCGAACTTTCCTGAGAAGGAAATCGCGCTCGCGAAGGCAAATGCATTGCAGGGCCTGAAGGCTGCGGAAGCACAACCCGGGTTCCGTGCCGAGCGCGCGATCCTTGCCGCGGTCTATGGCGACCATCCGTATGCGCGCACCCAGGACACCGAGGCCGCGATCAACGCGATCACCCGCGACAAGCTGCTCGCCGCTTATCGTCAACGCCTGCGACCGGAGCAAGCGCTGCTGATCGTCACCGGCCGTATCGGCAAAGACGCTGCATTCAAACTCGCCGAGAAGCACTTCGGTGACTGGAAAGTCGAAGGCAAGGCCGCTGTCGCGACCGTCGCTGCTGCGAAAACGGCGAAGCCGGCGTTCGTGCATGTTGATCGCGCCGGCAGTGTGCAATCGGCGGTGCGCATCGGTCGCCCGGCGATCCCGGCGACCGACCCGGACTACATCGCACTGCGCATGACCAGCACCATTCTCGGTGGCGGCTTCAGCAGTCGGCTGATGCAGAACCTGCGCGAAGACAAGGGCTACACCTATGGCGCCGGTGTCGGTTATCGCGCGCAGACTGCAGGCGGTGCACTGGTCGCGTCCGCTGACGTGCGCAACGAGGTCACCGGTGCGGCGATTAGTGAATTCTTCGCCGAGTACAAGCGTATCGGCACCGAACTGGTCAGCGAACGCGAGCTCGACATGAACAAGCGCTACGTCGCCGGCGGTTATCTGATCAGCAACCAATTGCAAGCTGCGGTCGCGGCGACGCTCGCGAACAACTGGCTGATCGGCCTGCCGCCGGAATTCCTCGGCGAGTTCGTGCCGAAAATCCGTCAGATCGATGCCAAGCAGGTGCAAGCGATCGGCAAAAAGTACTTCGCGCCGGAACAGCAGTCGATCGTCGTTGTCGGCGACGCCACGGTCGTCGCGCAACTCAAGGACTATGGAAAGTTCGCCACTGCGAAGTAAGGCGGAAACTCCGAAGCCGTCATCCCCGCGAAGGCGGGGATGCAACATGCGTAGATACTCCGTTCCCCGTCAAGCCATTTTTGGTGGCATTGGCACCAGTGCGGTGCTGTTCCAGGGTTGATTGAGGGTGGTCATGGCGTGGATGC
>JAYUVY010000080.1:0-31999 GCA_043753835.1 Lysobacterales bacterium | reverse complement strand
GTGTCCATCCCGAAGTGAAGATGAACTACCTGGCCTCGCCGCCGCTGGTCGTTGCCTACGCCTTGGCGGGTACCGTTGACATTGACCTGACCAGCGATCCCTTGGGCATCGATGGCAATGGCGCGCCCGTCTACCTGCGCGACATCTGGCCTTCGAACAAGGAAATTGGCGACCTGATCGCCCGCACCGTCGGTCCGGAAATGTTCAAGCACAACTATGCGAACGTGTTCGCGGGCGACTCGCGCTGGAACCAGATCGAATCGCCGGACGGCGCCTCATTCGCCTGGGACGAAGCGTCCACCTACATCAAGAACCCGCCCTATTTCGACGGCATGAAAATGGAAGTCGGCAGCATCCAGGACATCCACGGCGCCCGACTGCTCGGCCTGTTCGGCGACTCCATCACCACGGACCATATCTCCCCGGCCGGCAACATCAAGGCCAATTCGCCGGCGGGTCGTTTCCTGCAGTCGCGTGGCGTGGCGTCGACCGACTTCAATTCCTACGGTTCACGCCGCGGCAACGACGACGTGATGGTGCGCGGCACCTTCGCCAACATCCGCATCAAGAACATGATGCTCGGCGGCGAAGAAGGCGGCAACACGATCCATGTTCCGACCGGCGACAAGCTGTCGATCTACGATGCCGCGATGCGCTACAAGCAGGTGAACACGCCGCTGGTCGTGCTCGCCGGCAAGGAATACGGCACCGGCTCCTCGCGTGACTGGGCAGCCAAGGGCACGATGCTGCTCGGCGTCAAAGCCGTCATCGCCGAATCCTTCGAACGCATCCACCGCTCGAATCTGGTCGGCATGGGCGTGCTGCCTCTGCAGTTCCAGATCGGCCAGAACGCGCAGACGCTCGGCCTCACCGGCCTCGAGTCCTACACCATCGCCGGCCTCAACGATGGTGCCGCCAAGGAAGTCGAAGTCATCGCCAACGACGGCCTCGGCGAGAAGCGCTTCAAGGTCAAAGTCCTGCTCGCCACCCCGAAAGAAGTCGAGTTCTACCGCCACGGTGGCCTGCTGCACTATGTACTGCGGCAGTTGGCGAAGGCGGCGTAACCCGCCAACTCACGAAGATCAAGAGAGCCGCCGCGAGGCGGCTTCTTTTTGCAATTGCGGTTGGCCACCACTGAAACTGCTTCGCGAAAATTTGTATCGCAACCACAAGTCACCGAGGCGTTTTCCAGATGCAGATCACTTCGATTCAATTTCGGCAGCACAAGTGCTTTTCGGATCAATGGTCTGGGTTTGAATCAATTAAGCCGATAAACATCATCATCGGTAGAAATAACACCGGAAAATCGCAACTGCTCGAACTAATTCGAATGTCAACTCGCGAGACACTTCCGTCGGCCGGCCCTGCGTTCCGGTGCGGCGCAAATCTCGATGAGAAGACGCTGCGCGGAGGATTTCTCGAAAATACCTCAGGGGGTGATCTCGGCGGCAACCATTGGATCGATCACGGACGCTGGCTGATCGACCGGAGAGTTAATTGGACAACACAAAACGGTCTCGTAAGCGATGTTGAATGCAATACACAAAACGCACCAATCGCCAACGTGTCGCCGCAGAAAATGGCTGCTCGCCTTAATGCAATCTCAGTTCTCGCCCGATCAGCACGCTTACCGCTAGCTGGAAAGACATTTAGACAGATCTTGGCAGACCGCGACATCAAGCCAGAACCTATGAGCGGCACAGCCGCACTTACCATCTCCGCCGCCGGCGAAGGCGTCACCTCCGTTGTGGCCGGGTTTGCTCACGATTCTTCTCTCGATCGGGACTTGATCCGAAAGCAACTACTAGACGCCCTAAATGCGATATTTAATCCTGATGCCGAATTTTCTGAAATAGTCCCGCGGATCCATATGGACGCGGGCCACGGGCATAACCATGGTGATTGGGAGATTTTTTTATCAGAAGCAGACAAAGGGGCCGTAGCACTTCGGAGTTCTGGAAGTGGATTAAAAACGGTACTTCTTGTTCTATCGAACCTGCTGATTGCGCCACACATCGACAAGAAGAAGCGCTCAGAGTATGTACTCGCGTTCGAAGAGCTTGAAAATAACCTCCATCCTTCGCTGCTGAGAAGGCTCCTGACATTCTTGGCAATGACCTGCTGGCCGATTTTCGGACGAGCTGAAAGTTGAGAGGATAGCTCCCGCCCCATAGCGAGGAGCGTATGCGAAAGTCCCGATTTACCGAAGACCAGATGGTCAAGATTCTCCGCGAAGCCGACAAGCACCCGGTCGCGGATGTGGCGAAAAAACACGGCATCAGCGAACAGACGCTGTACGTCTGGCGCAAGCGATACGGCCAGCTCGAAGCGGTCGACGTGAAACAGCTGCGGTCGCTGCAGAGTGAAAACGCGCGGCTCAAGAAGCTTTTGGCCGAACAACATCTCGCGATCGAGATCATGAAGGAAATCAACGCAAAAAAATGGTGAGCGTGCCGGCGCGCCGCGAGCAGGTGTTGTACGCGCATCGGCGCGGCCTGTCTCTCGATAAGTTGTGCACGCTGCTATCGGTATCGCGATCGGCATTGCGCTATGAATCGCGCATGCAAGCAAAGGATGCGCCGGTGATCGAAGCCATGCGTCGCTACTCGGCGCAGTTCCCTCGCTTTGGCTATCGGCGCATCAACATCTACCTCGACCGGGAAGGCATGCAGATGAGCTTTGATCGCACGCATCGGATTTGGCGACAAAACGACCTTCAGGTGCCGCGCAAGCGGCCCAGGAAGCGCATTGCAGGCAGTCGGCCGCGCCCGCAGCCGGCGACGGGACCGAACCAGGTCTGGGCTTACGATTTCGTGTTCGACGCCTGCGCGAACCATCAGCAACTGAAGTGCCTGACCATCGTCGACGAATGGACGCACGAGTGTTTGGCGATCGATGTTCAGGGCGGCATTCGTGCCGGCCGTGTCATCGAAGTGCTTGAGCGATTGATCAGCGAGCATGGCGCACCGAAGCATTTGCGCTCGGACAACGGCCCCGAGTTCGTCAGCCACGCAGTGCTACGCTGGCTCAAGAACGCGAACATCGACACGGTGTTGAACGACCCTGGCAAGCCGTGGCAAAACGGTACCAACGAAAGCTTCAACGGCAAATTCCGCGATGAATGCCTCGGCATGGAGTGGTTCCGCAATCGAATGGAAGCGAAGGCGGTCATCGAAGGCTGGCGAGTTCACTACAACGTGGACAGACCGCATTCGAGCATCGGCTATCTGACACCGAAGGCGTTCAAGAAGCAGGAAGCGAAGAAGGCAAAGAAGTCGGCAGGCGAAGAGCAACAGGATCAGAAATCAAACCCAACCGCGGGTGCTGTCCTCAACTAATTCTTCGTCCGAAGAAAGCCGGCAGGTCATGCTAGCCCGACAGCCAAAACTGTCGCAGCAAGCGCCCTGTCACAGGCCGGCACTAACAAGCAAACGTCTGCCGCGGTCGCGAGCACGGCATCGAAGGCATTGGGTGATGGTCGAACGAGCGGCACCACCAAGAGCATCGCGGGAAGCGTATTGACCCAGAAGTCCAAGCGTTAACGCGTGCGCGAACGTCTGCGCCCGGAACTCGACGTAAGCGTCTAGCTCCGAGCGCAGACATTCGCTTCGTCAGAGCATGCTTGGGGTTGATGTTCGAAACTGGCCTTGGTCAGCGGGTTCGATGTTCTGCGGAGCAAGATTGACGGCGTCCAAAGCCTTGGAGGATTCGAATGGTTCGCAAGATTTCACTCTCGCAGTTCAAGAGCCAGCTTCGCCAGGCGCAACAAAAGCGACAGCAAGCGGTTGCCAAGATCAACCGTGCCATCAGTAACTACAACAGCGCTGCGCGCGCACACAATGCGCGCGTTCGAGCGAACCAACAGAAGATTCGAAATGAACTAGCCCGGCTGACGCGGCAGACTTCTCGGCCGACGCGAATGGTGTCTTACCGTACGTCCGTCCAGGTGATGCACACGGCATACACGACAATCGAGCGCCGCGAAGCAGCGCGTCACTTCGACGACTCCTACGCTCGGATTCTCGACTTGTCAGAGCGCGAAGCCGCAAATAGCTTGGCGGCTGCGAATTCCTTGTTGGATCCAGACGGACCAGCAGCAGAGCCAAGTGAGGAAGTCGAGGATGGCGAGCTGCGGGACAAGCTTCGGATTGTTTCTCCGGAGCTCGATGACCGCTGGCGGGGTGCAGTGTATTCGTTGAACGCAAGCAACCCTGACGCGGCGCGACATTTCTGCACGAGCGCCCGAGAAATCATGACCAGCATTCTCGAGATCACTGCGCCGGATGCTTCCGTATTCGCGGCGTTCCCTGAGTGTCAGAAGACAGAGCGAGGCAATGCGACGCGACGCTCGAAGATTCGATTCCTACTTCATCGCAAAGGCATGGTTGATCTGGATGTCGAAGACTTCGTTACGAAAGACATCGATAACGTGGTCGAACTCTTCGACGTCTTCAACAAGGGCACGCACGGGTCAGCCGGGGCATTTACTTTGGAACAGCTCTCGTCCGTCCGGATTCGTGTGGAGGATGGAATCACGTTTCTGACCGAAATCGCGTCATTGAACTGACTTGACAGGTTGGCGATCAAAAACACAATCGGGGTGTTGTTGACAGTTGAGGGGTTGTGCAGCGACCTCGGTCCGACCCGACCGATCTTCCACGCTACGTGTAAAGTGGCTGCTATCCGCGCTCGACGATTCGCGCCCGTGATTCGTCCGGCACATCAAGGAGATTGCGCATGCTTCGGTCGGTGCTTCGCGTTATCACGTTGTTTCTCATCCTGTCGTTAGCGACGCCGGCGTTTGCTTTCGTCGACCCACCAACGTTCGAACCGGCCGCACCCAACTCAGCCCAACCCATTCGGGTGCTGGTCTACAACGGGTTTTGTCATGGCTTCCTCGCGCCTGGTGAAGGGATTCCCCCAATGCGCATTGAGCGCTCACCAGGCGTTGTCGACGTGATCGTGCCAGGACTGATCACGTTCGAGCCGTTTTGCAATGGACCCCCGACGACGACGTTTTTTGATATCGGTTCGTTGCCGGCAGGCGAATACGAAGTTCGAATCTGGATCATCGACGTGGTCACTGGTTTCGAGGAAACCACGCAAGTAGCCAGTGCGCCTCTGACGGTGACTCAAGGGCCGGCGGCGCGTCCGATTCCGACGATTGGGACGCTAGCCAGCATCGTGTTGGTGTTGTCCGTTTTTCTGATCGCGTGGCGAATGCTCGGCGGCCGCCGTCGCTCGATGCTTGCGATGGTCGCGCTGCTCGGAAATGCTGCTGTGTCGGCGCAGTCCAATGAGAAAATTCTGTTGGTGTTGCTCTCGGCGTCTCCGGGCGCACCGACGCCGCAAATGATGGCGGAGCCCGTGGAGTATTCCGCAGGATATCTCGGCGCGCTCAGCAGCGGATTCACAGCAGAAAATCCTAGTCGTGCGTATTACCTTTTGCCCCGCCGAGCGACCGGGGATTTCGCGGAATGGATTGACGCCAATCCCAACGAGGCGCGATCCAAGTTGGAGAGGTACATTCTTGTCAGCTATCCCATCTCCGCAAATCTCCAGAATGCACTGGCTGCATTAGCGAATGATTCGAATGTGCTCTACGCATTCGCGCCCGAAGAGATTAATTACGACTCGTCTGCGCTGGACGCGGCTACGCCGCCCCAGCCGTGGATTCGTGAGAAGAGCGTCGCTGGCTCTCCCGGCCAGGCGTGGAGATCGGATATTGGAATTGACCGAGCTTGGATGTTCGCTGGGGGCTGGGGCCTGGTCGCCACAATGGACAACGGTCTGCACACAGCGCATCCCGATCTGATTTCGTTCAATGGCGGCGGCTCGTATATGGGCGGAAATTACCTGCCCGCCTATTCGGCCGACGTCGGCCGGAGCACAGCGGCGGTCCTGAACATCGAACCGAACGTTGACGAGCTACAGCCCGTGGTGGCAACAAACGCTGTTTGCGACCCAGATGGCGACGGCTTCATGACGCCGGCATTCGCGGGGCACGGTTCTCATGTGGCCGGCCTGATCAGTGCGAATGCAGGAAATGGCGATAGCACCCTCGGTGCGTGCAAGCACTGCGGCCTCTCGGCATTTCGCGTGACCCAAGATGTCTGCATCCTTCAGACAGGCATTGTCAGAGGGACCCCCACCATTCCAGGAATTGCTGCAGCCCTGACGCTGATCGTTGATGTCGGCATTCAAGTCGTCAATCAGAGCTTCGGAGTGTTCACGACTGCTGTCGACCGATGCGCAACGGTGCCCGCGAACGACGCTTGGTGCCTTGCAATCACTCATGCCAGCGATCGCGGCATCCTCATGGTCGGAGCATCTGGGAATGACAGACGGGCGATCAATTTCCCGAGCGAAAATCGTAGGGTCGTCGCAGTCGGCGGATTGGAACCTGACCTCACATTTTGGAATGACCGCCTCGACATGCCGGCGAATCTCTTGGTTGGAGATTGCCCCGACGCTGTGATCGCGCAGTTGCCAGCGCAGGGACGTGAGTGCGGTTCAAACTTCACACCTGCCGCAGCGGGCGAGCGTCGTCAAGAAGTAGCGATGCCAGCCCGCGATATCTACTCGACGATTTATCCGGGAGTGGACTGGAACCCGTTCTTGGAATGCGGTGACGGTTTTGGCGACGCAAGCGCGACGGATGGACGTGGCATGTGCACCGGCACGTCGATGTCCGCCCCAATCTACTCAGGGCTCGCCGGCCTGTTGCGTTCGATCAATCCGTTGGTCATGCCCGGGGATCCGGAGAGCGTCGTGGACGCAATCGGCATTCGGGATTCGGTTGTCGAATCCGCAACAGTGCCCGGTGGCGCTGCGTGGGACGCTCAATACGGCTACGGCGTTCCCGATGCAGAAATCGCGGCACGAAGCGTCTTGGGCACTGTTGCGGGGGCCACGGTCAAGAATCGTTTGACGCCGCTCTTCACCCTGTACAGCGCGGCATCGACAGACTTGGCTTACGTTACGGTGCCGCAGGCGGCGATCTCACTGGCGATTTCGGTCGCCAGTGCGTACACGACGCAAGGTTCCGCAGTTTCAGGCTATGCGGCGTTTCCCGAGTCGGCAACCGCTGTTCCACAGCCGCCGACTCCGCGCGCCAATACGTTCGTTCTCACGACCGAGTTCAAAGCGGATTCGCAACATCCGAACACCGTACCGCTGTATTGGATGGATCGTGGGCGTAACTTCCCGGTGGGCTGCACGTCAGGCGCTGGCTGCAACACAGTCAATCGCGATTTCCTGCTGTTCACGACAATCGCAGAGGTCGAGCAGGCCCGGGCGGATGGTTTTACATTCCGCGGACTCCAGGGCTATGTCTACGATCGCTGTGCACCCGAGCCGGCGTGCATCCCCTCGGGCGCCGAGAAGCTGTACCGCAAATGCGATCTCACAGAAGACGACTGTGCGATATTTCTCGAAAGCGCGCGCGCCTTTCACGAGGCCGAGGGATACACGGCCGCCTATCCGGTCGGCAGCAACATGCACATTGGCTACGCCTATCCGAACGTGGACAGCGATGGCGACGGGCTCATCGATGGATTCGAGCGAATTGTCCGCACGCGACCCGACCTCGCCGACTCCGATGGTGACGGCGTGAATGACGGGATCGAATTTCCGCTCGCTGGGATTTCGGTGTCCGATCCCTGCCAAGGCCCAAACGTTCAATGCAATTTGTCGGCACTATTTGCCAACGGATTCGAGTAAGCCTCAACGCGGATCGCGGCCTGAACTGACTCGGCCTGCAGCCGGCGATGCGTCTATCGACGCATCGCCCACCAATTCGCTCACTTCTTAACTTTGACCCGCCCAGTTCGGGAGACGGTCGAAGTGCGGCCCGGAGGCACGGGCACAACTCGACCATCGGGACCCTGGCGAGAAGTCGCACCCTTCGGAACTGGAACTACCCGACCGTCAGATCCCTGCCGAGAGGTGGCGCCTTTGGGGACTGCAGCAACGCGGCCGTCTGAGCCCTGACGGCTTGTTGCGCCAGGCGGCACTGCAACCACTCTGCCGTCTGATCCTTGGCGCGATGTCCATCCCGCCTGAATTTCTACAACGCGACCGTCTGAACCTTGACGTGAGGTTGCTCCGGGACGGATCGGGACGACGTGACCATCGGAGCCCTGACGTGAACGCCAACCGTCGGGGATCTTCACTTTCTTGCCATCTGAACCCGTTCTTGTTGTTGGCATGGTCGTTCTCCGGTCAGAAAGCTTCGGGCTATGTGAGTGAAGTTTGAAACTGTGGGCGCCGCCACGTCAACGCAGTGCGTTGCATTGGAGTTGGGAAACGAGACGTGACTCGGGGCGACCCACTCTCTCGCTGCACCTTCGGGCTGCGGTACCGCGTGAACACGATCCAGCGGCGCTCGGGCAGCGCTGATTGGGCGTGCAAGAATCGGCGACGAGCTTGCGGCACTTGACTTCGTCGCTCTGCATCGAAGGCGACTGAATCGGCCGGTGGCTCGGCGCACTCTGCTCAACTTTTCCAGGTGGAGACATGCCTAGTATTCGCGAAGGAGCAAACGGTCGGATTCTGCTTCGCCGGTTGTGGAGCGAAGAATCGAGCGGGTTCAATGATGAAAGGGAAGACATTGTCCATCTGGAAGCCAGTTCGGACGGTCTCCACCTGACGCTGACCGAGACACGCTCCAGTTCGGCGACGATGGGCGCGGAAACCAAGCACACGTCGCGAACACGCATCTCTGTCGACGGCCTGATTGCCTTCATACGAGAACACGGCCTCAGGCTGTAGGAAATGCGAAGGGCTGATGCCGAGAGGCTACTCAACGGAATTGGGTGCGGGCGCTGGCTGGGCCTTGTCCTGCGACACACCTTCCATCCGCAGGCCGCCAAACAGTCGTCGCTTTTCGGGTGGAGCAAACTGAAGCACGTTTGACACACCGATCCGTCCTGCAATACGCAATCCTTTGTCGCGTCACCAAACCGCCGTCGGTTGTCGTCGCACGGCACGCCGTTCACATCGTTGGGAGGGAACTGCAATGGACAACGTCAAGAACTCCAATGAGCTTGGCTACAAGGCGGCGACGGAGAATTCGCAGTCGACCCGGAAAGAACGGCTTCGCCAATGGCGCGATTCCGCTTGGAAAGAATTGAAGAACCTTAGGCGCAACGAATCGGCGTATTTCGTCGGAATCGCACTGCTGGTTGTTGTGATGATTTTCGAAGCCATTGGATTTCCAGGGCTGAATCGAACCGTTGTACAAGTTTTCGTAACGATTGCGATCGTGGTGCTCGCCATGGTGTTGATTATGGACGTCGAAGCACTCTTCCAGCGGGTGAAGGAAGTCGGCGTCGCCAAAGTGGTATTGCTGCTAGTCGGCACGGCTGGCAGCGCCATTGCGCTAGGAACGGCATCGCAGACCGTGAATGCTGCGGTGGGCGTCGATCCGAACCATTTCGGCTACACGGTAACGGTGATCAGCGTCTTACTTCTGCCCATCGCGATCTATCTGGCGTTGACTGTCGCGTACGTCGTCGTGCTCGTCGGCGGCCCGCTTGCAGTTCCTCTTCTGATGCTACCGGCGCCCAAAACTACTCAGGATTCGGTGAATCTCGCCAAGAATGGCACTGGGTTCCCGCGCTTGATGGTGGCCGCGAGGATGCTGACGATCGTGGTGCTGTATGGATTCATGACTGGTGTCCTTGGCAAGCCGGGCTCGGCGTACGAAGCGTGGACACTACGTTCGGCGAAATACGTAGCTTTCCATCTGGAGATGTACTCGCATAGCCATTGCCGCCTTAAGTCCGGCGAACGTTACGCGCCGGTCGAAGGCGACGTGATTCTCGTTGGTAGCGTCGTCGGTGACGGATTTCGATTTGTACTAGGCACGTGCCTTCCACCGTCCGAGGCGCCGGCACAATGGGCACACGCCTCTCTGCGTTAGTCATGCCGGACGCCCCCCTGCGCGCATTGTTGGAACATGGTTGATCCTCGAGAAAGGCGTGCGGAATTCGCGGAGGTTCTTCGGCGGCGAGATGACTGCGGGCGCTGGTCAGCGCCGATCGACTGTCCGGCTGAGGTTGACCAACGCGCAAGTGTTGACCACGTCTGTATTCGACCTAAAGTGGACGCGCGCGCTCAGTCCGTCTGCGTTCTGTCCCGCGCGCGCGACGCTGCTCCCAACAAGGTGAATCCGACGAGGGCGAAGATGCAGCCAACGGCTACCACGCCGTACGCGGTGTATCGGTTCGTCTGGAAGCGTTCGCGCCCGGTCTTCTCGGCTTCGAGCCGCAGTATCGTAGCCTCCGCCCTGTCAATCGGAGAGCCCGTGCGGCTGGCCTTCATCCTGGCCGTGGACGCTGCGGTCTGTCGTATCCCGGCACGCTCATCCCAGAGGCGCTCGTCGCTAGAGAGGGAGGCGACGTAGATCCCGCCGCCCAACATTGCGATCAGGGCAATCACGAAACATCGAGCTGCGGCAGACATCTGAATCCCCTTCTTTGGAACCAGGTTGACGAAAGCGGTCATGCCGCGAATAGCGCTCAGAACGGTGCGATCTTGCCCAAGGCCGTTGTGCTGCGAAGTGCCGCGAACAATCGGTTGATCACGTTGGCCACCTCTGTGGGTGGATAGTTTTGTAGGTCTATGCCGCCCCTCGCGTCCCAGCATCGTCCGTGCGCGATCCAGTTACGGAAGGAATAGATATTTCGCAGCGAACCGATGGCGCTCTTGGCGCGGTCGACATCCGACATGGGCGCTTGCTCCAAATTGGAGAGGAACGACTGCCATGCATCGAGGATGCCCTCGTCGTTTCGGTAAAGCGGGACGAAGTGCTCATCAAGTCGGGCGCGGCGGAAGACACGCTTGAGTTGCTTGGCGAGTTGGTCAGTGTGCTGTTCCCAACGAGTACGTGCGTCGAGGCGAACCTTCGCCTCGGCGGCTGCCACGAGCATGATCACGCAGGCCAGCTCGAGCTCGACGATCGTGGCGTCGAAATATGCCTCAATATCTTGGAGCGTTGCATCGGTCAGCCCAGGAACGGTTGGCGCGTGCGTCCCACCTCTCAGTACTTGCTCGACCACCTTCTGGCGCTGTGCAGCGAGTGATTGGCGACAAACCGTGTGCCAATTCAAGATGGGCTCAGGTTCATGCTGCTGCAGGAATAACACGGTCTAGATTCCGAGCGCCCTGCTAAGCAGATCCTTGAATACGGATTCAGTTAGCGGATGACGGACGGTGCGTTCAGAGGGATACACGACGCACCACTTCGCTTGATCGACACGCCGCCAGCTTGGAATGTCGTTGGTTCCATCGTAGTCGAGCACGAGCAGGGCTTGGGTGGCGGCGCCTTCGAGATCGACGCGACCATATGACCCAAGGATAAGGGTCCCGCGAGGACGCAGGATCACCTGCTGTTCACCGACCCAGATCGTCATGCGCGGCACGTCATAGCGGCCCATGAACTGCTCTTCTAGTTCGTCAAACGTCCGGATCGTCTTGACGACGCCAGTTGCTCGCACCGACGCCAGCCATTGGTCGATGTCGTCATGCAACGCGATGACACGCGCTCGCCAGGAATCTCGCCGCTTCTCCCACTCGATCGGCGCGCTCTGCTGTGCTTGCACGAGCTGGGTCAACCGGTCGTCAAACGGCGTGGTAGGCATGATCGTTTTCCGTTGGAGAGGGCAGTCTACTGCGTGTCGTCGAACCGGTGCATCGCCGCCAACTTTGACCGCAATTTCGCGCTGACCCCATCGCCATGCCGGCGCTGACCAAGCCCGCTTCCGACCCGAAGCGCACCGCCGCCGCTACCGGGAACTGAACACTTTGCTCGCGGCCAGAACCTCCAGACCGATCTCTACTCGGGCTCTGCATTTGGACGCCATTGCCACGGACCACCCGAGTTCTTCACGAAGCAGGAACTCGAAGGACTCAAAATCAAACTGGCGTCTCGAATAGCGGGAAATTGCACAGATGAAAGCATCCAGACGCCCAACGTCGTTCGGATGGCTGCTCTCGGGAAATAGGCCAATGTGGCGCCGAAACAATCGCCATGCCACGTCACCGCCGATGATGTCGCGTAGACCAAGCTTAGATTTGGAAAGAAGGACTTCGATTGAAATGTCTTCCTGACGGGCTCTCAAACGCAGCTCACGCGCGAACCGCTGTGCAATTCCGTTGTACTCGGACACGGTCATGGAACTCTGATCCAACGGGACAATGTTCGGCGCGTAAACGCCATTCGCTGCGCGTTTCGACGCGTATGAGGTTAGATGGAGAGCCGCCCTTGGCAAGCATGCTGGCTCATGGATCAGACAGCAGGACGGAACACCGCACAAAGATGCGTACTCATTGCTCTCTTCCTCCGGATACGACCAGCCCGGGGTCGACTGTGCAAACGTCTCAACGAAGTCGATGATTTCGCTCTCGTTGAGAATGCGGGAAGTAATTCGAAGATCTCGGTAGCAGTGCATACAGCCCTCACAAACAGGAGGAAATGCAAGGACATTCGCATGGAACGAATGACTCGGCGCCTCGCGAGAGTTTAGGGTTACGAAGAATTTAGAAGTTGCGGCTGCAAGCCCGCTTCTGGCCGATACCGGACAAGAAACCGTGCGCAGTCAGAACCAGCGTTGGTCATCGCAAACCGGAATGGTGGATCAGCAAAGTCGAAATTCGCAGAATTGGGAAATTTCGCAAGCCAATATCAGAACCCCACTGATGCCCCTCGCTCCGTTCAAGTCGAACATGTCGACAACGAATGGGAGCCGAGAAAATGACTGAAACCTGCATCGAATCCGCGCGCCAATGGATCAACCGCCTTGAGACCGAACTGACTGAGCTTCAAGCACGCCCCGACTATCGCAAACAGATTCAAATCGCTGAGGGGATTCGGCAAGAAATTGAGCGCGTGCAACAGGTCGTCGCACTGACTTTGTTGCGCAGCGAGCAGCAGGTGTCTGCATGAAAGTCTGGACACCCGCCGACGTCGCCAAATCGCTGGTTTGGATCCGCGAACGGCAAGAGCATGTGAACAGCTGCGCCGGCGAGTTCAACGATCCTGAAGCGTTCGCCGCAGCGCTTGAGTTGCAACAGTCGATTGACGAAGTCTGGGATTCCTTGGGTCCGCTCGTTGCCAACCGCATGCGGCCCGATTCGGCCCTCCATGATCGACTGCGGACGCAGCAACCACTGGGTAGCGCGCCACGAGAAAACGCGCACCTGTAACTTCCACCGGCTAGCCTAACGGGGGTCCGTCGTGCAGGCTCGAGGTGAGACAGCGGGAACAGATGGCCGCGTCGTCGGCAGCGTGACAGTGGTCTCGGCATCTTGGATTCGAAAGGGGCGTCCCTCCGACGCGCGCTTGGGATTGGGCACGACGTCTAGCATCGCCGGAGGCTACTACTTCATGCCGCGCGCCATCTGAGATGACGAGCACGCGGGAACTGACCTGCACATTGGCGGATAAAAAAGGGGATAGGACATGCGCGAGATCGACACCAGCGGACAACTTCGTCTCAAGGGTATCGCCGGCACCTACGTAGTAATACTCGGCTTCGACATGGACGAAGCCGAATGCGATGGATTGCTCGGCTTTTCCATCCATCGGACGTCGCATGACGAAAACGAGAGCGGTTATCTCACCGGCATGAAGTGTTTCTCGGCGACCAATCCCGGCTTTGCAGCGGGAGCCCTCTATTCGACGAATCATCACCCGGTGCAGAGCTTTCAGTGGGCCGACTACTCGGTCAAGCCTGGACATCACTACACCTATCGCGTGACCGCGCGAAAAGGTCGTCCAGAAGCATTGACTAATTTTGCCGAGGCGCGTGTCGAAATCACGACCGAGGTCGAATTCGGCGATGTCCACGACGTTCATTTCAATCGCGGGATTTCTGCCTCGCAGGAATATGCCCGGCGCTTCGGCAACCAAAGACCCGATCAAATCGGAGACCAGGATAGTCTTTCCAATCCCGCCTACACTTGGCTTTCTCGCGGTTTGTTCGAGGCTCTGACCCGCTTCATCAGGTCAGCGCTGCCCGGCGATGCGCTTCGCGTTGCAGCCTACGAATTTGCCTTTCCAATGATGTTGATGCTCTTGAAGGATGCGATATCGCGTGAAGTCGACGTCCAGGTTGTCTACGATGGTCGCGAGAAGGAAGATGGCAGGCCGGGCGTACCGAACCGGGAGAACGTCGAGTATGTAGGCTTGACGGATGTCTGCAGCGAACGCACCCGGCCAAAGTCCCCGATCTCCCACAACAAGTTCATCGTGTTATTGCGCGGAGGCCAGCCGATTGAGGTATGGACCGGAGGGACGAATTTTTCCCGCAGCGGGATCTTCGGACATTCCAACGTCGCGCACGTCGTCAAAGATCCCGCAATCGCTCAGCAATTCCTTGAGTATTGGGAAGTGCTCGCGACCGATCCGACCGACGCCGATCTCACCGCCGCCGTCGAGCAGATTTCGCCCTTGCCGGCCAACCCGCCCGCGCCCGGCACTTCCTTGTTTTTCAGTCCACGCAGCGATCCGGGCGACGGCGTCGATCCGGACGCCCTAAAACTGCTGGCGGACTATGCCGCCGGTGCGCAGAACGGCCTGTTCATGACCTTTGCGTTCGGCATGCACAATCTGTTCAAAGAGGTCTTCCGAAATTCGAACGCCGGTTTGCGCTTTGCCCTGATGGAACAAAAGACGCGGCCGCTGAAAGCCGGATCGCCTGAGCGAGTGGCAGAAGAACAGGCCATCCAAGAGCTGCGCAATATGCCGGAGAACGTGTTTGCGGTGGGCTCGTTCATCGCGACCAATGCGATCGACGGGTGGCTGCAGGAGAAGCTCTCTGGCCTCAGCAGCAATGTTCGCTACATCCACAACAAGTTCATGCTGGTCGACCCGCTGAGCGAGGACCCCATCGTGGTCTGCGGCTCCGCCAACTTCAGCAGGGCGTCGATCGTGGACAATGACGAAAACATGATAGTAGTGCGCGGCGACACGCGAGTCGCAGACATCTATCTCGGCGAGTACATGCGCTTGTGGTCCCATCACGCATTCCGGGAGTCGCTGACTTGGCGTGACGAGGACTACACACCGAAGTACCTGATGACCGACAATTGGTGGCGCGACAGCTTCGGGGCGACCGAGCGGAGCGCACGACGTGAGTATTTCGCACCTTAGTTGAGGTTCGCTTCAGGAGTTGCTGGCGTTAGCGCAACCTTTTCGACGCCGCTCTATGCATCAACGCGACTCTCTCAATTCTGAGTGGCAGGATCGATATGGAACGTCTCTCCGAAATCGTCGAAGCAATTGACCGGGCACTGTCGGCCACGCCATTGGCCGATTTCTACCTGGAACGCAAACAGTTGAAGGGTGGTCATCAATGGCGCGGGCCGCTACTTCAGATTCTCGGAGGCGCCGACAATCCTCGTGCCGGTTATGCGTTTCACAAAGGGGGCCGCGAAGAGCTTCAGTTCAACGTTGGATTCGAAGACGACGGCTCGAGCTTTCGGTACGGCGTGGCTTTCAGCCTTGAATCTAGCCGCGAACTGCTCGACCCCGTCGCGGTGCTCGCATCCAAGATTGCGCGGTTCAATCGCCAGATCCTCCGGTTCCCGGAACTGGCTTCGCTCAGACTGTGGCTCTACGACGGCCAACGGAGTGCACTGAACTCAGTTCAGCCGATTCCAGACGGCTGGGTGCGAAACGGCGTATTCATATTCTTGGGTGAGCGCGTGGCGGTCCCGCTTGGCGGCGTAAGTACCGCGATGATTGAGCGCGTCTCGGAAGTGCTGTGCATGCTGCTGCCCCTGTACCTTCGCGTCGAGGGGAGCGGGAACCCCGCCGCGGAAAGTAGCGACTACCGCGTCGCGCGGCTGTGCTGGAACAGCGACTTTTGGCAACGCCCGACAGGGCGTAAGGGCAAGTCGCGCAACCCGGAATCCTTCGAGGCTGAATACGGATTCGGGCATGAGGAGTGGCTATTCGATCGCAGCACCCTCATCAACGGCTGGAAATGTGGGTTCGTACAAGCGCTCAACCACTCTCACGCGAAATATTCCGGCCAGCGCATTGAGCTATTGCTGTACAGCATGGATGCCGAGAGCAAGCGCCGCTATTGGGTAGGTGCGATCGACGAGCTGGAAGTCATGACGGAGGCTCAGGCTCGCACGGCAACGCGCGAGTTCACCCAACGCGGCTGGTTGCGAAGCATGCGCAGCGAGGTGGAGTCGTTGGGATTGGATCCAACGCCACTCACCGCGACCGACGGAATCGATTTGCTGAATGTCCGGTTTCGCCCAGAGTCACTCCGCGTCTTCGATCCCCCAGTGCCATTCCCCACAAGCGCTCTGCGAGCCACTTACTACGGCACTTTGCAGCCAGTTCCCCGCAATCAAGTAGACATTCTCCGGCGAGATCGCAAGGCGGAAGAGCTGATCGAACGAAATTTGCAGGTACTGAAGACCACCCGGCACGTGTATGAAAGCACCCGAGAGTACGATCTGGTGCAAACACAATGGCAGGAGTGCTTGCGCAAGACCCTTCGAGAAGACCTGCCAGGCGTTACAACGGCCATCGAAACCACAGTGGATGGCCATCGCTTGGACGCGGTGTTGTCCCAAGGCTCTCGTCGCATCTTCTTGGAGTTGAAGACGCGTGGCACTGCGCGCTACGCGATCCGCGATGCACTGTCTCAGCTTCTTGAGTATGCCTACTGGCCCGAGGCTCATCGGTGCCAAGCGCTCTTGATCGTCGGCGCCACCGAGGCGGGTCCCGAGAATCGCGCGTATCTGAAGATGCTTCGCGAACGATTCAATCTACCTGTCTACTACCTTCAGTACCGAAATGGCCGTATCGCGGGCATCGCCGAATGGTTTCGAACTCTGCCGCCTTAGCGCTGAGGCATGGGGACTAAGACCGACACCATTCATGCGAAGCAGGTGCAGGTGCTGGCGCTGGTTGCTGGTTGGCATTGACCAGGATTCTCCAGCGCAGCCTGGTCGCGTCGCTGGTGCTGGTGCTGACTGTAGTCAGCAATGGCGCTCAAGATGGATTACGGCCTCACTCACACAGACGCCAGCCTATCGGTGCATCCCAGACAATTTGCTCTCTGAAGTCGAGCGGCATGCCGCCAGAGTGTGCTGCCGTTACGCGGATTTGAATCCGATCCATGTCCGGACTGACCGCCTCAGTGAACCCGATAAACGTACGGCCATTCTCAGTTCGGCAGAGCTTGGTACCAATGCGCCGCTTCAACGGGGCCAGCTCTGCTTCAGTGGGTTGCGAGATGGTCGGTGCCGGTGGTTGCGGGATCGAGGGGACCGGATTCGGCAGCGCCGGCAAGTCGGCACGATTCGCAATCTTCAGCCGGCCGGGCAATAGGAGCTTGAGTGGCTCGAACCATTTCCCCTCGCGCTTCGTGACGGTCTGTCCGCAGGTTTGTTCGGTGACCTGATAGGTATACGGCTCGACTCGAGTCGTCTTCGTATCGACCGCGAAGTACTGGTAGTAAGTGGTTCGGCAGGAGTCACTGAACTTGGTGCGAGGCGAAGTCGTGGTCGGTTTCCCGTATCGCTCCATCTCCAGGAGAAATAGGTACCACTCGCGTCCCGGCGCGGTAACGCGGTAGTCCACGTCGATATCTCCGGGCCATGCGAGGAACATCACTTGCTCGAGCATCGAATCAGCGAACTTGCCAACGAATTGCTTTCCTCGAATGCGTTCTTCGATTCTGACCACCAGGTCAGGTTTCTCAGTCGCCAAACTACTGACGGTGCCGCGGTTTGGCTTCTTGGGCTTGCCCTCGCATGCGCCCGGAGCCAAACCTAGTAGGGCGACGAGAATCGCCACTGCGGCGATTCGGACAATTGTAGTCATAAACTTCCTCAGGACAAATTGAACTTGATCCAAAATATCTGATTTTTAGATATCTGAAAATCATATCTAGGTTAGGGCCGCCCAGCGACACACGGCGGCCATGTCCAAGACGCTTCACCGACCAGAGACTCAGCTGTTGATTGAACTACTTCGGGACGTTCGCTTGCGCGCGAACCTCACGCAGATCCAGCTCTCGACGAAGCTCGGCCGAGGGCAGTCGTTCATCAGCGATGTCGAGCGCGGTCATCGACGCCTGGATTTGGTCCAACTGCGCGATCTCTGTGAAGCCGTGGGAACGTCGCTACCCAAACTGGTTCAAGCGTTTGAGCGTCGCCTGCAGGCCGCGCCAACTAAGGCTCGCTCACGAGGGAGCTAGCGGAACAGTGGGTGGGACAAGGGTGGCTGAGTAGCCTGTCCAAGAGAATGGTTTAGGTCGTCACGCCGTCTGACGAGGCGAGCGCAGACGTGCGCGGGACTTGAGGGCATGCGCGTCGTGACTTGGATCGGCTTGATACTGACAGGCTCCACGGCAACCGAATCGGCGTCGGCACTGCGAAGCGAAGGCACTTCAACGGGGTAGCCGGTCATCGCTTCCGAGCGCCATTCGCCAATTTTCCCGCAGTTTGGACGCGATTCCAGCGTGGGTCGTCGCATACCTTCGTCGAGAGATGATCTACTGGCCAAAGCTCAATCTCGGGATCTGCGCCTCGACAAGGGCAAAATTGCGCACCTCGTGAATTTCGGATACACATATGTGTATCCATCGCTCAGGGTGCTGGAATGGCGAACAAGGATGCCGGACTAAGGATTCGAGTTGAGCGCGAACTTCGGGACGCGTTCAGGGCTGCGTGCGCGGCTGAGAACAGAGACGCATCAGAAGTGGTTCGAGAGTTCATGCGTAACTTCTCAGAGCTAAGACAAGGTGGAAGACAAGGCGCGCTCTTTGCGCTGCCGGGCCGCGCGAGTAGCCGAGGTACTCGAACGATCTCAATGGGGTGATGCGATGGATGTCCAACTGAAGACAGAACTAGAACTCATCGCCGCTGCAAGGGCGCTGGGCGCTGAAGATGTCTCCGGCTTGTCGACGCCTGAGAAGTTGCTGCTCAAGTCGTGTCCGCCGCTCGGAAAGAAGGAATCCCTTCAACTGCGCAAACTGATTCGAGACGGTGCCGATCCATTGGGCGCTGCGTTTTGCTCCATTCGAAGCTCCGAAGTACGCCGCGAATCCGGCGCGACCTACACGCCGGCCTCTATCGTGGAGGCGATGCTCGCATGGTCCGCTGATCAGCCGAGGCCCGACCGGGTCGTTGACCCTGGTGTTGGAACGGCCAGATTCCTGATGGCAGCTGGGCTTCGATTCCGCCGCGCGCAGCTGCTGGGGCTTGAGATTGATCCACTCGCGGCACTCATGGCGAGAGCCAACATCGCAGCAGTCGGCTTGTCGAGCCGCTCCCGAATCGAGCTGATTGACTATCGATGCAACACGCCAAGGTTCGACGGACGCACGCTCTATATCGGCAATCCACCGTATGTCCGGCACCACCAGATCGGTACAGAGTGGAAGCAGTGGCTGGTGGAGGCCGCGGGAGGACTAGGCATGAAGGCCAGCCAATTGGCTGGCCTTCACGTTCACTTCTATTTGGCCACAGCACTTCGTGCCTTGCAGGGCGACCACGGCGCGTTCATTACCGCAGCTGAGTGGTTAGATGTGAACTACGGCCAACTCGTCCGGGATCTGTTTCTCGGACCGCTGGGTGGTCAGGGAATCGTAGTTGTCGAACCAACCGCATCGCCATTCCCTGACGCGGCGACCACCGCAGCCATTGTCACCTTCCGTGTGGGTTCGAAACCAAAGTCGGTCAAGCTTCGTCGCGTGAAACGCATGAGGGATCTGGTTGACCTGAGCGGCGGCAAGGCCGTTCGGCGAGAACGGCTTGAGGCCGAAACCCGATGGTCGCGGCTTACACACGTTGGGCGCCCTTGCCCTGCCGGCTTCGTCGAACTGGGCGAGTTGTGTCGTGTGCATCGCGGGGCAGTCACTGGGGCGAACGCCGTGTTCATTGCGAATGCGGCGTCGGAGAATATGCCGGAGCGCTTTAAGTTCAGGACGATCACGCGTGCTAAGGAACTCATCGCCGCGGGACGCTTGCTGACTGACGCCTCTGCGCTGCGACACGTGGTCGATCTACCCGACGATTTGGATGGGCTGTCCGACCAGGAACGCGACTTGGTCGACGAGTTCTTGGAGCGAGCCAAGGCGCAAGGCGCGCATGAAGGATACGTCGCCAAGAACCGACGTGCGTGGTGGTCCGTTGGCTTGCGTGCACCTGCGCCGATACTCGCAACCTACATGGCAAGACGCGCTCCATCGTTCGTTAGAAATGTCGCGCAAGCGCGGCACATCAACATCGCTCACGGCCTTTATCCGCGCGAGCTGTTGGCGGAGAACCAGATGACCGCGCTCGTTGAATACTTGAGCACTGGAATTAGCGTCCTCGACGGTCGTACGTACGCAGGAGGCTTGACCAAGTTTGAGCCCGGCGAGATGGAACGACTGTTCGTGCCTGCTCCCGATCTCCTGAATGCAGAGGCAAGGTGATGCATCCACCAAAGTGGACAGAGCAGCAATTGGATGCGCAGCGACTTATCGCGATCGAGGAGTTCCGGAAGCTGCGCCTCGAAGAACCGCTCGAGCAGTACGCGACGACTTTCGACGAGTATCAAGGTGTAGTTGAAGAGTTTCTCGAACTCACGGTAGATCTATCTGGTCTCGACTCACAGATCGCCGAAATCCTCAGGAATCCTCGTCATTTCGAGACGCTTCGGTACTTGGCAGGACCGCCCATCTCTCTGGACGACCTGAAGGTCGTCGCCAACGCTGAGATGCCTAGGAAGCAGCTCTTGGACGATCCGGCTGCCATCGCGCGCATTCGACAGGTAATCCGAGATGGGCTAGATCGACGAAGGTTTCCATGGGTGTTCGAAGGACGAGAGCCCACTGAGAACGAACGTCAAGGCGCGATCGTGGCATCTTCCGCGCTCATCGCTATGCGGCGAGTTGAAACCCTTCGGCGAACCGTCGGCAGAAAGGCGCAAGAATTGGCGGTGCGTGCCGCCCTCACCCTGAGCGGATTCACGGAAGTGAAACGCAGGACCGTCAAGGTCCTCGCGGATGCTCCGGGTCCCGGAGAGTTCTGTGCCGAGAGCAAGCTTGGCAAGCGCAAGGCGGACGTACTTGTTGGACTTTGGGACCGCCGACTGATGCCTATCGAATGCAAGGTCTCGAACTCGTCGACAAACTCCGTCAAGCGATTGAACAACGACGCAGCCGTGAAGGCCGTCAGTTGGATTCAAGACTTTGGTACCGCCGGGGTGGTTCCAGCGGCATTGTTGGGTGGCGTCTACAAACTACACAATCTTGTTGAAGCGCAAGATCGCGGTCTGACGTTGTTCTGGGATCACGACCTCACCTCACTGACCACCTGGATCGCATCGGCGAGATAGGCCGGCGTGCACGCGGTGCTCGAAGCGAACGGAGCGCACCACCGCCGAGCCAAGAAAAGCGACAGATAGACGTCCATTCTTGGTTCGCCTTTGGCACTCGTCCGGCATTGGCATCATGACTCTACTGCCACCCGGAGATAGATCGAATGCTGACTTTCACTGCCGTCATTGAAGCAGGCTGCATCCAGCAGCACGACCAGAAACTCATGTTCATACAAGGACTCTCGGCGGACGCGGCCGGAGCCGTCGCGGAATGGCTCGCGGCCGCCACGAACGCGCAAGTTTGCTTGAGATATATCGACGCGCGTCGCCGCCAGGACTTCCTCATCCATCGCGCGCCGAGCGATGCAAAGTGGATCTCACTCCCGAACGACCCGACAACGTCCCCTCTAACTGCGGGCGCTGAAGGAGGCGTAGACGGCGACTGAAGTTGTCGGCGCAATCTGCACGTTGTGCATCCGCTGTGTGTCCAATCCAATAATTTCAGTTCGACACGCTGTGGCCGAAGGCACGAGTGCTATTGGGAAGACGCAGCGGTCGGCGAAGTGATCGAAATGGCCGGCCGTCGACCACCCTCCCGCACGTGAAATTGGCGCTCCTATCGCTTACCGACATCGCGCAACATTGATGCGGCCCCGTTTCCGACAAGTCGCATGGACTGTCGATCTGTGAAATCAGAACGCAGGCGTGCAGCGTACAAGTACATGCCAGTTACGACTTCGACCTCTTCCCGAAAAGGGTTTGTGAATCGGTAGCTCAATGGGACGAATACAGATGCGCCCTCTGCATCGCAGCGATTGTCCTCGCCTCGATTTCGACCGCAGAGGTCGAGTGCCAGGCCGGCAGGGATATTCGGCTTGGTGCCGGCGCCCACAATCGTGTAGCCCGGTTTGCTTTCGGCGACGCGCCGCCTGACATCCGCCATCGTTGCGACTGGAAGCAAAAGCTGATCACCGCCTTCGAGGCCAACGTTTTGTGTCATGACCTGTTGGGTCGCGGTCGGGGGTTTTAGCATCGCTAGCAGACTTGGTGTCACCACCTTGATGGAATGCGCACGAAGTCTGGACGAGTTCTTGAAGGTCACGGTAAGGAATGGATCCTGCAGACCGTCCCAGTAATCGATACCCACCGATTCGACGTCAACGCGAGTCGGATTGCTGGCAGCGAGCAGGCGGTCTTCTGCTGAGGGGGCACTATTCAATTCCATCCAGGCGACGATGGGGGACACCAGATCCTTCATCGCGACCAGAACGCCGAGAACCACTGCAACAAAGGCCCATCGCGCTTCAGCACTCGTGAAAGCGACCGGAAGCCAGCGCGGGGATTCGATCGATGACTTGGCGCGATTCCGCTTCCTGGTGCTTCGGCTCATTCGATGATTCCTCTGATCAGCTTGGCGTCGATCGGAGCGATCATCGAGCACCTGCTGAAGTGTCTGTACTTTAATCCTACTTCGTCGCTGGAGCGTCTGGGCCACCGGTGGAACAGAGTTAGACAACTCGCCAAACCTCCGCTGCGGGTCGGCGTGCGCAAAGCCGGACAAGCGTGCCCTCAGCGTGGAGAAAATCTCGTCTGGGCGCGCAGCGATCCGAACAACATCCGCGCATAGTCTTGGTGCTGCGCCGGCGCGCTCGAGAATATGACAATCGCCCATTGAGCACAGTGTGTGTAATGCCCCAATTCGCGCACATGAGCGATGAGAGAGAAACGGCACATGGCGCCCAGATGGTCGGCGGTCTTCGGCGCGCTCCACTCAGGACGTGCAGCGATGCTTGTGCACATCCTGGCGAGTTCTGACGTGAGCTCATCCAGGACGTCGCACTCATAGATAGCGAATGTGGGGTTGATCAGCTTAGTGACGTCCATGCTAACAATTCCTGGGGTAGTCCTCGCGAGCCCTGCGGAACGGGTGTTCAGTTGACCAATAGCGGTCTTGACCAGCTTGTGAAACTTCTTTGGGCTACTTGCCCGCTTGGACTCAACCGGCACGATGCCGCGAATCGCATGAACGGTAAGGTCGCCCTCGTCGGGCAATTCCACGGGAATTCCTGCCCGAGCGAATGTTGCCGCAGTAACGAGTTCAAATGCAGTGTTGCGAGCGTGCGCGCCGGCACCGTCGACGCGCTCGTCTTTGTAGCTACTAGGTCCAGATAGCATCGCCTCGAGCTTGGAGCGAAACATCTTCTCGGGACGAATCCTGTCGCGAGCGAGAAATATCTCGTTGAGCGTACTGACCTCAAACAGTGTCACGAGACTTTCCTGCGTGTCCAAGGGTTTCGAGTGATCCTTCACAGCCGCAATCATTCGGTCAAGAGCGGCGAGGTAGAAAGTGTGCCGTGCGTGCGGCAAGCTGAGTTGCAAGCTCTCTAGCCAGGAGAGTGCTCCACTCAAACGCTCGCGAATGACCTCGAACGATTCCGTCGGCACCGTCATTCGTAGTTCCGTCCCGTGGTGAGGAGTGATTGCGTGCCTGAAGTGTCGGCCCGGTTTGCGCGGGCATGTGATTCTATTCGAGGGCAGCCGTTCCGAATCGTCACCCCAGATGCCGCGATATTTCCAACGGCCTGAACAATGTGCCGATCGAGCGGATCGTCGATGTCTGCTGCGGGTCGACTTGAGTCGGTCGGTCCGCTGCCAGCCTCGGACAGTCGGCCTGCCGAATGTGGTCAGTTTCGCTGGCGAAGCCGGTCAGTTGACGTGGCCGAGGTGGTCAGATCTCAGGCGTTTCGCACTGGCTCGTACATACGCCTGCAGTGCGCAAACGCATCGAGCGATCCACTCCGCTTTTCGCGCAGCAATCTGTTCTGGATCAAACAATTGAAGCTGGCGCTGCTCCATTGAGGAATTGTCCGACGCCGACTTCGGATACCACCGCCCAAGGGAACGTCGCACGGCAAAAAAGGTCGGCGGCATCTTGCACCCTTGCAGGAAGAGTATCGCGTTGGCCTTTTCCTCCGCAGTTGGCACATACCAACTGCGCCTGATTGACTTGTCGATGGCTCGTTCAAACCAGTACGGCAGGCGTTCGCGCTCTCCACACACATCTTTGTAGGAAGCGTTGTGCCGACGTGCTCCAGCGATGAATCGCGTCGGCCACGCCGAGAAAATGTATGCGATCCATTCGAACGTGATGAGTCGTGTCTCCAGTGACCAACGAACGTAGGGCCGGCCAAACTGTTGCCAAGGTCCAACGTCCCGCTTGGTCAACCGCATGACTTCAGTGGCAAACCAGTCTCGCAAGCGACGAGACAAGTTGAGCTGGGCGATCAGGCGATGGAACACATCGAATAGCTGCCCAGCGTAGAGCCAGTCGCTCAAGCCACCCTTCGAGGTGTCAACGAACCCGGCTCGCCAACCCGCTTCAAGACCAGCCTGGAATGCGCATAGTCGGGGAGACGCTTCTTGTTCGACCCGTGTGCCGCAATCATGTCTGGCGTCGTGCCCGCAAGTCGGACATACCGAGAGTGCGAGGTCGGCCTCCAGTGCGGGCTTGTTCCGGTCGATCAAATGAAAGCTGAAGATGCCCCCGCACGCTGCACATGAATCGCGCAAGGCGCACCGGTGCCGCGTGCAGACTGTGCAGAATGCCAGTCGCCAGTGACGTCGAAAGTAGGGTGTCAGGTCTTCTCGCAAGCAGTGCGGGCAGAACTGAATCCATCTCGCAGCCGGCCGCCCCACCTTCGCCGAACGCGGCAGAAGCCATCGGAATGGACGATTCTTTCCGTCAGCACCCAGTGTCAGTCGATCCAAGTCTGACCCTAGGGATATCGAGCAAAGCTCCGCTCTCGATCGATGCAGCAGCCGCTCAATCCCCAGGAGATCCGCGTCGCACTCGATCACATCCAAGTCTTGCCAGAACAACTGCTTCGAGCGGCCGCGGATGAGCGACACCAGCTCCTGACCCCGCATCGCGTTGGCCCGCGCATTACGCATCAACCAACTCGACATCAGCTCGTCTGGGAGGGGCGGTCTAATGATCGGAAGGCGCCGATCTGAAATCACTAAAAGTGCAGGAGCCGCTAGCGTCCGGTCCATTGCGGCCCAGGTACAAGTGGCGCCGCTCGCCGCAACAACGCGTCGGTAATCCTCGTGTGGCCTTCGTTGGCGGCGAGTGTGGCCGCTGCTTTCAACAGCTTGAAAAATGATCCTGGTTCACGCCCGACCAATTCGGTGACGACATTGACCATGGCTGCTGTGGCGAGTCCGGGGACTCCCGCTGGGTTGAGCTTGTCCCCGAAGCCTTTGAGGAACTTCTGCATCTCCAGATCAGAGGCGATAGCGGGTAGCGTCATTTCAAGAAACCGCGTTCGGAATTGCCGATCGTGCTCGAGAATCGGGCGCACTTCGTCGGTTCCCGCAATCACGATTGGCCGCTTCGTTTTCGCTCCGAAACCTCTAAAGATCTGAAGAAACTCTTTTTGATGTTTCGCGCTCAGCCGCGCGATGCTGCTCACTTCATCGAGCAAGAACAACTTTACCCCGAGTGGGCCGATGTGAAGAACCAGCCGTCGCCAGAGTTCGTCATCGGGCATGCGAAGTGTGAATCGCACATTCAAGACAGATAGGCACTGTCGCAGCACAGCGAGCGAGTCATCGATGCCAGTCAGGTCGACACGCACAACGGGAATCGGCGTTGCTTCTGCCGTGAAATCAAATTCGGGATTGGACTTCGCTTCGAAATACTCAAGCAGCATTGACTTGCCATAGTTGGATGCCGCGGCGATCGCCAAATTGGTCGGACGCGTGCTGTCTGGCGCAACCAGCATGTCCTTCATGTGTTTGAGGATCGCGTTCTGCCCTGGCGTCGACACCCAAATATCCTCAATCGCTTGAGGAGACAAAGGCCCGGCGTCGGACACCGCCGTATGTGAGACCGCGTCGGCGCTCACATCACATCCTCGAAGCTCGTGACGTCATTTTCGTCGGGCAACTCAGACTCTTCGAGCGTGGCTTCGGGCGCTGCCGGCGCCGTCGAGGGTGCCGTCACATCAATCGCGATCTCATCTTGGAGTTTGCGGGCCTCAGCAAGTGCGATTCGCTGATTCTCCGCCGCCTTGGCGCGTTTGCGAGTCGCACTCGTCGTCTGTCTGGCCAGTTCGATATCGCGCCGACGTTCGCTACGAACTCTAAAAATGAGCTCCTCGTCGATGTCGCTGATGTTTCGCGCAGCGATCGCCTTGCGGATTTCCTGAAGCTCCCAAAGCGTCATCCTCGGTCGAGTCGGAGTCCGATACGGAATGGCGTAGTAGCGTAGATCCTCCGGGTCCCAGAAGTAGATCACGCTGATGTCCCGCGGATCGCGACGAATTTTGAACTTCCGTGCGTTTTTCACGTTGTTCGGATCGCGCGCGCCGACCCACTTCTGCAAATGGGGTGACTGGTAGTCGATGTAGTCGAGGCGAATGCCAGTCGGTTCAACGACGCGCTCCTCGACGGGCAGAAAATCGATGTGGAGTTTCGTCGTGTTCGCAGGAAGTCGCACTGCGCCTAGACCAGGATTCGACATCGTGCCGCGGCAGCCATCGCGCCACCGATTGAGCGGCGACTGCTCCGAGAGCGAGGAATGCGACTCAGAGTGATACTCGGCGAATACCTTGATCAACCAGGCTTCGAGTTCCTTCATCGTGACGCATGCCTCTTCGTCAGGCTCGCGTTCGCCTAGCTCCTCATCCGACTGAGCGATCCAGCCCGGCAGCGTCTTGATCTTCCGAGAAAGCTTCCCTAGGTAGTTCTCAATATGCCCACCGTAGTTCGGATGCTTGACCTTGCGGAAATAGAGATGGAAGCCATGCTCAACCGCAGCAAGCTCCATCATGTTGCCTTGAAACTCACCAGCGTTGTCGGCGTGGACTGCCACTGGATAGCCACTGCAAGGCCACGGCACGTCTACAGCCATGGCCTTCAGATAGGGCGCCTTTGGCATGATCGTATGCACGACCGCTCGACCGAGCTGCAGATTCCCTGGCGGCCGGAGCGAAAGGTAGAAGCCAACGATCATGCGACTGAAGACATCGATGGCTACTGTGATCCACGGCCGTCCGCAGAACGTTCGTGTCTCTTCATCCACGACTCCCACGTTGATCTCGGTGTGGTCGATTTGGATGTAGGAGAGCGGAGCATGGACGTCGCGCAACGATCCTCTGTTGAGGCCATGCGATAGCTTTGCGATCCGCTGCCCCGACATGCCGGCGACCTTTACAATCTCAGGGAGCGCGCGGCAGCGCTGGTAGAACGTGGTGTAGTCAGGCACCTCAAAGTTGGACTGCGCCTTGGCGTTGAGATCCTTGATCTCGTCGCACATGTCTCTGTACACCTCTGCCATCGGCGTCGACTGGTTGTTCAACCAGTGCTCGACAAACTTCTTCGCGGTTGCCTCCACGAAGTCGTCAAGCCTGGATACGCCCCGGTCCTTTCGCGGCATTCTCACCAAGGTGCTGAGACTCGGGCTTTGCCTGTATTGCGACACCCATTTGCGCCACGTGCGGGGTTTCACTTCCAGCGCGAGCGCTTCCTTCTCGGCTTCTGCGTGGCTGATGCGCTTACTTCGGTCGAGATATGGCTCGATCGAGGCCAGTATCGCTTCCGCCTCCTTTCGCTGCGCATCCGTCAGTTCATTCGGATTGCGTCGACGGCGGGCGTTTGAAGCGAGCGAGCGCAGCAAGGATGTGGGGCATTCGGAGATGGTTCCTGATCCAATTTCTTCCACAAGACCAGCTTCTGGACTATCCAGTTGAATCAGTCTGTAGGCGCCAGGACTGTTTTCCTTGCCGTAGATGCCGCCAATTTCGAGACAATGGACCACCGGTCCAACGTCCATGGTCTCAAGTTGTGCTGCGTGGTGCCGAGCTTCGTCACTTGCACGTTCCATGCTTCCAATTCCAGGAGTTGAGGGGAGTGATTCGGGCTCGCGCGCGAGTACTTCGCGGATTGACCACGGGGCGTTCCAAACTTTGCTGAACATCGTGAGCGGCCGGTCGAATTCGGTCGACATTTCGCCCATGGCGACGCTTCGCCAGATTTCACTAAGCGCGCGTAGGGGCTCGAGGCCATCGCGCTCCAGTTTCGAGACCGCGTCATCCACCGAGATGGGCCCATTCGCGGCAAGCAACTCAACAATTGCTTGCTTGAGGGTTGGTTCGGGGAGATATCGCCTGTAGACGAGCAGAAAATTGAGATTCGCCATCAATGGCTGTCGCAATTCCTTTTCAGTGACAAGCCGAAAACGCCTGCCTTTCGCGGCAAGCATTGAGGTCGCAACGGCGTATTTCTCCCTCAGATATTCCTCATCTCGCTCGTACTCGACGGAGAGTTTCACTTCGCAGACGTCCGGCCACTCCTTGGTCCCGTCTGGATTGGGCACGAATTCGACCAGCACATCCGGGGTGTATTTCCGCTTCAGGCCCTGCACCGTGATGATCAAGGTCATGGGTTGTGCGAAAAACCGAGCGACGACGGAGTCGAACTCAAGAATCACGAAGAAGTCCCGCTCCCGCATGCCTTCAAAGGGGATCAGGAAGTGAAACTTGGACGAGCAGAATTTCCCGGTGACGGTGAGGTAGTTACCCTTGCGCCGCCTTCGAACCGGAAGGTTCGACGAACGCTTCCGCTTGCCGGCAGACGCTGGATCGTCCGGCCCCTCGTCGAATGACACCGATAATTCGCTAGATTCCTCCAAATTCCCCTCCGGTTTTGACACTCTGATTGCGCAAATCTGGCCGATTCTTGCAGTCTGAAATATCAATTGTCCAAAGAGGGTTCCCGGTTCGATCTGGCCATTGCGCTCGGCGTACTCGCCGCCTCGGGCCAGATTCCGCTTGAAGCCATCGTCGACTACGAGTGTTATGGCGAACTTGCGCTGTCCGGTGAGTTGCGCGGCATCACCGGTCTGTTGCCGGCGGTGATCCAGGCGACGCGCCTCGGCAAGCGTGTGATCGTGCCGAAAGCCAATGCCGATGAAGCCGCGCAGGTTCCCGATGCGCAGGTCTATGCGGCAAGCAATCTGCTTGAGGTGTGCGCGCATCTTCAAGGCGATCAATTGTTGCCGCGCTGTCAGGCCGTGCCGGTTCCACCGGCCTTGTCGACTGCGCCGGATCTTGTCGATGTCATCGGCCAGGCGCATGCGCGTCGCGCGCTCGAGATCGCTGCGACCGGGGGGCACAATCTGCTGTTCATCGGCCCGCCCGGCACCGGCAAGACCATGCTCGCGTCGCGCCTGCCTGGCATCCTGCCGCCGATCACCCATGCCGAGGCGCTGGAGTCGGCCGCGATCGCGTCGCTGTGCGGGCTCGATGTCGCGATGGCCCTGTCGCGTCGACCCTTTCGTTCACCGCATCATTCGGCGAGTGCGGTGGCACTCGTCGGCGGCGGCTGTGATTTCTAGCGAAAAATCCGACTTAACATCAATAGAGGCGACTGGCATAGTCGAGGCGGTCAAGGAGCGAGCCGCGCGATGCCGTCAGAGTCCTTTCAGATTGAGGGCTTCCCGAAGGATGGCCGCCGGTGGTGGATCCGGGCCGTCGATCATGTCCACACGATGCACAAGAGCACGGCTACTCCCAGTGTCGAAGTGCTTCTCAGCAAGATCCCCGAAGAACTCGACCAGCAACTGCTGGAGTCGCGATCCAGAAAGGGGCCGGATCAAGTTGCCCTTTCGCGAGAAATTTTGAAGCAAGCTGCCAGTTCGGCTGTGTGCAGGGTCCATGTGGGCACATTCCCCTGCTTACGCATCGGCTCGATTTTCAGAGACGGTGTTTACAACGGCCGGCTACCAAGCATCAGGAGAAGTTTCACTCTCGACCTCAGTGAGCCACAGAAAAACCTTCAGACGTTTGACTCAGTGTCTGAGTCGCTGCGTCCACCGTGGTGGAATCCCAAGACCAATCACAGAGTGCTTAATTTCTCAGAGTATCCGCTCTTCGACAATGAGAACCGCACGTATGATTTCCGCACTGGCAAATGCGCGGTCTATACATCCAATTCCCAGGCACTTGTGGTGCCGTGCTCTGAGATTTTTCGGGCGTTCTACGCGCCGACCAGTGAATTTGCGCGCGCGCTGCTCTCCGGTCCGTGGAAGAAGCGGCGCAATCGGATCGTGGCAATGGAAGACACCGGTGTTGAGCACGACGGGTCGTGGACGGTAATCCTGCGCAAGGAAATTGCGGACGACTACCTTCTGTTTGCGGCAAATCTAGCCGTATCAGAATGCGGAGTTGATGCCGCCATCGAAGTCCACGCGACCATGATGGGGGACCAAACGAAACGCCCGGCAAGCCTCCACGCCCGAATCCCATTCAAGGCAACCGAATTCACGGTTGACGTGGATTGCATACCGTTGGTCGAGTCCAAAGGAGGACTCACGAAATACCTTGCTTTGGAAGTGACCGGCATGACGTGGCCTTACCCGGGAATCAAGATTCGCAAGGGGAGAGACAATGACGGTAGAACAGGGGCGGTGCGACTCAATTCGTCCAAGCCTCCGCCATTCGAGGGAAGACCGGGCTCCAACGAACGCCGACGGGGGTCAAGCGCACCTATTCCGATAACAAGCGAAGAAGATCCGGGCGATACCGGGGGGATCGTCAGATTCAAAGTGAGCGGTCTGGAGTGCAGCAATCCGCCGATCATTGATCAATTGCCAAAGTACCTCAGCTACAAGTACCTAGGAGACCCCAAACCTCCTCAAGATGATCCCAAGGACCTGACGTCGACTGGGAATCCGCAACCAGGTGCGGGCGGAGCGGATCAATCAAGCCTTGACCATTCTCGGACCATCGACGCTCCGGACAGATTCCTTGAGATTGTTAAGAGCTTCGAAATCATGCTGGAGAAAGGATTGATCTCCGATTGGCGGACGATCTCCGGCAAATATGTCGGGTTCAGGGATGATCTTCCGGTCTGGTTGTTTCCCCGCATTTTTTTCTCGGATGAAGGAATTCCGCGGGCGTCCAGGTGGAGTTGGCTCGAAGAAATTGGCGCTCCTCGATCTGCCCTTGTGTGTCGTATCACCGTGGGCGACGCCGACGTCTACTGGGTTGAGACCGAGGTTCTGGGCGGCGACGGTCGCCGATCGGTGATCGTGAATGCGCCGTCGGACTGCATCACTTCGGTGATCGAGAGCCTCCTCCGACTCGGCACACAATGTCGAGCTACTTGGCCGAAAGACAATGATGGCTTCTGCGCCACGATTGGCGCATCGAGGGTGGTGACTTGGCGGCACGCATGGGCATCTCAGTCGGATAAGCCAAGCACCTCTGTAGACTCTTCGCCAGGGCAAACGTTCTCTGCGAATCGCAAACTGAACATCGAATCGATGCTGGCAAAGATTCGCGCGGTCGCAGGTTTGTGAATCAGGCGCTTCGGCAATAAGCATTCTCTGGCTGACCTCTTTTCGAAATCAAAATGGAACCGTGAGAATACTTTTGAGGTGCATCATCTTCTGATCCCTTGCTCAGTTGTATTCGTGCGAGCAAGATCAGACCTTCATTATCTAATGCCACTACTGTCCGGTTAAAAATCGAACAAGTTCAGTTGGTTAGGCGCTTGTGACGGCGCAGACTGAAGTTCGCTGAGCTGCAAGGCGCATAGAAGCTCGGTTTTTTCGAAAACCGACACCGACAAGATCTGTAGGCAAGTGTGGAGCGA
>JAYUVY010000079.1:0-80023 GCA_043753835.1 Lysobacterales bacterium | reverse complement strand
GAAGTCGGCAGGCGAAGAGCAACAGGATCAGAAATCAAACCCAACCGCGGGTGCTGTCCTCAACTAATTCTTCGTCCGAAGAAAGCCGGCAGGTCAGCCGGCCCACGCTTTCAAAATCTCCCGGCATGCCTGTCCATGCGCAGACGATTGCCACTCGGCAGGGTGCTTCAACCAATTCGAATCAATGGTCCCCGAATCCCAACAAACCGACTCGATCGCCTTTCGTCCCATCCCGGATTCATGATTTAGAAGCATCAACTTTCTAGAGCAGGCCTCGGAAGCGAACCGCGCCACCGAAAAGAGGTCGTGATATTTGGCTGAAAACTGCAAGGAATAAACGAGTTCTCGATCTGTCAGCTTGCTTACACGTTCTGGCGCCGCGAGTTCATCCATCACCACAGGATCGTACTTGCCCTGCCGCAGCGTTTTCCACGCGACATACCCCACAAGTCCGATTTTCTGGGCGAAGTTCACGCAGATTGTCCTGCCAGAATCGGGCTCATTAGGAACTCTTTTTGAGGATTCATGGAGGTCATCTCGATCTAGTCCTCACGCACGTTCTTGCCGCCACTGTAAGGCGCAATTCGATACATCTCCACAACGATCAGCCCACGAGCGTTTGACAGGAGCGGGCGGCAAACGGATATTGCGCCACAGTTTTTCCCAATCTGGAGATATGGTCATGTTGATGCGATCGATGTTGATGTCTGCGGTGTTGCTGTTTTCTTCTCTCTCGGCACCGGTGGCGCATGCGGATGACGCGCGTGCGGAATTGATGGGTTTGTGGGGCAAGATGTTTGCGGTGCGCGATCTGGCCTTTAGCGCGAAGATCGCGACGACCGACAAGAAGGGCCGGGTGACGCAGTCGGAAATGCGCGCGAACTGGCCGAACCGCTTTCACATGAAGTCGGCGGAAACCGAGTTCATCATCATCGGCGACAACACCTGGATGCGCCCCGAGGGCCAGAACTGGATGAAGTTTCCGATGAACATGAGCAAGATCATCGACGCTTTCAAACCGGAAGCGATGAAAGCCGCGAACGAAGGCACGACGAATGTGCGGCAACTCGACGACGCCACGATCAACGGCCAGGACTGCAAGGTGTTCACGTACGATTTCGATGCCAAGGTGATGGGCATCCGTTCCAAGGGATCAAGCACGGTCTATCTGGACAAGCTGAGCGGCTATCCGGTGCGCGCCGAGTCCGACGGCGAAGCGATGGGGCAGCACAGCAAGACCGTCGTCGACTACACCTACGATGCCGGTATTCGTGTGGTGGCGCCGGAATAATTCCGGGCGCAGTCAGTGCGATTCTCCGAAAGCGCCGGTCAGGAATCGCCTGCTGGCGCTGCTTGATCGACGAAAGTTTTTGCAGATGTGAAATCCGGAAAACCGTCTTTGGCGATGAGCAGATTATCGCCGGCGGTCATGCCCGGCGTGTCCGCAGTGAACGTCAGAAATACGCCGGCCGGTGCTTTCGCACTGCTCACCAGGGCCGCGCTGGCGTCATCCTTGATTTCGTCGATGCGCACGCCGACGCGTTGTCCATCGCTGCCCAACATTTCAAGTCGGTCGCCGACCGCCAGCGTGCCGAACACAATCACTGCGCCCGCCATCAAGGTCGGGTCGGCATCGACAAACACCATGCCCAGTTGCACGGCCACCGCTTCGGCTTCTGCCGGTGTCGTGTTGGCCGCAGCGCCACGGGTCACGATCCCGTCCGCCGCCTCGCTCGATGCCGGTGGCGAAGTGTCCGAGCAGGCAGCGATCATCAGCATCAGGACAATGATGGACAAAACCGGACGCAGCGACATGACGTTCTCCAGGATCAGGCGTCATTATCGGTCACGTCGAAGCCGCCGTGTGAGCGGTCGATGCTTCAGCCCTGGCGGAAGTTGACCGTGGTTCGGGTCTTCGCGACTTCGGGTTTGCCGTCGCGCTCGGCGGGCTTGAAGCGCCAGCGCATCAGCGCACGGACCGCTGAACGGTCGAAGGTGCCCTGTGGTTCGCTGCGCACGACGCGAATGTCTTCGGCACCGCCGAGTTCATTCACCACGAACTCCAGTTCCACGAAGCCCTCGACGTTGCGTCGCTTCGCTTGCGGCGGATATTCCGGCGTGACTTTGGCGATCGCGATGGGTGCGATGAGGGTTGTGCTTTTCGGTTGCGGCGGTGCGACTGCCGTCTTGACGGTTGCTGGCGCAGTGGTCGGCGGCGCACTCTCGGCTGCGGCCGTGCGCGCGGGCGATGGTGCCGCGGATGTCGGTGCGGCGAGAGCAGGTGGCGCCGGTGTCGGCGTCGCCGCCTTCGGTTTCACCTCGTTGAGCGCTGCGACGCGCGCACTTTCGGCCGCGTCGGAAATCGCCTCGCGTTGAACGAGTCGCGCCCGCAGATCATCCAGATTCGAGGCAGCGGCTTTCACCACGTGCGACTCCGAATTCAGTTGTTGCATCAACGAGAACAGGCGTTCTGCTTCGGCCACATCGCCGCTGCGCAACGCGCTTTCGAACCCATAGTTGGCGAGCGGCATGATTTCCACCAGGGCTTCGCCGAGCCCCGTGTGTTGCGGATCGAGATCGCGCACTTTCAGAAACAGTTCGACCGCATTGTCTTCGGCCGGGGACAGGATGCGGTTTGCGAGAAATGCCTCATTGGCCCGACGCATCAAGTTCGCCGCGGTTTCTGTGGGTGTGGGATCGGTACCGACGACGGGCATCGCTTCGGCACTGGCCGTCACCGTCGCGGCTGGTCCGGTTGATGCGGGCTTGTCTGTGCAGGCCGTGAGCACGGCGACGGCTGCGAACAGCAGGCCGCGGCAAAATTCGTTTGTACGCAATGTCATGACTGCCTCGCTTCCAACACGCGCCACCGGCGCTATGCGAGAACGGTAAACAGCAGAGGTGACAGCCGAGCGACGCCAACGCGTCAGTTGCCCGAACTGTGACGTGCATCACATTGCGCAAGTTTTTTGAACGAGCGCTACCAGCTCTGCTGTGGTGCGATGATCAACCCCCGGCATCGACCTCGAACTGGCGATCCAGCAAGCGTTCAACCCACACGGCGAGTAGCCGCATCGGGTCGTCGTTCTGATCGGCGGTGTAGCGCAACGTGGGATCGTGCGGCAGTGGATCCAAGACCAGTCGCGCAGATTCGATCGGCAAGGCCTGCGGTTTCGCATCCGGCGTCAGCAGATAGCTGCGCAGGGCATGGGCGCGTATCTGCGACCAGTCCGGCGTGTCACCGGCGATGTAGCGATCAAACAGTTCACGCCAATGCCAGTTGGTTTCGCTGATGCGCGCAAGCTTTCCCTGCAATAGCCGGTTGCCGAACCAGGACAGCACAATCTTGGCGACGAACTGGTTGATCGAACGGAACGGCACGTGCGCGAGTTCGACCCCCGCCAGCAGCGGCACCGGCGGCAAGGTAACGACTTGGCCATTCACGACACGCAATAACAAATGATTGCCGTGTCCGATCGCAAGGTTGTCCTCGACGAAATGCTGCCCGAGCACGAGTTTGGTCAGGGGTTCGACATCGGCAAAGGCGCGCAGTCGAATTCGCGACAGCGGGTGCAATGCCAGCGGCGGCGCGTCTTCCGGGACGAAATTGCGCCAAGGGAGACACACGCTTTGACCACGAGGCACCGACTGCAGCCGATCGACCAATTGTGATCGAGTTTCTGCAGCGATGAATTCGTCGGCATCGAGCGCGAACACATGATCAGCGCCATATTTCGTGAACGCCAGCCGCGCCATCTCGCCGATGCGATCGCCTTGCCGGAACGCGATTGCGGTATCGCGCATCAGGTCGATTGGCAGACCCTCGACCGCGAGCGACATCACGATCTTTACGGTCGCATCGCTGCTCTGGTGATCGACGATCAGCAGGCGATCAAGAAAGCGCAGATTGTGGCGAACGAACGCCTCAATCACGTCCGCTTCGTTCTTCACCATCACCACGCCGGCGAGCTTCATCGACGTGGCCCCGGTCGTGGCCGCGACATCGCGATCAGACGCGCTCGAAGATTCCGGCGGCACCCATGCCGGTGCCGATGCACATGGTCACCATGCCGTACTTCTGCTGGCGGCGTTGCAGGCCATGCACAAGCGTGGCGACACGGATCGCGCCGGTGGCACCGAGCGGATGACCGAGCGCGATCGCGCCGCCGAGCGGGTTGATCTTGCTGGTGTCGAGGCCGAGGTCCTGAATGACCGCCAGTGCCTGCGCCGCAAAGGCTTCATTGAGTTCGATCCAGTCGAGATCGTTGATCGAAATCCCGGCCTGCGCGCAGGCTTTCGGGATTGCCGCCTTGGGACCAATACCCATGATTTCCGGCGGCACGCCGGCCACCGAAAACGAGACGAAGCGGGCGAGGGGCGTCAGACCGAATTCCTTGATGGCCTTTTCACTCGCAAGCAGCACGGCACCCGCACCATCGGACATTTGCGAACTGTTGCCGGCAGTCACGCTGCCTCCGGCACGGAACACGGTCTTGAGTCCGCCCAGCGCTTCAAGCGTAGTGTCGGCGCGCGGACCTTCGTCCTGGGTGATTTTCTTGCGGGTGATGCGGACTTCACGGGTGTCGAGATTTGGTAGCCGGTCATCGATTTCGTACGGCAGGATCTCGCTCGCGAATTCGCCCGCAGCGATGGCCGCGGCTGCCTTCTGATGGCTGGCAAGTGCGAACTCGTCCTGCGCCTGGCGCGAAATCTTCCATTGCTCCGCGACTTTTTCCGCGGTGATGCCCATGCCGTAGGCGATCGCGATGTTCTCGTTTGTGAACACCGCCGGGTTCATCGCGATCTTGTGACCCATCATCGGGATCATGCTCATCGACTCGGTGCCGGCACCGATCATCAGGTCGGCTTCGCCGAGACGGATGCGATCCGCGGCGAGTGCGACCGCTTGCACACCGGAGGAACAGAAACGGTTGATGGTCATCGCCGCAATAGTGTTCGGCAGACCGGCCAGCAAGCTCGCGATTCGCGCGATGTTCATGCCTTGCTCGGCTTCCGGCATGGCGCAGCCGACGATGATGTCGTCAATGCGCGAGCGGTCGAGTTGCGGCAGCGGATCGAGAATGCCGCGCAGCACGTGTGCCAGCAGATCGTCCGGGCGCGTGTGCTTGAACACGCCACGTGGTGCCTTGCCGACGGCGGTGCGGTTGGCGGCAACGATGTAGCAGTCCTGGATTTGTTTGCTCATAAGATTCTCCTGTCAGGACTCAGTTACGCAGCGGCTTGCCGGTTTTCAGCGTGTGCATGATGCGTTCCTGGGTCTTCGGCATCTGCGCGAGGGCAACGAAGTGCTTGCGTTCCAGGTCGAGCAGCCATTGCTCGTCGACCGTCGCGCCACGTTCGATTTCGCCGCCGCATAGGGTGTCAGCGATACGTCGGCCGATTTCGGCGTCATGTTCGGAAATGAAGCGGCCTTCGAGCATGTTGATCAGCATCATGCGCAACGACGCGGTGCCGGTGTCGCCGGCGACCGGAATCGCACGTGCCGGCAACGGCGGACGATAGCCAGATTCGGCCAGTGCGCGCGCTTCGTTCTTGGCGACGAACAGCAGTTCATGGGCGTTGAAGACGATCACGTCGGAGTTGCGCAGCAGGCCGAGTTCGCGGGCTTCGAGTGCCGAACCGGACACTGTCGCCATGGCCACGGCCTGGAACGAACGGCTCAGGAACGGGAACAGGTCGCCGCCTTCAGCCTTCTGTGCAGCACGCACGGCGAGTTCCTTCAGGCCGCCACCCGCAGGCAGCAAACCGACGCCTGCTTCGACGAGGCCGATATAACTTTCGAGTGCGGCCACGGTGCGCGCCGAATGCATCTGGAATTCGCAGCCGCCGCCGAGTGCCATGCCGCGGACCGCGCAGACCACCGGCACCAACGAATGCTTGATGCGCATCGCGGTCTGCTGGAAGCGATCGATCATCGCTTCGAACTCGGTCAGCTTGCCGGCCTGCAACGCGCCCATCGCGCCGGTCAAGTCCGCGCCGGCGCTGAACGGTTCGCCATGCTGCCAGATGACCAGACCCTGGAAGCCGCGCTCAGCTTCGTCGACGGCGCGGTGGATGGCATCGAGCACGCCACCGCTGATGGTATTCATCTTGGTCTTGAAACTCAGGATCGCGATGCCGTCGCCTTGGTGCCACATGCGCGCATCGCCGCTGTCGAACACCGTGGTGCCGGGATGCGGCAGCTCGCCGAGCAACGGGTCCGGGAACAACTGGCGCTGGTACACCGCCGATTTGCTGCGCGAACGATAGGTGTTGTCGCGTGGCGAGTAAGAGCCGTGGCTGGCATGCACGCCGGCACGGGTCGGATCGACCGCCCATTTCGGCAGCGGTGTGTTCGACATCGCCTTGCCGGCCGCGATATCGGCATTGATCCATTCGGTGATCTGTTTCCAGCCGGCGGCCTGCCAGGTTTCGAACGGGCCTTGCGACCAGCCGTAACCCCAGCGGATGGCGAAATCGACATCGCGCGCGTTGTCGGCGATTTCTTCAAGATGCGTCGCGGTGTAATGGAACAGGTCGCGGAAGCAGGCCCACAGGAACTGGCCCTGCGGTTCGGCCGAGTTGCGCAACGCGGCGAGTTTTTCTGCAGGATTCTTGATTTTCAGGATGGCTTCGACTTCCGGCACCACCTTGCCGGATTGCGGGCCGTAACTGCCGGAAGCGACATCGAGCATCAGGATGTCTTTGCCGACCTTCTTGAAGATGCCGGCGGAGGTTTTCTGGCCAAGCGCGCCTTTTTCGATCAGAGATTTCAGCCACACCGGCGCCTGGAAATAGGCGTGCCACGGGTCATCCGGCAGGGTGTCGGCCATGGTTTTGATGACATGCGCCATGGTGTCGAGACCGACCACATCGGCGGTGCGGTAGGTCGCGGATTTCGGACGACCGACGGCCGGACCGGTCAGCGCGTCGACGACATCGAAGCCGAGACCGAATTTTTCGGTGTGATACATCGCGGACAGCATCGAGAACACGCCGATGCGATTGCCGATGAAGTTCGGGGTGTCTTTAGCGCGCACCACCCCCTTGCCGAGTGTCGTCGTCAGGAAGCTTTCGAGCGCATCGAGCACTGCGGGTGAGGTGCGGCGGATCGGAATCAACTCGACCAGATGCATGTAGCGCGGCGGATTGAAGAAATGTACGCCACAGAAACGCTCATGGCGCTCGGGCGGCAGACCTTCCGCGAGTTGGTTGATCGGCAAGCCCGAGGTATTGCTGGCGATCACCGCGTCTTCTTTCAGGTGTGGACAGATCTTGCGATACAGGTCGTGCTTCCAGTCCATGCGTTCGGCGATCGCTTCGATCACCAGATCGCAGTGTGCGAGCAGCGGCAGATGCTGGTCGTAATTGGCCGGGATGATCTCGCTCGCCTTCGACTTCACCGCAAGCGGGGTCGGGCTCAGCTTGCCGAGATTGGCGATCGCCTTGGTGACGATGCCATTCGGATCGCCTTCTTTCGCCGGCAGGTCGAACAACAGCACTTCGACATTGGCATTGGCCAGGTGGGCTGCGATCTGTGCGCCCATCACGCCGGCACCAAGCACGGCGGCGCGGCGGATTCTGAGGGTTGCGTCGGACATGAAAACTCCCGGATAGTGAATCGAATACGGCGCGCGCTTACGGAGCGCGCAGGCCGGCAGCGGCAAAACGCACGAAATGCTCGGCCGCAGTGCGGCGATGTTGCTCGTCGGTGACCGTCGGCGGTTTCTTGATCATGCCGAAATCGGACATGGCGTAGGTCAACGCGCCGCTGACGAAATCGAGCCGCCAGTAAAGCGCGTCCTTCGGCAGGCTCGGCAACTGCTGGGCGATGACCTTGGCGAATTCCTTCAACACATGGCCATAGTTGTCGGAAACGAAACGACGCAGGCGCTGGTCATGTTCGGCGAAGGCGCGTGCCAGCAGGCGCACGAAGGACGAACCGCCGCCGCGATCGGACGCGAGCGACAGCGCTGGCAGCACGAAGGCTTCGAGGATATTTTCAAGCGTCGGCTGGCGCAGCGCCTTGATCTTTTCAAGCGCGGCCATGCGCGCCGCGGTCAGATCATCGAGACGGCGCTTGAACAGCTCGTTGATCAGGTTTTCCTTGGAGCCGAAGTGATAGTTCACCGCAGCGAGATTCACATTCGCTGCGGAAGTCACCTGCCGCAACGAGGCACCGGCAAAGCCGGACTTGGCGAACAGATCCTCGGCGGCGCTGAGGATGCGTTCTTTGGTCGAAAAATGGGGGTTGATCACGGGTCCGCCTGAGACTGTGGAAACAACGACATCGGGCAACGCAAGCTCACTCGAACGCTTGAAACGTGCGTTTGAAGGCTAGCGGCGCGACGTGCGAGCGTCAAGATCCATACGACCATTTACGCATCGAGCGCACTCGGCGCGTCGCTGATCATGCTGATCGGCCCGGGTACACGGCCGCCGAGGCGATAGCTGAACTGCATGCCCGAACGCAGTTCGACAGGGAGCGAAGTGTTGGCGGCCATCAGTGTTTCCAGCGTTTCCGACAACCCCGGCACGCCGAGAATGGTGCAAACCTCGACCGCGCTTTGTACCTCTGCGGCCGACATGACGTCGCTGCGACCGGTGTAACGCACTTCGCCGCTCAGATGCATGTCGATCTCATTCGCGGCGACGATCATCAGGATTTCGGCGTCGAATACCGAATTCGCCGACGCCGATGCGTTCACGACGAGAGATGCCCCCGTGCGTTCGCGCTGCGTATAGGCGCGTACGCGGCGCTCGATGCGTGATCCCTTGCCGGCAAGCAAGCCTTCCACCTGCGCCACTGCGGCACGTGCACCGCCTTGCATCGGTGGGCAATGCGTATACGCGGCGTGCAAGAGCGCGGCCGCGACAATGTCGACGCGAAAGCCGTAACGCACCAGTACCCCGGCGGTGCCAATCAGATGATTCAGGAATGGTCGACCGCAGGGGCGGTAACCGGCATTGGCAAACAGTTGTGCACGGGCGACTGAGTCGATCAGCGTATTCAACTCGTCCGGCTGATATCCGACCGCTTGCGCCAGATCGAGCAGATCGGCACGTGACTGGCAGAGTTCGCTGCGCGTCATCGGCAGCGATGCGCTTTCGATGTGCAGCGAATCGGGTCGGATCGGATCAATGCCGGCGACGTGCCGCTGCAGGAATGTGCGCACACCCCAGAACGAGCGTTCGTCATCCACGACTCGCCACTTGCGGCAGAACGCCGCGATGCTGGCTTCGCCCGCGGCGGGTGCCCAGCGCCGGCGCAACAGCGACAATTCATCAAGCGAGTAGGGTGCGAATGCCAGATAGGTGACGCGCGCCGATGGTTCAAACATCACCTCGAAGCCGCGTTCGCGCGCGCCGAGTGCCACGTCGATATGTTCGTGTACGCAGGCGATGTCCGGGTCGAGCAGCCGCCCTTGGTCGAGCAGATCGGTGCGGATCAGCATGCAATGGAACTCGACGAAACCGCACGCGCGACGCTGCAAGTCCAGACTTGGGTCATCGGGATCGGCATTGATGCCTTCATGCGATTCCTCGATCACGCGGCCGTCGGGGTCGATGCGATCGACCATCTTGCCGCCGGCCATATGCACCTTGGGTGGCGTCGCGCCGTCGCCCCACAGGTACAGCGGGCCGACGATGCCGGCGCCGGTTTCGTCGGCGCAGTTCAGCATCGCCTCCAGCCAACCTGAGCTCACTTCCACGTCGTTGTCGATGAACACGACGTACTCGGTGGTGAAGTCGGCTGCCACTTCGATGCGCGCCTGCTGCGGCCACAGCGGCTCGTCGAAGCGCACGACTTGCAGATGCCACTCGGCTGCACGCCGAGCCAGCAGCTCGCGCAGCCAGGGCGGCGATTGCACATCGAGATACAGGAAGCGGTAAGGCAGGGGCGTGTGCCGAAACACGCTGTCGATCGCGCGCTCGGTCAATCCGTGCCGCTCGCGCGCCGTCATGATGATGGTGACGCGCGGATTCACGGCGGCGCTATCGCGGGCCGCGTTCACGTCAGGCACGAAGATGTTTGGCCAGTCGCAACCAGGTGTCGACAACCGTATCCGGGTTGAGGGAGATTGACTCGATGCCTTGATCCATCAGCCACTCGGCGAGGTCGGGATGGTCGCTTGGGCCCTGTCCGCAGATGCCGATGTACTTGCCACGCGCGCGGCAAGCCTTGATCGCCATCGACAACAGCGCTTTCACGGCGTCGTTGCGCTCGTCGAACAGATGTGCGATCAGGGCCGAATCGCGATCGAGGCCAAGGGTGAGCTGGGTCAGGTCATTGGAGCCGATCGAGAAGCCGTCGAAATGATCGAGGAACTGATCGGCGAGCAGCGCATTCGACGGCAGCTCGCACATCATGATCAACTTGAGGCCATTCTCGCCACGCACCAGTCCGTTGGTCGCGAGCGTTTCGACGACGCGCTTGCCTTCGTCGACCGTGCGCACGAACGGGATCATCACCCACGCATTGGTCAGGCCCATGTCGTCGCGCACTTTCTTCATCGCCCGGCATTCGAGCGCGAAGCAGTCGGCAAAGGCCGGATCGACATAGCGACTGGCACCGCGATAGCCGAGCATCGGGTTTTCTTCGTGTGGCTCGTAACGCTTGCCGCCGATCAGGTTGGCGTACTCGTTCGATTTGAAATCGGACAGACGCACGATCACCGGGTTCGGTGCGAATGCCGCGGTGATGGTGGCGATGCCTTCGGCCAGACGATCGACATAGAAGGCGACCGGATCGCTGTAGCCGGCCATGCGCTCGTCGATTTTCGCCTTCGTCGCTGCGTCCTGTTGCGCATAGTTCAGCAGCGCTTTCGGGTGCACGCCGATGTGGCTGTTGATGATCATTTCGAGTCGCGCCAGGCCGACACCGGCATTCGGCAGCTGTGCAAAATCGAAGGCGCGCTCCGGGTTCGCGACATTCATCATGATCTTCAATGGCGCTGGCGGCATCTGGTCGAGATCCGCGGTGATGCGTTCGAAACCGAGCAGGCCGTCATAAATCAAACCAGTGTCGCCCTCGGCACAGGAGACGGTGACGTCATGGCCATCGGGAATCATTTCCAGCGCATTGCCGCATCCGACGACCGCAGGTACGCCGAGTTCGCGGGCGATGATGGCGGCATGGCAGGTGCGCCCGCCGCGATTGGTCACGATCGCCGATGCGCGCTTCATGATCGGTTCCCAGTCGGGGTCGGTCATGTCGGCGATCAACACGTCGCCGGGTTGCAACTTGCTCATTTCGCTGATGTTGCGAATCACGCGCGCCTTGCCCGCGCCAATCTTGTGCCCGATCGAGCGGCCCTCGCAAAGTACCGGACCCTTGCCGCTGAGATGGAAGCGTTCGAGCTGGGTCGCGCGCGCGCGTGATTTCACTGTTTCCGGTCGCGCCTGCACGATGAACAGCTTCCCGGTGACGCCGTCCTTGGCCCATTCGATATCCATCGGACGGCCGTAATGCTGCTCGATGACAAGCGACTGCTTCGCCAGTTCATGCACATCGGCATCGCTGATCGAGAATTGGTTTTGCAACTCGATGGGCGTGGCTTCGGTGCGTACGCGTTCGCCGGGTTGCGACGAATAGACCATGCGGATCTGTTTGGAACCGAGTTGCCGGCGCAGGATGGCGGGAAAACCGTCACGCAGCGTCGGTTTGTAGACGTAGAACTCGTCGGGATTGACCGCGCCTTGCACGACGGTTTCACCGAGGCCATAACTCGACGTGATGAACACGGCGTTGCGGAAACCGGATTCCGTATCCAGCGTGAACAGTACGCCGGCGGCGCCGATATCCGAGCGCACCATCAACTGCACGCCGGCCGACAGGGACACGTCCTCGTGCTTGAAACCATGATGCACGCGGTAAGCAATCGCGCGGTCGTTGTAAAGCGAAGCGAATACTTCCTTGACCCGGTGCAGCACGTCGTCGATGCCGATGACGTTGAGAAAGGTTTCCTGCTGGCCGGCGAACGAGGCGTCGGGCAAGTCTTCGGCGGTGGCCGAAGACCGTACGGCGACGCTCGCTTCACCGCCGTTGTCGGCGCAGAGTTTGCTATAGGCGTCGCGAATCGCGTTGTCCAATTGCGGCGTCAATGCAGTGTCGATGACCCAGCCGCGGATCTCGGCGCCCACTTCGGCGAGTGCGACGACGTCCTCGGTGTCGAGCGAGCCCAGTTTCGCGAAGATGCGCGCCTTCAGGCCGCTCTGGTCGATGAATTCGCGAAATGCGTGCGCCGTCGTTGCGAAGCCGCCGGGAACGGAGACACCCAGGGACGCGAGATGGCCGATCATTTCGCCAAGCGATGAATTCTTGCCGCCCACTTCCGCGAGGTCAGACAAGCGCAGTCGATCGAGCCAGAGCACCTGGTCGGTCATGGAGATCTCCGTAATGTGCGGGGCACCGCAAAGGCGCAATGATCCGGGATTGACCCTGAAGCGGCAAGCGAAGTCCGCTGTGCTTGCGTATGCTTGTTGTGCACAGATGAGGCAATTCGATGGCGCGCAAGATTTTCTACATCTCCGACGGCACCGGCATCACCGCTGAAACCATTGGACATTCGGTGTTGACGCAGTTCGAAAACATCCAGTTCGAGACCATGCGCATGCCGTTCGTCGACTCGATCGAGAAAGCACATCTGGCCGCTGAGCGCATCCGCAGCGAGTGTGAGGCTACGGGCGTTCGCCCGATTGTCGTCAATACGGTGATCGACAGCGAACTGACTGCCGTGATCAGCGCGAGTGGCGCACTCATGCTTGATGTCTTCGCGCCGTTCATTGCGCCTCTTGAACTCGAACTCGGCACCAAGCGCCAGCCGCGCGTCGGCCAGGCGCATGGCCTCGTCAACTTTGCCGAATACGAAGCGCGCATCAATGCGACCAATTACACGCTCACGCACGATGACGGCGTCGATCTCAACTACAACGATGCCGATGTCATCCTGATCGGCGTATCGCGTTCTGGAAAGACACCGACTTGCCTTTACATGGCGCTGCATTTTGGCATCAAGGCCGCGAACTATCCGCTGACACCGGACGACCTGGAGTCCCCGGATCTGCCGAAGCGACTGGCACCGTATCGCAACAAGATTTTTGCGCTCACCATCGATCCAGTGCGCCTGCAGCAAGTGCGCGAAGCACGCAAGGCCGGCAGTCGTTACGCGACCCTCGAACAATGTCGCTTCGAAGTGGCGGAAGCGGAAAAAATGTTCAAGCGCGAACGCATGCCGGTGCTCAGCACGACACATACATCGATCGAGGAAATTGCCAGCAAGGTGCTGTCCGCGCTCGGCATCGAGCGGCACCTTTTCTGACGGGGCTTCCACTATACGCCGCATCAACGCGAATGTGCAGGCTGGTCGGAACGCGATGAATCGCTAACATCGGATGCATGAACTCGCTTGCAAGAAACGACAGCATCGTTCGGCCCAGCCGCTTCAGCTATCTGATGGGCTTGTACGGCACGAATTACTGGCAGCTGACGCGCCTGTTCGGGCCGCGCGCGCTTGCGGTCGGCAGCTATCGTTCGCGCGGTAATCACGGCTTGCCGGTGCGCATCGACGTGCTCGAGCGCCACGCCTTCACCACCGAATTGCGCATCAGTTACGAAATGCTCGATGACCTCACCGGCCAGCCGGATCCATCAGCGCATTTGCGCCTGTTCAGCGACGCGCGCATGGCCGAAGTAACAGCGTGTTATTTCGGCTCAAGGCTTGAAGATGTGCTGGGTCGCAGCGCACCGCCGTCAGTCGTGTTCAGGCACCGTCTGCGCATGAATGCGTTTCTGGCGAAGTGGCTTGAGTATCTGGAACAGTCCGGTCATTCGCGCTTTGGGCTGGAACCGATCGGTTGATACCTGACCGCAAATGCCAGACAGCAAATCGCCCCGGTTTGGCCGAGGCGAAGATTTGCGCAAACTGATGAATCAATTGGCAGGTGTAGCAGCTTCCACCGGTTTGGCCTTGTAGCCGAAGAAGCCTTCGAGCACTTTTTCCTGGCCGTCGTAATCCGCCGCGCTTGCCGTAACGAACTGGGTGACGCCGAGCTCCGAGAGCACTTCATAGGCGCCTTGGTCTTCGTGCAGCTTGAGCAATGCGTCCTTGATCGCCTGTTTCGCTTCCGGTGGAACACCGGGGGCGGCGGATACGGCAGCGCCCGGGAATTCCGGCGAGGTCGAGATCGGGATCAGGTTCGGATATTGATCCTTGAGCCAGGTTGGCACGATCGCGGCATCGGCTTCGCCGGCGAACACGATTTCCACACCGTCACGCCACGACTGTGCCGTCGACATCAGGTTGGGCTGGCGAATCGGATCCGGGAAGAACTGCAGCAGCATCGCAAATCCCATGCTCGGCGAAGGCATCGACACGATGCCTTTGCCGATCAGGCCGTTCAGCGTCGTGGTCTTCAACTGGTCACTGCCGAGCAGGGTATAGCTGGCGTTTTCGACCGTGCGCGCGATCGGCTCGAAACCGAAGCGTTTGGCGCGGAAGTCGGTGAAATGCGCTTCGGCGAACATGAAGTCGACCGGTGCGTTCTGTCGCACGTCGCGCCAGAAGAAGTGGTAGTTGCGCGACGTGACAAGGGTGATCTTGTGTCCGGTCGCTTTCGACAAATAGGCAACGAGTGGTTGATAGACCTCGGTCGAGCGCTGCACGTTGTAACTGGGTTCAACCAGAAACTTGTACTCGGCGGCGAGTGCCGACTGACTGACGACGACCCCGAACAGGCTCGCCATCGCGACCTGCATTCCTCGAACGAAACCCTGCTTGCGCAACACCTGTTTCATGGAGCCTCCCTTCTGTTATTGCTGCTATAGCATCTTTTTCTTTATGTGCCAACGCGATAACGAAACTCTTTGTATACGTTTCTAGGGCTGGTCAGCGAAGGTTGCGACAATCGTTACTAATGCCCTATTCGCGCCAGCATGCATTCTCGAATGTTCCGCTGGCAATTGCCGTAAAACGGCGAGTGCTGTCGAGTCGCTCGAACAGGCGATTTCGCCGATTTCGGCGGTGTCTTCGTAGACCATGTCGGCACTGTGCAATGGACTGCCGTCGGACGCTGACAGTTCGACCAGCACCCGCTTGTTGCGCCCCAGAAAATGCGTGCGCGCGACGATCTCCTGCCCCGGATAACAGCCTTTCTTCACGCTGAAGGCCAAGAAGCGGTCGAGACGCAGCGCATGTGCGAGATGTTTGCCGGAAGCATGTTCGTCGATCAAAGCGAGTCCAGCCGCGATGCAAGCAGCCACAACATTGCGGCCGAGCACTCGGGTATCGGTTGCGTTGCCGATGCGCAGGTGCAAGTCGGGCAAGCCGCAAGCGATGCCATCAGGATCAGCACAAACGCGCGCTTCGTCATCCACCGCGAGTGTCAGCTTGCGGCGGAAGACAAATTTCTGCAGCATCGACTGCAATTCAAGGCCGCGTCGGAAGGGCACGAGCAACGAGAATCGCGACGGGTCATGGCGCAAAACCGCGACGACTTGCAACACGCGGCCCTGCGGATTCAGCAAAGCCGACCAGCGCAATTCACCATCGGCAAGCGCCATCAAATCGGCGGCAAACTGACTCTGCAGAAAGGCCAGTGCGTCCTGGCCTGCGACAGTCACGACAGCGAACCAGGGCGTTTCACTCACGATTTCACTCATCTGACGATTGTGCCTGAAGCAACCACGTCTGCGCATCGGGCAGGCTGCGGTATAAAGGCCGAATTCGAGCGACCACTGCATGAGCGCATTTCCCGACATACCCGGTTACCGCATCGAACGTCGCTTGGGCGAAGGCGGCATGGCGGCGGTGTACCTGGCGACGCAGTTGTCGCTCGACCGGCCGGTGGCGATCAAGGTCGTGCACTTTCGTGGCGCGACGCATGATCAAATTGCCGTCCGTTTCGAACATGAAGCGCGCACCATCGCGCGACTCGAACATCCGCACATCGTCGGCATCTACGAGGTCGGGCGCACCCGCGACGGCTTGCCGTACTACTCGATGGCGTATTTGCCGAGTGGCGATCTGACGCAGACCGACCTGCAGGGCGACTTGGCGCGAATCGGTGTGGTGCTGCGCAACATCGCGCAGGCGCTCGGCTTTGCGCACGCGCATGGTGTTGTCCATCGCGATGTGAAACCGGAGAACGTGCTGTTCGACCGCGAGCGGCGTGCGCGGCTTGCGGATTTCGGCATCTCGCGCAGTCTCGGCAGTGTGCGCGTAACCCATCAGGGCGATGCACTCGGTTCATCGGCCTACATGAGCCCGGAGCAGGCGCGCGGTCAGGAAGTGGATGCACGTTCCGACCTTTACAGTCTCGGCGTGATGGCCTTCGAGTTGCTTGCCGGCAAGCTGCCTTTTCGCGGCGACGATGCCGTCACGATGGCGATGGCGCACCACACCGAAGTGATTCCGCGGCTGCCCACCGAACTCGCACGCTGGCAGCCGTTGATCGACCGTGCTCTGGCGAAACGACCGGAAGATCGCGTGCAGTCGGCAGACGAATTCATCGCGGTGCTCGATCGCGTTCTGCAACCGACCGGCCAGCACTCGACCGAAGTCGCGCAGGTGTTCAAGCCACCGCCAGCAGCCCCGGCGTGGCCGCGGCGATTGACGTTGCTGGCGATGTTGCTGGTCGTGGTCGCCGGACTGGCTTACATGACGCGCATGCGCGAAGTGAATTCGATGGATCGTAGGCCAACGCAAGCGGTCAACACTGCCAAAATCCAACAAGCGCCCGTGCCGGCGCAAGCCGCGACGCCAGCGCTGGTGGCGGTGCCGGAAGCCGTTTCGCCGGCGGAAGATCCTCCGTCACCGGCCGCGTCCGGGTTGTCGGTACAAGATCAGTCCGGCCCACCGATGCGGGTGATCAACCTCGCCACCGGCGATATCGCCATGGCTGTCAACGAAGTCACGCGCGGTGAATATGCGCGCTTTGCACGCGCCACCGGGCGCGCTGTCGAACAGTGTCGGCAGATCGGTTCGCCGCTGTCGTTGTTGAAAAAGCGAACCTGGCAAGATCCGGGTTTCAAGCAGGACGACCGTCATCCGGTGGTATGCGTCAGCTTCGACGATGCGCGCGCCTACGCCGCATGGTTGTCGCAGCAGACCGGTCACAAATACCGGCTGGCGACGGCGCGCGAATGGCGTGCGGCGGCACTCGGCGTCAATACCAAGGTGCTGGTGTGTCGGCTCGGCAATATTTACGGGCACGACGGTCGCGACATGAACATGCGCGAGCGCTACAACTGCAAGGACGGCGTCGAAGACACCGCCGTGGCGGGTCGTTTCGCAGCCAGCGCCCAAGGTGTGAACGATTTGGTCGGCAATGTCGCGGAGTGGGTAGTCGACTGTGCCGCGAGCGGCGAATGCGAGCAACGCAAGATCATGGGCAGTTCCTACCGCGATGGCCGCAACGGCAGTCTGCTCGGGCTACAGGACACCAAGGACAGCGACAGCGCCGCGCTCGATGTCGGGTTCCGTGTGGTGCGCGAGTTGTAGTCACGAAGGCAAAAGGTGCGGGTGTCAGCGATCGGCGACGAATCACGGCCCCGGATGCGCCGCATCGTGGAACGAATGACAGTCGATGCAAGTCGTCGGAACCAGATTTTCGGCGTGTTCGCCGCCATGGCAACTGCGGCAGTCATCGATGTCGGGCAGGATGAGCGCAGCGCTGCTCGTGGCCGTCGATGCAGCATGGCAATCCTCGCATTGCATGGTGCCGTGTGAGCCGTGTGCGAAGCTTGCCTTCGGGAACCACTGGCCTGCGACGCGAACCGGCTTTACCTGCCATTCCTGTTGGTCGTCGCGATAGACCACGTGGCAGGTATCGCAGGCGCGGCCGTTGAACAGGTTATCGATCGCGACCCGTGCCTGATCGCGCGCCCAGGTCAGTGCTTCTGCACGCTCCTGCGGTGTGATCGGGTCGCCGGGGCGGCGGCGTGCACGCACCACTGTCGGAGCGTTGACCTGGTTGAATCCGCCTTCGAGCGCTTCGCGGGCGAAGAACTCGCTGATCGTGTAGCCGACTTTTTCGACGTCGGCATGCGCCACTTCGCGCTTGGCATCGCGGATCGAAAACGTCAGCTTGTGGCAACTTTGGCAGTGCCGTTCGAACTCGATCGGTTGCATGCGTGCGCCGCCGGGTTCGGCAATATGGCAATTCGCGCAGGTCAGGATTTCGTCGCCCTTCGGACCGCGTATTCCCACCGCATCCAGATGCGCATCATGCGGAAAGTTCAGGCCGCTCAGTTCCTTGATGCCGGGCGTTGCGAGTGCGGCACGCACCGGCACAAAGTTTCCTTGCGCATCCCAAGCCGGCAGCGACACCACGAAGGCGGGGTGACTGGTGCCGAAATCAGCGACATCGGCATGCGGGTCGGCGCGTTTGATGCGTGTCGTGATGTCGCGATGGCAATCGCTGCACAGGTTCTGGTCGTTGCGCACCAGCGCATCGGCGCCATTGTGGTCACGGTGGCAGAAGGCGCAGCGGTCGTCGCCGCCCGGTGTCAGTTCAAAACTTGCGTCGACATGCGCTTCGGTCTTGGCATGGCAGGTCTTGCATTGTTCGTCGCGCACGGAAACGAAAGCATCGACATGGCAGTGGTTGCAGTCGGCACCGAAGAAATGGTGTGCCGACGCCAGATCGCCGGTATTCCAGACCTTGCGTCCACCGAGCGGCAACGACTCGATCAGGTCCTGCAACTGCGGCCGATAATGGGCCAGCAGCGGCAAGCCGAGGCCAATCGCCAGCACCAACGCAAACAGCAGCCACGACATCCGGCGCATGCTGATCGCGCCGCTTTTCAGGGTGAGTTTCGGCGCGGGCCTGGCGGCTTCGATCTCGCGTTCGTCGATGCTGCTGATTTCGACCGCAGCTTCATAGCCAGCGGGCGGCTCAAGCAGGGCGATGCGCGTTTGTCCGATGTCGACGTGGCTGCCGGCACCGACCATGGCCTGCTGGCTGGTCTTGCCATTGATGCGCACACCTGCGGCGATCAGCGATTCGACCCGATAGCGACCGTTGCCGATGGCCACGACTTTGGCATGGGCGAGCGCAGCGCGCAGATCATTGATGTAGATCGCCTGGTCGGTGCCGCGACCGATGCCGAGGGTTTCCCCGAAATGGATGTCGTCCTCGAACACCGGTCCGGCGGTGTGCTTGACGACACGTCGAATCAGCCAGCGCATCGCAACCTCACCAGTAGAAGAAAACGCTGACGACGTGGGCGCTCACCGCTGCCAGCGTGGCGAATGACAATGGCACATGCACATACAGCCAGATCTCGAGCATCGCCTGCAGTTGCAGGTCGCGGGTGATGCGCGCGCCCAACGTCTTCTTGCGCGCCAAAACATCCATCAGTTTGCGTAACGCTTCGTTGGTGCTGTCGGCTGCGTGCGAGGAGAGAAAATCGACCATCGCGAACATTGTCGGCGTGTCGTTCTTTTTTTCCTTCTTCCGCTTCGCGCGATCTTTTTCGTCGAGGAACGCGCGCACCTGATCAATCGTCGAGTCACCTTCGGCGCGCGGTCGCAGCAGTCGCCATGGCGAACCGCCGATACGCGTGCGCTCGATCGAGCGCAGGATCGCGGCATGGATTTTAGGGTCGACGGCGTCGGCGAGGGAGAGCGATTGCTGGTCGAGTTCGTCGATTTCGTCGATCATCGCCTGGCGCGTCGAGTTGTCGCGATTGCGCGTCATCAGGCTCGGATAACGCACGTACGCGAGTACGCCAAACAGTCCGCTGGCGATGACCAGGAACATCAGGATCATGGCCAGCGTGTGGATGTTCATGCCGACCTGAAAGCCGGCGTGCAGCAGGGTGATCACGCCCAGTGCGGCACCGAGGTAGACATGCGCCGAGGTCCAGCCGAGCACACTGCCAGCGCGACTGGCATAGCGTCGTTTACGGACGCCGAGCAACATCAGCCATAGGATCAGCACTGCGGCGATCGTGCCCAGCGTGTAGCCGAGCCAGGTACCGCCGTTGGGCGCACCTACGGGATCGTGCATCAGGTAAGCCGTGGTGCTGGCGATGCATAGCGCCGACGAAATCCACAGATAGCGCACGCCGCGATAGCTCAGGATCGATTCGCGCACGCGCTATCTCCGAGACTGCGCGTAGGCAATGAATTCGTCCGGGCCGATGCGGATGGCAGCGCCGGTCGGGCACGCACGCACGCAGGCCGGGCCGCCTTTCAGGTCCTTGCACATATCGCATTTCACCGCTTTCTTTTCGGACGCCGAGGGCGGCTTCAGCGGGTCGTAAGGCGACTCGCCGGGGCCGGGCCCCGAACCGAACATCAGCCAGCGGATCAGCCCCGGCTTCGTTGGCGGCTTCGCGGCCATGTGGATCACGCCATACGGACAGTTGCGCTCGCAGTTGCCACAGCCGATGCAGTTGTCGGCGATGAAGACTTCGCCGTTCGGTGCGCGATGGATGGCGTCGGGCGGACAGTCCTTCATGCAATGCGGATGTTCGCAGTGGCGGCAGGAGGTCGGTACATGCACATTGGCAAAAGTCGGGCCGGCTTCGCGGTCGAGCCTGGACGTGCCGCTGTGGGTTTCAGCGCAGGCCTTCTCGCAGTTGTCGCAGCGCACACAGAGCGACTCGTCGATCAGCAGGATGTCGGTCGCTTCGCCTGCTCCTTGCGTCAATAGGAACGAGACGATGTCGCTACCGGCGCCGATCTGCTGCATCGCCAGATTCGCGGCCGTGCGTGCCGAATACTCGGCTTGCAGCCGCAGGCGCAGCAGCGGATCGCGATGCACGGCGCGCTTGAACGCTTCACCGTCGATGCGGATGGTTTCGGTCGCGATCGCGGCCTTCGCCGTCGCCGAGCGCTTGCTCTCGCCGAGCAGGGCCATCTCGCCGACATAGCTGCCGGCGGGAACATAGGACAACACGATTTCCTTGCCGCCGATTTCGCGAGAGATGGTCAGCGACCCGCGTCGCACCAGATGCAGGCAATCGCCGACTTCGCCTTCCCTGAACAGCACGTCGCCGGCGCGGAACTGACGGATTTCGGCGGATTCCACGAGTTCCCGCAGTTTCTCGATATTCGATTCCGGGGTAAAGCGCGACTGCAGTGCGCGCGCGATGAACACCTTGTCGACCTCGCGCTTGACCGCTTCGACCGACTGGATCAGGCGATTCATCGAGCGCCGTGGTGTTTCGATCAACATGCAATTGGATTGTGCAACCACTTTCGCCGAGCGACGGCGACCGGAGATCAGACCCATTTCGCCGAAAAACTCGCCCGCTTTCAGGGTAATGCGCTGATTGGTCGTTTCGTCGACAACCACCACCACTTCACCGTCGACGATCGAATAGAACGAATTCGTATAGTCGTTGCGAGCGAAAATGGTCTCGCCTGGACGCGGCGTGCGGATCTCCGAATCGAGCAGGAATTCGCGCAGTTGCAACGGCGTGATCTTGGCCAACAGTGGCACGCGCTCCTGGATGCGCGCGAGCAGGGCGTTGACTGAGGTGATGCCGGCGACATTGCGGAACTTGGCCTTGAGCAGGGGTTCGTCGGCGGGCTCCACCTGTCGACCGAGGATGTATTCGACAACTTCGTAACCTTGGTTCATCGCCTGCTTGATCAGCGGATAACCGGCAAGCGCGCCAACGATGTAGATGCCCGGCACATTCGATTCATACTGCGGTGAAATTGCGGGTACCGCGTTCGGATCCTTGCTCGGGAATACGACGCCGCAACTTTCGACAAAGGCGCGCGGCGCCGTGGCACCCAGACGCGCGATGATGCGATCGCACAGAATTTGCGCCTTGCCGCTCTGCGTCGTGATGTGCAGACGCAATGGCTTGCGTCCGACGCGCAGTGCTTCCACCGATTCCGGCGCGGAGTTGTAATAACACTGCATCGTGCCTTCGTCGACGGCGCGCAGGATGAGGCGCAGATTGCCTTCCTTGGCGCGGGCGAATTCGTCGCGCCGGTTGATCACGATGACCTGGTTCTGTTTCGCGAGCGCCAGTGCGTTTTCGATTGCGGCATCGCCAGCGCCGACAACGACGATGGTTTCACCTTGATAGGCGCCCGGGTCGTCGAGTTGGTATTGCACTGTGGGCAGGTCTTCACCGGGCACGCCAAGCTTGCGCAGGTTGCCCTGCATGCCGATGCCGAGCACGACCTTGCCGGCGGTGAAGCGCGCGCCGTTGCTGCACTGGATCAGAAAGCCGTCGCCATCCGGCTGGATCTTGCTGACTTCATGGCCGTGGCGAATATTGACCTTGAGCTGACCGACACCGTCGATCCAGTCCTGCAGGATTTTTTCGCGGCTGCCGGCGCGAAACGGCAATGGCGAGCGCAACGGCAGGATGCCGGGCTCGTCCATCACATGTTTGCCCTTCTGGTAGCGGAAGATTGTATTCGACAGATGCGGTGCGGCTTCCAGCAGCACATGCGTAACGCCGAGCTCGGCCGCATGCGCGGCCGCACTCAGTCCGGCGGGGCCGGAACCGATCACCGCGATATCGAGACGTTCGTTCATCAACACTCCGTTGCGCTCGATAGTATCGGCCTGTTGACCACCTCGGCTAGCGTTTCTGCCACATTCCGTTGCGAATGAGTGCGTTTCTTCGCGGTGAGGTTCACCATGGCCCGCCTACAATGGGGGCCATGCAGGAGGTGCTATGAGCGATCTTTATCAGCGACTGGCACAAGGATTTCCGGAGCGCGCGCTGCCGACGCGTACGTCGTTGCCGACCGATGCGCGCGGCTTCTCGCAGTGGGTCAATGCCTTGCCCTTGGCGAATGCATTGGCTGCATCACGTACTTTGCTGCAGGGTTTGAAGGAATTGAACGGGCTGCGCATCGATGCGGCGCTGCGCCTGAATGCGCTCGAGACGATGCGTTCACCGATCGCGCAACTGGTGGCGCAGGCCGATCGTCAGGTCGTCGGTTCCAGCTTTCCGTTGCCGCAAGCCAAGCATCAACTCGGAATGCAGTCGCGTGAATTCCACGACGAGTTGGCGCTCGGTTATCGCATGGCTTTGCATGGTCTTTGCGCGCCGGCCGGCAAGCTGCCGTTCCTGAAAGGGGGGGTGGCTGCAATGGCGGCAACGCGCGCGCTGTCGCATCACGCCGAAGCCTTGTTGCGCGGTTATTTGCTTTACTTGTCGCCGGCCCGCGGTGCTTGGCAGGCGATGCACGACGTCTATCGCTTCACTGCGGCCATCGGCGTCGTCGACAAGCAGGTCGCCGACGCATTGCTCGGCAAGGCTGCAGTCAATGCCAGCCAGGCCTATGCGCATGCACTGTTGTTGGCGATCAGCAACCCGTATCGCTTGATGCAGAAAGAAATGGTCGACGCCCATGAGGCGATGCGCCAGTGGGCCGGTTACTGCGAACTATCGACGCTGGGCGGAGGGCTCGGCTTTGATGTCGCCCAAGACGAAGACCGCGGTCCGGGCTATTCACCTCAGGAACAACGTGCTGCGGACGCCGCGCGCATCGCGTTCTCGCCCGAAAAAGCCCGTCAATTCGTTGATCGCGAGTTATCCCTGTCTGGTGCGATGGGTGGTCCACTGAGCTTTGGCCTGAAGGGTGGGCCGAAGACGCCGATTGCGCAGGATCTGATCAAGCGCCTGATGTGGGCCTGGCGACCGCAGTTCGATCGCGACCATTCGCGGCTTTCTGCGGGCCATGAACTTGAAACCCTGATCGGCTTGCACGCGATCCATTTCCATCTTTCCGGGCGCCTTGATTTCGAGAATTTCGTGCGCGAACTGCGTGGGCCGGGCATCAGCTTGAGTGAACGCGACAAGACCGCATCGTGGGCACAGGGCGGCGGTGATGCGGCGCGGGCACTACCGACGCGTGCCAAGGTCATGGATCAGGGACTCGGCGGCTACCGTCTGCAATGGAGCATGGAAAGTGGTGCCAAGGCGCGTATTGGCGAATTGGTCGGGTTGGCGACGCCGGATGACGACGATTCCGAACGCGAATGGATGATCGGCGTGATCCGTTGGTTGCGTTTCGGCAATGAAGGCGAAGTGGAGGCGGGCGTTGAGTTGCTCGCGCGCGAGGCCGAACCTGCAGCTTTACGCATTGCTGAAACCGGCACGAGCTTCAAGACGCCGGTGCGGGCGATCGAACTGGTGCCATTGCATCCAGGCAACGGCGGCATGAGCATCCTGGCGCCGAGCATCGGCGAGCGTGCGTTTGCGCGTGTCGAAGTCTCGATGCGACCGGAACGATACGGCGATTCACGCGAGCCACGCGTGCGTGTTTTTTCGGAAGTCGACCTGCTGGAAAACACCGGTGCCTACCTCAGGGTCGCGGACGGCAGCAAAAAAGTCGAAAATAGCGCCGCATGAGCGACCACCCAGCAATTTCCCTGCCGATATCGCGTCGGCACAGCATTTCCGTGCGTGTCGGCGGCGTCCTGATTGGCGGCGATGCCCCCATCGTCGTCCAGTCGATGACCAATACCGATACCGCCGACATCGCGTCGACCACGAAGCAAATCGCCGAATTGTGGCGGGCCGGTTCGGAACTGGTGCGGGTCACCGTCAACAATCCTGAATCTGCGAGCGCGCTTCCGAGGATCCGCGACCGCTTGGCGATGATGGGCATCGAGGTGCCCATCATTGGCGATTTCCACTACAACGGCCACCAGCTGCTGAGCGACGAACCGGCGTGTGCCGAAGCGCTCGCGAAATACCGCATCAATCCCGGCAATGTCGGCTTTGGGCGTAAGCGCGATACGCAGTTCTCGTCCATCGTCGAGATGGCCCTGCGCTATCGCAAGCCGGTGCGTATCGGCGTGAACTGGGGTTCGCTGGATCCATCCGTGCTGGCGCAGATGATGGATGAGAATCACGCCCGTGCCGTGCCTTGGGATGCAACCACGGTGATGCGCGAGGCGTTGATCCGCTCCGCGCTCGATTCGGCCGCGAAGGCGGAGGAGATTGGACTCGCCCGTGACCAGATCATCCTGAGCTGCAAGGTCAGCGGTGTGCAAGACTTGATCAGTGTTTACGCAGCACTCGCAGCGCGTTGCGATTACGCGCTGCATCTTGGGCTGACTGAAGCGGGGATGGGTTCCAAGGGCATCGTTGCGTCCACCGCTGCGCTTGCCGTGCTGTTGCAGCAGGGCATTGGCGACACCATCCGCATCTCGCTGACGCCAGAGCCGGGCGAATCACGCACGCGTGAGGTGATCGTCGCGCAGGAACTGCTGCAGACCATGGGTCTGCGTGCATTCACGCCACTGGTGACCGCATGTCCGGGCTGCGGCCGCACCACCAGCACGTTCTTTCAGGAGCTCGCCAAGAACGTGCAGGATCATGTCCGAGCGGCGATGCCTGAGTGGAAATTGCGCTTCGACGGGGTCGAGAACATGACGCTGGCGGTGATGGGCTGCATCGTCAATGGCCCCGGCGAATCGAAGCACGCCAATATCGGCATTTCCCTGCCCGGTACCGGCGAGACGCCGACCGCGCCGGTGTTCATTGACGGCGAAAAGAAGCACACGTTGCGCGGCGACCACATTGCGCGGGATTTCGTGGCGATCATCGACGACTACGTCGTCCGGAAATACGTCGCCCGAATCAGCGACTGAGCGTTACTGCTCGCGCTACGACGATCAACTGTCGAAATCGCCCCCGAACAAGGTATCCGGGGCGTCCTGATGGGCGATGGCGTCGTCGAAATCACCGCCGAACAGAACCGGTTCGGCAGCGACGGGCTGCGTCGTTGGCGTTGCGCCAAGTTCGGGTGCGCTCATGCGCCAGGCGGCTACGGCCAGCAACGAAATCGCGCAGGCGGCGAATACCGGCGGCAACGTCGCAGCCTTGAACCAAGCGGCGACGCGTTGACCGAATGACGGTGAGCGCAGCGCGGCCAAATCGTCGGCCAGCGCCTGCGCCCAATCCGAGGTCGCGTGGGCGATCTGCAGCGCCAGCGCTTGTTCCGACGAGGTTGCCAGACCGGCGACGGCCGCTTCCTGACGCACGCCCAGCGATTGACCGCCAGCGAGCGTGACCAGTTCGTCCTGGGTGACGCGCAAGTCGGCATCGTTCGGCAAGCCGCGCGTGGCGTCGCGATAAAGGGATTTGAGCTTCAGCGTGGTCATCGTTGCGTCCTTCCAATATCAATCGTCAATCTGGTCTGCGCCCAGTTCGCGCAGGCGCGCCTTCAGTTCCTCTATGCCGCGGTAGCACAGCTGCTGTGCCCCGGCGACACTGACCCCGGTCAGGCGGGCCACTTCTTCGGCGGTAAAACCCTGCAGCGCAAGCTGCACCGGCAATCGCCGCCGCTCTGGCAGTTCATTGATGCTGCGCATCAGCAAGCCTGCCCATTCATTCTGTTTCGCCTGCGCTTCTGGCCGCAAAGGCCCGGAAACACTGGCGTCGAAGGTGCCTTCATCACGATCTTCGATCGATTCCGCAAAGCGCACCTGGGCGCGCCGGACAGCATCGACGACAGTCGTGACGACCACCTTCTGGATATAAGACGCAGCAGCGACCAGATTCTTGTCACTCTCCAGCGCTTTCCACAGTTTGATACGCACTTCCTGCTCGATATCGTCCGCGTCCAGCCCCTGATCGCGGCTGCAATGCACCTCGATCAGCATGCGCAGACGGGCACCATGCTTGGCCAGAAGGGTCTTGAGCGCGTCACTCATGCCAGGGTCGCGGCCAGCAAATCGCGCAGGACCGGCTGGATTCGCTCAGCCAAGTCGGTCCTGTAAACGAAATGGTCTTCATCCATGTAGCTGCACTGTGCCATTTCCATTTGTACGGTCTCGATTCCGCGCGCCGGTTCGGCGTAATGGCGGGTGATGTAGCCGCCCTTGAAGCGGCCGTTGATGACGTGCGAGTAGACAGTCTGCGCGTTCAACACCGTAGCCAAGCGTGCCAACAGATCTGGACTGGTGGTGCGGCCGTCGGCCGTGCCGACGTTCAGGTCAGGCAACCGACCTTCGAAAAACATCGGCACCACCGAGCGGATCGAGTGCGCGTCCCACAGGACGACGCGACCATGCACGGCGCGCACTCGTTCGATCTCGGCGGCAAGGGCATCGTGATAAGGCCGCCAGTAGGTCTCGACGCGCTGCCGGACCTCGTCGCTGTCCGGATCGGCATCGTCGAGGTAGATGGGCTTGGATGAAAACTCGATGGTTGGAACAAGGCCAGTCTCACGTCGACCCGGATACAGCGCGACGCCGTCGGGTGGTCGGTTCAAGTCAACGACATAGCGTGAATGCGATGGCACCAGCATCGATGCGCCGAGTGCGTCTCGCGCAAACGCGTAAAGCCGACTGACATGCCAGTCGGTGTCTGGTGCACGTTGCGCGTCCGGGTGCATCCGCGCGCTGATTGCCGCAGGAATGAACTGGCCGTCATGTGGGCAACTGATGATCAGCGGCGAATGGCCACGATGGAGATGAACGATTTCCATGGTTGAACGTGTGACATCCGAAAGAGGTGCGAGAATCGCGCCATTCTGAAGGAGAGCGGCATGACTTTGCACCGTTTAGTGTTGATCGTTGCGACTTCCATTGCCTTGGGCGCTTGCCAGCGTGCCGAAGAAGAGGCAGCTGTTGTCCCGGATCGTGGCGCAGCGACTTCGAGCGCGCCTGCGTCGGTACAAGATGCCATGGCCCAAAGCAGTGGCGCGATGCCGGAACAGGAACAAGTTCAGGGCGAAGCGGACAACATCGATCCGCTCGCCGGTTTCGCCTGGACCCTGCCCGAGAGCGCGACGACGGTTGATGCTCGCGCAAACATCTATCTTGCTGGTCAAAACGTCGATCCGATCGATACGCCAAGTCTCGGTGTTGTTCCCACCGCAATCACCCTCGGTGATGCGAGCAGTATTCGTTTCGATACCCTTGAGGGTCAGGTCGGTTGCGCCGGCGCGCTGTCCAATGGACCCGATGGTGGCGATTGCGTGTCGACCGCGACCGATATCAGTGCCAGCAATGGCTACTCGGCGATACGTTCGAGCAATCGCTCGATGTTCATCGTTGGCGTATTCCCGGTCGCCCCCGATGCGGGTATCGAAGTCGAAGCAGGGCTCGTACCCGAGTCCGATTCCAGCGAGCGTGTCGAACCGAAGCCAAACCAGGTGTTTCTGATCGGCGATGGCAAGACCGCCGACGGCAAAGCCCAGACGTTTGTAAAGCCCGACGGCGCGACCACCCTGTTCGTCGGTTTTGCCGATGCCTTTGGCTTCATCGGTGCGCCCGATGCCTATGACGACAATGTCGGTCGTCTGCGTCTGGCGTTCACCCTCGATCCGAAGTAATGCGGTTCGCGGCCGCAGCGCTTACGCGCCGCGCACCATGATGGTCAGTCCCTTGAGGAAGTTGCGCAGGATCTGGTCGCCGCAGGGGCGGTAGTTGCGATGATCGGCCTGACGAAAAAATGCTGACAGTTCCGGTTTGGAAATCGGGAACCCGACTTCTTCGAAGGCCTGATGCATGTCCGCGTCCTGCAGTTCGAAGGCGACCCGCAATTTCTTCAACACGATGTTGTTGGTGATGCGTTTCTCGACCGGCCGCGGCGGCTTGCCGGTGTCGCGGCCACGGCGGTGGATCACCAGTCCATCGAGAAAATGCGCGAGCACGGCATCACTGCATTCGGCATGACCGGGCTCATCGTCTTTCTTCAGGAAGGCCTGCACATCGGTCTTGTCGAGTTCGAAATCGGCACTCGCGAGTTTGGCGATGTCTATCACCATCTGGTCGCCGAGGTCGAGCATGTAGCGGATGCTGCGCAGTACGTCGTTGTTGATCATGCGGGTTCCAGAACACGTGAATGGATTCGGACCCGATGAGCCGGATCACTGGCCGGCGGAAAGCCTGGCGGGCGGCATTGTGGCGCAGTCGCGACGGAGTTGCGCACCGTCGCAAGCGTCGACAGCATCCGTGGTGCGTCAGCGCATGATCGTTGGCAACGGTTGCCAATGGTTCGCAGCGTCGCTGCAGAATGCTGCGAGTTGATCAAGTACCGACTGCACCGCGGTATTCGCGGCAATAACGCCGCCATAAGGATCATCGCTGGCGGCTGGCGCGGTGCCTTCAATGTCTTTCCACGCGAGCACGCGGCGTGAAGCGGTGTCGACAAGGTAGACGCGCAGCGTAAAACGGACCTGGCTTGGTGCGCTGGCGAAATCATGTTCCAGCCGCAGGATCTCGGTATCGAGACGAATGTCGCCATTCGCACCGCTCGCACTTTGCAACACGGCTTCGAATTTGCCGCTGCGCTCAACGGCTGCGACGATCAGCGGCGCGAGCATGCGCGCTGGGGTGTCGATCCATTGACTGCGTGCGAAGTACTCGAGCTTGTGCGGCTGACGCACGTAGATGATGCGCTGACTGTCGAACCCGGCTGCGGCGCGCGGCGGATTGACCACCAGAGTGGGCGCGCTCGCGTTGCGCTGCTCAGTCGCCGCCGCGACGAGTCTGGAATTGGGTACGCCATCGAGCGTAAAGAAAGCGGGCTGTGGTGTCGGCTTGGGAAGCAGCGCGCTGCAACTGCTGAGCAGTGCCAGCAACATCGCCATCGCGCAGCGTTGCGGTAGTCGCGAAGAACCGGAAATTTTCATGGTTGCTCTTTGCTCGCAGAGGAATTGTTTGCACCGCGCCCGTCACCCGAAGTCTCTCCGGGCCCATCAGGCACGGGGCTGCTGCCGAACAGCAAGCTTGAAGGATTGCGCTCGGTTTGTTCGCTGAGGCGGCGCAGTGAGGCCGAAAGCACAACGAGTTCACCCATCAGACGTTCCAGTTCCGGCAAGGTTTCGTGTGTGAAGCGCTGGACATCGGCGCCTACGGAATCAATCGTCTTGCCGGCGTTGTGGCTGGCGACGGCGGCGCTGTCGCCCAATTTTTCCACTGCATCGGCGGCGCGTCCGATACGGTCGACCGCCGGCCCGATTTTCGCGCTGGCGCGCGCTGTGTTGTCGAACGTGCGAGCGGCGCTGACGATGCCGGCATCCAGTGTTTCCCTGCGTTCCGAGACCGTGTGCGCGAGGGCGGCGAGGTCGGCGAGTGCGCTGCTCAGCGCGCGTTGATTCGCTTCGCTCAGCATCGCATTGATGTTGTTCGACGTGCTGTCCAGTTTCGCAAGCACGTTCGTGAGGACCGTTTCCAGACGCGCGCTGAGCGAGGGTTTGGTCGTGATCACCGGGTAAGGCTCGCCTGCGGTCACGGTCAGTGGCGGGCCATTGCGTGCGCCACCGTCAAGTTCCATGTACGCGATGCCGGTCAGCCCCTGTATCTTGAGCACCGCCACCGTGTCCTGCTTGATCGGCGTACCGCGTTCGATCGCCAGCAACAGGCGCACACGTTGCGGATTCTTCTGATCGAGCACAATGCTCTTGACCTTGCCGACGTCGACGCCGTTGTACTTCACCGGCGCATTGACATTGAGACCGGCCACCGACTCCTCTTCAATCGCCAGGTACAGGTCGTATTTTGTTTGCAGCGAACCGCCGGACGCGATCCATAACACGCCGGCGATCAGTGCCGAGCCAAGGATCAATACGAAGGCGCCGACAATTGCATAATTCACCTTGGTTTCCATCATGTCCTCGCTGATTCACGGTGTGCGGAAACTGTGGTCGGAACCGGCTCCTGCCGGTTTTCGTATTCCTGCGCAGCCCGACCGCGCGGACCGTCGAAGAACCGGCGGATGGCCGGGTTTTCGATCAGCGCCAGCTCGGCCATCGAGCCCACGCCCTGAACCTTGCCATCGGCGAGCACCGCGACGCGGTCGGCAACCTGCCAAAGCAGATCCAGGTCGTGGGTAATCATCACGATGGTCAGGCCGAACAGGTCGCGCAGTTTCAGCACCAGTTCGTCGACGCCCGCGGCGCTCGATGGATCCAGTCCGGCGGTTGGCTCGTCCAGGAACAGCAGTTCCGGGTCGAGCGCGAGCGCGCGCGCGAGTGACGCACGCTTCATCATGCCGCCGCTGAGTTCAGCTGGATATTGCGCGCCCACTTCGGGTGCCAGCCCGACCATCGTGAGCTTCGATGCTGCAATCTCGTCAATCAAACTCGAAGCAAGGTGGGTATGTTCACGCAAGGGCAAGCCGATGTTTTCCAGCACATTCAATGACCCAAACAGTCCGCCATGCTGAAACATGACCCCCCAGTGCTGGCGCAACTCGACTGCATCGGCGTCCTCGATCGTCAGTAGATCAACGCCGAGCACTTTGATCGAACCCGCGTTCGGCTTGTGCAGCAGAATCATCTCGCGCAGCAGCGTGGATTTTCCGGAACCACTGCCGCCGATCAGAGCGAATATTTCGGCGCGATGCACTTGCAGATCGATATCGGTATGCACGACATGACTGCCGAACGCGGTCGATACCTTGCTGAGTTCGATCACCACTTCGTCGGTTTTGGATGCGTCGCGCATGTCAGAGATCCAGCGCGCTGAACACGATCGAGAACAGCGAGTCGGCCACGATCACCAGAAAGATCGCCTGGACGACGCTGCGCGTGGTCTGGCGGCCAACGCTGTCGGCGCCACCGCGGGTACGGAAGCCCTGAAAGCAGCCGACGATGACAATGATGACTGCGAAGACTGGCGCCTTGCCGATACCGACTGTATAGGTCGACAGCACAATGGCCTTGATGAACCGATCGAGGAATTCGCCGTAGCCGACGTCAAGTTGTGACTTCGCCATGATCATGCCGCCGGTGACGCCGAGCACGTCCGCAAACACCGTCAGCAAGGGCAGGGCGATCACCAGCGCGATGAGTTTGGGCAGCACCAGCATTTCCTGCGGCGAAACGCCGAGCGTACGCATCGCATCGATCTCTTCGGTCACCTGCATGGTGCCGATCTGGGCGGCATAGGCGGAGCCCGACCTTCCGGCGACGATGATCGCCGTGATCAACGGTGCGAATTCGCGCAGTATCGACACGCCGACAAGATCTGCGACGAAGATATTCGCGCCATATTGGCGGAGTTGGTCGGCACCCTGATAGGCGACGACCACACCCAGCAGAAAAGCCAGCAAGCCGACGATCGGCAGCGCGTCGAAACCGGCGCGGCGAATGTTGTAGAGAATCGGCCGCCAGCGGATCGAGCTCGGGCGCACCAGGCTGCGGCCGAGCGCGATGGCGGTTTCGCCGACGAAGCTGAGCAGTGCAGTGGTTTCTTCGGCGACCGCCCAGGCGCTGCGGCCAACTTGCGCAAGTGCTGTCACGCGCAGCTTGGCGACTGGCGCCGGCGGCTGCTCCGTCATTTGTTGCGCGACTGTATCCAGTAATTTGACGAATTCGGGACGAAGGCCCTGCAATGTGATGACCGCGCCTTCGTGGCGCAATCGCAGCAGCATTTTCTGCAGGATCCATGCACCGGCGGAATCGAGTGCGTCAATCTGCGTCGCATCAGCAACCGTTTCAGCCTGTTCCGCTCGGTGAAATGCGTCCAGTTGCGTCGCAATCGCCCCGACACCGCGGGCCGTCCACTGACCCGACAATGCCAGTTCCTGCGGATTCACCTCCGCCATGGCCGCGGCTGCTTTCGATGACGGTTTCATGGGCACATTGAACGCTATCGACGCCGCGTGCTGGCGTATGTTCGCAAGCGCACGCAGCAGACTTGTGTGTGATGCCGATGCGCGTACTGGTCAGTCGCAGCGCGATGCGCGAGTTGCGATGAGACTCACATTGGTGCCACCGAAGGCGAAGGAATTGCTCATCGCAGCCGCGATGTCCAGATCCGTCCTGGCGCGATTCGGCACGTAGTCCAGATCGCATTCCGGATCTGCGTGATGCAGATGCATGGTCGGTGGAGCGGTTTGTCGTTCCAGCGCAATCAGCGTCGCGATCAGCTCGACGGCACCTGCGGCACCCAGCAAGTGCCCGTGCATCGATTTGGTCGAACTCACCGGCACGCGATCGGCGTGCGCGCCGAATACGCTTCGAATCGCCGCCGTCTCGATCGCGTCATTGACCACGGTCGCAGTGCCATGCGCATTGATGTAGCCGATCTGCTCTGGCGCGAGTCCGGCGGACACGAGTGCCAGACGCATGGTCTCGGCTTGCCCGTCCACGCTCGGATGGGTGATATGCGCGCCGTCGGTATGCAGCCCGTAACCCACGATCTCACCACGAATGCGCGCACCGCGATGCACGGCGTGTTCCCATTCTTCAAGGACCAGGATCGCGGCCCCTTCAGCGAGCACCAGCCCGCTGCGATTCTTGGCAAACGGCTTGCACGAGGTCGACGCATCATCGCGATCTTCCGCGGCCAGCGTGCGCAGGGCTTCCCACGCCTTCAGCGTGCCCGTGGTCAACGGCGCCTCCGCACCGCCCGCAATCATGACCGTCGCTTCGCCGCTACGAACACGCCGCCAAGCCTCGCCGATGGCCACTGCAGATGACGAGCAGGCGGTCGAATACGTCAGGTTCGGGCCGCGCAATTGCTGATCGATGCCGATCCACGCAGCGGCGGCATTGTTCATCGCCAACAGCACGCTGAACGGTTTGACGCGATCGAGTTGGTCCCGATAAAGCGTGGCGTAGCCGTCTTCGACGGTATTCGCGCCACCCATGCCGGTACCGATGAAGACACCTGTCGTTTGTCGATCCGCGTCGCTGCACTGCCATCCGGAATCGGCGATCGCCTGCGCGGCTGCGACCAATGCAAACTGGCTGACGCGATCGAGCATGCGTTGCCTCGACGGCACGAAATACGCATCCGCATCAAAGTCGACACAAGCGGCGATACGTGTAGCAAGGCGCGGCGCAAAGGCCTCGGGCAGTCTGCGCACGCCGGATTGACCAGCGGCAAGGGCGTCGAAAAAGGCCTCGGGCGAGTTACCGCAGGGCGACACGATACCCATGCCGGTCACCGCGACGCGCTTCATGTCGAAGGCAACTCGGCGGGTTGGTTGATCGACCTGCTTGCGGTCTCCGCGGTGTCACGCTGTGCAGTCAGCCGGTCGATGTAGTCGGTGATGTCCTGAAGCGTTGCGAACTGTTTGGCGATCTCGGGGTCGGCATCGGCTGCGATGACCTTGAATTCGTCCTCGATCGCAAAGATCAGCTCGATCACGCCCAGCGAGTCGATCGCCAGATCGGCGAAGGGCGTTTCCGGTGAGAGTTGCGTTGCGACTTGCTGGTAATCGCGGACCAAAATTTTGCGCAGGCCTTCGAACGTGTTCATCAGGTATCTCCTTGGATGGAATGCGCGCTGACCGCCGCGAGCGACAGCGCGTTTGTTGATGACGGTGGGGGCTGCACCGCACACGTCACCTTGCCGCCGATGCGTGCGCTCGCCGTCAGGAGACCTGGCCAGCGTCGTAGCAGCGGCATCGCCCATCGCCAGCCATGAGGTCGCATCGCGAGTTGCGCAAGCAGGGCAGCGAAGCGGATGCGTGGCGCGAAGTTTCGTTGCCACGCATTCGCGTAGGCCTGCGCTGTTGTCAGCCCGGGACTGCGGCTGGTGAGTTCGCGCCGGCGCGCCACGAGTGCATCGCACAGCAACCAGGCGGACTGTATGGCCATGCTGATGCCTTCGCCGAGGATCGGGTGCGCTTCGCCTGCTGCATTGCCGATCGCAAAATGGGTCGGCGAGCGTGCGCACGCACGCAGACCGGGTCGAATCGGGCCGACGCTGAGCCAGTCGCCTTGAGCGCGCGCGTGTTGCAGCGTCTCGCGTACGCCGCGACAGGAATCAGCAAGATGTATCTGTACTGCGGCGGACGCTTTGAGCCCGGGCATGCGTTTTCGGATCGTGTGCAAGGCATCACGTCGGATACAGCAGGCGAGCGTCAACAAGCCGCCTTCGCCGCGCACCATGCCGCCGTAGCCGCCGGCGAATGCGAGTACCGGCAACAAATCCGGATCGAGTGTGGATTCGCTGAAATTGCCTTTGAAAGCGAACAGATCCGATGCGCGCGGCGCCGGCCGTTGCGCCATATCGGCGCCCGGGTCAGCGGTCCAGGCGCCATGCGCATCGATCAGCACGGCAGCGACGAGCGCGGTCGTCTCACCCGATGTCGTCGACCGGATGTGGCAGACGTGACGTGTGCCATCGTGACTCACATCGCGCACTGCCCACGGTTGCCAGACTCGGGCACCGAGTGCGATCGCCCGCGTCAGCAGCAAGGTGTCCAGATGCTCGCGCCCGAGGGCACGGCCCCAGTGATGATCAGGGTCTGCGTAACCCGGCATTGCCGCGACCATGATCTCGTCGCCGACACACAAGCCGATGCGACGCAGTGGTTCGCCGGCCATTTGTCCGAAAGCCGCGCCGACGCCGAGCGCGTCGAGCAAGGGCAGGTTCGGCGCAGCGACGCACTCGCCGCATACCTTGCGGCGCGGGAAATTCTGCTTTTCGATCAACGCAACGGACCAGCCCGCTTCCGCCAGACGAATGGCAGCGGTCGCGCCTGCGACCCCGGCGCCGATGATCAGTACATCAAAGTCGGTGCGATTCATGGCGCGCGACTCGCCACGAAGCAGTGACTGAACGCCCCTGCGGCAGACTCGTAGAGCTGCCAGACCGGGGCGTTTGCGGCGGGCGCTGGCCACAGGGCACTCAATTCCTGATCGCGAAATCCGGCATGCACGCTGACCACTGCATCGTGACGTGTCACCGCGTTGCAGCCGATCAGCCCCAGCAGATGGCTGCCGATGAGTGCTGTTCGCGAGCGTCTCGGCTCGCAACACACGAGCGCGTGGGCGCAACGTGCGGTCGCCTGCAACAGGCGGGAGAGTTCGTGTTCGGAAAAATGATGCAGGAACAGATTCGAGATCATGACGGTGCCAGGGGTCGGCACGGCATGAGCGAACCAGTCGAATACATCGCTCGTGATCACCTCGAGTTTGATGCCGATATCTTGAAATCCGGCGCGGGTGGCGGCGCTCACGGAGGGTTGACGGTCGATCATGGTGACGTGTGCACCTGACCAGCGCGGAACGAGCCGACGTGCCAGTTGCAACAGCTGCAGGCCATCGCCAGCACCGAGTTCGACGAGGCGTGGCGTAGTGCCGGTCTTGGGAACGCGATCGAGTGCTTTGCGCAGAGTCGTGGTGGTGCCCATGATCCGGTTGATCCGGCTCAGGTCGCGGCGCGAGCGCACCGCATGTGGATCTTCCACCGGCAAGTCATCGAGCAGCTCCGGCTCGACGCGACGCGGTAGCACGGCCCCTGTCACGCCACCTCCAACAACGCGCCATGGCAGCTGAAGCCGGCACCAAATGCCGACATCCACCAGTGCCCGCCGGGCGCGCCGTCGGCCAGCGCCGCCTGCAGTACGAAGTAGACGAAGGCGCTGCTCAAGTTGCCGTGCTCGCGGAGCATCCGCGCGCTGTAGCGCATATCGGTGTCGGTCAGTCCGAGTCGCGTTTGCAGCGCCTGCAACACATCGCGTCCGCCGGCATGCCAGATCCACACGTCGATATCTTTGGCCGAGACTTCTGCTTCAGCGAGCGTCGCTTGCAACACCTGCTCCGCATATTCGGCGGCAAGGCGCGGCACGGCGCGCGTCAGCACATTGCGCAGAAGTCCGCCGCGTTGCTCGAAGCGCAGCGCGGCGCGTTCGCCCGGGTCGGTCACCGAGCGTGTCGCCCGCCATTTGACCTGGCGTCGATGCGCTGGCGCGGGTTCGCGTCCGAGCACGGCCGCGCCGGCACCGTCACCGAACAGGCAGGCACTGATCAGCACGCCCGGATCATTGTCCAGATACATCGCTGCGCTGCTCACTTCGACGCAGACCGAGAGGACGTGGCGACACGAGGACGTCGCCAACAGGGCTGCGCCGAGGCGCCAATTCGGCAATGCCGCACCGCAACCCTGGCCGACCAGGTCGTAGCCCTGAACATCCGGGCGCAGGCCAAGACGTTCGATCAGATAGCTGGTCAGTCCCGGACACAGGTAGCCGGTGCAGGTGCTGATGATGATGGCGTCGATATCGGTCGGATCGAGCGCTGCGTCGGCGAGCGCGCGTTGTGCGGCCAGCGTGCCCAGTGCCGGTGCATGTGCGACGAAACGCGCATGCAGCGTATCCGGATCGATCTGGAAGCTTTCTGCAAGGGTCTCGACGGCCAGATGCCGGTATTCGATGCCGTTGTCGCGCGTCAATACGTTCTGCGCGATGGCGCGCGCACGCCGATCCAGCTTCCCGAACCAGTCCGATTGCTCGAAGGCGTCCCAGCAATCCTGCTTGCTGTAGCGGTGCTCGGGATGGGCGGTGCCCAATCCATGCAGAAACATCGGTGACCTCGTCGACTTGAATGGCTGACGATCTGGCACCGTGGAGGGGCAGTCGGTGCGACACCGCACACAGAGTCGGCTCGAGAACGGCATGGTCAACCACGTACGCAACCGCACCGACCGGTGCCTGCGTCATCACGACAGTGGCGACGGCAGGCTTTCCTGTCGCTATTCGAGGATCGTCATGAAACCGCCCATCGCTGATACCAAACCGCCGACCGCCGCAACACCGCTGGATCCGAAACGATTTCCGCTGAATGCCCAAACGCCGCCCGCCGCAAATCGCGACAAAGTGCGTGAAATCGTGCGGGTGCATGCACCGCGTCAGTCGCAGCGCCCGGTGGAACGTTCGAAATAGTCCCAACGCGAGTGCCTAAGCGGCACTCGCTTCACCCCGGGAAATGCGCACGATCTGTGCGGCAATGTCTTCCGGACTCAGAATGAAGTCGATGCAGCCACTCGCGATTGCGCTTTCCGGCATGTCCGGTTGTATCGCCGTGTCGAGTCGTTGCGCGATGGTGATGCCGCCCGCTTCACGGATGCCGCACATGGCGGCGGCGCCATCGCCGTCATAGCCGGAAACGATCACCGCGATGAGCTTTCCGTCCCAGTTTTCGGTGAGCGAGCGAAGAAAGACGGTGATCACATCCGGCCACCCGCGCGGCTTTGATATTGGCTCGAGTCGAAACTCGCCGTCCAACACATGCAGGTCACGCTGTTCCGGAATCACGAAGACACGATTCGGCCGGATCAGGAGTTCCTCTGTAATCAAGTCAACCGGCATCGCAGTGAAGTTCGGCAGCACCTTGTGCAATTGTGTCGCCATCGTGCGCACATGATTGACGATGACGATGGCCGCACCCATGTCGACGGGCAGATTCTTGAGCAGTCGGATGTAGGCGTCCAAACCACCGGCCGAGCCGCCGACGCAGACCACTGGAAACGAACGTTCGGGATTGCTGACACTGTTCAAGACTTGCTCCTTGATGCCTGATTGTCTCGCAACACCTGTCCTGAAATGCGTTCGCTGCCACACCGACTTGCGCCCAACGCCGACACAGACTGAATCGGGATCAATCGGGTGTCGTGCGAATGAAGTTCGTCGAGAAATTGTTCTGGCTGACTGGCACGCTGCTGATTGCGCTGTACTTCATCGGATCCAGCTGGGCCGAATCCTCACGTCTCGACGCGGTCGAAGCATTCAATGCGCAGAAACAACAGAAGGCGATCTCGCAGTCGCTACTGCGTTGGGCGGTGGCGGCACCGCAACTGGCGCAAGCTTCGGTTGATCGAGACAAACCTGCGCTGCGGACACAAAGTGCTGTGTCGCCCGTCGTCGCAAGCTCACCTGAAGTCGGCACCATTGCGATGCTGCGGATCCCGCGCATCGCGATGGAAGTGCCTGTCGGCTACGGCACCGGGGAGCGCGTCTTGTTTCGCGGTGCCGGTGTCATCGAAGGTACGGCGCTGCCAGGCACTGCGGGCAACGTCGCGATAGCCGCCCATCGCGACAGTTTTTTTCGCGGACTGAAGGACGTCGAGGTCGGCGATCTGATCGAGATCGAGACGCTTGATCGCACCGAAACCTATCGGGTTTCGACTTTGACCGTGGTTGAACCGAGCGATGTGAGTGTGCTCGCCGAAACATCCGAGCACAGCCTGACGCTGGTGACTTGCTATCCGTTTTATTTCGTCGGCCATGCGCCCCAGCGCTTCATCGTGCGTGCGCTTGCGACCGACTTTCACTCGCAACACCCAAGGAGAAAACCATGAAGAATTCGAACACGACACGAGTCGTGATCAGTCTGCTCAGCCTCGGCATCGCCGGTGCCGTGGCTGCCCAGGCCCCGACCGACTTTCCGGCAAAACGCACCAAGCCGGCCACATGTGAAGACTTCAACTGGAATGCCGAGATGACGCGCGAACATCCGCATGTCATCGATGCCTGCCAGGAAACAGTCGAGGCTGAAGGCACCTACTGGGCACGTCTCGCAGCACGTTTCGTCAGGGTGGAAGACGACGGCATGGTGGTCTTCAGCATTCGCAACAAGCAGGATCGTGTGATTGAGGAAGTATCGATGCAGCCCGCGCCGAATCAGGTCGCGTACATTGACGACCGCGCCACCGAGTTCGAAGATCTCGCTGCCACCGACACCATCAATCTGTATGTGGCCGATGGTGAGTATGGCTATTCGACTCGACCGGTGGTCACCCAGCGATTCACGCGTCGCGCGATGACGACGGAGTCCACCGACTCGACGCAGTCGATGGAGTCGGCAACGCCTGAAGCTTACGCGCAGATCGAGGCACCACCATCACGGGAAGTCGCGATGAACCATCCGGAGCCGATGCCAACGCGTCTGCCACAAACCGCCGGGCTGTTGCCGTGGGCCGCGTTTGGTGGATCGCTGTTTCTGATCGGTGGCCTGGTTCTGAGCCTGCGTCGCAAGCTGTAATTCCGGCAATAAACGCCGCGCGCGGGGCCGGAACGACGTCTCGAAGCTTCGGGCCGGCGTTCCGGTCGACCCAGCACGTGACGTCAATGTGGGCAGGTTGGTTCGATGAACCGACGGGTTTGAGTGTCTGACTGTAGGCGATCAGATACCGAAGCGATCGGGCAAATAGGGCAACGGATTCAGCACCGTCTCGCGCCCCAGCATCTGCGCCGTCAGCAATTCTGCGGTGGCATTCGACATGCTCATGCCGAGCATGCCGTGTCCGGTGGCGAACCACAGGTTCGGAATGCGGGTTGAGGCGCCGATGATCGGCAGGTCGTCGGTAGTCATTGGTCGCCAGCCCCACCATTCCTCAAGACGGTCGCTGCCGACCGGTTCATGCAGGAAGTCGCTGGCACCGCGCACCAGGGCATCGAGACGGACGCGATTCATCGACTCGTCGTAGCCGGCGAATTCCATCGTGCTACCGAGGCGGAATCCCGAGCCCCAGGTGGTGACGCAGACGCGCGGATCGGCGAGCAGCAGCGGCCGTCGTGGCGCGACGACGGGCCGTGAAAACGTGATCGAGTAACCCTTGCCGGGCTGGATCGGGATGCGCAGCCCGAGCGCGCGCGTCAGTGTAGGTGACCAGGCGCCGCCGGCCAGCAGAACGTCGCGCGCGTGCAGCGTCTCGGCGTTGGTGCGCACCGACATCGCGCCGCGACCTTCGCTGGCCAATCCCGAAACCACGGTATTTTCGCGAATCACGACACCGGCACTTCGGGCGCGATCGGCGAGCGCGGTGACATAACGATCGGGCCGGATATGCGCGTCATTCGGCCAGTACTGACCGCCGACGACACCTGGTTTCAAGGCCGGTTCCTCGCGCTCGACGCGTGCGCCATCCCAGACGTCGACGGCCACACCATGGGCGCGCAAAACTTCGAGTTCGCTGCAGGCGGCATCAAATATGCGACGGTCGCGAAACACGTGCAATTCGCCGTCGGTACCGAATTCGCAGTCGATCGCCTGATCGCGGATGAATTGTTCGATCAGGCTGCGCGAGCGATTCAGAATTGCGGCTTTGGCCGGGGCGATACGTGTCACTTGGGCGTGTGTGCAGTTCAGCGCGAAGCGCGCGAGCCAGGTGAGTCGCGCCGGATCGAGCGTTGGCGCGATGCGCAGCGGCGCGTCCGCTTTCAGCATCCAGCGCAGGCCTTGCGCGATCACGCCCGGCTGCGCCAGTGGCAACGCATGCGAGGGCGTGATCGTGCCGCAATTGCCGTGTGAGGCGCCCGAGCCGAGCGTGGTGCGTTCCAGCACGGTGACACTGCGGCCCGCTTGCGCCAGCGCGAGCGCGCAACTCAGGCCGATGACGCCGCCACCGATCACCAACACATCCGGGCGTGAGGTACTCACAGCAGGAAGATCGTGCCGAGACCGAGGAAAGCGAGGAAACCGATGCAGTCGGTGACGGTGGTCAGCACCACACCGCCGGCCAGCGCCGGATCGATGCGCATGCGTTTCAGCATCATCGGAATCAGCACGCCGCTGGCTGCGGCAGCGAACAGGTTGATGGCGATCGCTGCGGCAATCACGAATGCGAGCTTCACGTTCGAGAACCACAGGCCGGCGGCGAGGCCGACGACGATCGCCCAGATGATGCCGTTGAAGCCTCCGACCAGCAGTTCCTTGCTGAGCAGCGCGACGGCATTCGAGGCGGTGACCTGGCCGAGCGCCATGCCGCGCACGATCAGGGTCAGCGTCTGCGTACCGGCGATACCGCCCATGCTCGCCACCACCGGCATGAGAATCGCGAGTGCCACAATTTCCTCCAGAGCCAGCGCGAAGCGGCCAATCACCCACGAGGCCAGGAACGCCGTCAGCAGATTGATGCCGAGCCACAGCGCGCGTTTGCGCGTGGCGCGCGGCACCGGCGAAAACAGGTCTTCCTCCTCGTCCAGGCCGGCCATGCTCATCACGTTGTGGTCGGCCTGGTAGCGGATGATGTCGACCACGTCGTCGATGGTGATGCGGCCAAGCAGCACGTTGTTGACGTCGACGACGGGCGCGGTAATCCAGTCGTGATCGGCGAACAGATGTGCCACGGCTTCGCTCGACATCTCCGCCGACACCGGCGGTTGCGAGTCGTCGACCAGTTCGTTGATCGGCGTTTCCGCTTGCGCCGTGATCAGACGCGAAATCGAAATGCGACCGAGGTATTGGCTGCGGCGGCTGACCACGTAAAGATGATCGGTATGGTCCGGCAATTCGCCGCGCAGGCGCAGGTAGCGCAGCACCACGTCGACGCTCACATCGGGGCGCACCGTCACTGCATCCGGATTCATCAAGCGGCCGGCGCTGTCCTCGGGATAGGACAGCACCTGTTCCAGGCGTTCGCGGTCGCTGGTCTCGAGCGACTTCAATACGGTTTCGGTGACGGTGTCGGGCAGGTCGTCGAACAAGTCGGCCAGATCATCGATATCGAGCGATTCGGCCGCGGCGACGATTTCGTCCTCGTCCATGTCCTTGAGCAGGCTTTCGCGCACTTCTTCACCGACATGCACCAGCACTTCGCCATCGTCCTCGGCGTCGACCAGGCCCCACACCATCAGGCGTTTGGCCGGCGGCAGCGATTCGAGCAGGTTGCCGATTTCCGCCGGCGTCAGCGTATTCACCAGACGCCGCACCGGGCCGAGACGGCCGGAATCCAGTGCCTGCGACAAGGTCTTCATTTGCCGCGCAGCTTTGTCGAGTTGAGCAAGATCGGCCATGGGCTACTCCTGGCGCCTCAATCGAGTCGCCGCAGGCACGGGGAAGGGCGCTGATTATTGCGGCTTGCGTCGGCAGTGTCTGTAGCGGTGATCGATGTCCGTCGCAGGTTGGTCGCGCGGTCTTGCGCCTGCCAGAATCGGCGGATGTTTACGTTCGCGCCCCAATCTGTGCAACGTCCCCTCGATCATTCCGTCGATGCCGACGCCATTGCGTTGCGCGAGCGCGCGGTCATGCACGAATGCCTGAACATGCTGGCGCACGGCAACACTCGGGGCGTGGTGCTGACGCTGTTGCTGGCGCCGGTGGTGGCCTGGCGATTGTCGAGCCAAGCGGCGGGTGAATACCTCTGGATCTGGATGCTGCTGATGTTCGCGGTGACGGCTGTGCGCGCCGGCATTGGATATCACTTCCGGACATCGCCACGCGACGATGCGCGGGCATCGGCGTGGCAGCGACGCTTCATGCTGATGGGCACGCTGACGGGTCTGGGATGGGGCGCGCTTGCCTGGCCACTGATGGCGATGAACAACGAAATGCGGCTGTTCGTGTTCTGCCTGCAGATGGCGATCGCGGCCATCGGCCTGTTCAGTTTCCTCGCGATGAGTGAAGTGTTCGCCGCGTTCCTGTTGCCGCTGGTGCTGTCGATGCTGACCGCGATCGCGCTCGGTCAGGTCGCCATGGCGCGCGAACTGGCACTGATGGTGCCGGTATTCGGCATCATCATGGTGGTCGGGTCGCGATTGGTCAGCGCCAATGTGGCCGACGTCATCCGCTCACGTCACATCGCCGACGAGTTGTCGCGTGCCGCGCGCGCGGCAAGCGAGGCCAAGTCGCGCTTTCTCGCCAACATGAGCCACGAGATGCGCACCCCGATCAACGGCATGGTCGGCATGGCGGAATTGCTGACGCGCGCGCAGTTGCCGGCGCCGCACGATCACTACGCGCGTTCGGTGATGGCCGCCGGCAGCAGCCTGTTGGCGGTCGTCGACGACGTGCTCGATTTCGCCCAGATCGAAGCGCAGCAACTGCGCGTGCGACCGTCGGCCTGCATGCTGCGCGCGTGGTTGGCGCAATGCGTGCTGCCTTATCAGCATCTTGCGGCGCAGCGCGGATTGACGGTCACGCTCGCGATCGACCCGGCCTTGCCCGATGCGCTGGTGACGGATGCACAACGGCTTGGACAGTCGCTCGGTCATCTGCTGTCGAATGCGATCAAGTTCAGCCAGCGCGGCGCAATCGAAGTCCGCGCCATGGCCGTGTCGGAGACGCAGTGGTCGCTGGCTGTACGGGACGCTGGTATCGGCATTGCGCCGGAAGACGCCGAACGCATTTTCGATCCCTTCATCCAGGCCGATGCATCCGAAGCCCGGCGTTACGGTGGTACCGGGCTCGGGCTCGCCATCGTGCGTCAGATCGTGCGTCTGCTCGGCGGCGAGATCACGCTCATCGCGATCAGTTCGGGCGGCAGTTGTTTCACCATCGAGTTGCCGTTGCACACGCTCTCAGTCCTTGACGAGGCGACCACCGAGTCCTGCGAGGTGCCGTTGTCCGGCACCGTGCTGTTGGCCGAGGACAACGCGCTGAATCTGGAAATCACCCGGTTGTTTCTGGAGTCGATGGGCTTGACCGTGGTCACCGCGAGTGATGGGGCCGAGGCAATCACGCAGATGCAGGCCTGCAAGCCTGATCTGATCCTGATGGATTGCGAAATGCCCGGCGTCGACGGGCTGGAAGCCACGCGCCGCATTCGCACGGCGGAGACATCGTCGCGCGTGCCAATCCTGGCACTGACGGCGCATGCCTTGCCGGAAGACCGCAAGGCCTGTCTGGAAGCCGGGATGGACGAGCATCTATCCAAACCCATTGATCGCGACCGGCTCTATCGCGCACTCGCGCGCTGGTTGTTGCGGGCCTAGAACTCGACGCTCAATCCAGGCGTCGCGAGCCCGACTTTCGCGCCGAAATCCGCGCGCAGTTTGTCGGCGAATATCTCGCGCGCCTTGTTTTCGCCATGCACAAGCCAGACCGGCGGATGGCCCTTGATGGCGCCGTACCATTCGGCCAGTCCAGCCTGGTCCGCGTGTGCCGAGAGGCCGCCGACGGTGTGCAAGGTGGCATTGACCTTGATGTGCTCACCGTAGATACGCACGCTCTCGGCGCCATCGACGAGTTGCCGACCGAGCGTGCCGTGCGCCTGGAATCCCGGAAAAATCACATGCGTGTTTTCGCGCCACAGATGGTGCTTGAGATGATGCTTGATACGTCCGCCATTGCACATGCCGGAACCGGCAATGATGATCATGCCGCCGGTGATGCGGTTCAGCGCCATTGATTCCTGAGCGCTCGCAATCAGCTGCAAGTTTGGCAATTTGAACGGATGCACGCGTCCGCGCCAGACGCGTTTGGCTTCCTCGTCAAACAGTTCCTGATGCGCGTCATAGACCTTGACGACCTTGCTCGCCATCGGGCTGTCGAGCACGATGCGGTAGCGATCCAGATGCCAGGCATCGAAGTGCTGTGCGAAGGCGTACAGCAGTTCCTGGGTGCGCCCAACGGCAAAGGCCGGAATCAGGATATTGCCGCCAAGCTTTGCGACACTGCGGAAAATCTCACCGAGTTCGACGAGGGTGTCGCCGCGTTCGCGGTGCAGGCGATCGCCATAGGTACTCTCGAGCATGACCAGATCGGCGTCCTTGATCACGGTCGGGTCGCGCAGAATCGGCGTGTTTTTGGGGCCGATATCGCCGGAAAAAACCAGTTTGCGGGTGCCGCCCGGCTCGTCCGCCCAGAGTTCGACGATGGCTGCGCCGATGATGTGGCCGGCATCGCGCAACTGGAAGCGGATACCGGGTGCGATCTCGGTCATCTCGTCGTAGTCGATGCCGATCAACTGGCCGAGTGCGACCTCGACATCCGTTTCGTCGTACAACGGTTCCAGCAAATCCTGGCCGGCACGCGCGCGGCGGCGATTCTCGTATTCGACATCGGCGGCCGCGAGTTTGGCCGAATCTTCGAGCATGATCCGCGACAGATCGCGTGTCGCTCGTTGCGTGTAGATCGGTCCGCCATATCCGCGTTTGCACAGCAGCGGCAGGCGGCCGACATGGTCGATATGCGCATGCGACAGGATCATTGCGTCGAGCTGGTCGACATCGAAGGTGAACGGCGCGGCATTGCGGGCGTCTTCGTCGCGGCCGGACTGGATCATGCCGCAGTCGAGGAGGATGCGTTTGTCGAGTGTTTCGACCTGATGGCAGGAACCGGTGACTTCGCCTGCGGCGCCAAAAAACGTCAGCTTCATGCCGTACTCCTCGGGAAAAGGTAGGTCCGCAGATCGTAATGGGTCGAACGGTGGGTCGGGCGCGCCATGGCGTGACATCCGCCACTTCAGCATTTGCAGTATGGCGGTTAGTGTCTGCGCCCCTTTGTACGGTAACTCACTATGCGCACGTCACATCGATCCCTCGCCGTTGCCATTGCACTCGTTTTTTCCTTCGCCGCTGCGGCAGGTCCCAACGTCGGCGGCATTGACCTCAAGAACTTCGACGAGAGCGCCAAGGCTTGCGACAATTTCTACCAGTACGCCAATGGCAACTGGGTCAAGCAGAATCCGATTCCGGCTGCGTATTCGTCCTGGGGCGTGATGAACGAGATCGGCGAGCGCAACCAGTTGGTGCTCAAGCAGATTCTCGAAGGCGCTGCGAAGAACAAGGGAAAACGCGGCAGCAACCAGCGCAAGATCGGCGACTTTTTCGCCGCTGCGATGGACGAGACTGCAATCGAAAAGGCGGGCGTATCGCCAATCAAGCCGGAACTCGCAGAAATCGACGCGATCCAGTCGAAAGCCGACCTGGTGGCCCTGATCAACCGCTGGCATGCCCAGGGTCTCGCGGTGTTGTTCGGTTTCGGCAAGCAGGCGGACCTGAAGAACTCGACGATGAATATCGTCTACGCGTCCCAGGGCGGCCTCGGCATGCCGGACCGTGACTACTACACGAAGGACGACGCCGAATCGCAGGCACTGCGCGACAAGTACGTGGCGCACGTGGAACGCATGCTGACCTTGTCTGGCACCATTGCTGCGCAGGCGAAGGCTGATGCGGCGGCGATCATGGCGCTGGAAACGCGGCTCGCGAACGCGTCGCTGACCCAACTTGATCTGCGCGATCCGAACAAGAGCTACAACCTCGTCAACATCGCTGCGGCGAACAAGGCGACGCCGAGCTATCTTTGGGACGGTTTGCTCGCGGCGATTGGCCGCAGCGATGTCAACAAGTTCTCGCTGTCGCATCCGGTCTTTTTTGCGGAAATGGACAAGGCGCTGACGGATACGCCAATCAGCACCTGGCAGGCGTATCTGCGCTGGAACATCGTCGACACCGCCGCGCCGTATCTGTCCATGCAGTTCGTGCAAGCCGACTTCGATTTCGCCGGCGGCACCTTGCGTGGCGCAAAGGAATTGCGCGAGCGCTGGAAGCGCGTCGTTGATTCGGTGAACGCCAACATGGGCGAAGCGCTCGGTGAATTGTTCGTCGCCAAGACCTTTTCGCCCGAAGCCAAGGCACAGGCGCTGGAATTGGTGCAGAACCTGCAAAAAGCGCTCAAGGTGCGCTTGTCGAAGCTCGACTGGATGGGCGAGGCGACCAAGCAGGAAGCGCTGGCCAAGTTTGCGACATTTACGTCCAAGATCGGTTATCCGGACAAATGGCGCGACTATTCGTCGCTTGAGATTTCGCGCAAGAGTTATTGGGACAACATGCGTGCCGGCATCGCGTTCGAAGCGAAGCGCGAATTCGCGGAAATCGGCAAGCCGGTGGACAAAGCCGAGTGGGGCATTTTGCCGCAGACAGTGAACGCCTATTACAACCCGTTGGCCAACGAAGTCGTGTTTCCGGCCGCGATCCTGCAACCGCCGTTCTTCGACCCGAAAGCCGATGCGGCGCTGAACTACGGCGCGATCGGCGGCGTGATCGGCCATGAATTGATGCATGGCTTCGACGACCAGGGCAGCCAGTTCGACGCGAAGGGCAATCTGCGCATGTGGTGGAGCGAGGAAGACCGCAAGTACTTCACTGCGCGCACCGACAAGCTGGTCAAGCAATTCGACAGCTTTGTCGCGATCGAGGAACTGCATGTCAACGGCAAGTTGACGCTTGGCGAGAACATCGCCGATCTGGGCGGCTTGCTGGTCGCCTACGACGCCTGGCGCATCGCGACCGAGAACCAGCGTTTGATGCCGATCGACGGCATTACTCCCGACCAGCGCTTCTTCCACGGTTGGGCGCAGGGCTGGCGTCGCCAGCACACCGAACAGGATCTGAAGCTGCGACTCAATACCGATGTGCACGCACCGGCCAACTTCCGCGTGCTTGGACCGTTCACGAACATCGATGCATTTGCGACCGCCTTCGAATGCAAGCCGGGCGACAAGATGGTCGCCAAGCCTGCAGACAAGGTCGTGATCTGGTAGCCGCCAGCCTTCAGCAAAAAAAAAGAGCGGGCAGTGCCCGCTCTTTGTTTAATCCGCGTAGATCGAACTAGTCGTCGAGATCAAGCGCACCCTTGGTCTTTTCACGACGGCGGCTTTCTTTCGCGTCGTATTCATCGACGCAGCCATCCTGTTGCACCATGACGCAGTTCAGGTAGTCGGTGATCTCGATGATCGCCGCGCGAATTGCCTTGCCGGCCGGCGTCTTCTGTTGCTTGCCGAGCGCGCCACCGAAACCACCGCGCGAAATACCGATGCTCATGCCGCCGCCCTTGGCATTACCCTCGACGGTGCGTACGAAATCGATTTCGCCGGTGGTCGCGTTGATCACGCGCAAATCGACTGCGAGATAGGCGTTTTCCTTGTTGCCGCCGAGCGAAATGCCCTTGAAGCTGATGCCGCCGCCGGTGCTGGCGGTGTTCTCTTCGTATGCCGTGACGGTGCCGGCAATCAGATACTGCGCGCCGGTCAACTTGCCGATTTTGGCGCCGGTACCCGCAGCGACGCGTCCTGAAGCGGCGAGGTTCTGCTCGGAGAGCACGGCTTCAATCTTGCTGCGTTCCAGAACCTTGAAATCGCCAGTCGCCGCCAATTCGTTCGAGACGAGGCCGGCGAGTTCCCAACCTACGCCGCCCGACCACCAGGCTGCGCCAGACTCATTCTTGAATTCGATGACCGCAACGACCGGCTTGCCTTGGGCAAAAACTGCGCCTGCGCCAAACATCGTGGTCGCGGCGACCAAACCGAGCAACAACTTTTTCATGAGTTCATACCTCGCAGTGGAAAAAAAACCGTCCGGACAACCCCAAGTTGGACGGATGTGGGGCGATTCTAGCCCTGATGACCGGCAACGCAACATTGCGTGACCGGGTTGGCAGGACTGGTTTCGCCTTCGGGAGTACAAAACGTCAAATCCGCCTGAAACCGTCGCGCTAGAGGACATGCTCTATGGCTTCGGTTCAGGTTGGTCACCGGCAATGCCGCCAGAACGAGGTTCCCATGGCCGTCCCATACCGATACTCCCTGCTGTTCGCCGCCCTTATTTCCAGCGCCGCCGGCGCCAAACAGATCGTGACCATTGCCGATCGTGACGTGGATGGGTTGGTTGCAGCCATCCATGCCGCCAACCAGTCACCCGATCAAACGACCATTCGCCTGGCCAAGGGCGGCTTGTACACCGTTGTGACCGCGACAGATGAAAAGCTCGAAATCGGATTTCCGGTGATCTCCGGTCAGGTCGCGATCGAAGGCAATGGTTCCGACCTGCGACGCTATTCGAACGAGGATTTCGCGTTGTTCGCGGTTGCCACCGGGGGCGAATTGTCCTTGTCGGCACTGACCCTGGCCGAAGGTTCGCGCGGCGCCATCGTCAATCACGGCGAGTTGCTGCTCAGCCATGTGCGGGTGATCGACAACGTCGCCAAGGACACGCCGGCGATCATCGAGAACTACGGCACCTTGCGCGTGCGCGACAGCGAGATCAGCTTCAACCAGATCGCAGCGACCCAGCGTGATGCCGGCACCGTGCTGAATTTCGGCACGCTTGAACTCACCCGCTCCAGGATCGAATCGAACTGGATCAGCCGCCGTTTCGATACCTTGATTGCGGCATCGGCGGTGCTCAATCTCGGCGAGATGAAGCTGCGTGCCGTGACCGTGCGCGAGAATACGGCGTCATCAGAAGAGGGAGGTCCGTCGCTGGCGGCGATCGTCAATGCCGGCAACGGAGCCTTCGAGGCCTCCGACTTGACCTTGGAAAACAACGAGCCGGTCGACACCACGACGGTTGCAAGACGCGTCAACTGAACCCGCCTGCATGACCTCACGTGCGTCTGCGAACGTCGGGCGTGAGGTCAATCAGGAACAGACGCGATTGCGTCCACCGCGCTTCGCGTCGTAAAGCTTGGCGTCGGCGAAAGCGAGCAACTTCTCGAACGTCGTGGCCGAATCCGATGCCGATACGCCGACGCTGACGGTGACGCGCAAATCCGGCGCGATGTCGTCGAAGCGAAGCTGCGACACTGCTTCGCGCACACGCTCACAGCGTGCGAGTGCTTCCGCGAGCGATGTATCCGGGAAACCGATGACGAATTCCTCGCCGCCGTAGCGTGCAACCAGTCCGTGTTCGCCGGGGAAGTGTCGACCGAGGATTTCAGCGAGTGCGCGAATCACTTCGTCGCCTGCCGCATGCGAATAGCGATCGTTGATCTGCTTGAAGTGATCGATGTCGAGTTGTGCTGCGGCGACTGGCCGTCGTTCATCGCGGCAGCGTGCAAACGCCTGCGCGAATCTGGTGTCGAAATGGCGGCGATTGGCGAGCCCGGTCAGTGGGTCGGTGCGGGCCTGGCGCTCGGCGATTTCCGCCTGTGCACTGACTGTCTGCAACAGCGCCGCTTTTTCGTCATTGGCGGCCAGCAGTTCCGTTTGCCGCGCCTGCAGTTCGCGGGTGCGCTCCGACACCAGGCGCGACAGATGCCGCTCACGTGCGACCAGCGCGCGCGTGCGCCAGACCAGCAGTCCGTAGATAGCAGCAATCAACGCAAGCAGGGCGACAGTCTGGAACCAGCGCGTTTGCCAAAGTTGCGGGGCGATGCGTATCGACACCACAATCTCCTGATCACCGAAGGGCGTGTCGCCGAGCGCGGTCTGCACGGCGAATCGATAGGCACCGGGCGGCAGGTTCGTGTACACCGCCTGCATCTGCGCGGTCTCGACCCAGTTTGGGTCATAGGGCGACAGTCGGTAGCGATAACGCACCGAACCGGGGTCGGTAAACGACAGGCCGGCAAAGTCGAATTCAATCTTGTGGCGGCCGGGTTCAAGTTCGATCGGCAGACGATGGTTGTAGGCCGCGCCATTGATGCGCAACTCTTCGATCACGATCGGCGGTACTGGCCGCGCGCCGTCATCGAGACGGGCCGGGTCAACGAACGACACGCCTTTCGCCGTGGCAAACCATAGCCGGCCGTCGCTGCCGCGCCAGGATGAGGGTTGCGATCCGCCATTGCATTGATTGGTGACCAGCCCATCGCCCTTTCCAAACACGCGCGCAGGGAATTCCGGCTTGCGGCCGTCAAGCACAGCGTCCAGATCATCGCGTGCGACACGGATCACGCCACGATTGCTGCCCATCCAGAAGTTGCCGCTGTCATCGCCGAGGATATTGAAGATGGCGTCCGGAATCGGGCCATGCTGGCTGTTGATGACGCGGCACTCGCCGTCGCGGAAGCGCGCGATGCCGTCGCTGGTGGCGGCCCAAAGTACGCCGTCAGCGGTCTGGTGGAAGCCGAAGAAGTCCTTGATCTCGGCGTCAGCAGGCATCGGCAAGGCTTCGAAACGATGGCCGTTGAATCGCGCTGCACCGGCCGTGGTGCCGACGATGAGATGGCCGTCATGTTCCTCGAACAGTGAAAACACGTATTCGCGCGGCAGACCGTGTTCTCGCCCGAAGCGCTCGATCTTGCCGTCGATCATGCGGTTGAGGCCGTTCGTGGTGCCGATCCACAAGGCGCCATCGCGGGTGCGCAGGATCGCGCGAACCTGATCGCTGGCGAGGCCGCTGCGGGCATCGATGCTGGTAAAGCTGTTGCCGTCGAACCGCGAAATGCCGGAGTCATAGGTGCCGACCCAGACTGAGCGATCCGTGTCTTCGAACAAGGACATGACGTAGTTGCCGGCTGGATCGCCACCCGGCCAGTAATGTGTGAAGCGGCGACCATCGAGACGATTCAGACCGTTGCCGGTACCGACCCAGAGTTGGCCGTCCTTTGATTCACGCACCGTGCGCACGTAGTTTTCGCTGAGCCCGCGATAGGCGCCGTAGGTACTGAACGGCGAGTCTTTCAGGCGAACGAGGCCAGCACTGGTGCCGATCCAGAGACTACCCTCGCGGTCTTCGGCAAGCGCGATGACGCGCTTGTGCGGCAAGCCCTGTTCAACGCCGAGCACTTCGATCTGGCCGTCGCGATAGCGGATCAGGCCGCCGCTGAGCGTGCCGATCCAGAGCGTGCCCTGACGGTCTTCGATGGTCAGCGCGATGGCTTGTTTGTCGAGTGCCGTGCCCGGCGCTTCGCGACGAAGTTGTCCGTCGACGAGTCGCAGCAAACCGGTATCGGTGCCAACGAAGGTGGTGCCGCGCGAGTCGACGAATACGTCGAGCACCGGTGCGGTGGGCGTCAGCGGGCCGAGGTCGGGCGTGCTGATGCGTCCGTCACGGATCAGGTTCAGTCCCAGCGACGTCGCAATCCACACGTCGCCGTTGGCTTGTTCAGCAAGCGCCAGCACGGTGTTGTGCAGCAAACCGTCGGCGGTCGTGAAATTGCCGATCTTGTCGCCGTCGATGACTGAGATGCCGCCTTCTTCCATGCCGATCCAGATCCGTCCGTCGCGTGTTTCCAGCAGACTCATCGCCTCGTCGGATACCAGCCCGTTGTGGCGATCGAAATGCGACCAGACACCATCAAGCAGTCGCGATACGCCGCCGCGTGAAGTGCCGAGCCAAAGCGCGCCGCGGCGATCAACCTTGAGGATGCGCACGCCATTGTCGCGGATGTCTGGCACCCGTCGGCGGTCAAAGGTCCGGAACTCGCGGGCGTTGAAGCGAACCGCACCTTCCCAGGTGCCGAACCAGAGGTAGCCATCGGGGGTCTGCGCAATCGCGTGCACCTGATTGTGCGGGAGCCCGGTTTCGGTATTCCAGGTGTCGATGGCGTATTCGTCCACCGATTTACGCGGGTCCAATGCGTGTAACGATTCGCTCGTCAGCAGACCCAGAAAAAGAGACCAAACGCACACTTGACAAAGTGTTGCGATGAGGCGTCGGACGGCAACTAAATTGCCACAATTGCCAATGATTGCGCCGGTTTGCAACATCCAATTCAACCTGACTAGCAACGAAAAATGATCGTAACACTCCGTCGTGAGGACAGTGTCTGTTGCGTCGCGGCATGACCTTCGGCAGGGATGTGCGTAGAAAGCCGACCACGAGTCAGGGGGATGCTTTAAGCATCAGACACGCGCCGGCGCCACAAGATGGTGCAGGAGAAGTCTGGCCTCCGCTCACACCCATAGTCCCAACATCTGGAGATCTCCGTGAAGAAAGCTTCCCTCGTTCTTGGCTCGGTCACCTTGCTTGCCGCTGCTGTCACTTCGGCATACGCAGCGCAGGATCTGGATTCAGGCTTGCGCATCGATAGCGAAGCCGTTCAACAGGACATTCATTTCCTCGACGGCAAGGACCAGATCGTGCGCGGCAAGCGCTGCAGCGTGGTCGATCCGAGTGCCGAAGAACAGGCGAAGGTGCAGGCCGAGATCGACAAGTTGCTGCTGGATCCGACCTTCATGCTCGGCAAGGCGGCGAACGACGTCAAGATTTCCTGGCATATCGTCACCAGCGGTTCGGCCGGCAATGTCACCGACGCCCAGATCAATAACCAGTTGCAGGTGTTGAACAACGCCTTCGCTGCGACCGGTTTCACGTTTTCCACCGCATCGATCGAACGCGTGAGCAATACCCAGTGGTACAACGGTTGCTACGGCAGTGCCGAACGCAAAATGAAGAATGGTCTGGCCGACAGCCCGGCGACGACCCTGAATATCTATACCTGCAATCCGTCGCAGGGCATCCTCGGTTACGCGACATTTCCGAGCAGCTACGCGGAGTCGAGCAACATGCACGGCGTCGTGCTGCTGCACTCGTCGCTGCCGGGTGGTTCGGCCTCGCCTTACAACCTGGGTGACACCGCGACGCATGAAGTTGGCCATTACCTCGGCCTTTATCACACATTCCAGGGCGGCTGCGCCAACCCGGGCGACAGCGTCAGCGACACGGCACCTGAAGCCAGCGCCGCATTCGGTTGCCCGACCGGTCGTGACACCTGCGCCGGTGGCGCTACCGATCCGATCCTGAACTTCATGGATTACACCGACGATTCCTGCATGAACCAGTTCTCGTCCGCGCAGACCGTGCGCATGACGCAGCAGGTTGCGACCTACAAGCCGAGCCTCTGATCGGTTCAGTTGGTCTCGAAAACCAAAGCCCGGAGTCGCGAGATTCCGGGCTTTTTGTTGGTCGTATCACGACGGGCTTTGGGTCAACGCACACAACAAAACGCCCCGTCGTACGGGGCGTTTTCACGTCAGCTGGGCGCTGGGTGACGCTGTGCTTGGTCAGTGCTTGATCTCGGACAGATCGCCTTTCTGCGACGAAAAGTAAGCGGACAGGTCGTCAATGTCCTGATCCTTGAGGGCTGCCGCCTGCGCACCCATGATCGCGTTCGTGCGCGCGCCCGAGCGGTAGTCGCGCAGTACTTTTGCCATGTAGTCCTGATGCTGTCCGGCCAGTTTCGGGGTATTGGCATCGATCGGCTTGTTGCCGTCGGCACCGTGGCAGGCTGCGCATACGGCGGATTTCGACTTGCCGGCAGCGGCGTCGCCGGCTGCGTGCGTTGTCGCGGTAAACACCAGTGCAGCGGAAGTGAGGGCAAGCAGGAGAGTGCGCATGGGTTCGTGTCCTTACTTTGCCTTGGAAAGGTACGCGGCGATGTCGGCGTAGTCCTGATCGGAAAAACTCTTCGCTTGCGCGACCATGGTCGGATGCTTGCGTTCGCCAGACTTGTAAGCGTTCAGCGAGTTGATGATGTAGGCCTCGCTCTGGCCGAAAATGAGCGGCACGCTGTACATCGGATAGGTGTTCTTGTAGCCCGGAATGCCGTGGCAACCGGTGCAGGTGTAGGCGCGTTTCTTGCCAGCTTCGGCGTTGCCAGCGGCTTGCGAATCGAGCGCGAGTGTAGAGGCCACGAGGGCGATGGCAATGAGCAGCTGACGCGACATTCTGGGTCCGATCCTTCTGTCTTGCGGTCGTCAAGCGACCGGGGCGCAAAGAGCGCGGGAGTATAACGGTCAGCCTTGGTGCTGGGTAGAGCGTTGTCGGGCAATCAGCCTGGCTCCGCTTTGCGGTCGGCAATTCAATTCTGCTGACATTTGTGACTTCCCTGGACGCATGAGCGCCGCTTAGATGGCCTGATCAATTCAGATTGTCGCGTGCGCGACTAATGGCCTATGTGAAGGCTTAGGTGTTTTATTAAGATACAACACCAGTACTCCTCTGAATCTTGCTGACGTGGCGAACAAAAATGCATCAGAAACGTGGGTTTGCGTACTTTTCCTCGAGCGCCGCCTTGGTGCTGACCTTGGCGCTCGCTGCCTGTGGCGGTCCGCCGGGCGACCAGAAGAACGGCAAGAAATCCGAAGAGAGCGACGTGCCGGTGCCCGTGGAAGCGGCCACGGCGACGCGCAAGTTGATCGTCGCAAGTTATTCCGGCACTGCGGCATTGGAGCCGGAAAATCAGGCCATGGTCGTATCCAAGGCCAGCGGCGTGCTGTTGCGACTGTTCGTCGAAGAAGGCGATCTGGTGAAGCCTGGCACCTTGCTGGCGCAGCTTGACCCGGAGAAACCGCGACTGGAACTCGCGCGTGCCGATGCCAACCTGAAACGACTCGAGAATGACTATCGCCGTTCCAGCGATCTTTTTGAGCGCAAATTGATCAGCGCCGAAGCGCACGAGCGTGCCCGCTTCGATCTGGAAACGCAAAAGGCTGTAACCGCTATCGTCAAGCTCGAACTCGACTACACGCGCATCGTCGCACCGATCGGTGGCGTCATCTCGTCGCGCATGGTCAAGGAAGGCAATCTCATCCAGATCAACCAAAGCCTGTTCCGAATCGACGATTTCGATCCGCTGCTGGCGGTCCTGAACGTGCCGGAACGCGAGTTGCTGACCATGCAGCCCAAGCTCGGCGTGGCGATGCATGTCGATGCGTTGCCCGGCGTCACCTTTGCCGGCGAAGTGGCGCGTGTCAGCCCCGTGGTCGATGCCCAGACCGGCACGTTCCGCGTCACCACTGAATTTCGCGACGACACGCGTCGACTGAAGTCGGGCATGTTCGGGCGTGTCGAAATCGTCTACGACCAGCGCGTCAACGCCTTGGTCGTACCGCGCGATGCATTGCTCGAGGGCGACAGCGAAGCAGCAGTTTTCGTGCTCGAACCTGCGCCGCCGGAAAAAGTGGACGCAGCCAAACCTGCTGAAAAGCCTGGTTTCTTTGCTGGCTTGTTCGGCGGCAAGAAACCCGAAGTCAAGGTCAAGACGGACGTCAAGCCGGTACCGGTTTTTGTCGCTAAACGTCGCGAGGTGAAGCTCGGATATCTGAGCGGCGTCGATGCCGAAGTCGTCGGCGGACTGAAAGACGGCGATCGTGTCGTGACCGTCGGCAAGTCGGCGCTGCGCGATGGCGGCAAAGTCCAGATCGTCGAGGCGGGAACGCCATGAATATCGTTGAAGTGTCGACCCGGCGTCGGGTCACGATCGGCATGGCGACGGTCACCGTCGTCTTGTTCGGTTTGATCGCGTTGTCCGACCTGAAGATCAACCTGCTGCCGGATCTGTCCTATCCGACGCTGACGGTGCGCACCGAATACAGCGGCGCCGCGCCAGTCGAGATCGAGAACCTGATCAGCGAGCCAGTCGAAGAAGCGCTCGGTGTCGTCAAGAATGTGCGCAAGGTGAAGTCGGTGTCGCGCGCCGGGCAATCGGATGTGACCCTGGAATTCGCCTGGGGCACCGAGATGGACCTCGCCGGCCTTGAAGTGCGCGAGAAGCTCGAAGTGCTGCAATTGCCACTTGAGGCTACGCGCCCGCAACTGTTGCGCTTTGATCCGTCGACTGAACCGATCCTGCGGTACGGCTTGATGGGCGCGGGCGATGCGGTGAAGTTCAACGCCGCCGAATTGAAACAGTTGCGTCGCTATGCCGACGAGCAGCTCAAGAAGCGATTGGAGCCGATCGCCGGCGTCGCCGCGGTCAAGATCGGCGGCGGTCTCGAAGATGAGGTGCAGGTCGAAATCGACCAGCAGAAGTTGAAGCAGTTGAACCTCGGTGTTGGCCAAGTCATCGATCGTTTGCGCGCCGAGAACGTCAATGTCTCCGGCGGCAGTCTCGATGAGGGTTCGCAGCGTTACCTGGTACGCACCATCAACCAGTTCGCGTCAGTCGAGGAAATCGGCGCGATGCTGCTGACGCCGGATGGTGCAATCACGCTGCGTCTGCGCGATGTCGCCACCGTGTCGCAGGGCTACAAGGAGCGTGAGTCGGTGATCCGCGTCGACGGTCGCGAAGCCGTCGAAATCGCGATCTACAAGGAAGGTGATGCGAACACGGTCGCGGTCGCGGAGGCCGTGAAGAATGCGGTCAAACAACTGGAAACAGCGAAGCAGTTGCCTCCGACGGCGCAGCTCAAGGAAATCGACGACCAGAGCCGATTCATCCGTGGCTCGCTCAATGAGGTGACCAGTGCCGCGATCCAGGGCGGTCTGCTCTCGATCCTGATCATTTTCCTGTTTCTGCGCGATGCGTGGTCGACGTTTGTGATCGGCTTGTCCTTGCCGGTGTCGATCATCGCCACCTTCTTCTTCATGGGGCAGTTGGGACTGAGCCTCAATGTGATGTCCCTCGGTGGACTCGCGCTTGCAACCGGCATGGTCGTGGACGCGGCCATCGTCGTGCTCGAAAACATATCCCGGCTGCGCGATCGGGGCATGGGCATCCTCGAGTCGGCGATCAAGGGCACGAGTGAAGTCGGCATGGCGGTGACGGCATCGGTGTTGACCTCGGTCGCGGTGTTCTTCCCGCTGGTGTTCGTCGAAGGCGTGTCCGGCCAGTTGTTCCGCGACCAGGCCTTGACCGTGACGATCTCGATGCTGGTGTCGCTGGTCGTGGCCTTGACCCTGATTCCGATGCTGTCCGCGCTGAAGGCCGACATCGGCCGCGACAAGGTGGATGAGCATGATGTGCTCGCACGCGAACGCAAGCCGCTGCCGAAAAACTGGATCAAACGCATCTTTGTTGCGCTTTGGCGTGCTGTCGCCTGGCTGTTCGGCATCGTCACGTTTTATCTGGTGCGTTTGATCGGTCTGGTGTTCGGCATCGTGTCGAAGATTCTGTCGACGGCACTGCGTCCGTTCGCTTCGATCACCAATCGCATGCAGGATGCTGTCGAAGATCGCTACGCGCGCTTCCTGCCGTACGCGCTCACGCATCCGACGCAGATTCTCGGCACCGCTTTGCTGGCGTTCCTCGCCAGCCTCTTACTGGTTCCGGGACTTGGCATCGATCTGGTACCGCAGCTTGCGCAAGGTCAGTACGAGGCGACACTGAAACTGCCGCCGGGCACACCGTTGGCGCGCACCGACCAGATCGTCCGCGAGATGCAGAGCAAACACATGGATGACCCGGAGATCGCGACGATCTACGGCGTCAGCGGCAGCGGTACGCGCCTCGATGCGAATCCGACCGAAAGCGGCGAAAACATCGGCCGCTTGACGATTGGCCTGGTGCCCAACGCCGGCGCCGAAGGCGAGGCGCGATCGATGGCCAAGTTGCGCGCCACTGCCGAAGCACTCGGCGTACGCGACGCGAACTTTGCGCGCCCGGCATTGCTGAACTATTCGACGCCGCTGGAAATCGAGATCGCCGCGTACGACCTCGATCGTCTGCGCGCGGCGGGTCGTAGCGTGGTCGATGCCCTGAAGACCTCCGACCGCTACAGCGACGTCAAGTCGACCGTGGAGCAAGGGCAGCCGGAAATCCAGATCCGTTTCGATCAGGAACGCGCCGCCGCACTCGGGCTGAGCACGCGCCAGATTGCCGACCAAGTGGTGCGCAAGGTGCGTGGCGAAGTGGCGACGCGCTACAGCTTCCGCGAGCGCAAGATCGACGTGCTGGTGCGTGCACTTGAGGCCGATCGTGCCTCGGTCGAAGACATCCGCAACCTGATCGTGAATCCGCAAAGCGACAAACCTGTCACCTTGTCGGCGGTTGCCGATATCGTCGCGACCGAAGGCCCCGGCGAGATCCGTCGTTCCGACCAGGAACGCGTCGCGATCGTCAGCGCCAATCTGGCCTATGGCGATCTCGGCACTGCCGCCGATGAAGCGCGAGCACTGATCGCAGCGGCCACCGTGCCGGCCGGCGTCGACGTCCGCGTCAGTGGCCAGAGCGAAGAGTTGCAGGCCTCGAAGAATTCGCTGATCTTTGCGTTATTGCTGGCAGTGTTTCTGGTCTATCTGGTGATGGCGTCGCAGTTCGAGTCTTTGCTGCATCCGTTCGTGATCCTGTTTTCGATTCCGCTCGCGGTGGTCGGTGCCGTGGTTGGACTGAAGTTGTTCGGCATGCCGCTGTCGGTGATCGCCGGCATCGGCATCATCATGCTCGCCGGCATCGTGGTGAACAACGCCATCGTGCTGATCGATCGCGTGAACCAGCTGCGCGGCGAGGGCATGTCGAAATTCGACGCCCTGATCGAAGGCGGGCGATCGCGTTTGCGCGCGATCTCGATGACCACGGTCACGACGCTCGTCGGATTTCTGCCGCTTGCAATCGGTCTTGGCGACGGTGCCGAGATCCGTCAGCCGATGGCGGTGACGGTGATCGCCGGTTTGACGGTGTCGACGGCGCTGACCCTGATCGTGATTCCGGTGATGTACATGCTGATGGACCGCAAGCCTGATTCCGTCTATGTCGAAGCGGCGCGGCGTGCTGCGCTGGTCGCAGGTTGATGCCATGAGCCTGGTCGATCTGAGTTTGCGCCGGCCCGTCACCACGGTGATGGCTTTTGTTTCGTTGGTGGTGATCGGTCTGCTCGCGGCGATGCGTCTGCCGCTCGAGTTCCTGCCGGAAATCGACGCGCCGTTCCTGGTCATCCAGGTGCCGTATGCCGGCTCCTCGCCCGAGGAAGTCGAGCGTTCGATCACACGGCCGGCGGAAGAAGTGCTGGCGACGTTGTCCGGCATCAAGCGCATCAATTCGAATTCGCGCGCGGACGCGGCCGAAATCTTCATCGAGTTCCGCTGGGACGTGGACATCGCCATCAAGGCAGTGGAAGCGCGCGATCGACTGGAAGCGGCGCGCGGCCAGATGCCGACCGATGTGCGCCGCTTCTTCGTGTTCAAGTTTTCGACCGCCGATCAAGCGGTGCTGAGCTTGCGCATTTCCTCGGGACGCGATCTCAACAATGCGTATGACTTGCTCGACCGCAAGGTCAAGCGGCCGCTGGAGCGTTTGCCCGGTATCGCCCGCGTCGAACTGCAGGGCGTGGAGCCACCGGAAGTCCAGATCGAGTTGAACGCCGATCGCATCGCCGCGCATGGCGTTGATCTGGCCGAATTGAATGCGCGCCTGGCTGCTGCGAGTTTTTCGACCTCGGGCGGCGTGATCAGCGATGGCGATCTGCGCTATCGCATTCAGCCGGTCGGCGAGTTGCAAACGCTGGACCAGTTCCGCAACCTCGCGATCGACGCGCGTGGTTTGCGCCTGCGCGATATCGCCGATGTGAAGCTGCGCCCGCGTGACATGAACTACGAGCGGCATCTCGACATGCGCCGCGCCATCGGCATTGAAATCTACAAGGAACGCGGTGCCAATCTGGTTGATGTCGGGCAACGTGCGCTTGCGGCCGTGCGCGAGATCGGCGAAGACCCGGACATGCAGGGCATCGACATCTTCTTCATGCAGGATCAGGCCGAGGGCGTCACCAGTTCGCTGATCGAACTCGCGCATGCGGGTGTGATCGGCCTGCTGCTGTCGATCGGCGTGCTCTATCTGTTCCTGCGGCATTGGGCATCGACCCTGATGGTCTCACTCGCGATCCCGATCTGCTTCGCGATGACACTCGGCTTCATGTATTTCGCTGGCGTCACCCTCAACATCCTGTCGATGATGGGGCTGCTGCTCGGTGTCGGTATGGTCGTTGACAATGCCGTGGTCGCGGTCGAAAGCATTTACCAGCAACGCGAGAAGTGGCCGGACGATCCGATCCGTTGCGCCAGTGTCGGCACCAAGAACGTCACCATTGCGATTTCCGCCGGCACGCTTTGCCACTGCGTCGTGTTCCTGCCGAACATCTTCGGTGAGCCGAATTTCATCAGTCTCTACTTGTCCAATGTCGCGATCACGATTTCGATTTCGCTGCTGGCCTCGTGGCTGGTCGCGGTGAGTTTGATCCCGATGATTTCGGCGCGCATCAAGACCCCGCAACAGGGATTAAGCCAGCCCTGGGTGCTGGCATTTCGCAATCGCTACGCCAGGCTCATCGACTGGACCTTGCACCATCGCGGCAAGACCATGCTGGCCACACTCGGTTTGTTGTTGCTCAGCATCATCCCGATGAACATGACCAAGACCGACATGTTTCCGATCGGCGAAACGCGCCAGGTGCGCTTGCAGTACGAATTGAACGGCATCTATCGACTCGACGAGATGCGCAAGGGCGTGGAACAGATCGAAACTTTCCTGATGGCGAACAAGGCGCGTTTCGAGATCAGGTCGGTCTACAGCTATTTCGACGAGCGCGGCAACGCGCAGACCACGCTGGTGCTGACCGAAGACGATCAGGCGAGCAAGGCCAGTTCGCTGATCATGGAAGAAATCCGCGCCGAGTTGCCGAAGATCGCGATCGGCACGCCGAACTTCGGTCAAGGCCGTCGTGGCGGATCGTCGGATGGACTGCAGGTCAGCCTGATCGGCGATTCGAGCGAGTTGCTCGATGACCTGACGCCGCTGGTGCGCGACGTGCTGACGCGCGTGGAGGGCGTGCGTGACGTCAAGACCGGACGCGCCGGCATCGAGCAGGAAATTCAGGTGCGCGTCGACCGCGAACGTGCCATGCGTTACGGTTTGGGTGCCGATCAGGTTGCGCAATTCATCGCGGTGGCGATGCGCGGTGCGCCGTTGCGCGAATACCGTCATGAGGGTCAGGAAATTCCGGTGTGGGTGCGCTTTCAGGGCGCAGATGCGCAAGGTGTCGACGACCTGCGCGGTCTGCGCATCAAGGCGCCGAGTGGCGAACTGGTGCCGCTGATGTCACTGGTCGATGTCAGCACGCAGGCCGGCCCGACCGCGATTTCGCGCACCAATCGCCAGACCGCGATTCAGATGCAGCTCAATCTCGCGAAGGACACGTCGATGGACAAGGTGCGTCCGAAGATCGAGGAGGCGATGAACGCGCTGAGTTTGCCGCCCGGTTACCGCTGGTCGTTCGGCGGCGGCTTCAACGAGGAAGACGAAGCCGGCAGCCAGATGTTCTTCAACACGATGATTGCGCTGCTGATGATCTTCATCGTGATGGCCGCGGTGTTCGAATCGCTGCTGTACCCACTGGCGATCCTGACCTCGATCATCTTCTCGGTGTTCGGCATCTATTGGCTGTTCGCCCTGACCGGAACCACGTTCTCGTTGATGGCCTCGATCGGCGTGCTGATCCTGATGGGTGTCGTCGTGAACAACGGCATCGTCATGGTCGAACATATCAATCAGTTGCGCGACGAGGGCCTGAGCCGCCACGACGCGCTGGTGCAGGGCAGTCGTGATCGTTTACGTCCGGTGCTGATGACGATGGCCACCACCATTCTCGGCATGTTGCCGCTGTGTCTCGGCAACACCCAGGTCGGCGGCGACGGTCCGCCGTATTTCCCGATGGCCCGCGCCATCGTCGGCGGCCTGATCTTCTCGACCATCATTACCCTCGTGGTGCTGCCGGCGATCTGCTCACTGCTCGACGACCTCCGCATCCTGTCGCGCGACTTCCTGCGCCGCGCCTGGGGCCGTGGGGCATTCCGGGAAAAGCGGCCAGCGGAAAGCTGAGCCTGCGCTTTGACGCCTTCCTTACATCGGCGTAGCGTCGCGTGGCCGGGATGTCCCGGCGCATGTCGATGCTTTCAAAAAGGGGAAGGTCATGAAGCGCATATTGTTGTCGATTGCAGCGTTGCTCGCGTTTTTTTGCTTGCCGGTCATTGCCGATGAGAAAGATGATTTCACCGAAGGTGCGGTCACGGTGGTCACTGCCGTCAAGGTCTTGCCGGGGCAGTCGGATGCCTATACGAAGTACTTGCGCAACAACTGGAAGCCGATGTTGGAAGCGCAGAAGAAAGAGGGCATCGTCCTTGACTACAGCGTGCAGGCCACCACCGCACGCACGCCGAACGACCCTGACCTGTATCTGGTCGTGACCTATCCGAACATGGCCAGTTTCGACGGCCTCAGCGACAAGGTCGAGCCGATCGCGCTGAAAGTCACCGGCATGGATCGTGACCAGGCGAACAAGGGACGGGTTGATCGTGAGGCGATGCGCACGATTCTCGGCAGTGAAATGATTCGCGAAATGGTGCTCAAGTAAGCGAAGGCTATCCTGCGGGGCCGGTGCAGTTGCCCGGCTTCGCTTCAGCGCCCATGGGTTGACGATCGCAGATATCCCCCGGGCATAAGGTCATCGCCAGCAATTGTTTCCGCGGCTCATCATTGGTGCCTAGTCTCGTCAGCCATAACCCTTGCTGGCGATTCCGATGTCCGCGCAACTGATCATTCCGCCCTTGCCGGCCCTGACCGAGGAACGCAGCGCCCTGCTGGCGCGGCTGACCGATGGGCTTGATGCCGGTGCGCTGAACTGGATTTCCGGCTATGCCGCTGGCCTCGCTGCGCGGAGTGCCCATGGTTTGGCAGTGGTTCCGGCCGTCGAATACATCAATTCAGCGGCGACGGCGCTGCGCGTGACCGTGCTTTATGGCAGCCAGACCGGCAATGCCCGGCGCGAGGCCGAGCGCCTGCTCGATTCGCTGCGTGCGCAGGGTGCCGACGCGCGCCTGCTGCGCACCGATGCCTATCCGACGCGTGAACTGAAAGACGAACGCGTGCTGTTCGTCGTGATCAGCACTCAGGGCGAGGGCGAGCCGCCGGACGACGCGCGTGCTTTCGTCGAGTTCGTGACCGGTCGCCGCGCACCGAAACTCGATGCATTGCAATTCGCTGTGCTCGGTCTCGGCGATTCGAGTTATCCGCAATTCAATGCCATCGGGCGTCTGCTCGATGCGCGTCTGGAAGCACTCGGTGGCAAGCGTCTGCTCGCGCGAGCCGAAGCCGATGTCGATATCGCGACGATCGCCGCGCCTTGGCAACAGCAAGTGCTCGCCGAAGTGCAGGCGTTGCAGCCGCAGGCGAAGCCAGTTGCTGCTGGCACCACGATCGCGGCGTCGTTTGTGTCTGCACATGCTGCAACGCAATCGGCCGAACTGCTCGCGAACCAGCGCATCACGGCGCGCGGCAGCGATCAGGATGTGCGTCACGTTGAACTATCGCTCACGGACGGGCTGAGCTACGAACCTGGCGATGCGCTCGGGATTCGTCCGCGCAATTCCGCGGGCTTGGTCGAACGCGTCATCCACGCGCTCGGTTTCTCCGGCAGCGAAAGCGTGCGCATCGGCGACGAGATCCGTTCCGCCCAGGACTGGCTGTTCGGACATCGTGAACTGACGCGCCTGCACCGGGGATTCCTGTTGCAGCATGCGACACGTGCGCGCATCAGCACGCTCGATGCGTTGCTCGCGAGCGAAGACCCCGCGGTGTTGTCGAACTGGGTGGGGACGCGTCAAATCGATGACGTGCTGCGCGAATTCCCGGCAGACTGGTCCGCCAACGAATTTGTCGCCGCGCTGCGACCACTGGCACCACGTCTGTATTCGATCGCATCGAGTCGCAAGGTCGTCGGCGACGAGGCCCACCTGACCGTTGCCGTGCTTGAACAGGGCGCGCAACGCGGTGTCGCTTCCGGTTTCCTGGCCGATGCCGAGGTCGGTACAACCCTGCCGGTGTACATCGAACGCAACGAGCGTTTCCGTTTGCCCACCGATGCCACGCGCGACGTGATCATGATCGGCCCGGGCACTGGCGTCGCGCCGTTTCGCGGCTTTGTCCAGGAGCGTACGGCGATCGTGGCCACGGGGCGCAACTGGTTGTTCTTCGGCGCGCGCCATCAGCGTTCGCAGTTCCTCTATCAGCTGGAATGGCAGGCGGCACTGAAGGCCGGGCAACTGAGCCGCCTCGATCTCGCGTTCTCGCGTGATCAGGCCGAGCGCATCCATGTGCAGCAACGCTTGCGCGAGCAGGGCAGCGATGTGTACGCGTGGCTGCAGGGCGGCGCGCATCTGTATGTGTGCGGCGCAATCGCGATGGGCAAATCGGTGCACGCTGCATTGCTCGACATCGTCAGCACGCACGGCGGCTTCGATGTCGAGGCGGCCAGCGAATACCTGAGCGAATTGCAGCGGCAAGGCCGCTACGCGCGGGACGTTTACTGATGACCACGTCCACTCCGATCGCTGCCGGCTCGTCTCCTCCCCTTGCGCAGCAGGGGGAGGCCGGGAGGGGGTCGCTCTCCGCTGTCGAAACCCTGAAAGCCGAGAGCCGCGGCCTGCGCGGCACCTTGCTTGAAAGTCTTGATGACGCCGTGACTGGCGCACTGCGCGAAGGCGATGCGCAACTGTTGAAATTCCATGGCAGTTATCAGCAGGACGATCGCGACGTGCGTGAAGAGCGCCGTCTGCAGAAGCTCGAACCGGACTACAGCTTCATGATCCGCACGCGTCTTCCGGGCGGGACCGCGACGGCGGCGCAATGGCTCGCGCTTGATGCACTCGCGACACGCTACGGCAACAACACCCTGCGCCTGACCACGCGCCAGGCCTTCCAGATCCACGGCATCATCAAGAAGGACCTGAAGCCGACGATCGCGGCAATCAACCAGACCTTGATCGACACCATTGCCGCCTGCGGCGACGTCAACCGCAATGTGATGGTCAGCGCAAATCCCGTCGAGTCGCATGTGCATGCCGAGGTCCACGCGCAAGCCGTGGCCTTGTCCGAGCATCTGTTGCCGCATACCCGCGCCTATCACGAGATCTGGCTCGACGAGCAGCAAGTCGCCGGTGTCGACGAGTCGGAGCCGGTCTATGGCCCGACCTATCTGCCACGCAAGTTCAAGACCGGATTCGCCATCCCGCCGATCAATGATGTCGATGTGTTCAGCCAGGACCTCGGCTTCATTGCGATCATCGAAGACGGCGTCTTGCTCGGTTACAACCTGCTTGCCGGCGGCGGCATGGGCGCGACGCATGGCGATGCGCGCACCTATCCGCGTCTGGCCGATGTGCTCGGCTTTATCACTCCGCAGCAGGTGATCAGCGCCGCCACTGCGGTGTTGACGGCACAGCGCGATCTCGGCAATCGATCCGATCGCAAGCTGTCACGCTTGAAATACACGATCGACCGCATCGGCCTCGACGCCTTCAAGCGCGAAGTCGAAACGCGCATCGGCAGCACGCTGGCGGCGGCGCGCGCATTCCGTTTCACACACAGCGGCGACCGCTTCGGTTGGGTTGAAGGCTTCGACGGTCGCTGGCAGTACACGCTGCGCATCGAGAGCGGGCGCGTTCGTGATACCGAGGCGATCCAGGCATTGAGCGGGCTGCGCGCGATCGCTGCCGTGCACACCGGTGATTTCCGACTGACGCCGAACCAGAGCCTGATCATCGCCAATGTCGCAGCAGAAGATCGCGCTGCGATCGATGCATTGTTGAAGGTTCATGGACTCGACGCGCACCTGCGCGGCAGCGCATTGCGCCGCTTCGCACTCGCCTGTGTCGCGTTCCCGACCTGCACCTTGGCGATGGCCGAAGCCGAACGCTATCTGCCGGATATCGTCGATCGCATCGAATCATTGCTTGCCGTCCATGGCTTGAGTGACGAACCGATTCTGTTCCGCATTTCCGGTTGCCCGAACGGTTGCTCGCGCCCGTATCTCGGCGAGATCGCGCTCGTCGGCAAGGGTCCGGGTCGTTACAACCTGCATCTTGGCGCCGACTTCGAAGGTCGCCGGCTCAATCGCCTGCATCGCGAAAACCTGACCGAGACCGAGATTCTGGCTGAGCTCGATGTGCTGCTCGGTCGTTATGCGCAGTCGCGTGTTGTTGATGAACATTTCGGCGATTTTCTGGTGCGCAACGACATCGTGCGCGCACCAGTCGCCATCACTGCGGAGGTTCTCGCATGAACAATCTTCCCGATCTCGTCACCGCGGCCGAAGACAGTCGTGCACTCGCCGACATCAATCACGAACTCGCGAAGCTCAGCGCCGAACAGCGTGTCGAGTGGGCGCTGAACAGTTTGCCGCAGACGCAGGTGCTGTCGTCGAGCTTCGGCGCGCAAGCGGCGGTGTCGCTGCACATGTTGACTTCACGTCGCCCGGAACTGCCCGTCATCCTGATCGATACCGGCTATCTGTTCCCGGAAACCTGGCAGTTCGTGGCCGAGCTCAGCGAACGCCTGAAGTTGAACCTCAACACCTGGCGCGCCGCAATCACGCCGACGCAGATGGAAGCGCAATACGGCCCGCTGTGGACTCAGGGCCGCGAAGCCATCCAGTTCTACAACCGCATCCGCAAGGTCGAACCGATGCAACGTGCACTGGAGGATCTGGACGCGCGTACCTGGTTCACCGGCATCCGCCGCGCGCAGGCACAAACTCGCGAAAACATCGATTTCCTGGAACTCCGCGACGGCCGCTGGAAAGTCCACCCGCTCGCCGACTGGCGCGACCGCGACGTCTGGCAATATCTGCAAGCCCACAACCTGCCGTATCACCCGCTTTGGCACGACGGCTACACCAGCATTGGCGACACCCACAGCACGCAACGCTTCACTGATGGCATGCGCGAAGAAGATACGCGCTTTTCAGGGCTGGTGCGGGAGTGTGGGTTGCATGCGTGAGGGTGGACTGTTCAAGCGTCGCAGTTCCTTGAACACGGCGAATCCAATCGCAAGCGCCGTTACCGCCATATAGACCTCGAGCGCGGGACCGCCGACTACAATGTGTCGAGCGAGCATGGCCAATCCTGCGCTGAGCATGAGCGCCCCGCCGAAGCGACTTGCAAATGGACGCCGTTCCAAATCAGGGATACGGACGAATGGAATCGCCAGTGCCAGCCCCAGGAAAAACACCTTGGCGGTCAACGGTGGATTTGTGGCCATGTTGGCGAGAGCGACGTTCCCTTCCACACCGATGCCAGACAAGCCCTGAAGCAGGCCAATTACGGCGCCGGAGAGGTAGGCGATTCGACGAAACGTCGTTGGATTCATAAGTCGAGTACCTGGGTGGCTACTCCAGTCTACTTCGCCCTGGTCGCACTACGTGTCCCGGTCTTGGTGCGCACCGATTTCACACTCTTGTGCGCATTGCGCGGTTTTGGCATCAACAGAAGATCGGTGCCGCGCTTCACGATTCTCACTTCGTCGGCATCGAATCGGTACTCGTCGGGAATGCAGACGATTTGCCCGCGGCCGTCCGGGATCAGTTTGGCGGTGGGCATCGGTTTTGCTCCCGGCTTGTGTGCTCAGCGGATGGCCGAGTTTACTCGGTTCCGAGGGAAGCGCCCTTCGACAGGCTCAGGGCGAACGGATATGGGCTAGACGACGCAAATGTTGCGCGTCAGCATCCTGGTCCAGAACATCTTCGGAGTTGCCCATGCCACGCCGCTACATCACCACCGATGTCTTCACCGACCGCCCGTTCGGCGGCAATCCGCTAGCGGTCGTATTGGATGCCGAAGGACTGACGACGGCGCAAATGCAGGCGATCACGCGCGAGTTCAATTATTCGGAGACGACGTTCGTGTTGCCGCCGCGCGATGCGCAACACACGGCTTGGGTGCGCATCTTTACGCCGGGTGGCGAGGTGCCGTTTGCGGGGCATCCGAATGTGGGCACGGCGGTGGTGTTGGCGCGGGAGTTGGAGGCGCGCGGCAAAACCTGTCCCGAACGATTCGTATTCGAGGAAGCGGCGGGTTTGGTGCCGGTGCGTTTGTTGTTTCAGGATGGGCGAGTCGTTGGCGCCGAGTTGACGGCACCGGAGCGATTGTCACTGCGGTCGTCCATCAGTACGGATGACGCAGCGGCTTGTCTGTCGCTGACTTCGGCTGAGTTGCCTGATACGGCTCATCCGCCGCAAGTGGCCTCGGTCGGGCTCGCGTTTCTGGTCGTTGAATTAGCGTCACGAGAGGCGTTGCGGCGGGCCAAGCCGAATCTCGCGGTGCACGAGCGCGTGCTGCCACCGATCGGCGTCGATGGCGTGTTCGCCTATGTCCATGGCGGGGCATCCGGTGAATTGCATGCACGCATGTTCGCGCCGCTCGATGGCATGAATGAAGACCCGGCGACCGGCAGTGCAACGGCAGCGACGATCGCGCTGCTGGCGAGTTTGCGGCCGGAAAGCGACGGCGAAGTCAGTTGGCGGATCGAGCAGGGTGTCGACATGGGTCGACCGAGTCTGTTGCTTGGCCGCACCGAGAAACGCGCCGGCGAAGTCGTGGCGGTGCATGTGTCCGGACATGCGGTGACGATGATGCGCGGCGAGCTATACGAACCGGAGTCAGCAAGCGTCGTCTAAGATGGTCTTCCAGAGCTGAGGAGGACAGGATGCTGCGGGTTGGATCGGGAGTTCTGCTGCTGTTCGCCGCGATTGCTGCGCATGCGCAATGCAGCGTCAAGAGCGGGCCGCTGCGTGTGCAGCTGATCGAGTTGTACACCTCCGAAGGTTGTTCGTCCTGCCCACCGGCGGATGTGTGGCTGAGCAAGCTCGCGCCCCATCCGCAACGCATCGCCGTCGCATTCCATGTCGATTATTGGAACGATCTCGGTTGGCCGGACCGGTTTTCCGATGCGCGATACAGCGCGCGCCAGCACGAGATCGCCGGGAAACAACTGCGGCGCAGCGTCTACACCCCGGAAGTGCATGTCAACGGACGCGACTTCAGGCGATGGGCGAGCGGCGTGCCTGATCCTGCGGGTCTTGCCGAAGTGGCATTGTCCTTGCGCGCGACTCGGATTGGTCAGGCGCGACTCGACGTCAAACTCGAAACCACGGCGGCACGCGACCGCGACCGGCGTGCGATCTTCGTCGTTACCGAAAATCAGCTGAGCAGCGAAGTCCGCGATGGCGAGAATGCCGGCAAGACCTTGCACCATGACCATGTCGTGCGTGCGTATCAGGCGATGAAGATTTCGCGACTGGCGACCGCGTCCCTCACGCTTCCGGACGATCTGCGCGATGAAAATGCGTCGGTCATTGTCTGGGTGGAAGACGCTGCGACGGGAACGGTGCGCAATGCGCTGGCGGTGCCGCTGATGTCCTGCGCGGACCAGTAGCGACGGGGTTCAAGTCGAGGCGAGGAGTCTTGCCGGGCGGTTTGACGAACCAGACAGAAGTAAACCAAAATGGTTCCACATTGGTGGAGACCGACATGCCAACGACCCTGACCTTGAAGAACATCCCGGATGAGGTGTACGAGCGGCTGAAGTTGGCGGCCGGGATGCATCGCCGCAGCTTGAACAGCGAAGCGATTGTGTGTCTCGAAGCGGTGTTGGCGCCCGCGAGGATCACTCCTGGCGAGCGAATTGATCGTGCGCGCAAGCTACGTGCGGATTTGACCGCGACGAAGTTTCGCCGGCGCGACATTGATGCGCTCAAGCGCGAAGGGCGCCCGTGATCGTTGTGGACTCAAACGTTCTGGCCTATCTCTACTTGCCCGGCGAACACACGGCGGCGGCAGAAAAACTGCTTGTGCGGGAGCCGGATTGGGCCGCGCCGGTGCTGTGGCGAAGCGAGTTCCGCAACATTCTCGCCGGATACTTGCGCCGCGGCAGCCTGACCTTTGCTCAGGCGCAGGCAATTCAGCGGGAGGCCGAAGAGCTGCACGCGGACGCCGAGTTCGAAGTGGACTCGATCAAGGTACTTGAGCTTGTGCGCGACAGTGACTGCTCAGCGTATGACTGCGAGTTTGTCGCATTGGCGACGCAACTCGGAACGCAGCTGGTGACGATGGACGGCAAGTTGCTGCGCACATTTCCGAAAATCGCCGTGCCGCTGAAGTCGGTCTAAGCATCACGTCGAGTCGTGGCTGGCTGCGGCGAACCACCAGGATTTGATCGGACTGCTGTCAGACCGGCAGCGCCGCCCAGCTGAAATTCGAACCGCGGAATCTGTCAATTGGGAGGAGCTTCTTGAGCGGCTACATCGGTCGCAGCTGACACGCTCAAGACCACGCCATTGGGCGAATACCCTACGTCTACTATCAGAACAGACTGGTGCTCAACGACGAACTCCAATGTATTTGACTCGACTGCGGCCGCGCCGCTCCCCTTTCGCAACACGATGCGATGGGGGCCAACGGCCAGCAACGCATACCAAGGCGATGGATCCTTGCGGGTAGATCCCGGTCCGCGCGCATGGCGATTTCCGTCGATGTACACGAGCCAAGACCAGAGCCCATCGGGAATTTCATCGGCTGGCCTCAGATGTAGCCTGCAAAGGTGCTCGCCTAACGCCGCTAGAGCATCCGGAGAAAGCTGAGTCTTTTGCATGCCTGACGGGTTCATTTCGGAGTTGACGAGGTTGAATAAAACGTGGCCGTGATCTTGCGCGCATGAAAACGGGTGGGCAAGGGTTTGCCGCAGCAGCCCTGAAAATCCGGACTGCCAATTTCGTCAGTTGGATGACGATTCTTGAGCGGTCACAGGCCACGGAACACTGGACACCGAGAAGATGCGCAGGGGTCCGGGTTCGCTGTGTTCGAACGCACGGGATTCCAGGAGAGCCACGGTCTCTTGAAATGATGCCAGCAGGCAGTGACGATTGACCGGCAACGATGACGCGAGCCCGTTGCAAGACAACGGTGAGCACTCTGGGCTCGATCCACCGAAACAAGAAACAACATCGTAGCCTTCGAGCCGCGACGTGGCGGGTACAACTACGTCGGTCTTGAACGCATGCTCGGGCATGAACGGCACCCATTCGCATCGCTCTCGGTCAAATTCCAGCTCGTGAATCTCGTAGTAGAACAATGACGTTCCGGACAACGATACTTTCAATTCGGCCGAGACAAGTTCAATGACGGCCGGTGAATCGAATAGCCAGAAGGCGTTGTGCTTCCATGAATTGATGTAGTCGGCGAAGTCTTCCGAAACGCAATTGCTGAGCGAGTAAATGTCGGAGACTGCGTCTGATCCGATCCAGTCCGGTTGGGCAACGACGCGTTTCGCCATGTAGCCGGCAGGCGTCATCGTCAAGCCCTGTTGACCCCAGCCTTGCCATCTTCGACGCGGAAGCTGACCAAGGTCGATATGCCGGTCTCGGGTTGCTTCTCGTCGTCGAGTACACGTAGGCGCGCGTCGCAGCCTTTGGCATTGACGTCGAAGGCGATGTAGCCGCGCTTCGTTGAATTGCCGTATTTCACGTGCGGATTTTGTGCCAGGCGCGGGTTGAAAATTTCCGCCGACCAGCCTTGTGACGCAACCGAGGTTGAGCAGAATTCTGCGGCGACGATCGGCGAATCGATCTTGTTCGGATCGCGGTGCACGTCGGCGATTACCGTGGCATGGATGTCGCCGCCGAGGATCAGCGGGTTGCGCACATGGTTGCCTTCGAGCGAGGCGATCACCCGTTCGCGTGTCGCCGGATAGCCGTCCCAGCCATCCGTCCATGCGGTCATTTCGCCGTCGCGCATCTGGCCGAGGCGCGAGAAGATGGTCTGTTGCGTGATGACATTCCACTGCGCGCGGCTGTTGGCGAAGGCGCCGTCCAGCCACTGCTCCTGTTGCAGGCCGATCATGCTGCGTGATGGCTCGTTGATTTCCGGGCACTGGCTTGGCAGCACATCGGTGGAACCGCCGCCCTTGTAAGGGTCCGGGCAGACCTGGGGAGACCGATATTGGCGGTTGTCGATCATGTAGAAACGCGCAAAGTGGCCGTAGTCGAGCGTGTCGTAGATGCGCATCTCGTCGCGATGCGGACGCATGTTCAGCGGCATCGGCATGTGTTCGAAGAAGGCCTGATAGGCGGCCGCGCGGCGCACCAGAAAACTCGGGTCGAGGTGTTCCGACTGATCGAGTGCGTAGTCGTTGTCAACTTCGTGATCGTCCCAGGTAAAGGCCCAAGGCACCGCTGCATGCAGTCCCTGCAGATCGCGATCGGTCTTGTACTGGGCGTGGCGGATGCGATAACGCTCGAGCGTGTCCGCTTCGGGGCCGACATGACGGCGTACCAAATCGTCGCCCCAGTTGCTCTCGTAGATGTAGTCGCCGACAAACAGCATCAGGTCCAGGTCTTCCGCGATCAGATGCCGGTGTGCCGCGAAGAATGCCTGCTCGTAGTGTTGGCAAGACGCAACCGCGAAGCGCAGTCGATCGAGCTTCTGACCGGCCGCTTCGGCGGTGCGGGTGCGCCCGGTGCGGCTGACTTCGTTGCCGCTGATGAAGCGATAGAAATACCAGCGGCCGGGTTCCAGGCCGCGCACATCGACATGCACGCTGTGTGCGAGTTCGGGCACGGCGCGGGTCGCGCCTTTCGCAACGATCTTGCCGAAAGCTTCATCGCTCGCGACTTGCCATTCGACATGGACGTGGTCTGGCACGATGCCGCCATCGGCCTGCAGCGGTTCGGGCGCGAGCCGTGTCCATAGCGACACGCCGTCGGCGCGCGGGTACCCGGAGGCGACGCCGAGTGCGAACGGATAGGCAGTGAAACGGGTTCCGGTATATGGCGCCGCGCGCACGGCACCCGGCAACAACGACATCGCGATGCCGGAGGCCGTCAAACCGAACGCGGCACGGAGGACATCGCGACGCGAAGGTGTAGCGCGTTGCCGGCGCAGGCGCTGGATCAGGCGTTCGGCGCGGTCGTAGCGATCGTCGTGCATGAAGTCTCCGGAGGACAGCCAGACGTGATTCACCGAGCTTAGCGATTTCCGGTCGCTCGGGGATGACATCAAGCGGTGATGCCGGCAAACAAATCTCACGGTTCGCAGTGGCTACAATTGTCGCATTCCCTTGCTGCACCGGAGTTCCGCATGAGCACGCCCGCGCCCCACCTGCCTGTGAGTGATCGATCGACCGAGGCGACGCCGCTGCGCTTCGTCACTGCGGCCAGCCTGTTCGACGGCCATGATGCCGCGATCAACATCATGCGCCGGCTGATTCAGGCGCAAGGCGTGGAAGTGGTGCACCTCGGGCACAACCGCTCGGTGGAAGACGTGGTGCGCGCTGCGCTGCAGGAAGACGCCGACGGCATCGCGCTGAGTTCCTACCAGGGCGGCCACGTCGAATACTTCAAGTACATGATCGACATGTTGAAGGAACGCGGTGCCGGGCATATCCGCGTATTCGGCGGTGGCGGCGGCACCATTACCCCAGAGGAAATCCGCGAATTGCAGGCCTACGGCGTCGAGCGCATCTATCACCCGAACGACGGCATGACCATGGGCCTCGTCGCGATGATCGAAGATCTGGTGCGGCGCACGGTCGCGCACCGCGTCGCCACCGCGCGCCCGGCGAAAGTGACGAAGGACGACGAGATCTCGGTCGGCAAGATGCTCTCGGCAATCGAGGAGGGCCTGTTCAGTGAGAATGAACTCGCGACCCTGCGCAAGGAATGGCAACTCGCCGGCGGCAAGACGCCGGTGATCGGTTTGACCGGTACCGGTGGTGCCGGCAAGTCGTCGGTCACCGATGAATTGTTGAATCGTTTCCTCGCGAGTTTTCCCGAGATGCGCATCGCGGTGATCTCGGTCGATCCGACCCGACGTCGCAGCGGCGGTGCCTTGCTCGGTGACCGCATCCGCATGAACAGCTTGCGCTCGACGCGCGTGTTCATGCGCTCGATGGCGACGCGTCGCCAGCACGTCGCGACCAATGTCGTGCTCAAGGACTGTATTGGCTTTCTGCGCGGACAAGGTTACGACCTGGTCATGGTTGAAACTGCCGGTATCGGCCAGAGCGATTCCGAGATCGTCGACCTCGTCGATTTCCCGGTCTACGTGATGACCAGCGAATTCGGCGCGCCGAGCCAGCTCGAGAAGATCGACATGCTCGACTTCGCCGAACTCGTGGTGCTGAACAAGTTCGACAAGCGCGGCGCCGAAGACGCGTTGCGCGATGTGCGCAAGCAATGGAAACGCAATCGCGTCGCCTTCAAGCTGGCCGACGAGGACGTGCCGGTTTATCAGACGATCGCCAGCCAGTTCAACGATCCCGGCGTCAGCTGGATGTTTGCGAACCTGTGTCGACTGTTGCGCGACAAGCTGCAGTTGCCCACCGAGAAGTGGACGCCGCAAATCGACACTTCGCTCAAGGAACCACGCGCGACGGTGCTGATTCCGGGTGCGCGCACACGCTATCTCGCCGAGATCGCGGAGCAGGGACGCGGCATCAATCGTCAGGTCGAAACGCAGTCGGAAACCGCGAGCCGGGCGCAGAGTTATTACGAGACATTGCGTGATCTGGACGATGCGCTGTTGCCGAAGGCGCTTGATCTTTATGCCATCGATGCGACTGTAGGAGCGGCCCCGGCCGCGACCGTCGACGCCGGGAAAGATCGCGCGCAAGCGCGCTCCTACGAAAGCGGCGGAGCCGATCGTTCGTTGTTGACCCTGCGCCAGCGCTACAACGCCGCGATCAAGTCGCTGAGCAATGACGCGCTCAATCTGCTGCGCGAATGGCCGGCGCGAAAGCGCGAGATCAGCAACGAGTTCAACGAGTACACGGTGCGCGACAAGGTCATCCGCGTCGAGAATTATCGCGAGTCTCTGAGCCATCAGAAGATCCCGAAGATCGCGGTGCCGACCATGCGCGACTGGGGTGATCAGCTGCAGTTCCTGATGAAGGAGAACCTGCCCGGTGCGTATCCCTACACCGGCGGTGTCTATCCGTATCGACGCAGCGGTGAAGATCCGACACGCATGTTTGCCGGCGAAGGTACGCCCGAACGCACCAATCGCCGCTTCCACTACCTGAGCAATGGCCAGGCCACTGCGCGACTGTCGACGGCGTTTGATTCGGTCACGTTGTACGGCGAAGACCCGGCGCCGCGGCCGGACATCTTCGGCAAGATCGGCAACTCCGGCGTCAATGTGCCGACGCTCGACGACATGAAGAAACTCTATTCCGGTTTCGATCTGTGCGCGCCGACGACCTCGGTGTCGATGACGATCAATGGCCCGGCGCCGATCATCCTGGCGATGTACATGAACTGCGCGATCGACCAGCAGGTCGAGAAGTATCTGCGCGCCGACCAATCGCGTTGGGATCGTGCCCACGACATCATCGAAAAGCTGTTCGAGGGCAAGCACCGCCCCAGTTACCACGGTATGTTGCCGGACGGAAACGACGGGCTTGGGCTCGGTTTGCTCGGCGTCACCGGCGATCAGGTCGTCAATGCGGAGGTGTACGCCAAGATCAAGTCGGAAACACTGCAGTCGGTGCGTGGCACGGTTCAAGCAGACATCCTGAAGGAGGATCAGGCGCAGAACACCTGCATCTTCTCGACCGAATTCGCGCTGCGCATGATGGGCGACATCCAGCAGTATTTCGTCGACCAGAAGGTGCGCAATTTCTATTCGGTGTCGATCTCCGGGTATCACATCGCCGAAGCCGGGGCGAACCCGATCTCGCAACTCGCATTCACGCTGTCGAATGGCTTCACGATTGTCGAGTACTACCTCGCGCGCGGCATGAAGATCGACGATTTTGCGCCGAACCTGAGCTTCTTCTTCAGCAATGGCATGGACCCGGAATACACCGTGATCGGCCGTGTGGCGCGCCGCATCTGGGCGCGGGCGATGCGTGAACGCTATGGCGCGAACGAACGCAGCCAGATGTTGAAGTACCACATCCAGACCAGCGGTCGTTCGCTGCACGCACAGGAAATCCAGTTCAACGATATCCGCACGACGCTGCAGGCCTTGTACGCGTTGTTCGACAACTGCAATTCGCTGCATACGAATGCCTATGACGAGGCGATCACCACGCCTACGGAAGAGTCGGTGCGGCGCGCCGTGGCGATTCAGCTGATTATCAACCGCGAGCTCGGGCTCAACTTCTGCGAGAACCCGTGGCAGGGCAGTTATGTGGTCGACGCGCTGACCGACATCGTCGAGGAAGCCGTGTACAAGGAATTCGAGGCGATCAGCGAACGCGGCGGCGTGCTCGGTGCGATGGACACGATGTACCAGCGCGGCAAGATCCAGGAAGAGTCGATGTACTACGAGCACAAGAAACACGACGGCTCTCTGCCTCTGATCGGCGTCAACACCTACCTGCCGCGCGAACACGCCGGCGAGATCATGACCACGATCGAACTGATCCGCTCAACCGAGGAAGAGAAGCAGCAGCAGATCGACAACGTCGCCACCTTCCAGTCGCTGCGCAATCATTTCGCCGCCGCTGGGAAACCCCTCTCCCTTGACGGGAGAGGGGCAGGGGAGAGGGTGCCCGGCAACCTCGAATTCCTCCAACACACCGCCCGCCGTCGCGAAAACCTGTTCACCGCCCTGATCGAAGCCGTGAAAACCCACAGCCTCGGCCAGATCAGCCATGCGCTCTACGACGTCGGCGGCGAGTACCGCAGGAATATGTGATGTTGAACATCACGACGATCCTGTCGGCACTTGAGCGCGCACACGCGCGCTACGTGGTGGTCGGTGGCTTCGCCGTGATTCTGCACGGGCATTTGCGCGCGACGGCTGATCTCGATCTGGTGATCGAGTTGTCGCCGGAAAATTGCACACTTCAGGGGACGCCGGTTCGCATCGCCGCAAGGCCACGCGACCTCGACGATATCGCCGCGCTGGAGCAGATTGCCAGCAACACTCCCGGATCGGCGGGTCGACGATGAATCCGATGGATCTTCAGCCGGACGCGTTGCAATGCACGTTCGAAGACGCCGAGCGCAATCATCTGCTCGACGGCATCGCGATGAGCACCGAAGCCAAGGTCGCGTTCTTCGAGGAAATGCTGGTGATCGCGCAAGCATCCGGTGCGCTGCAACGTGAACTCGATCGGCGCGCCAAGGATCAATTCGAACTCTGGATCGCCCATGAACCCGACTCCGTCCGCCGTCAATATGGCCGCTGAGTCAGCGCCCGAGTCGAAGGAGCGCTGGGGCACCTGGGAGGACGCCGAGTTCTGGCGCAAGGAGAGCTTCCTGCGCCGCACGCCTGCGCAACGCCTGGAGTGGCTCGAAGAGATGATGGACTTCGCGCGCATCGGCAAGCAGCGGCGCGAGGAGGGTTGGCGCGCTGTGGGGTAAGCTCGTGCCAATCCAGTCTGGCGAGTCCGAGTGTAATGACCCACCCCCAAGCCATCACCGAAACCCAGCTGCTACCCGACGTCGAGCTGACCCAGAAGCGCGGCGGCAAGCAGACGCGTTTCAAGTTCGGCGAAGACGAGCTTGCGTACACGGTAATCGACAAGACCGGCAGCAGCAGTTTCCAGATCAAGTACACGCAACTCACCAAGACGCGCGACTTCTTCATCGAGCGCAATACCTGGTTGCAGAACGTCGGCCTGCTCTGGATCGCGATCGGCGTAGTCTTCACCGCCCTCAACGTCATCGCCGAGAAGCCACCGCTGTCGATCTGGCTGCCGATCGGTGTGGGTTGCTGGCTGTGGGCGCATTTCCGCACCACGCGCTACACCAAGATCCCCGCCGAAAACGGCACGCTCTACGTCATCGAAGACGCGCAGAAAGAACGCATCCTGCATGAACTCGAAACCCGCCGCCTGAACCAACTGCGCCGCTGGTACGACTTCCTCTCCCCCGACGAAGACCCAGCCCGCCAGCGCTCGCGCTATCAATGGCTGCACAAGGAAGGCGTCCTCACCGATGCCGACCTCAAACAACGTCTGACCACCCTCGATCTGCAATTCGCCGTAGAACCCGAAGCGCCCGCGTCTGTGGAACTGATCGCGAACGAAGACGCCGGTCAACGGCGGTTGTTGAACTGAGGCGGCGATGTGCGTTGCGCGTGCACTCGAAGGCGACGACCCAACACCGCTGCTCGGCGGCCGAATGCACCGAACGAGAACTCGCCCTACGCCAACTCAACATCCAACTCATCACCAGCCCGAGTAGGCTCGACAACAACACCGAAACGCCAGCGACATCGCACGGGGCGATGGACAACGATGATGAGGTGCAGGAGAGGGTGGTGGGGTTTGTGAAGGAAACTGCTTAGGTGTCGCCATGGGGCCGGGGTGAACGGTCCCTTCGCTGTTGAACTGCCAACTGAAACGAGCGTCCAAATGCCACTTACCAACGCATATGTTCTACCAATCACTCGGATTCCGGACCTCTTCAACAGAATTCGCGACGGCCAAGCCCCTGATCGGTTTACGCAACAGCTGCTCAAGGACTGGGGGTTTGCCTCAATGAACGACCGGGCCTTCATTCCACTCCTGAAAGCACTGGGGTTCTTGACTGCGGACGGGAAGCCAACGGCACGGTACACCGACTACCGTGATCACTCCCGGTCCAAACAGATTCTTGGCGAAGCCATTCGCGAAACCTACGGCGACCTTTTCCTAATCAAAGAGAATCCGACGACATCTGATCGCGCAGCGATCGAGGGAAAGTTCAAGAGCTTTCACAACGCAAGCGACAACGTTGCCGGCTTGATGGCAAAGACCTTTCTGGCGCTACTTCCGCTAGCCGAACTGAACTCTCGCAGTCCTTCCGCAATTACGCCAGCTATGCAAGCAACTCCCGCGTCGGCGCCTGCGGTCGAACACGAGCATAGTGTGACCGCTCACAACCGTTCTGTTCGGGGCGCTGGACTTCACTACAACATTCAAATCCATCTGCCAGCCACCAAAGACGTGGAGGTATACAACGCAATCTTCAAGTCTCTTCGGGAGCATCTACTTGAACAATAAGGATCTCCGAGACTTCATGTTCCGTGGGCTCATGTTTGAAGCCGAGGCCGAGTCCTTTCGTCGAGCCGGCATTCAAATTGGAGTGAATGCCAGCGATGCCGAAGAGTCTCTGCTTAATGAAGCTCTTGCTCCTTTCGGAGTTTCACGACGGAACCGGGCTTTGGAAATGGCGCGACTGTATGCCGTCTTGTTCTGCTTCGAAAATGAGATTCGCGACTTCATTCGCGAAGCCCTCTTCGAAAAGGAGGGGGCCGAATGGCAGGAGAAACTGCCCCCTAAGATTAAGGAGTTTGCGGAGTCTCGACGGGACGCCGCACTCAAGGACTCTTGGCTAGAGGGCGAGAAGTCTGACTTGCTCGGGTTCGTCGACTTCGGGCTGACCTGCTGGCCGATTTTCGGACGAGCTGAAAGTTGAGAGGATAGCTCCCGCCCCATAGCGAGGAGCGTATGCGAAAGTCCCGATTTACCGAAGA
>JAYUVY010000078.1:0-32260 GCA_043753835.1 Lysobacterales bacterium | reverse complement strand
GCCCCCCTGCCCCAACCGCCCACAGCATTCCGGAGGTCTCCGCGAAAGGCCGCACGAGCGCGCTGTGGTGCCTCAATGGCGTGGTGATGTTCGTGCTGGCCGGCTTCGAGCTGGGCATTGTGTTGCAGGGACAGCTACACAGCAACGTCTCCCCGCGCGAAGTCGCACTCATGTTCGCCGAGTGCAGCCTCGTGATGTTGGGCATCAACGCTTTGCTCTTTTTCACGTCGTTGCTGGAGAAGACCTCGGCGCGCAGCCTGATGGGCGCAGGGCTGATCCTGGCGATGGTCGGGCTGGCCGTGCTGGCCCAGCACCGCTCGGACGCCTGGATGTACCTGGGCGTCAGCCTGGCCGCTGCCGGCACCGGACTGGTGCTGCCGGTGATCTCCTACCTGGCTGCAGGCACATCCCGACAGAATCTAGGCGTCACCATGGGCGGCCTGGCAGCGGCCGCAGGGTTGGGCCAGACACTCGGGTCTTCGGTGGGTGGATGGCTCTTTGGTGCCCTTGAGCAGCGCAGCTTTGGTTGGCTGACCGTCCCACTGTTGGTGATGCTGGGTCTTCTGCTGGCCCGGCCGGCCTGGTGGTCGGTCACGTCCGCCAAATCCTCCCACGACCGTCCATGAAAAATAGGAAACGGTCCACTGCTTATCTTTATGGAGAGGCGTGGGACTGTGAATACGACTACGGATGGGCGGCGGCAAACGCCAAGCCATCCATCATTACGATTCAATCCACGAAATTTGGAACAGACTGCTACTGAACGTGGAGGCAAGGCAGAGCACCCAACGTGAGTTGGGCGTCCCGCATGTCATCGATCTCTGCATGCGTGAGAGTGTGCCATCAGTGAGCCAGAGCGTGGCAGGCAACGGCGCAACTCTTGCAGGCGTCGGCGCAGCGTTTGCAGTGGTCCATCGCGTGCTTTGCGCACTCGGTTGCGCAGGTTTCGCAGGCCTTGGCGCAAAGCGAAAGTACCGCCTTCATGTGTTCGCCGCCCGACGCGATCGACCTCGCTGCCAGCCCGCAAATATCGGCGCATTCCAGGTCCAACCCGATGCAGCGAACCATCGGTTTGGGGTCACCCTCTTTAAGGCAGGCAGTAGCACATTGAAGGCAGGCCGCCGCGCACTCGTTGCAGGCACGAAGGCATTCGATTTGTTTTTGACTAAGCATAATTTTCTCTTTGAACTGCCGGATATTCGGCAGCTCCATCATCTCCAGCGCGGCGCTGGCGGTCTGTTCGGCAGCCCACACGGAGTGGCCAAAGAGAGCGTGGAAGAAGCCCGAATCGACATGCGTCAGCGTGGAGCCATGGAGCCTTCCCACATTGAATAGAGATTTACGACTGCGTTTGCTGCTAAGCCCTTACCGGCACCACAGAAGCCTCGGTTGATTCTGGTGTTGCGGGTCCACCAGGCGCCCCCGGCGCCGCAGTCTTGTCAGGCTGACGGCTGCCCGCCAGCTTGGTGCGCTTGAGCATCAGCGCATTGATCGCCACGATCAGGGTACTGCCAGACATTGACAGCGCGGCGACCTCCGGGCTTAGCACGAAGGGGTACAAGACGCCCGCGGCAAGCGGGAATGCGACCACGTTGTAGCCCACCGCCCACCACAGGTTCTGGTGCATCTTGCGCAAGGTCACGCGCGACAACTCAATTGCATCGACGATGTCATACGGGTCGCTCTTCATCAACACGACATCGGCGCTTTCCATCGCCACGTCAGTGCCGGCGCCAATGGCAAACCCGACGTTAGCCTGGGTCAGCGCCGGTGCGTCATTGACACCGTCGCCCACCATCCCGACTTTCTTGCCCGTAGCCTGCAGCTCTTTCACCTTCTCGGCCTTCTGGGCCGGCAATACGTCGGCCAGCACACTGTCGATGCCGAGATCCGCAGCGATGCGTGCGGCCGTGGCCGCGTTGTCGCCGGTCAGCATCACGACTTCAATGCCTCGTTCGCGCAGCTTTGCCACCGCTGCCTTGGAACTTGGCCTTATCGCATCGGCGATGGCGATGAGGCCGATCACCCGACCGGCCTGAGAGATATGGACGACGGTGCGGCCATCCCCCTGCAGGCGGGTGGCTTCGGCCTCCAGGCTGCCGAGTACCAGCTTTTGTGTATCCATCAGCAGCCGGTTGCCGAGAAACACCGTTCCGCCGGCGGTCTCGGCTCGCGCGCCCATGCCGTCGAGGGACTCAAACCCGGTCGGTGCCGCGACGCTGAGGTGCGCCGCCCGGCGCACGATGGCCTGGGCCAGCGGATGGTCGGACCCCTGCTCGACGGCGGCCGCGGCGGTCAGCACCACGTCCTCGGTGACGCCGTCCGCCAGCACGATCTCCACCACTTCCGGCTGGCCGACCGTTAACGTGCCGGTTTTGTCAAACACGATGACGTTGAGCTTGGTGGCGTCTTCGAGAGCGGAGGCGTTCTTGAACAGGATGCCGTTCATCGCTCCGAGGCCGGTGCCCACCATCACTGCCATCGGCGTGGCCAGTCCCAGTGCATCGGGACAGGCGATCACGAAAACGGTAATCGTCAACGTGACTGCGAACAGCAACGGCTGTCCGATCCACCAGAACCACACGGCAAACGTTGCGAGACCAATAACGATAGCGGCGATGACCAACCATTGCGCCGCCTTGTCTGCCAGCAATTGCGCCGGTGCTTTTGAGTTCTGCGCTTCTTGCACCAGCTTTACGATTTGGGCCAGCGCGGTCTCGGCACCCACCTTGGTCGCCTTGTAACGAAAACTGCCGCTCTTGTTGATCGTCGCACCGATCACCGTGGCGCCCGGTCCTTTCTGCACCGGCATTGACTCGCCGGTCAGCATGGACTCGTCGACCAGGGATTCACCGCTTTCGACAATGCCGTCCACGGGGATCTTGTTGCCGGGCCTGATCACGATGATTTCGCCGGCCAACACTTCACCGGTCGGTACTTCGGTCTCAGCGCCATCGCGGATCACTGAAGCCTTCGCTGGCGTCAGATCCATCAACGCCTTGATCGCCGATGAAGCACCGGCGCGAGCCCGCATTTCCAACCAGTGGCCGAGCAGAATGAACACCAACAGGACCGCAGCCGCTTCGAAAAATTGCCCGTCAGACTTGAAGAAGAATGTGGCGCCGACACTGAAAAGATATCCGGTGCCGACGCTCAACACGATCAGTGCCGCCATTCCCAGCGTACCCTTCAACAGTGCGCGCCAAGCGGCGACAAAGAACGGCCAGCTTGGATAGACAATGGCCGCACTGGCCAGGAAAAACAGCCATAGGTTGAGTTCCAGTCCGAACGGCGGGGCCGGCGGCTTGAACATGTCGCCCATCGGCGCGTAGATAAAGATGGGAATGGTGAAGAGCAAGCAGATCCAGAATCGGTTGCGCATGTCGCGGACCATCGCCGGCAAATCTTTGTCGCCGTGACCCATCTCATGTGCCATATCTGCCGACATCGAACTTTTCTTGTCGCGCGCGTTGTGGCCATCGTGACCGGAGCCCGGGGATTTTGACGGCACTGCACCGGAGGGTTCGGCTGGTTCCGCGGCGGCAGTCTTCGACGTACCGGCTTTGACTGTTGCGGAGCTGGCCTTCAATCGCGACTTTTCTGCTTCCTCATCATTTGCAACCGCGGGCGGCGTTGCGGCAGCCGGTTGTGGCGTACTGAGTTCGAGTGGTGCGGGTGTGGGATCAGCGGACTCAAATCCGTTTTGCCGCACGATCAACCGGACATCGGCGACATCGAGACGGGTTTCGTCATAGCGCACGGTGGCGCTTTCTGCAGCGAAATTCACCGTCACGCTTTCGACACCGGGTACTTCGCCGATCCGTTTTTCCACCTCATCCACGCCCCATACCGCCAGCATGTCGTGCACCTTCATCACGCTCGTTTTCATGACGCCTCCGTAATGGATCAGGTGCAATCCAGGAATTGGTTGACTACGAACGAAGAGCAGAAGCTTGTGCGCGTCGTAGCCGCAAGGCGCCGATCAACTAGCTGCGCTTGGTCATTTTGTGTTGGATATGGCGGTCTTCGTCGTCCCCGCTTTCATTCTCAACCATCTCGCAGGCTGCAACCGGCGTCGAAGCACCGGCGTGCCAAATCCATCCGGCCGGGAAAAAGCGATCGGGCTGGCTGGCGATTTTCTGCCTCGATTGGAAGGAGACGTCCAAACCGGATTCAACCTGCATGACGTCATCGGCCAGCGCCATGAAGTCACCGGTGGCCTGTTCGTGCATGTGCGGCATGAAGATGCCGAGCTTGTATTCGGCGAGCTTGCGCAACATCTCCTGGACCTCAGGGAAATGGATTGCCGATTGAGCCGTCGCAAGCGCCGGTGGCAAGCCACGGGCGTTGCCTTGTGAGCCTTCCGCGAGTGCCATGATGCGCTCCTGCCCCAAAAGTGTTGACCTATTTGAAGTGGCAAGGTCAGTTACCAAGTGCCTTGGTATTTGAGGTGGCACCGCCCTTGTCAGAACACTATGTAAAACGAGCGTCGCCCACTGCGACCTAATGTGGCGCCACCGCTTCGTGAACGCCCTCTTCTTTGGTGTGGGCCGCAGTGGCCGTTCGAGGGGTTGATTTCGACTCAGCAGAAGCAGGCGTTGATACGTGAGTCGACGCAGCCGTGAGATCCATCGGCGCTGTGTTGGCTTGAGGCGCCGCTACGTCGGATTGTGCGTTGCCCGCTAACGTCACTGTCGGCGTGGCGGGTGTGATCTCGCGATCGCTTGGTGAGGCCATGCCAGAAATTGCAGGCGAAGCGCCGGGTGCTGGGTGAGCTTTGTGACGGTCGCTTTCCGAAACCGCCGCCGAGTTGTGGCCGCTTTGACGCACTACCGACTTGATATCGCCGATCTTGAGTCGAGTTTCGTCATAACGCACTGTGACGTTTCCCGAGGCAAAGTTGACCGTCGCGCTTTTGACACCTGGCACTTCACCAATTCGTGTCTCCACACCATGCAAGCTCAATACCGAAAGCATGTCGTGCACCCCTATCACGCTCGTTTTCACGGTCGTTCCTTACTTGGCTTTCGTCATTCCCTCATGCGTGGTCATCTTGTGCGCTGCCAACCATTTGTCGAGGACAACAATTTCCTTGTTCTGCGCGGTAATGATGTCCTTGGCCATCCGGACCATCTGCGGATTTTTGCCGTTCTTGATTTCTGCTTGTGACATCTTGACGGCCATCTGGTGGTGCATGCGCATGTTGGCCGCGAAGTCATGGTCTACATCGCCAGTCATGGACATTCCCTCCTTGTGCATGGGGCAGTCTTCGTGCTTCATGCCTGCCATCTTTGAGTGATCCATGGGTGCCATGGTGCTAGGCATAGCGCCCATCTTTGAGTGATCCATGGGTGCCGTGGTGCTAGGCATAGCACCGGCTTTTGCAGCATCGCTAGCCATCGCCCAGGTCGGCGCGGTGGCCAGAATTGCGGCGGCCAACACGGCAATGTAGGTCGAGGTGCCGAGACGGCGCGGCGAGGTGAGTTGGGTTTTCTGTGCCATGGTGTTTCTCCTGGTTTCAGTTTGCTATGTACGAAAATGTGCCATTGCTTGCGCTATGTCACTGGCAATATCGAATGGGATGCGGCGGGATGGTTACTTGGCGTTGACACCCGACATGGTGCGACAGCTATCCGCGCACTCACGGCACGCCTTGGCGCAGTCTTCCATGCCAGCGACCTTCGCACAGCTGTCTGCGCAGGCGTCACAAATTTCAGCGCACAAGGTGCACAGCTGACGACAATACGCAGAGTCACTCAGCATGAAGTTGCTGGCTGTCTGGCAAATCTCGGCACAGTTGATCATCAAGCGAAAGTGGTTCGCTTCGGTGCGCTCGCCTCCGGCGGCTAGGCAATGGACCATTGCAGTATGCAAGCAGGTTTCGTGGCAACGCCTGCACGCATCGATACAGGATTGCATGCTGTCAAGACTATCGGCGTGGTGCGTTTCGTGTGCATGGCTCATGGTTTTGCTCCGGCCCTGTAAGCGCGGTGACGCGCGCGAGAGGACGCAGTTTTTGCGGGACGCAACGTACTGACCTCATCGCATTGGCTACGCTAAAGGCAGAATGCAGTTGGGTCTGTGCGGCACCGTACGGCGACCATCGGATGTCGGCTCGAATCCATTCCCACCAGAATGCTTTTCCGGTCGGCTAACGCGTCGATTTTCTGCTGGGTGAGGACTCGGCGATTCTGGTCAACATGGCGCGCAACTGCGGCGCGATCTGTGCGGCCAAAGGAGTCGCGTTCGTGTCGTGCGGAATGGTGTCACAGCTGACGATACGTGCTGAACCTGCCTGCTCGATTCGCCTTTGTGCATCCTCTGCAAAGACGGCATGGATGACGACCACGATGGGTGCAGCCATGCCCTGCAGGGTGAGCTGACGGACCGTTTCTGCAACGGTCTGGCCAGAGGATGCGATGTCATCGACGATGACTGGTCGCCGTCCGACACTCGCTGCCGCATCCGGCAAGCTGACTCGCACATCGCGATCCCCGAATCGCTGCTTCTCGAGCACCTGATGCATCACGCCGGCGCGTCGAGCGATCTCGGCGACCCATTGCGCGCTTTCGCTGTCAGGGCCGATCAGCATCGCGTCTGGAATCTCGCGGGAAATCCATTCGGCAATCGCCGGCGCCGCCGGCACATTGACCGCCGGGATTGCGAATACCTGATCGAGACTCGCAATGCGGTGCAGATGCGGATCGACTGTGAGCAGCCAGTCGAAACTTTCCTGAAGGAAGCGTGCGAAGAGCGGCGCGCTGACGGACTCACCGGCATGGAACCGACGATCCTGCCGCATATAGGCCAGGTACGGGGCGATCAGGCCCACCGAGCGCGCTCCCAGTTCGCGCGCGGTCGCGGCCGCGTATCTCAACGCCAGCGCCTGGGCATCGGGATCGCGCAGGCTGCACACAATCGCGACATCGGCACCGGTCACTGCTTCGTCCACGGTCACCAACGATTCGCCATCGGGAAACCGCCGCCAACCCAGCGCACCGATCGCGAAACCCGTTTCTCGTGCCAACGCTTCAGCCAGCAGCTGACCCGTCGGAAATGGAAGCAGCAGCACGCTCAACGGGTCATCTCCGTGAGAGTGAGGATGTCGGGCTGGCTACGGACATAGTCAAGCGCGTATTCAAGTTCGCCACGACTGGCGGCGTGCACCGAAAACAGCGGCTGACCGCGCAGCACGCGATGGTCGATGCGTATCGCGCATTCAACTCCGGCACTTGGCGCTGCGGGCGCCCCGGCCAACTTGGCCACGCGTGCCAAGCGCCGATTGTCGATCGACGTGACCACGCCATCTCGCGCCGCGAGCACCTCATGCCGGTACGGCGCTAGCGTGGGCTCGCGGAAGCCGCCCTGGGCGTTGCAGATCGCGAGAAATTTGGACAAGCCCTGGCCGGATGCCAGCGCTTCGCGGGCGCGGTCACGACCGGTTCCAGCGGGGTCGTTGGACACCATGTCCAGTAAGGCACCTGCGAGATATAGCGAACGTTCTCGAAGGTCCGTCGGTGCATCGGCCTCGTTGCGGAGCACCCGCAGCACATCGCGCGCCTCGAGCGCCGGTCCAATGCCGATCCCTACCGGCTGTCGTCCGTCCGAACGATGCACTCGCAGCTTCAAGCCCAAACTCTGTGCGGTATGTTCCAGTCGCTCCTGCAAGGATGAAGCAGCTGCATCGGAACGCACTTTGGCGGTTGGCCCCACGGGAATATCGATCAGCACGTGGGACGATCCCGCGGAAACTTTCTTCGACAGAACGCTTGCGACCAACTGACCGTCGCTGTCGAAGTCCAGGGGCCGCTCCACCCGGATCAGCACGTCGTCGGCCGGACTCAGGCCGACGTTGCCGCCCCAGACGAGGCATCCGCCTTCGCGTTCGACCACCCGGCGCATGGCAGCCAGATCGAGCGCGACAGGCGTCATGACTTCGACGACGTCCGCCGTGCCTGCGGGTGACGTGATCGCCCGCGACGACGTCTTCGGGATGCGGTACCCGAGTGCGGCGACCAGGGCGACAACGATCGGCGTGGTGCGATTCCCCGGCAGCCCGCCGACGCAATGTTTGTCCAGAACGAGCCCAGCGCCCCAGTCCAGCCGCTCGCCCACCTGCACCATGGCTCGTGTCAGCGCAATCGTCTCCTCGGTATCGAGGCGCTCGCCGACACAGGCAGTGACGAACGCCGCCAACTCCAGTTCGGACAACCGATCCGCGACGACGTCTTGCATCAGCGTCAGGCAATCGGCTTCGTTGAGGCGACCGCCATAGACTTTGCGCCGCAACGCACTGGCCGATTGCGCTGCCTCCGGGTGAGCGAAGCTGGCCAATGCCCCCGGCATCGGTCGCAGGCGATGCCATGCCGCTTCCGAGAGCGCGACTTCGTGCTCAGCCAACCGGTCATCGACGATCACATTCAGCGTGGCCACCACCGAAAGGGTGCCCACTTGAACCTTCACGCGGGTCAACGCAGCAAAACCCTCGGACCGACAAACCGCGCAATTCCGGTGCATGTAGACAACCGATTGCTGGTACGTATCGATGCCCGCACGGCGGACGGCCAAGCGTGGCAAGTCTTCGCCACCGTTCATGCCGTTGTTCCATCGAACAGTTCGACCCGCTCGAGATGCTCGGGCACGCGACAGTGCCAACCGAGTTCGTGCTTGATACGTGCCCGGAGCGCGTCGGCAGCATCGGGCTCGCCGTGGGTGATATACGTCGTCGCCGGCACATCGCGGGCGCCGCGCATCCACGCGATGAGCTCGTCGCTGTCGGCATGCCCCGAAAAACTTTGCAGTGCGGCGACTTGCGCTCGAATTGAAATCTCGCGTCCGAACAGTCGCAGTGAGCGGGCACCGCCGAGGAGTGCGGCGCCGCGCGTGCCGCCCGCCTGATAGCCGGACAACAGGATCAGATTGCGCGGATCGTTGCCGAAGGCCTCCAGGTGATGCAGCACGCGCCCGCCGGTCAGCATGCCGCTGGCCGAGATGATGATCATGGGTCCGTTGTTGCGATTGAGGGCCTTCGATTCCTCCACGGTGTGCACAAACGTGGCCAACTCATACATTCGCCGGCAGTCCTCGACACTGACGCGGTGCTCGTCATGATGTCGGTGGTAGATCTCCGTGGCATCGATGGCCATCGGACTGTTCAGAAACACCGGCACCGCGGGGATCTCTCCGCGTTGTCGAAGTCGGGCCAGATGCAGCATCAAGCCCTGCGCCCGACCCACGGCGAACGCCGGAACAATCACGACACCGCCACGCGCTGCAGTGTCGCGGATCAGTGGGGCAAGCTCCGCCTCGGGATCGCCACCACCGTGGACGCGATTGCCGTAGGTCGACTCGCACACCAGCACGTCGGCCCCTTCGAACGGCTGAGGTGCCCTCATCAATGGATCCACCGAGCGGCCGAGATCGCCGCTGAAATGCAGCCGCTTTTGGCCCAGCGTCAGCTGGATCTGGGCCGCCCCGAGCAGATGGCCCGCAGGGATGAAGCGTGCGCTGAGACCCTTGCCCAGCTCAAGCGACGCATCGAACGGGTGCGCCTTGAATTTCTTCAAGCATGCGTCCGCGTCGGCCTCGGTGTAGAGCGGCAGGGGATCTGCATGGCGGGAGAATCCTTTGCGCCGCGCATATTCCGCTTCCTCCTCAAGCAGGTGTCCACTGTCCGGCAACAGCAGGCCGCACAACTCCCGCGTGGATTGCGTAGCGTGAATACTGCCGCGAAAGCCGTTCTTGACCAGGGCCGGCAAGTAGCCGGAGTGGTCGAGATGCGCATGGGTCAACAACACGGCATCGATGGATGCCGGTTCGACCGGGAACTCAGCGCGATTTCGTTCGCGTAGCTGCTTGTAGCCCTGGAACAAGCCACAGTCGACCAGCAATCGAAAGCCGTCAACGTCGACCAGGTATCGCGATCCGGTCACCGTACCGACGGCGCCGAGGAACTGCAGTGTGACGGAGGTGGTCGGCATGGCGGGTTCCAGTTGAGAGAGGAGTCATTGGTTAAGGCGACCTTGCGAGTCGGGTGAGTGACGATGCTTGGGCTCGTCCATGACTCCCTCAGTGGATGACCGATCGATCACGCCCCACCGGCAGCGTCGACCTCGTGCCGTTGCGATGCTCGGCTGGGGCGGACGCGTGGACGCCGCCCCAGCCGACGGGACTTACTTTGCAGGTGAGGCCAGTTCGACGCTGTCGTGTTCACCCGCCTTGCCGTCAATGATGGTTGCCTCGGCATAGTGCTCGTCGACGATCGCATCGATACGCACTTTGCCGATGACTTCGCGCGTGAATCGGCCTACGCCTTTTGGGGAAGTCTTCACGCGGGAATGGTGAATGACTTCAAGTTCCTGCCCGACACTTGCGCCGTCCGCCTTGCCGATGCACACGACGATCGTCGAGTCCTTAACTTCAAGGATCTGGCCGCGCATGAAGACGGTGTGCCCTATCGAAGGCGAGTCGCCAGCAAAAGCCGCACACGACGCCAGCAAGCCGACAAGCAGTAGCGAACCGAGTGACTGGCGAATCATCGGGCGGCGGGCTTCATTGGTAGATATTGAACGGAACATGGGATTTTCCTTTAGTGAGCGGTTTGGCCAGCCCTCCCGGAGGTCGTGCCAGGTTTACGAGAGCGGCCCGGTACCGTGTGTAGCCTTGAAACGGGCTGCAGCGTCAGCGTATTGACGACGATTGAGGCCCCGTTGCGCTGAACTGCGGAATGAATGCCGGTGTGCGCTTCATGTAGTCCCGGTATGTGTCGCCGAACTGCGCCAGACAATCATGTTCCTCACGCCGCGCCAGCACGGCGTACACCGAGACCATGATCGGAAACATCACCACGGTGATTACGGTCGGCCATTGCAGCAGGAAGCCGAACATGATCAGAACAAACGCCACGTATTGCGGATGCCGGATTCGCGCATAGATGCCGGTGGTCGCGAGCGCTCCAAGACGCTGAGCGCGATAGAGCACCGGCCAGGCATTCGCCAACACCGAGAACCCCAGGAAGATGAACACGAAACTCGCGATGTGGAATGGACCGAAGTGCGGGTTGACGCGCCAGCCGAAGATCATTTCCAGTACGTGCCCCGCGTCGTGAGACAGCCAGTCGACGCCCGGAAACCGGGCGCTCAGCCATCCGGAGAGGAAATAGAGCGACAACGGAAACCCGTACATTTCCGCGAACAAGGCCACGATGAAGGCGGAATACATGCCAAAGCTTCGCCAGTCGCGCGCATTGAGGGGCTTGTAGAAGCTCCAGGCGAAGAAGATGAACAAGGCGGAGTTGATCGCTGCGTAGAACCACATGCCGTAACCGGGAAAATTACTCATGGCGGCGTCCTCAATGGCGGTGTTCGTCGAGGGAAGAGCCGGCGTCGGGCGCACCGCTTGCGGCGCCCTCCGTGGGTACGTGTCCGGCATGTCCGTGGTGACCGTGACCGCGGTGGAACACATGCATCAATGGGCAGACCAAGAGCAGCGCGAACGGCAAGTAAGCAACGACGTGCTCACCATGTTCGACGAGCAAGAAATAGGCGGCGATGGCGGCGATGACCCAGAAAGCAATCCTGGATCGACGGAGGGACTTCCCCTCCTGAGCGTGCTCGTTCTGATTCATGGCAAACGTCTCCGAGGATCGCGATCGGCGCGGTGCCGATCGGTGCCACGCGATTGTCGACGCGTGGCTTCATCCGCGATCGGCCTTAGGGCGCGAACGCGGCAGTCGAAGCACTCGGAAAGCCGGCTAGATCAACAGCGCGCCGTATTCGATCAGTCGCCTGCGGGCATCGCGCGGCGGCGCTTCCATCGGACCATGTTGGCTCGGTGCCAGTCGATGCGCGAGTGGCGACGTTGAGACTGAGAATTGGCCGGCGATGATGGCGTCGGGCAACGGCCATTTCACCGACGAAGTGATTTCGTCCGGCTGTGCGCAATGCAGTGCGCACCACGGGTCGTCGCAAGGAAACGAGGCGGGAGCGTCTTTCTGGTGGTTTCCGCCGCCGCAGTTTCCGTGCGCTGCAGGTTCCGAAGACGACTCCACAACGGCGGGAATCTCGCCGGGCAGGCAGAGATGAAAGGCCATCGTCCACTGGCTGATCAGCAGAGTGATCAGCGCCCAAGCCGCGACCATCCGCCAACGTTTGACGGCAATGCGGTTCATCTCTGGAAGTCAGCAGTCATCATGAAATGAACTTACTACCGCCGCCGGGACGACGGTTGATCGAAATCAAGTTCGACCGCGAGTCGTTGCGGGAACAAGTCCTTGCCGAGCTCGTAAGTGCGGACCGCATTCGGCTCTAGGGCGGCGCGTAACCGCGCACCTGCGTCGTTTCGGCGCCGGACGGCCCGGAGCGCGCCCTTCGTCGACGAATCACTTTGGTGACCTCCAGCACGACCAGCGGAATCGCTCCTGCAGTCAACGAGATTGCGCAATCGCTCAGACTCAACGCACCAATCTGGAGGATCTCCTGCATGGCGGCGATGTGGTGAATGCCAATCTGGACGGCAAACGAAATGGCCACGATCGCAACCAACCGAAAGTTGGACGCCATGCCGATTTCCCAGAACGGGCGCACCGCATCGCGTGCTGAAAATGCACGCAGCAGCTCGCCGAACACCAAGGCTGAAAATGCCAGATTGCGCGCATCATCGAGCGTGCGTGTCTGTAGCGCCCAAGCGAAGACGGCCAGGGTCACGGCGGCTTGCAGTAGCCCGGTGAAGATCACGGTGCGCCATTCGCGGCGACCGAGTATCGCTTCCTGGGGTTGCCGTGGCGGCCGACGCATTGCATCGGCAGCGGTTGGGTCGGTGACCAATGCCAGCGCTGGCAGACCGTCGGTGACCAAATTGATCCACAGCAGATGCAGCGGCAGCAATGGCAGCGGCAGACCGATCAAGGCCGCCGCGAACATGACGGCGAGCTCTGCGCAATTGCCAGATAACAGATAGACGAGCGTCTTGCGGATATTGTCGAAGATGCTGCGGCCTTCCTCGATGGCATCGATGATGGTTGCGAAGTTGTCGTCGGCGAGCACGATATCCGAAGCCTCTCGCGTCACCTCGGTCCCGGTGCGTCCCATCGCGATGCCGATATGAGCTTCACGCAAGGCCGGTGCATCGTTCACGCCGTCGCCGGTCATGGCGACGACTGCGCCGCGTGCTTTCCAGTCCCGCACGATGCGCAACTTGTCTTCCGGTGTCGCCCGCGCATGGACAAGGTCGCCCGGCGCCTCGCCCTCACGCAGAATGCCCAGTTCGCGCGCGATCGCGATCGCGGTCACCGGGTGGTCACCGGTAATCATGACCGTACGAATGCCGGCGGAGGACGCCAGCCTGATCGCGTCGATCACGTCCGCTCGTGGCGGGTCGGCGATGCCGATGAGACCCAACAGTTCGAGGTCGGCCTCTGCGTCACTGCCACCGCGCGCCACGGCGAGCACGCGCAGTCCACGCGCTGCCATCTCCGCATTCGCTTCCAGCACGCCCTGCGGTATCTGTGTGGACACCTGCGCCACCGACTCGACCGCGCCTTTCGCGTAGAGCACGTTGTCGGCGCGAAAGATCGACATGCGCTTGCGCCCGGCATCGAATGGATGCAACGCCAGTCGCGGGCGCTCCCGCTCGATGTCATGGCGGCGAATACCTTGCGCGGCCGCCGCGAGCAGAATGGCGATCTCGGTTGGATCGCCCACGCCGCTGCGCTCGTCTTCAGCAAGGTCGGCATCGCAACACGCCGCGCCCGCGTCGAGCAAAGTCGCCGCGTCTCCGCCCCAGAACTCGCGCACCGTCATCACCCCGGTGGTCAGGGTGCCGGTCTTGTCGGTGCAGATCACCGTCGCACAACCCAATGTTTCCACCGCCACCAGCCGTCGCACCAGCGCACGACGTGCGGCCATGCGCTGGACACCCACGGCCAGTGCGACCGTGACGATGGCTGGCAGCCCTTCAGGCACGGCGGCGACGGCCAGCGAGACCGCGGAGAGCAGAATCTCGAAGGCCGACATACCGCGCATCCAGCCGAGCAAAGCCACCGCAACAACGATTGCGATACACAGCAGAAGCAGCACGCGGCTCAGTCGCATCAGGCGTTGTTGTAGCGGTGTCACCTCGTCACGCGCACTGGCGAGCAGATGTGCGATGCGTCCGAGCTCGGTGTGCGTTCCGGTCGCGATCACTTCGGCGCGTGCGCTGCCGGTTGCGACGCTGGTGCCAAGGAACACGTGATCGTTGCGTTCCGCAAGCGGTGCGTTCGCGGGCGACGGCCGCAACGACTTCTCGGCCGGCATGCTCTCGCCGGTCAGTGCGGCCTCGATCGTGCGCAGCGCATCGGCCTGAAGCAGGCGCGCATCGGCGGCCACGATATCGCCGGCATCGAGCACCAGAATGTCGCCCGGCACGACCTGTGCCGCGGGCAACTCGAGCACATGTCCGTCGCGGACCACGCGCGCGCGCGGCGCTGTCATCGAGCGCAGCGCCAGCACCGCGCGCTCGGCGCGATATTCCTGGAAAAAACCGACGAGTCCGTTGACGACCACGATGGCACCGATCGCGATCGCGTCTACGATTTCTCCGAGTGCTGCGGACACGGCACACGCGCCCAACAACAACCAGATGACCGGGCTGCTGAACTGCGCCGCGAGCAGACGCCAGGGAGATGCAGCTTGTTCGCGCGCGATCTCGTTGGGTCCGAATTGCCGCAAGCGCGCTGCGGCCTCGTCACTGGCCAGGCCACGCCCAGTTTCGTGCTCAGGTTGGCTGAGCATCTGCGACCTCGGCCGTCGTGTTCGGCGTGAACTGCCAGCGCCGCCAGATCGCGTAAGCCGCTGGCAGAACCAGCAGCGTGAGGAACATGCAGGCCCACAAGCCGCCGACCACTGGCGCGGCGGTACGCGCTGAAAGATCGGCGCCGACGCCGGATTCGAACAGCAGCGGCGTCAAGCCGAGCACCGTCGTCGCCACGGTCATCAACATCGGCCGCAAACACTTGGAAGCGCCGTCGATGACGGCCGTATCGATGTCTGCGCGCTGGCGCAATTGCCCTTGAGCGCGCGCGGCTTGAAATGCCTGATCGAGATAGACGACTACAACAATGCCGGTTTGCGCGGCGACACCGCCGACCGCGATCAGCCCGACCCACACCGCAGTGGACAGATTGTAGTCAAGCAACGCGAGCAACCACACACTTCCGGCGATCGCAAACGGCAGACTCATCAGCACCAGTCCGGTCTGCGCCCAACCGCGCAGCGACAGGTAAAGCAGCGCAATGATCAGAACCAGGGTCAGCGGCAGGACCACGCGCATGCGCGCTTCCATGTCGGCCATGAACTCGTATTGTCCGGTCCACTGCAGGCTGTATCCGGTAGGCAGCGCCAACCGATCGCGCACGAGGCGCTTCGCATCCTCGACCCAACCGCCCAGATCGCGCTGGGCGCTGTCGATGTCGGCAAACACATAGCCGACGAGCACGCCGTTTTCGTCCTTGATCATCGGTGGACCGCTCACCACACGCACGTCGGCCAGCGTGCCGAGGGGCACCGTCGTGCCTCCCGATTGCCACCGATCCCAGCCATCGCCGCCGACCACTGCGCTCGCGCCGGATCCCATGCGGGAATCGTTCATGGCGGGTGCGCTCGATCCGGATTTGCCGCCCATGCCACCCATGCCCCCGCCACTGGCGCGCACCTCGCTGCGTGCGGCCGGCGCGCTGCCGCGACCCGAGGCCTCGCCCTGCGCCGGCATCGCCGGTGCGACGCGTGGAATCGGTATGGGCAGCGCACGCAGCAATTGCGGGTCGGCGCGAAAGTCGGCGCCGTACCTGACGTTTACGGAAAAGCGTGCGCGGCCGTCGATGATCGTCGAGATCGGCATGCCGCCGATGCTCGCCTCGACGTTTTCGAGAATGTCGCGAACGCTCAGGCCGAAGCGCGCGATCGCTTCGCGATTCGGCACGATGTCGATGTACTCGCGTCCGGTCTGGCGCTCGGCAAACGTGCTGCGCGTACCGCGCACTTCGCGCAGCAGTCCTTCGATCTCCATACTCACGCGCTCGATGCCGGCGAGATCCGGTCCGAAGACCTTGATGCCCACCGGCGTCCGCACGCCCGTGGTCAGCATGTCGATACGCGTCCGGATCGGCGGCGAAATGGCGATCTGATAGCCGGGCATGCGCAGCGCGGCGTCGAGATCACGTGCCAGCTCGGATGGGTTGCGCGGCCCAAGCTCGGGCCAGAGCGGACGCAGCACGGCTTTGACCCATGCGGGCGCCCAATCGCTGTACCAGCGCTGGCGCGGGACGTCGGGCCATTGGTCGCGCGGCTTCAGTACGACCACCGACTCGTTCATATCAAGTTGCGCTGGATCGGTCGCGGTGTCGGCACGGCCGGCCTTGCCGTGCACGGATGCGACTTCGGCGAAACCTTTGATGATGCGATGTTGTGCGCCGAGCGCACGCCGTGCCTCCTCGATCGAAATGCCGGGAAACGTCGTCGGCATCACCAGTAGTGAACCCTCGTCGAGCGGCGGCATGAACTCCGAGCCGAGACGCATGAACACCGGAACCGTGGCGAGCATGACGAGCGCCGCGGCCAAAGCCACGAGCACGCGGCGACGCACGACCATGGTCACGATCGGGCGGTAGAGTCGGCCGAGTACGCGATTGACCGGGTTTTCTTCTTGGCTGCGAAAGCGCCCGCGCAGCAGCCAGATCATCAGCGGCGGCGCCAGCGTCACCGACAGCAACGCGGCCGCGAACATCGACAGCGTCTTCGTGTAGGCCAGTGGTTCAAACAACCGACCGGCCTGTCCCGCCAGCGTGAAAATCGGCAGAAAGCTCACCGTGATCAACAGCAGCGAGAAGAAGATCGGCCGCCCGACTTCCTTGCAGGCGTCGATGATGATGCGTCGGCGATCAGCGGCAGCGGGCGCGGCGGCAAGACGGGTGTGTGCGTTCTCGATCAGCACGATCGCCGCGTCGCTCAACTCGCCGATGGCGATCGCGATGCCGCCGAGCGACATGATGTTCGAGGTGAGCCCCAGGTAGCGGATGCCGATGAACGAGAGCAGCACGGACAACGGCAGAATGATCATCGCGACCAGCGCGGAGCGGGCGTGCATCAGAAACACCAGGCAGATCACCGCGACGATGATGCCTTCCTCGATCAGTGTCATGCGCAGGGTATCGATCGAACCGAGAATCAGTTCCGAACGATCGTAGGTCGGTACCAGCTTCACGTTGGCCGGCAATGACATGATCTCGATCTGCGCTTTCACTGCGCGGATCACCTCGAGTGCGTTCGAACCCACACGCATGACCACGATCCCGCCGACGACTTCGCCCTGACCGTTCAGGTCGGCGGTGCCGCGTCGAATCTCCGAGCCGAATTGAACGGTGGCGACGTCGCGCACGCGAATCGGCGTGCCACCTGCCGCGACGGTGACGACGCTGAGCTCGAGATCTTGCAGCGATTTGACATAGCCGCGACCGCGCAGCACGAACTCGCGTCCGCCCATCTCCAGAACGCGCGCGCCCACTTCGCTGTTCGCATCGCGCACGGCGCGCGAAACGTCGAGCGGGGTCACATTGAATGCGACCAGCTTTCCGGGGTCGAGCAGAATTTGATACTGCCGCTCGAAGCCACCCATCGACGCAACTTCGGCGACGCCTTTCACGCCCTGCAATGCCGGACGAATGGTGAAGTCCTGCAATGCACGCAGTTCGGCCAGATCCATGCGGCCCGACGTGTCCTCGATCGCATACTGGTAGATCCAGCCTACGCCACTCGCATCCGGGCCCAGGGTCGGTACAACACCGGGCGGAATCGTCTGCTGCGCGCGGCCGATCTGTTCCAGGACGCGGGTGCGTGCCCAATAAATGTCGGTGCCGTCTTCGAAGATCGCATAGATGAAGCTCATGCCGAACATCGAATAGCCGCGCACGGTACGTACACCGGGCGTGCTCTGCATCGCACGCACCAGCGGATAGGTGATCTGGTCCTCGACCAGGTCGGGACTGCGTCCCATCCACTCGGAAAATACGATGACCTGCGGATCGGAAAGGTCGGGGATCGCGTCGAGCGGCGTCTTGCGTACGCAGTCGACCGCCCACAGCGCCAGCAGCAAGGTCGCACCGAAAACAATCCAGCGATGCTGGGCCGACCATTCGATGACGCGCTCGATCATGGTCAGTTACTCAGTTCGGATCGTCGTGATTCTGATGTTGAGTCGGCACACTTGACGCAGGCTTCGGGTTCGCATCGACGCCAGGTGGCGCATCGCGTGGCCCTGGACTCGAGTGCCCCGAGTGCCCGGTATTCCCGGAAGCACGCAAGCGGCTTTCCGAATCGACCAGAAACACGCCGGTCGAAACGACTTGCTCATCGGGTGCCAACCCCGTCATCACCTCGATTCGTTCGCCGATGCGGGCGCCGATCTTGATCGCGCGCGGCGTGAGTGCGCCGGATGCGGCGCGTACGAACACGAGGTGTGCATCTCCGGTGTAAATCACTGCATCACGAGCGACGGTCAGTACCTCGCGTGGCGCTACCGAGAATTCGGCGGTGCCATACGAACCGGGACGCAGCTGGCCATCGGCATTGGGCACGCTCAGACGCACGCGCCCGGTACGCGAGCCCTCGCTCAGCGCCGGATAGACGAAGTCGACCGTTGCCACAAAGGGCGCACGACCGGATGCGGGAAAGCTGAGTGTGGCCGTGAGGCCAGGTCTGATCTGTGGCACATCAGCCTCGGCGGCCTCCGCAATGACCCATACCTGCGAGTAATCCGCAATCGTCACGATTTCCGTGGATGGGTCGACGGCGGTGCCGACGCTGACGCCACGGCGCAGGACGACACCGGTACGGGGTGACGTAAGCATGATCAGGCGACGCGGTTGCTGCGATTTTTCAATCTGGGAAATCTCCGCCTCGCTCATGCCCAAAACCTTGAGCCGTGTGCGCCCGGCGGCGATGACGGCGCTGTCCGGCCCGCGTTGTGCCTGCCGCAAGGCCGCCAGATACTCCAGCTGTGATGAATACAGTTCCTGCGAGAAGACCCCGGCCAATCGCTCGCCCGCGCGCACGTTTTGACTTGTGGTGTTGACGTACAGTTCTTCGATCCAGCCGGCGACACGAGTATGTACATGGCTGATCCGCGACTCATCGGCAACGACGGTTGCGACTGCTCGCAACGGAACGCTGAATGACTCCAGACGCACCGGTTCAAGTTGGATGCCCAACGCGTCGAGCTGGGTTGCCGCCAATTCAATGTCGGCGCGGGCGTTAGCCGTCGGCTGTGTCGCCGGCGCTGGTGGCGACACAGCAGCAACGGCCGGCGCAGCACGCTGACTCGAGAAGGGCCAGCCGGCACGTCGATCCTGAATCGACAAGAAGGCAACGAAGACCACCGCCGTAATGACCGCGCCGGCGGCGGCACCGCGCATTCCAGGTCGTATGGTCATCGCGACGATTCCGGAGTTTGCCCGGAGGCGCGGGTGAGCTTGGCCCATGCTTCGGCCAATGCGGATTCAGCCATCACTAGTTCCGCACGCACCTCCCACAGTGCACGCGCTGATTCAATCACCGTTGCCAATGTGCCTTGCGCGGCACGGTAGCCGGCGAGCGACGCATCGACCGACGCCGTCGCGCGCGGTACAACGTCGGTCTCGAGCATCAGCACCTGGGTGCGCGCAGCGCTGACCAGTTCGCGTGTCTGCACTGCTTCGCCCGCAACCATGAGTTGCATCGCCTGCAGGTCGGCATGCGCCATGCGTTCCATGGCCTTGGCCTCGGCGACGCCGGCACGCAATCGGCTGCGCCCGATCGGAAGACTGACGCCAAACATCAGCATCGCACCCGAGCCCTCGGCCATCGTCGAGGCGCGCCCGACACGAATCGTCGCCATCGGCACGTACATGGCGCGCATCACATCGATTTCGGCCGCCGCGCGCTCGATCTCCGCAGCCCCGGCGTGCAGTTCTGGCCGTTGCGACAACGCCTGCGTGCGTACCAGCCCAGGCACAGGTGGTTCGTCGCGCCGCACCGCATAGTCGAGCACCGGAATGCCGGCTTCGGGCGCACGTCCGAGACTCGCGTTCAACATCGCCTCCGCGGCGCGCAGCTCGGCCACCAGTGATTGTTGCCGTGCCTGCGCCCGCGCCACTTCGACCTCTGCGCGCAAGACGTCCGCTTGCATGCCGGTGCCGCTGCCGTAGCGAGCGCTGGCGGCATCGACGAGCTGTTGCGAGAGCGCGACTTGTTGCTCGATGACCAAAGACATCTGCCGGCGCTCGTGCACCATGAAGAAGGCGCGTTGCGCGGAAACCGCCACGTCCAATTGCGTCACTTCGACGTCGGCGAGGGCCCGGTTCGCTTCGGCCTGTGCCGCGCGGCGACGATGACGGAGCACACGCGACAACGGAAACCGCTGCTCCACGGCGATGCTCCAGTCGTAGCGACGGCCGCTGGCGTCCTCCTCCATCATCGTAAATGGATAGTGGTCGACTGCCGGCGACAACATCGGATCCTCCAGCGCGCCGACGATGTCCGGGCGCTGCGCGAGTGCCTCGGCGCGTGCACTCATCGCTACGATTTCGCCGCGGTTTTCGCGTGCGATACGGATCGCTGCCTCAAGCGTGAGCGGCGTCGGTAGCGGCGGCGAATACGGCGCTACCGTGTCAGCACCGGCAGCGCTGGTAGTCAGTAGCCACAGCCCGAACACGAGCAAGCAGCGCCCGCTCGAAAACCTCAGCGGCGTTCGAGCGGGTGCAGAGACGTGCATGGATCGCGTCGCGTGTGCCGATCGATTGGGGGCGGTGCGCGCCGCGATCAGGCGCACGAATCACCGTTCCAATTCGACCGTGTCGTTGACCAGCGGCTGGCCGTTGACCACGGTAGCGTTGGCGTAGTGTTCGTCGAACAACCCGGTGATACGCACTTTGCCGATGTCTTCGAGACTGTACTGGTGCGCGCCAGCCTTGGGCGACCCGGTTTTCCTGGTGTGGCGAACGACATTGAGCACCTGGCCGACTTCTGCGCCATCGCGTTCGCCGACGCAAACTTCCAACGTGTTGCCATCGACCGAAAGCACTTGTCCGCGCATGACGTACTCATGGTGCATGGCACTGTTCGTGGCACAACCGCTCAACGCGACCACGCCAAGCAGCATGGCCGCGCAAATCGCTCGCGACAGTGGGCGATGCGTCTGGTGCGAAGTAGTCTCGACGCTGTGTGCGTTTGGATCTGTGTTCATGATCAAGCCTCCTGGGCCCGGTTGAGGAACTGCCAATGCGGCAGAGAATGCAGAGGTCGAACGATGCTCACCGCGCCAAACGATTGGACAGCGATGCGAAAAATGTTCCGGCAAGCAGCGCCCATGCGCTCAGCACGAGCAGCGCCATCAGGAACCCCGACCATGCGAATGGCTGCGACTGCACCATCGGACTGAAGTCCAAGCCATGAAACAGGTTGTTCATGAATTCTAGAAAGGGCCCGGGGGCCAGTGCCCAGACCACGGCGCAGAGGGCATAGAACAGCGCAACCGTGAGGGCGAACGCGATGCCGGTACGCAAGGGAACCATCCTGACTTCTCCTTCAACTATTTCGAACCTAGGCGCTTTCAGCCGGGGCATCTGCACGTTCAACCACATACGCGACCGACTCCCGCATCAGAAGCATTGACGCTTCGCATGGACGTCTGACGCTTTGGGCACGTTCAATGCAAAGGTATCGAGCAGCCGAGCGACGGGAATTGACTCAGGTCAAATTGAAGCGATCTGTGCCTGGCAGACGCGCGGCCTCATCACTTCGCTGATTGTGGTGACCACAGTTGCACGTATTGCGCGAGGTGCGCTGGCGCCAGAACCAGCGCGGCCGATCTATGAAAATTCCGGCTGGTCTTTGCATCGCACAAACGGCCACGCCAGTTGCCGCCAATACGTCCGTGGGAATGCCGGATCACGCAACCCGACATCGCCCGCGCGAACTTGCGCGGGGTGGTCGTGAAAGGTGCCAAACAGACGGTCCCAAACCATCCAGAACTCAGCAAGTTGACTTGCGCATCTTCGAATTCGCGCTTGTGGTGCCCGCGATGAATTTCGGCGAAGCCGAGCCAGCGACGCAGTGGCCCGAGGCGATAGTCGAGGTTTGCATGCTGAAAGCCGAGATGGACGCCAAGAAACGTCCGCCACGCCGCGATCACGGTTGTGGATGAGATCGGTCGCGAGATCGCCATGGTCCTGTAGCCAAATCGGTTCATACGGCGTCCTCAATGCGTGGTGTGTGCGCCAAAGCCAGTTCGGCCATCGCTGCATCGAAGCCGCAGCAGTCACCTTGCGCCGCCTGCGTCAGCGCGTGCCGCAACCGGGCCATGTCCGCGTTCGGCAGCGTCTGGATCGACGAATTCGCCCGATCAAAGGCGCGCGCATACGCCGATTCGGCGTCGGTTCATTTCGTACCCGCTTGAGGACACGGACAGCTTTCTATTCAGGCTCTTGCCGCTTAGCCGAGTTCATCTCGTGCCGGACGCGACTGATTTGTTCATAGATCACCTTGCGCATCCGGTTCGTCACGCCAAGCGGTTTGTGCTCGGGTAGCGTGTGCCACGGATTGAAGGAAAGGTTTTCACAGGACTCATTTTGAGCCGCCGTGTCGAACGCCTGTTGAGGAATGCGGATCGTCGCCACCTTCAAGAACGGCGCTTCAGATTCTTTCCACTCCGTCATCGAATCCTCAACCGACAAGCTGCCCGAGCTTCTGGGTTGCACCAGAAACTCCATGCAGGCGTCGTGCGCCTGAAGCGTCGATCGCAGCGCATCGCGCAGGAAGTCATCTCCCGCGTCGTCCGGCATCGGATCCTTTGTCGGTGAACAAGATCGCGCCGAATACTTGACGGCTTGACGGTCGGGCCCGATGCCCAACTGATAGGGAACCGTCGACCAGTATCGGGTTTGCAGCGGGTTCGAAATCTTCTTGCGTGAGGTCTTCAACGCGATCACCGCGCCTTTGACACCGAGGTGCGCCGGAATCAGCATTTTTTGCAAGACGCTGTCACTCGTTGCACGCTTCACCACCGACAGGTATCGACGCGGATCGTTGGCAAAAAACACGGGATGACTGATCAGAATAAGGTCCTGCGCCATCACTTGGCTATCGTCTTCCAACAGCTTTTTCCCAGTGACGCCGAGCAGCTTGATCGCCATGCCGCGTGCGTCCCCTTTTCGGTCTGCGCGCTGTGCGTCCTTCGATCCATTCGAGAAGCGGATCAACGCCTGGTAGGTCTTGCCGGGTACGAAAATTCCCGTGGACAGGTGCTTGGGGAGTATGTCGAGGATCTGGAACTCCGCGGTCACACAACCATGCGCTTTCGGATGCGCATCACGGCGCGCATGGCCCGGGAGATATTCATCGCGAATGGACTGTTCAATCATCGCGGCAATTTCATGAGCCAGTGCTTGTTCATCGCGGTAAAGCTGTTCGCCGAGTTCAGCATCAACGCTTGGATAGGAGAGTGCACTGGCGCTGTCGAATACTGCCGAATTCGAGTCTTTGCCGGGTTGAGCAGCGCAGCCACCAAGCGTGGCCAGCGAGATGACTGCAGCCAGCGCGAGTGTTCGCGACGTGTGCACGTGAGTGGCCATGGTGCCCTCCAATCTCTAGATCATGATCAATGAACAGGGAGCGCGCGGCACGTGACAGCGTGCTTGTATTTCGCGATCGATCGCAGCGTAAAGCGCGGCGTCATCAGGTCGACGACTGACTCTGCGCACGACGCGACGACCAGTGAATGTGCACGACTCTCCAGGTCTTGCCCGACTTCCGCAGCACCATCGTCTCGGTCGAGTCGATCATCAGCATCTCCTTGCCCTTCATGGCATGGATCGCGCTTTCGCTGGTGACCCAGGCAAGATCGCCGGACGCCTGGGCAGTGCGGTGCCGGAGGCTGATCTTCGCGGTCTTCAGGAATGCAGCATCGCTCTTTGCATGGCCGCCAAGGTACTCGTCGCGGTTGCGCTCGGCACCGCCGCTTTCAAGGATGATGACCCCGGGATCGAGTTCTGCGCCGGCCTTGACCAAATCACCGGCGCCGAGCGCGGTGGAAAAACGCTCTACGGTCGCGACGGCTTCAGCGGCTGCGGGTTCAACGCTGAGTTTGGCGTGGGACGTGTCGCGCCCGGTCGTGATCTGCGCTGGTTCATGTTTTTCCTGACCGTGCGCGAACAGTGTGGGGGCGGACAGCATTGCCGCGAGGGCGAGCGCGATTCGGATCGTGTTCATGCGATTCTCCGTGGTGAGGTGATGGAACGACTGGTGTGGAAGAGGAAGAAGCCGCTGGCACGCGCGGCGTCACCGACTTCGCTTCAGTGCTTGTGCTGGTCATCGTGTGCGGGTGCCGGACCTTCGCTGGCATCGTCGGACACCGCTTTGGCCATCGGATCGTCGACCGGTTCAAACGACGAGCGCGTATCACCGTCTGCTGAATGGTCCATGCCTTCCATGCCAGGCATCGTGGCAGGGGCGTGAGGCACGCTTTCACCGCCGCCATGATCGTGCCCGCCACTTGCGCTCACGAGTTCGTCATAGCGCGACTTTGTCATCTGCGGAAATTGCTGCAGCAGTGCGACCATGCCCCAGATGTAGCGGTCATCCATGCTCTTGCCCCAGGCGGGCATGCCGCTCATCTTGACGCCGTGCTTGATCACCCAGAACGCTTCACGCGGATCCACGACGCCGAGCTCCGACCAAGTCGGGGGCGTCGGGTAAAGCCCGAGGCTGAGTTCGGTATCGGAATTGCCTGGGCTCAGGTGGCAGGTCACGCACATCGCGTTGTAGTTGCCGGCACCGCTTCGAATCAGCGCAGCATCGTCAAGCGCGGGAACGTCGACGCTGGCCGCACGCGTGCCGATCGAGCGGCCACGCACGGTCTCCATCAGGCGATGAGTGATCGGCCAATGCGGCTCGTCGGCCGCCACGTTGAACACCCCGAACCAGACGAACGCCCCGGCGCCAATGACGCCCACAGCGAACAGAATCAGCAAGACCTTGAACAGTTTCATGATGATCGCCTACGAGCCGTGCTTCATGGTGGAGTGATCAACGGGCTTCGCTTCCAGCGTGGGCACCGGCCCCGGCGGTGGACCTCGGCGCGTAGGCGATCCGAAATCCGGATCTGAGCTCACGCGGTGCGCCATCGTCGCCTTGGGATTCGGATACCAGCCGGGATCGCTGTAGTCGCCACGCGCCAGGTCATCGCGCACCTTGATCACGGTGAACATGCCGCCCATTTCCAGATTCCCGTGCGGACCCTTGCCCATCATCATCGGCAGCGTATTCTCCGGTCCTTTCATGTGACCGGAATCGGTGTGATCCTGATGTTCGGCCATGCCGTCCTTGCCCATCGCCATGTAACCCGGCAACAGCTTGCGGATCTCGGCTTCGACACCGGATTGGTCGACGCCGAGTGTGTTCGGGATGTCGTGCCCCATCGCATTCATCGTGTGGTGCGACATGTGGCAATGGAACGCCCAGTCGCCCGGCACAGCGGTGAATTCCAAGTCGCGCGTCTGACCGACGCCGACGATCTCGGTGACCTCGGAGCGCCACTGTGACTTCGGCCAGCGCCCGCCGTCTGAACCGGTGACGTGAAACTGCACGCCATGCATGTGGATCGGGTGGTTCCACATCGACAGATTGCCGATCCGTACGCGCACGCGTTCGCCGGTGCGCGCGACCATCGACTCGATCGCCGGAAACACCTTGCTGTTGAAGGTCCACAGATCGAAGTTCTGCAACACCGACGGATCCGGTCGATAGGTGCCTGGATGCAATGCCCAGTTGTGCAAGAGAACCACGTAGTCGCGGTCGACTGCGTCCGGCTCGCCGTCTTTCGGATGAATGATGAACATCCCCATCATGCCGGCCGCCAGCTGCACCATCTCGTCGGCATGCGGGTGATACATGTGCGTGCCGTGCTGCTTGAGCGTGAATTCATAGACATAGGTCTCGCCCGGTTGAATGTGGGGCTGCGAGAGGCCGCCGACGCCATCCATGCCGCTCGGCAACAGAATGCCGTGCCAATGCACGCTGGTGTGCTCGGGCAACCGATTGGTGACGTAGATGCGCACGCGGTCGCCCTCGACCGCTTCGATCGTCGGCCCCGGCGTGGTGCCGTTGTAGCCCCAGCACTTGGCGCGACTACCCGGCGCGAATTCGTGCTCGATTTCCTCAGCGACGAGATGAAACTCTTTGACCCCATCGACCAGCTTGTAAGGCAGTGTCCAGCCGTTGAGCGTGCGTACGGGCGTGTAGCCAGCGTTGCGCGCAGCTTGTGGCTCGCGGGCGTTGGTCGCCGCAGGCGTGGGCGCAACCGCTTCGGGCATCACATGGCCGCTGTGGTCTTGAGCCAAAACGCGTCGACCGAAGAGAGCGAGCGGCGCGATGGCACCGGCGCTGGCGAACTGCACCCAGTGGCGTCGTGAAAGGTTCATGGGGTGTCTCCGTGTTTGTGAGTCGAATGCGTGTCCGGGTCGGCTTCGTCGGCGCCTTCCTCGGTTTCGTCAGATGGAGCGACGTCAGGTGGAGCCATCTTGTGCCCGGCGTGCGGATCTTCGGGAGCCGCTGTCGGCATCTGGTGTCCGGCGTGCGGATCCGAACTCTCGGCCGGTTTCATGCCATGCATCGAGTGATCCATGGGCGGCATTTCGGCTGCCGGAAGGATCGCTTCCACGCCAATCGTGCCAGGCCGATCTGAAGCGTCATCGGGCAGTTCGCCGCCGATCTGCTGCTTCAACTCGGCCCGAGCGATCCAGTAGTCGCGCACCGCTTCCAGGTATTCCTGATAGGCATCGTATTCATCCTGCTTGGCGCGAATCAGTTCAAACACGCCCATGAGCATGAAGTTCGTCTGCTCCTGTGATCGCGCGACGATGGCTTCGCGGCTGGGCAAGAGCGCAGTGCGATAGCGCTCGGCGATATCGTGGCTGAGGCGCAGTTGATCCAGCGCCAATCGCGTACCGTTCTGCACGCTGAGGGTCAGCGCATCGAACTCCGAGCGCGCGCTCAGAAGCTCCGCTCGTGCGCGTGCCAGCGCGCCCTGACCTTGATTGAAGATCGGCAGTGCCAGCGCCAGGGTGGGTCCTCGGAGCTCGCTGCCATCCACTTCATGCTCGCGCTCATAGCCGATGTCGATCGATCCCAACCAACGCCATCGCCGCGTCACGCCGAGCGCATCCTCGCGCTGTGTCACTGATTGCCGGGCTGCGACGAGATCCAGCCGTTGCGACCGCGCGAGATCCACGAGCGCTTCGGTGTCCATCTCGATCACGGGCGGGGATGGCAGTTGCTGCAGCGTGCTCCAGGCACCATGGCTGGGGACGCCGAGCAGATTGGCGAGTTGGCTGCGGGCGCGGTCGGCTTCGGCATCAGCCCGCACGGCGTCGATGCGCGCCCGCACGCTCGCCGCACGCTCTTGTTCCAACTGCAGCCGATTGATATTGCCCGCATCAAAGAACCGCTGCGCGAGGTCGGCCGACGCTTGGGCGGAAGTGGCCACCGCGTCGCGCATCTGGGCGACCAGTGTCGCGCCGACGGACGTGTACCAAGCCGTTTCGACGTCCGTCGCAAGCACCAGCAGCTCAGCCGCGACGACGTTCTGGATTCGTGCCAACTCCGCCGTCGCAAACCGTTTGCGTGCCGGCAACAACAGAAGCTCCGAGAACCCAAGCGACAAACTCCGCGTGATTTGCGCGCCTGGGCCAGTCCGCGGATTCAGCTTTGCATAACCCAAAGTCGGGTTGGAGACACGTCGGGCGTCTTCCAGTTCGGCGCGACTGAGGCCGATGCGCGCATAGACCTCCTGCATGCGCGGGTTGTGAATGAAGGCGATGCGAATGGCATCGTCGACGCTGAGTGGCTTGGTGGGAACGTCGGCCTCCGCGGTCGATCCCGCGGCAGCGGGACCCGGACGATAGGTTGGTGCGATGCCGAGTCTGGCTTCGACCGCAGCGCTGGTTTCGGCGTAGCCGCGTTCCGGCGGCAAGCTGGCGCAGGCGGCCAGCGCCATCGCGGCCACAACGGAGGCAGCGAGACGAATTGGATATTGCATGTTGGACTCCTCGGAGGCAGAACGCGGAGGCGTCTGCCAGCCTGCCGCGCGAAGCGCGGAAACGAACATACACCGACCGAAGTGCTTGGCCGGTGCAACTCAGGGATACGAGCGAGTCAAATCGTGGGGGGTCTAAACGGTGGTGTCGACGGCAAGACCTGCGATCGATGGACGGACGCCGAGGCTGGCATGCGAGCCACGAATTGAGGGATCGGTGGCGATAATGCAAACAGCAACGCGGGCGGCAGCACGCAGCCACATTGGCAAATCGTCCCATTGCAGCAGGCCCCGGCGTTCTCCGGCGGGGCGGCCGTTGTGTCGCTCGTCGAACCCATCTCCGCAGTCATCTGCGAATGCTGCATGTCGTGGTGGTCATGTCCCTGCTGGGCTGGATCGGCGATGGCGGCGTGTTCGCCGTGCGCCGTCGCGTGCCCCGTGTTGTGGCTCATGGCCGCCATCGCCCACGGCGCGACAATTGCGTTGAGCACGAGCGACGCGATCAGAAGCCAGTGGAGGAAGCGCGGATACATGGTGCAGGAAGACTGCGCTTGGTTCGCGAAAGTTGCAACCGGGGCGATGAATTCGTGAGTCCGCAGCGATCAGAAGACGGTCGGATTGTCGCTCCGCGCGCGCGCGAGATGCGCATATCTCTGCGGTCGTGCTCGGCGCGTGCATTGATCAGCGCTGTGCGAGGTAAGGCTTGAACGCAACATCGATACTCGGACCTGTCGCAGGACCGGTCACGACGATGAAGTACCGCCCGGGCGGCACCGATTCTCCGGCGAGGTCGGAACATGATCTCTTTGCGACCGAGCGCGCTTGCCCGTTGGCATCGAACCATTGATAGCCGGCGCCTTCACCGGCGTAATCATCGACACATTCCATCGGCTCGGCATGTGCGATCAGCTTATCGTTCTGGTTCACGTCGATCGCGAATACGCGGCGTTCGCCGGCGCCCACGCGCAGGCTTTGCAGTTCATTGTTCAAGATCACGGTCGCATCAGTGAAGCCGGGCCCGCTCGCGCCTAGAGGTTTTGCGGCGATCGCCGTTGCATGCACACGCGCGCCGGCGATGCGTCGCAAATGATCCGCCCCGGCCTGATGCGAGGCGAGTAGGTCGTCATTGCCGGTCATGGCGAGATCGAGTGCACACGCCGCAATCATCGCCGGATTCTCGACACCGGCTGCGCGACAACGGGCACTCGCAGTGGCGATCGCGGTTGCATCCGGCGCGTCATGTTGACGCGGAAAATCGGCGATCTGGAATGACGCCGTCGATTCGCCGTCGGCGTAATCGAACCGTGCTTCATCGGCTCGCAAGCGCCACGATTCAATGAATTCGGCGCGACCGGATTCGGTGTCTTCGGCGATCAGTCCGTCGCGCCGGCGCAAGTCGTTGACCGGATCACCATCGGCTGAACCGAGCAGGCCGAGGTGCTTTGATCCGTCGGCGAGTCCGGCAATCTGGTACGAAAAATCGATCCAACCATCGCGCGGCCGGACCTGCACAAATGAACCGTCGGCCCAGACCACGGCGACGGTGCTGATGGTCTGCTGATTCCGCCACACACCGAGGACGGCGCCGGCGTTCAGCGCGGACTGCGTGAAACCATCGGTCGCCGGGTGGTCGACACCGTCAACGCGCACACGCAAGGCTTTCCGCACACGAACTTCGACGCGACTGGTTCCGGCGCCGATCGCAATGGCGGTGATGCCGGCGACCGTGTCGCTGTTTGCCCAAGGCTCCTGCCGCACCTGGATGTTCAGGTCCGAGCCGTCCGTCAGCGCCAGGAATTCGCCGGCATGCTGCGTACTCAACAAGCGGCCGTCGGCCATCACGTAGTGCGGATCACCCTGACCCGAGCCGCCCCCGCCGGGCGGCGCCACCGGCATCGGCGGCGCGGCGCCGCCATTGCCGTTCGAACCTCCGCCGTTGTCGTTCGACCCACCGCCGTTGTCGTTCGAGCCACCGCCGTTCTCATTCGAGCCACCGCCGTTCTCATTCGAGCCGGCACCGTTGTCGTTCGAGCCATTGCCGTTGTCGTTCGATCCCATGCCGTTGTCGTTTGAGCCACCGCCGTTCTGATTCGAACCAGCGCCGTTGTCGTTCGACCCGGCACCGTTGTCGTTCGACCCGGCACCGTTGTTGTTCGAGCCCGCGCCGTTTTCGTTTGATCCGGGGCCGTTGTTGTTCGAGCCTCCGCCGTTCTCGTTCGAGCCACCGGCGTTTTCATTCGAACCAGCGCCGTTGTCGTTCGAGTTGGTCGCGTCTGCTGGCGATGTCTGTGCGTGTGCGCTGTCGACGCCGACGAGTGAGAACAACAGCGATGACCAGACGAGTTCAATGTCGGTGCCGTGATGGGGACTCAGCGACGCATGGCTAGCCGGTCCGGACTCGGTCCATTCGTGGCCGTCACGACCGCGATACCTCCGGGTCCCATTTTCGGTCAGCAACCATTGTTCGTCGCTGCCATCCGGATGACGCCGTGACCAGATCATCGCGCCGTCCTCGAACAGCGCCTGCGTGACGGGCAGTGAGCCGGGGACAACCTTCAGCGACAACGTCAATGCAGGTTCCTGAGGCCAATCGTCAACCGCGACTTCCGCGACATGACGTGGCACCGTGACCGCGGGTTCGGCGACCCGCGGCAAATACCACCACGCACCCAAACCCAGACCGACCAGCACCGCTAGCACCAGCAAGTTCCTGCGCATGACAACTCCACGATGGATCTGGTGCTGCCCATCGCAGCCCATGATGTTGGTCAGAAACGCCGTGTGGTCCCAAACACTGACATGGGCTGGCCGAGCACAACTTTCCTTTCTGCGCGACCAGCCGACGCCGCTTCGCGGGGCTGTTCAATTCCGACATGTCAGGTTTCCGTGCGATTCTGAAGTGGTCATCGGCCACCTGGATCGATCAGGCGTGGAGCAGGAAATTGCTGGAGAACCTGCGCTCAATGCCATTGAGCGGATCAATGAACGACAGCCGCTTGGCCAACAATTGCAGTGGCGCCGAGTAATCGTCTGCCGCGCGCTGGCGCAGCGTCGGATACATCACGTCGTTGGCGATCGGCGCTCCGAGCGCGGCCATGTGCACGCGCAACTGGTGCGTGCGTCCGCTGATCGGCGTCAACGCGTACCGCCAGTAGCGCTCGCCGCGTGCAACGACGTCGATTCGGGTTTCGCTGTTCGTCGGCCCGTCGATCTCTTGCATGCGAAAGAACGGTTCGCCGCTGACGATCCGGCTGGAACGGATGCATGGAAATTCAACGCCTGGCAACGCCGATGCCATTGCCTCGTAATGTTTTTCGATCCGTCGCTCGCGGAACAGTGACTGGTACTGCGCGCGGCTTTTCGGGTTGGTCGAGAACAACACCAGCCCGGCGGTGTCGCGATCGATCCGGTGCAGCGGCACCAGTGCATCGTTTCCAGTGCGGCGGATCAGTCGGCCCAGCAGCGTTTCATGGACATACGCACCGGCAGGCGTGACCGGCAGAAAATGCGGCTTGTCCGCCACCAGCAAATCGGTATCGGCATGCAGCACGACCTCATCGAACGGGATCAGCGCTTCGTCGGAAACTTCCCGGTAGTAATGCACTTCGAGCCCGACCCGATACGGCGTTTCCGGCGTCAACCAGCGCCCATCGCTGTCCACGACTCGCCCTCGTGCCATGCGTTCCAGCCATTGCGAGCGTGGCACCGCCGGGAACCTCGCGCACAGGCCATCGAGCACCGTCGGCCATGGCCCACGCGGCAATTGCAGCGTGCTGGCGGCAAGTCCATCGATGCTGGGCGGGCGTATTCGCATCCCGGCAGTGTGCCAGCCATGCGCTGCTCTGCATCGATGCTGGCGTCAACGGTACGCGTTTTGGCGGAGATCGATCGTCATCCACTGGGGTGCTTAGGATTGCGAGTGTTTGCTATCGACCCTTTTCGGACATTCGCACGGCGCTTCAATCACGCGTGCTTGCGAGTGATCGCGCCTGCAGCGTCAACTTCGGACGGAGCCCTACTTACGCAAGATGCAGACAGCCACTCCAGCGCACGAACATTTCGCTGAGCACCTGCGTCCACTGCGGCGGTGCGGTACGGATCGTGGCCAGCGTCGAAGAACCGCAGACCATCCGGGCCATCCTCGATCACTTCGAGAACAACG
>JAYUVY010000077.1:0-11101 GCA_043753835.1 Lysobacterales bacterium | reverse complement strand
GAAGTCGGCAGGCGAAGAGCAACAGGATCAGAAATCAAACCCAACCGCGGGTGCTGTCCTCAACTAATTCTTCGTCCGAAGAAAGCCGGCAGGTCAGACGCACTGCGGCGACGCTGCGGCGTTTCTCGGTCCGGCCGGACACAGAGAATTAGTCGCTTTTGGCCCCGAAGCCATCGCTTCTGTTCGGGAATCAGCCGGAATTGAGAAAGACGCGGACTGGCAAGAATTCCTGGGCATTCTGAATATCAAGAATGGGCCCACCGCCTATGTGTTTCGCTGCCTGCACTGCGGACAATTGGGCGGGTATCAGGACTGCCACTAGCAGGTCGGCAACGCGGTCTGCGGAACTCACCAATCCGTCCGGCCCGGAATCAGCCCACGCAATTCGGCATCGGTGAGATTGCGCCATTGGCCGGTCTTGAGCGCGCCGAGCTTGATGTTGTCGATACGCACGCGCACCAGTTGTTTGACGCGATAACCGAATTCGGCGGCCATCAGCCGGATTTGGCGGTTGAGGCCCTGTGTGAGCGTGATGCGGAAGCCGTATTTGGCAATTCGGCTGGTCTTGCAGGGCTTCGTCATCTGGTCGTGGATGAACACGCCCTTGGCCATGCTGCGCAGGACTTCGGTGGTGACTTCGTTGTTGACGCCGACCAGGTATTCCTTCTCGTGGCCATTTTCGACGCGCAGGATCTCGTTGACGATGTCGCCATTGCTGGTCAGCAGGATCAGACCTTCCGATTCCTTGTCGAGCCGGCCGATCGGGAAAATGCGTTGCTCGTGGCCGATGAAGTCGATGATGTTCTTGTTGACCGAAGTGTCAGTCGTGCAGGTGATGCCGGCTGGCTTGTTGAAGGCGATATAGACGTGCTTGCGGCCGGCCTTTTTTGTGCGTGCACGCAAGCCCTGGCCGTCGACGCGGACATCGTCGCCTTCGGTGAACATGGTGCCTACCGTCGCCGGCGTGCCATTGACGGTGACGCGGCGCTCGGCGAGCAGGCGATCGGCTTCGCGGCGAGAGCAGAAACCGGAGTCGGCGATGTGTTTGCTGATGCGCATGACGGCAGTTCGATCCAAAACGGGGCGCGATGCTGGCACAAGCGGCCGCGCACGTCACATCCCGCGGCTTTGCGTCGCACCTCAATGCGCCACAATCGGTACCCCGACGCTTCTCGCCACCGGAGTCCGATTCATGAGCGCGACAATCAGCAAGGCCACCCCCATCCTCTTTGTCGAACGCATCGAAGCGTCGTTGCCTTTCTTCGAAGCGGTCGGTTTCAACAAGGTGATGGAGGTACCACATGGAGCACACCTCGGCTTCGTCATCCTCAACAACGGCAGCGTCGAGCTGATGCTGCAGTCATTCGATTCACTCGCCGAGGACATGCCGCAACTGGCCGACGCCGCGCGCGGCAGGACCTTTCTGTTCGTCGAGGTGCCCGATCTCGCTGCCGTCGAAGCGGCCCTCGCCGCCCATCCGATCTTTCTGCCCAGGCGCACTACGTTCTACGGCGCCGATGAAACCGGATTCATCGAACCCGGCGGCCACTACGTGACCTTCGCACAGTTCGCCAAGGAAACCTGAGCGTCAGCGTTCACCGTTCTCGTCGTCGGACGCCGATTCGATCGGTGCCTCCTCGGCGTCTTCGGCGTCTGGCGATTCGTCACGATCGGACTCCGCGGCCTCGGCATTTTCGGGATCGTTGGCGGCGGCTTCGCGCATCTGTTGTTCGTCGGTCTGCACGCCGATGTGATAGGTCGCGAAGCCGGGCAAAACGATCTGGTTCAAGGCCATGCCAATGACCTTGCCCTGTACCGGCGAGACGATGGCGCGTTCGCTGTTCTGGACCGGATCAACGACCTTGCCGAGGCGCTGTCCGACGCGCACGCGGTCGCCGAGATTCACTTCCGAAAACAGCATGCCACCGGAATCGGCGCGCACCCATTTCGCGGCGTAGAACAACGCCTGCGGCTCGGCCCACATGCGGAAGCTGCGGGTCATGCCCATCTTGTGCAGCAGGGCATGCAGGGCCTGCACGGCGTGGTCGATCTCGGCCGGTTCAAGTCGCATCGGCGAACCCACTTCGAAGGTGAGCGCGGGAATGCCACGCGCCACCGCTGCGCGCCGCAACATGCCATTGGAACCCGGCGAATGCAGCACCGCAGTCGCGCCGAAACCACGGGAAAATTCCAGCACCGCCGGAATGCGCAGATCACCGCGCACCTGGGGCAGATTCTTGCGGTCGAACGATCCGGTATGGAAGTCGACGACGGCGTTGCAATGCTGCACCACTTCGTTGAAAAAACTGTGCGCGATACGCGAGGCGGCACTGCCATTGACCGATCCGGGAAACGACCGATTCAGATCGCGTCGATCCGGCAGATAACGCGAACCGCGGGCGTAACCGAGAAAATTCACGATCGGCACACCGACCACGGTGCCCGACAGCGCAGCGGGATCGAGCTCGTTCATCAGCCGACGGATGATTTCGATGCCATTGAGTTCATCGCCGTGGATGGCGGCCGTCAGACAGATGCGCGGCCCGGCATTCGCGCCATGCGCCACGATGACCGGCGTGGTGACGACGGTGCCATCAAAACTCTGGCCCGAAGCCCAGCGCAACTCGGCGCGTGTGCCCGGCTTGACGAACTGCCCGAGCAACGAAATGGCCGCAGGTTCGGCATCGTCGACTGCGGTCGGCACCGGCCGCATTCGCGTCGACTGCCTCGCGGTCACCGCATATTTACTCGATGGGGCGGTGATTTCGGCATCGGCAGCACGCGCTGATACCGCAATCTTCGCTGGCGTCTCCGAGAATGGCTTCATCACCGGTGGCTGTGGCGCCTTGGTCGTTTCAGTGGTCTCGGACGCGCTTTTCGGTTCGATCGGAAAATCTTGCGCGCTGACGTGGCATGCGCCAAGCAGAAAGATCAGCGGCAAGCGTCGCGACATCATGCGTCGTCACTCGCACAGGTGGCGCACAAGCCATGCACCTCGAGCGTTTGCGCGCGCGCCGTGAAGCCGAGTGATGCTGCATGGGCATTCAGCATGTCGGCAACCTTGGAGTCGCAGAACTCGGTCGCAGCACCGCAGCGATCGCAGATGAAGAACGGTACCGAATGACTCTCCGCCGGATGATGACAACTGGTGTAGGCATTGATCGACTCCAGCTTGTGGATGAATCCGTGTTCGATCAGGAAATCGAGTGCGCGATAAACCTGGGTCGGAGCCGCGCGCGCCACGTCCGGGCGCAATGAATCGAGCAGATCGTAGGCCTTCACCGGCTTGCCGGACAGTGCGATCAATTCCAGCACGCGCCGTCGCATCGGCGTCAACTTCAGACCACGCGTCTCGCATGCGGCCTCGACCGCATGCACGAACGAATGCGGCGCGTGTGCGTGCTGGTGCTGGCCGGCGCGCAACGGGCTCATCAATCAGGCGACCTGGCGTTCACAGTGCTGGATCGCTGCTTCGATGCGCGCGAGTGCGCGCTTCTGCCCGGTCAGGTAAACGGTCTGGTCGATCGACGGCGACACTTGCGTGCCGGTGATGGCGACGCGCAAAGGCTGCGCGACCTTGCCCAGCCCGAGTCCGACGGTTTCCGCGGCCTTGCGTAACGCGGCATCGACCGTGGCGACCGACCACTCGGTCTCGGCAATCGCGGCAAAAGCATCATGTGCAGCGCGCAGTCCGGGCACCGCGGCCGCGACCAGGTGCTTCGCTGCCGCTTCCGGCTCATAGGCTGCGAATTCTTCGTACCAGCAGCGTGCGCGTTCGGCCATTTCCTTGAGCGTCTTCACGCGGTCGCGCAAGGCGACGACGATCTCGGCCGGCGCAGGGCCGTGCGCCATCGCGTAGTGCAGGTCTTCGAGATGCGGCACCAGATGCACAGCCACCTTTTCCGGCGCATCGGTCTTCATGTAGTGCTGGTTCAACCACAGCAGCTTGTCACCGTCGAAACGCGCCGCAGCCTTGTTCACGTCAGCGACGTCGAACAGCTGGATCAGCTCCTCGCGCGAGAACACTTCCTGGTCGCCGTGTGACCAGCCGAGGCGCACCAGATAGTTCAGCAGTGCATGCGGCAGGAAACCGTCGTCGCGGTAGTTCATCACGTTGACCGCACCATGGCGCTTGGACAGACGCGCGCCGTCCGAACCGAGAATCATCGGCAGATGCGCGAACTCCGGCGGCTCATGCCCCATCGCCAGATAGATGTTGATCTGGCGCGGCGTGTTGTTGATGTGGTCGTCGCCACGGATCACCTCGGACACCTTCATGTCGATGTCATCAACCACAACCGCGAAGTTGTAGGTCGGGAAGTCGTCCGAGCGCCAGATGATCAGATCATCGAGTTCGCTGTTCGCGATTTCGATATGCCCGCGCACTTTGTCCTTGACGACGACGATGCCGGATTCCGGGTTCTTGAATCGAATCACCGGCACCACGCCGCCAATCGCAGTTGCGCCATTGCGACAGCGGCCGTCGTAACGTGGCTTCTCGTGATTCGCCATTTGCTGCTCACGGAGTGACTCCAGACGCTCCTTGCTGCACCAGCAGAGATAAGCCTTGCCTTCGTCGACGAGTTGATTCGCGACATGGCGATAACGTTCGATGCGCTCGGTCTGGTAGAACGGACCCTCGTCGTAGTCGAGCCCGAGCCATTCCATCGCATCAAGGATGGCGTTGACCGACTCCTGCGTCGAACGCTCGCGATCGGTGTCCTCGATGCGCAGGATGAAGGTACCGCCGCGGCGACGCGCCTCCAGCCAGCAATAGAGCGCGGTACGGGCGCCGCCAAGATGCAGCAGACCGGTCGGGCTCGGGGCAAAACGGGTGCGATAGGTCATGGGCAGGTTCCAAAGCAAGGCGCGGAGGATACCTTGCGTGCCGCAACCCGAGGCAAACGAAACGAAACGCTACGCTGCCACCAATTTCAGACGCCGGTCGATTTGCGCGATCTGGTTGAAATCGCGATCGTTGTGCAGCAGTGGTTCGTCCAATTCGATGCATGACGCCGCAATCAGGCAGTCGATCGGACTGCGTGGCGTGAAGCCCGACCAGCGGCAGCGGGCGTAGATGTCCGCGGCCATCCTCGCTGTGGATTCAGGATGCGCCACCAGCAGCACGCGAAACACCTGCAACTGGTCGGCAAGCGCACCGAACATCACCAGATTGCGTGCACCCTGCAGCGCCTCTTGCAGAATGCAAGGCAATATTGATGCGTGTTCTTGCCTCTGCATCGCGGACGACAACAGTGTCGTGGCCCCGGTATTGCGGACGGCGAGCCAGTCAATCAGTGTCGATGAATCGACAATCACTCCGGCTTCTTCGCCATTCGTTTGCGTCCGGCCGGCGAATAGGTCGCAGCAGTCTCCCGAATCATGAGCCGCTCTGCGCGCTCTTCGGCCATTGGATCCTTGGGGTCATAGAACGGTCGGATCGGGTTCATTTCGCGTAATGCAAAAAGCCCGGAGTAGTCCGGCTTCGCGGCCACGCGTTCGAGCGCGTGTTGCACGGCTTCGCGCGCACTCTTGGCACCGGTACGGCGTTTCACTTCGTCGACCAGGTCGCGATCAAGGACGATATTGGTTCGTACCAGCGCACTGCGCTCTTTAGGCTTATTCGCGATCAACTTGGATGATTTCTTGGTCGCCATGGCCGCTCAATCTGATACACATCGCATGTGTATACGGACACTAGCACGCTTGGGGCGCAACCTCTCGGGCAGCGTAAAAGGCTGCCGCAAAATCGTCGAATCGATGCTCGGCAATGGCGGCACGGATGCCCTGCATCAGCTCCTGGTAATAGTGCAGGTTGTGCATGGTTGCGAGCGTCGAGAACAGCATCTCGCCGCATTTGTCGAGGTGACGCAGATAGGCACGGCTGAAATTCAGGCAGCAGTAGCAGGTGCAGTCCTTGTCGACCGGCGCGGTGTCGCGCTGGTAGCGTGCATTGCGGATGCGCACCTGACCGAAGCGCGTGAACAGATGGCCGTTGCGCGCATTGCGCGTCGGCATCACGCAGTCGAACATGTCGACACCGCGACGCACGCCTTCGACGATGTCTTCCGGGCGACCGACGCCCATCAAGTAGCGCGGCTTGTCCTTCGGCAGGTGCGGCAAGGTCACGTCCAGCACATGTTCGCGTTCGGGTGCCGGTTCGCCAACGCTCAGGCCGCCGATCGCATAACCATCGAAGCCGATCTGCGTGAGCCCGCTCGCGGAGCGCGCGCGCAACGGCTCGTGCATGCCGCCCTGGACGATGCCAAACAATGCATTCGGATTACCGGCGAAGGCGATCTTGCTGCGCTCGGCCCAGGCCAACGACAGTTCCATCGAGTCGCGCGCCTGCTGCTCGGTCGCCGGATACGGTGTGCATTCGTCGAAGATCATCACGATGTCCGAGTTCAGCGCGCGCTGGATGCGCATCGATTCTTCGGGCGACAGGAACACCTTGCTGCCATCGACCGGCGACGCGAAATGCACGCCTTCAGGGGTGATCTTGCGGCGTTCTGCGAGCGACCAGACCTGGAAGCCACCGGAGTCGGTCAGCATGGGTTTGTCCCAGCCGATGAACTCGTGCAGACCGCCGTGCGCCTCGATCACCTCGGTGCCGGGCCGCAGCCACAGGTGGAAAGTATTGCCGAGGATGATCTCGGCGCCAGTTGCGAGCACGTGTTCGGGCGTCATGCCCTTGACCGAGCCATAGGTGCCGACCGGCATGAAGGCTGGGGTTTCTACCGTGCCGCGATCGAACTGCAACTGGCCGCGGCGCGCGCGGCCGTCACTGGTGTGGAGCGTGAATTGCATCAAGAGTCCTTGGGTGGCAAGACGAACATGGCGTCGCCATACGAAAAGAATCGGTAGTGCTGTTCGACGGCATGACGATATGCGGCGAGCACGCGCTCGCGACCGGCAAACGCGGAGACCAGCATCAGCAGGGTCGATTCGGGCAAGTGGAAATTGGTGATCAGCGCATCGATGGAACGGATGCGATAGCCGGGAAAAATGAAAATCTGTGTTTCGCCCACGAACGGCTGCACGATGCCGTCGCGCGATGCGGACTCAAGGGCGCGCACGACCGTGGTGCCGACCGCGATCACGCGATGACCCGCGCTCTTCGTCGCGCGGATCTGCCCGCACAGTTCGGCACCGACATTCAGCCATTCCGAATGCATGCGGTGTTCGTGCACGCTGTCGACGCGCATCGGCTGGAAGGTGCCAGCGCCGACATGCAGCGTGATATGACCGAACTTCACGCCTTTTGAAGCAAGGGCGTCGAGCAACGGGGCATCGAAATGCAATCCGGCAGTCGGCGCTGCAACGGCGCCCGGCTCGCGTGCGAACACGGTCTGGTAACGACTCTGATCGTCGATCGCGTCGCCGCGCTTGATGTAAGGCGGAAGCGGCATGTGGCCAATTCGGCGCAGTACGGACTCCAGCGGCTCCGGCGTGTCGAAGCGCAGCCGGAAGAATTCGCCGTCACGGCCGAGCACGGTCGCCTGCACGCCATCACCGAGTTCGAGCCGCGTGCCTTCCTTCGGTGTCTTGCTGGCACGCATCTGCGCGCGCACCTCGTGGCTGCCGAGCACACGCTCGATCAGAACTTCCACTTCGCCGCCCGTAGTCTTGCGTCCGAACAACCTCGCCGGAATCACGCGGGTGTTGTTGAACACCAGCAGATCGCCCGGCACGAGCAGATCGCCGAGATTGCGGAACTGCTCGTCCTTGAGCCGATCCTGCGCGGCATCGACAACCAGCAGGCGGCTGGCCGAGCGTTCAGGCAACGGCGCCTGCGCAATCAACTCGGTCGGCAAATCGAAATGGAAATCGGATTTCTTCACGGCGTCGCCCATTGGGCCGAGCATTATCGCTGATCGGACGCTCTGCGGCCTATAATCCGCATCACCGTGTTGAGGATCGATCCATGGATGTCGCGACTGTTCACCGTTCCCGACGAGGAATCACGATTCGATTCCCCCCGGGATTCAAGCTGCCTGGCCCCTTAGTTGAACTCATCCAGACACGGGATGGCATCATCGTAAGAGCCGCGAAACCTCGGCGGACGCGCCGGGCACTGCGGTGACCTGATCAATGTCCCTCTACTCCCTTACTCGTCCCTTCCTGTTCGCACTCGATGCCGAAGCCGCCCATGGCGCCGGCCTGCGCGCGATCGAACTGGCCTATCGATCCGGCCTGAATCCGCTGCTGTCGAGCAAGCCCAAACCATTGCCGACGATCGCGTTCGGCATCGAATTTCCAAATCCGGTCGGGCTTGCCGCCGGTCTCGACAAGAATGCGGCACACGTCGACGCACTCGCGTCGCTCGGGTTCGGCTTCATCGAGGTCGGCACCATCACGCCGAAGCCGCAGAGCGGCAATCCGAAGCCACGCATGTTCCGTCTGCCTGAACACAGGGCGGTGATCAACCGTCTCGGCTTCAACAATGACGGCGTCGACGCGCTGCTGAAGAATCTCGACTGCGCGCGCTACAACGGCGTACTCGGCATCAATATCGGCAAGAACAAGGACACGCCGAACGATCAGGCGGTCAACGATTACCTCGCCTGCCTGCGCAAGGTGTACGAGCGCGCGACTTACATCACCGTCAACATCTCGTCGCCGAACACGCAGGGTCTGCGCGACCTGCAGGAAGAAGAAACGCTGCGTCGCTTCATCGGCACGCTGCGCGAGGAACAGGAACGCCTCGGCGCGAATCACAAGCGCAAACCGATGCTCTTGAAGATCGCGCCGGACTTGACCGAAACCGAAATGGACGCAATCGCCGAAGTATTGCTCGCTTCCGGCATGGACGGGTTGATCTGCACGAACACCACCATCGATCGTGGGCCAGTCGCCGGCCATCGTTTCGCGAATGAAGCAGGCGGACTCAGCGGCGCACCGGTATTCGCGAAATCGACCGCCGTGCTCGCTGGCATGTCGAAACGGCTCAAGGGCAAACTGCCGATCATCGGCGTCGGCGGAATATTGCACGGTGCGGATGCGCAAGCCAAGATCGCGGCCGGCGCAACCTTGGTGCAGTTCTACACCGGCATGATCTACCGCGGCCCGGACCTGATCCGCGAATCCGTCGAGGCCATCCGCGACGCCCGAGGCTTCTGATGTTGCGCGAGCACTTCCCGCTGAAGGCGCTGAATACCTTCGGTGTTGAAGCGCACGCGCGCTGGTTCGCCGAAGTCACTTCTGCCAACGAACTTGCGGCTGTCCTCGCCGATCCGCGCGTTGCTGGATTGCCGGTGCTGGTGCTCGGTGGTGGCAGCAATCTGCTGCTGACGCGCGACGTCGATGGTCTGGTTCTGCGCTATGTCGACGATCACACCCGCACCATTGCTGCGGGGCGTGACTCGCATCTCATCGAGGTCGGCGCGGGCTTGAACTGGCATGCCTTCGTTGACTGGTCGCTCGCGAACGGATTCGTCGGACTGGAGAACCTCGCGCTGATTCCCGGCACCGTCGGCGCCAGTCCGATCCAGAACATCGGGGCGTACGGTGTCGAAGTCGAACAATTCATCAATGCGGTCGAGGTGTTCGACCGCGAACGCCGCTGCACCACGATCTTCAAACATGATTTCTGCGAATTCGCGTATCGCTGGAGCCGCTTCAAACGCGATAACGAGAAGAACCGCTACATCGTCATCAATGTGCGCTTTCGTCTGTCGCGCAAAGCCGGGCTCAAGCTCGATTACCCGGGCATCCGCGAAGAACTCGCGGCAACGAACGTCACGGCACCGTCAGCGCGCGACGTGTTCGCCGCGGTCTCGAACCTCCGCCGCCGCAAACTCCCCGACCCCGCCGTGATCGGCAACGCCGGCAGCTTCTTCAAGAATCCGATCGTGGCGATCGATATCGCGCAACGCCTGATCGCCACCCATTCAACCGCACCGAATTTCGATGCCGGCCCTGACCTGCGCAAACTCAGCGCCGGCTGGCTGATCGACCAATGCGGCCTGAAGGGCTATCGCGATGGCGACGCCGGCGTCTCGGCACAACATGCGCTGGTGCTGGTCAATCACGGTGGCGCAAGCGGCGCCGATCTATGGCGCGTGGCACAGCATGTGCAGGCGCGCGTACAAGAGAAATTCGGTATCGCGTTGCAGCCGGAGCCGGTGGTGGTTTAGATCGTCAATGATGCCGGCCAGATCACAAGTCGCGACAGGCTGCCGCTCACGTGAAGTTTGGGCGGCACCTTCCAGACGTTGTAGTACCTTTGCTGAACAAGAGACCCCCAACGCAGGTTTCTTTGGCGCCGAACTCAATATGAAAATTTTGGGGCTATGGCGAAAGCAATTCTGAAGCGTTTGGGTTCGCGGAGGGCTTGTGGGCGACGCTGAAATGACACCGAATGAAGTGACCAAAATGACGCCTCCGCTGCGTGCGTTCATCAGCTATTCGCACGTCGACAAGACATTTCGCGATCGGTTAGAAGTTGCCCTATCCCTCCTGAAACGCCAAGGTTTGATAGAAGCTTGGTCGGATGTACGCCTGACTCCAGGATCCGAAATCGAGCCTAGAATTTTCGCAGAAATGCGAGACGCGGATTTGATCATTCTTCTCGTGAGTCAGGACTTCCTTGCATCTGACTACTGCTACGAGAAGGAACTTTCGTTTTCACTTGAAAGGCACGCATCAGGTCGAGCGAGGGTTCTCCCGATCATCGTGCGGCCCTCAGATTGGCTCGCATCTCCGATTGCTCGTCTATTAGCGTTGCCTGACGACGGCAAAGCGATTTCAACATGGACAAATGAAGACGCAGCATGGCTAGCAGTCTCGAAGGGAATCAGATCAGTGTCTGAAGACTTAGGCAGATCCAGATCGAAGCAGGTTCAGATAAGCAAACCCACCATGATGAACGAAGCCATCAAAATTGCGTTTGGCAGACTTCAAGTCCTTTATGAGGGCAAACCGGGCCCTCTTGGTGGGATTCCTCAAACTGGAATTTCTGCGCTCGATAACATCCTCTGTGGGTTCGAGGAAGGAGAATTTGACCTGCTGGCCGATTTTCGGACGAGCTGAAAGTTGAGAGGATAGCTCCCGCCCCATAGCGAGGAGCGTATGCGAAAGTCCCGATTTACCGAAGACC
>JAYUVY010000076.1:0-11153 GCA_043753835.1 Lysobacterales bacterium | reverse complement strand
CACCGTTGAAGGTGTCATTACCGGGCGCGCCGGTGATCACGTCATTGCCCAGCCCACCGTTCAATACGTCAACGCCATTGCTGCCGGTGATGGTGTCGATCCCGTCGCCTGCATTCACGGTGCGGTTGGTCAATTGTGTGAAGTCTGCTGCGGTGACGCCGCTCAATACGATGGTGTTCGCCAAGGCGTCGCCATTCACGATCAAGCTGACGACACCGTTGCAGGCAACTGGTCCCGCGACTGCAGCGGCATTGACCACGACATTGCCAGCAGCGCAGGCGACATTGATTGCATCACCCGCATCACTGGAGAGCGTGAGTGTGCCGGCGGAAAAGGTTGAAATGACGCTTGCGTGAGCCAGCGGCGCGATAAACATTGCAGCGAACAAGGCTGCAATTCGAGTCTGCGTTCGGTTGAACATGTCGGTCTGCCTGAAGTTGATCTGCAACCTCAGCTTGGTCGTCAACGCTTCCAGCCAACACCCACTAAAGATGGTGACGTCCCCCTGTCTTTCGTCAGTGGCAATCCATCGATAAGCAACTGCGTGCAATGGCTATTGCAGACTCACCTCACCGCGCCCTGTCAACGCTTCGCCGCATCTCGCGATGACCAACGCATGACTCGGAGCACCATGGTTTCGCCGGCGCACCTTATTCGAAGCCATTGCCGAACAACGCGTTGATTTGGCCACCGCCAACTGTCGTGTCGCAGATGCCGTCGCCGTCGTACTCGACGGCGCCGATGTCCGCCATGCCGTCGTGGCGTAGATTCCCGCAGAAATCGTCCGTGACAAGTGGCGCCGAGACGCCCAGGTTGACGATCGCGTTGCCGTCGACCAGACGAAAGTCGGCGGCGGCCGGAGACTGAAACCATGCCGCGAACGAGGCGAGCGGCACCTGAGTCAAATTGCCGGCGCTGCTGCTCGTACCGCCGTCGCGATTGCGGATCTGGCCGTTCAACAGGTTGCTGCGCAGATCCGCCGTTGACGCGGCGAAGCGCACGTCGATGCCGGCGGTGTTGTACAGCGTGTTGTGCTGGATACGCGAGTTTGCCGCCGCGTTCAGATAGATGCCGACATCCGCCGGACAGTTGATGATGATGTTGTTGCGCATGATGCCGTTCTGGTGTTCCGGCGTGCACGTACCGTCTTCGCAGATCGAGCCCGGGCTGGTGCCGCCGCCACCAAACGACAAGCCGAGCCGGATACCGCCGCTGAACTGCCGTTCGCAGATGATGAGATTGCGCTCGATCAGCACATCATCCGGAAACACGAACACCGAGTTCACGGTCGCGCCATTGCTTTTGATCTGCGCGTTGAAGTCGCGCACCCGGTTGTCGCGGATCACGGTGAAATCGGCCGCGCCATAGATGTGGAACGCGTGCTCGCAGTTCGAGTCGGTCGCGCAAATGCCCTCGATGTCGAGGCCTTGAAAGCGCCATTACGGTTCGCTGACCTTGAAGCCTTCGAGCGCGTCGAAGCGGATCAGCACGGAACGTGGCGTTGCCGCACGCACGATGATCGGCGCACCCGCCGTTCCCGGCGTGTCGCACAAGAGATTGCCGACGCCGTTGTAGGTACCGGGCGCGAGCACGATCTCGTTTCCAGCCACCGCCGCGTCGATGGCGTTGCGCAGCGCAGCGGCATCGCTCACCGGGATGATTTGCGCCGATAGCAACGGCGCAGCGAAGCAAACAGCCAGCGTCGATGCGATACGCAACCGGCAAGACCTATACTTGCCGCCTACTCGATGCCCGTCACACGCATGTATTTCGCAACGACCCAGTTCGAATATCGCCAACAATCTCCTCGACCGACGACGCCGTCGCATATTCGGTACGCGGCCGCAGCGCTGCTGTTCGCAATCGCCGGTATCGGCCCGGCATCGGCGGTGGTTGCGGTCGTGGCAGGTGATGAGCTCAATCAGGGTTTCGAACCGGAACCCGAGTATCGCGCCGACGAATTGGTCGAAGCTTCGCTGCTGTCCGGGCCGAGCTGGCAAATCGTGTCGAACGTGCCGGTGCGCGGATATCTCGCGCAGTTCCGGTTAGCGACCGACTACGGCTATCTCAACGTCGAAGGCCGCGCCGAATTGGCCGAGCGCATTTTCGAGTTGGAAGCGGTCGAGCAACTGGCATCGATCTCGCGTTCGCGCGCGTTCGTCGACGCCATGGGTCACGCCAGCAAGGACATCGCCAAGATCATCGCGCGCATCGGCACGAACCCCATCGAGACCGTGAAATCGATTCCGGGCGGCCTGTGGCGCAGTCTGCGTTCGAAGTGGCGCGATGTGCGTGAACAAAGTGCCAAGGCCCGCGATCGCGCCAGCGAGGAATGGCACGAGGACGACAGCACGGGTGGCGTCGGCCCGCAGGCCGATACGCCGCATGCGCGTGAGTCGGACTGGTGGCTGAAGTCGCAGAAGACGAGTGGCAAGTTGGCGAAGCGATGGATCGGGTTCACCGGCGCACGCCGCGATCTGGCGCGCCGCCTCGGCGTCGATCCATATACGCGCAATGCACTGCTGAACCGCGAACTGGATCGCATCGCCTGGGCCAAACTCGGCGGCGACAAGACGCTCGGCCTCGCCATCGATGCAGTCTCGGCCGGTGCCGGCAGCGTAATCGGACAGACGCGCAAGCTCGATGACATCGTCTGGCAACTCGATCCGGTCGCGCTCGGGCAGCAGCAGCGCGAGCGCATGACGGCACTGTGCGGCGCCGATCCGACGATCACTCATGCGATGGTTGCGCGCGCGATGAACCAGGGCGCACTGTCGCCGTCGCAGTGGCAGCGCCTGGTCGACAGCGTCGAGTCCATGCGTGTTCGTCGCTGTGCATCGCTGCTGGCCTTGATCGCCGCCACCGAAACCGATGCCGAAGCGCGCTACCTGCTGCGTGCACTGGATCTTCTCGACCTGCATCGCGACGCCGGTGCCGAGATTGAACTGATTGAAGTCGGTGGCATGCTTGTCGCGCGTATCGACGAGCGCCGTCTGATCGTGCCGATGCCGGTCGACGTGCTCAGCTGGACCGCACCGATCGCAGCCTTGTTCAACGATCCGACGCTGCGCGCGGCGCTTCGCGAAATGTGGCTGGACGGCGAGGCAACGGTGCGCGCGCAACGCGAACTGACCGCTCGCGGCTTCGGTCTGCGCCTCGACTTGCCGCGCTCGACGCGGGTGCTGTTGCCGATCCCGGTGCAGGAATCGTCATGAGCGCGCGCGAGATTTCGATCAAATTGTTTCGCACCAATGAGCACCCCTGCGGCTATTACCGCGATCGCCTGGCGCGTGATCTGGTCATGGATCCGGATGCGCCGGAACTGCGGCAGGTGTTCGGCGGTGCACTCGGCTCGGGTTTCCGCCGGTCCGGCGCGCGCGTCTATCGCCCGGACTGCGTCGGCTGCCGGCAGTGCCAGGCGAGCCGTATCCTGGTGAACGACTTCGTGCCGAACCGCAGCCAGCGCCGCTGTCTGCAACGCAATGCCGACCTGCGCGTCAGCATCGAGCCACCGTTCTGCAGCGACGAGCGTCTGGCGCTATATCAGCGCTACCTCGGCGCGCGCCACAAGGACGGCGGCATGGATGGCGCCGGTGCGGAGGATTTCGAACAATTCCTGCAGGCCCGCTGGTGCGATACGCGCATGCTCTGCGTGCGTGACGGTGAACGATTGCTCGCCTGCGCGGTGACCGACGTGACCGCCACCGGCCTGAGCGCGGTCTACACATTTTTCGATCCGGACGAACGCACACGCGGCCTCGGCGTGTTCTGCATCCTGCAACAGATCGAATGGACGCGGCGCCTGCAACTGCCCTATCTGTATCTCGGATATTGGCTTGAGGGCCATCCGAAGATGGACTACAAGCTGCATTACCAACCGCTGGAAATCCTGAGCGACGGGCAATGGCATCGGCGCGAAGCGTAGCCATTCCTGCTGCAGTACGGTGGATGGGCTTCACGGCGCTGGCGAACGGGTCGATTCGCGATCGAGCTTGCCGCGTTGCGTGCTTCAAGTTTGCGCGCGTCGCGCCAGTACGACGCCGATGCATCCGATCAACACGACCAATACCGCCAGCGCGCTGCGCGTCATCGGAATGGCGTGATGACCGCTGGCACCCACACCCAGCACCGTCTTGTCATTGGCCGGTTGCGGATCGAATGCTTGTCCGCCGTTGGCGAGATCAATGTTGTTGTCGTACAAGAACAACTCGGCGCTCACGAAAGCGCCCGCGGGCCGATGCAGGCGCAAGCGCACCAGGCAGCTGGTGGTCGCGTGCGCCGCCAGTGGCGCAAATCGAAAGCCGTAACTTTCGAAATTTTGGCCGGTGAAACTGAAGCACCACTCGCCCTCGTCGAGCGTGCAGGCACCGGGAAAGTCGGTCTCGATTCACACGATCGGAAAGTCCAACCACCGAAGTTGAACGGTCGGCACAGCTTGATATTGATGTCGTTGGTCGACGTGCTCGCGCGCAAGACGCGGTAGCGACAGGTGAACGTCGCACCGACTTCGAGTGGCCCCACCGAGAAAGATGTAAAGGAGGGCTCGCGGCCAGTGGTCAAAGTGCCAACGCTGCGTCGAGCGGCGGCGTCACCCGCAATGCCGACGGCACGTTTGCGGGTGCGCCCAATACTGAGGCCACGAATGCGAACACGGGCACCAGCAACTCAAACGAAGGCGTCGATTGCAGCGGCAGTTGCACGGACGCGAACGGCATTGTCTGTCCGCGCTACCAGGCCTCAATCAATACTTGCCCATGTAATCGCGCTTGCCGATCTCGATGCCATTGTGACGAAGCAAGGCGTAGGCCGTGGTGACGTGAAAGAAAAACTGCGGCAGGCCGTAACTGAGCAAATAGGCTTGACCGGTGAACCGGCGTTCCTTGGGCGTGCCGGCACGAATCACAATCTCGCGTGCGGCGCTATCGGCGAACTCGGCCACCGGCAATCCATCGATGAAGGCAAGTGTGCGCTCAACCAGTGTCTGCAATTCGGCAAAGGTTTGTTCCTTGTCTTCGTAGTTCGGCACCTCGGCAGCAGCCAAGCGCGCCGACACGCCACGGGCAAAATCGCAGGCAATCTGAACCTGGCGACTCAGTGAAAACATGTCGGGAAATAATCGCGCTTGCAGATAGGCACCGGCATCGATCTTCTTTTCCACCGCATGTGCTTCAGCCTTGTCCAAGATGTCCTTGAGGCCGCCGAGCATTTGCGTGAACACAGGTACGCTTGCGGCATACAGGCTTGAATTCATCATGATTTCCTGACGATTTGTGGGCGCGCAACGTAGCACGCTGCTCGCTGTTACCCGCAATCCGCGTGCTTGCCGACGGTGCGGTTGATTGCGTCGATTAGCGCAACGCCACTGCCCTGGGGTCGAGGTCGGACGGATTCTCGTCGGAGTCGTTGTTGCCAACGATGATCGCGTCAGGCGAGTGATTGGCAAAACCTCGTCCAGCCTGACTAAGATGGGGTATGGATCATTCCTCAATGCCCCATCTGCTCATCGTCGGCGGTGGTTTCGCCGGCCTCTGGGCGACGCGCGCTCTGGCGGCCGCGCCGATCCGCATCACTTTGGTCGATCGCTGCAACCATCACCTGTTTCAGCCCCTGCTCTATCAGGTCGCGACCGCTGGTTTGTCAGCGCCAGATATCGCCGCACCGCTACGGCATATCCTGCGCGGCCAGCGCAATGTCGCGGTACGACTCGGCGAAGTCACCGGCATCGATGCGGCCAGCAAGCACGTCGCGCTCGCCGCTGGCGACACGATCGCGTATGACTGGCTGTTGCTGGCGAGCGGCGCGCGTCACGCCTATTTCGGTCACGACGTCTGGGAAGCGCATGCGCCTGGACTGAAGACGCTGGACGATGCCCTCGAAATCCGCCGCCGCATCCTGCTCGCGTTCGAACGCGCCGAGGCGGCCAACGATGCGGCGGAGCGCGCCGCCTGTCTGCACTTCGCCGTGATCGGGGGCGGACCAACCGGTGTCGAACTCGCCGGCACGCTCGCCGAGATCGCCCGCCACACGCTGCGCAGCGAATTCCGCAGCATCGATCCCGCTGCGGCCAAGGTACGGCTGATCGAAGCCGGGCCGCGCGTATTGGCGTCCTTTCCCGAGTCGTTGTCGCTACGCGCTCGACAACAACTGGAACGGCTCGGTGTCAATGTCGTGACCGGTACACCAGTCACCGCGATCGACGGCGACGGCTACGAACTGGGCGATCAACGCATCGCCGCCCGCACTGTGCTGTGGGCTGCAGGTGTGGCCGCGTCGCCGCTCGGCGCGTTGCTCGACGCGCCGCGTGATCGCGCCGGACGCGTGCAGGTTCGCGCCGACCTCAGTGTGCCCGGCCACGCCGATATTTTTGTCGCCGGCGATTTAGCGGCGATCACGCAGGACGGCCAGGCCGTACCGGGCGTCGCACCCGCCGCGAAGCAGATGGGTGCGCATGTCGCACGGGCGATTCGCGCGCGTATCGCCGGCAAACCGGCGCCGGACTTCCGCTACGTCGACTACGGCAATCTGGCAACGATCGGACGCATGGCGGCCGTCGTCGATCTGCGCGGCTGGCGTTTTTCCGGTCTGCTCGCCTGGTGGTTCTGGCTCGCGGCGCATGTGTTCTTCCTGATCGGCTTCCGCAACCGCCTCATCGTGCTGGTCAACTGGGCCTGGGCCTACTGGAGCTACCAGCGCCATGCACGCATCATCCTCGGTCAACGCTCCGCAACGACAACGACCGACACGCCAACACAGGACCAGACCCATGACTGATATGCGTATCTTCCGGCGGCGCGTGATCGCCATGCTGTTTTTGATTGGCCTCGCATCGACGCTACACGCCGGCGCCATCATCGAAGCGCCGACTGCGGAAAACGTACGCGCGGCGCTCGAAGCCACGCCGGCCGAAGGTATCCGCATCGACGAGATCACACTTTCCGGTGACGCGGACATCCGCGCACGGGTGATCGGCAACAGCGCCAGCAATGCGCTACTCAGCGGCTTCCTGCGCCGGATCGACAGCTCCGAAACTTTCAATTCCGTCGAGTTGATCGAGATCGCGGTGGCCAAGGAAGGTGGATACCGTTTCGAATTGATGTTCAAGGTGACGCGACCGCCGCCACCTGCGGCGACGCCGCGCAAGGCCTACCGCTGCATCATCGGCGGCAGGGAAATCTACCAACCGACGCCATGCGCAAACGGATAGGTCCCCTCGTTCAAAACCACCCGTCGCGCATGTCGATGGCACTGCGCTCGACCTCGGCGACGAGGCGCGCATGCACCGCGACCAGTGGCATCTCGGTCGCGTAGAAGTGGCGGCAGGCCTGGATCTTGCCCTGGTAGAAATCGTGGTCGTGCGCAGCCGCATGCGTGAGCGCCGTGGCCGCCGCTTCGGCCTGCCATAGCCACAGCCAACCGATCGTCAGATGGCCGAATGCGGTCATGTAGTGCGTGGCATTGCCGAGCACGTCGCGCGCTTCGCCAGCACGCATGCGCTGGGCGGCAGATTGTGTGGTCGCAGCGATGTTCGCCATCCCATCACGCAGTTGTTGCACGAAACCTTGCAATGGCGGATGCGACGCTGCGCGCGTCAGCGTTTCGTTCATTGCGGCGAACAGCAGCTTCAACGCCGCGCCTTCATGCTGCATCACCTTGCGGCCGAGCAGGTCGAGCGCCTGAATGCCGTTCGTGCCTTCATGGATCGGGTTGATGCGGTTGTCGCGATAGAACTGTTCGACCGGATACTCGCGCGTGTAGCCGTAGCCGCCAAGGATCTGGATGGCGAGCTCGTTCGCCTTCAACGAATAGTCCGAGCCCCAGGATTTGACGATCGGGGTGAGCAGATCGAGCAGGTGCCCGGCGTCGCGGCGCTGGTTTGCGTCTTCCGAATGCGCATGGTCGACCTGCATGGCAGCAAACAGGCACAGCAACTGCGCGCCCTCGACATAGGCTTTCTGCGTCAGCAGCATGCGCCGCACATCGGCGTGTTCGATGATCGCGACCGCGCTCGTTGTCGGATCTTTCTGATCCGGGTGCCGGCCCTGCTTGCGTTCGCGCGCGTAGTTCAGCGAGAACAGATAGCCCGCAGCGCCCTGCTGCACGGCGCCGACGCCGACGCCGATGCGTTCCTCGTTCATCATGTGGAACATGTAACCGAGACCCTGATGCGGCGCACCGACCAACTCGCCGATGCACTGGTCCTGCTCGCCGAATTTCAGAAAAGTGTTGACGCTTCCGCGCTGGCCCATCTTGTGGTTGAGGCCGGCGAGACGCACATCATTCGCCGCCCCGACCCGGCCTTCGGCATCGACGCGATAACGCGGCACGATAAACAGGCTGATGCCGCGCACACCGGGCGGCGCGCCGACGATCTTGGCGAGCACCAGATGCACGATGTTTTCGCCGAGCTCGTGCTCGCCAGCACTGATCCACATCTTTGCGCCGGTAATCTTGTAGGTACCGTCCGGTTGCGGTGTGGCCGTGGTGATGATGTCGCCGAGCGAACTGCCGGCCTGCGGTTCGGACAGGCACATGGTGCCGAAGAATCGACCTTCGAAGATCGGCTGCATGTAGCGCTGCTTCTGATCTTCCGAGCCGTACGCATCGAGCAGATTTGCGGCCGCGCGTGCCAGTGCCGGATACGCTGAGGTGCCGAGATTCGCCGCAGCAAACAGCGCATCGCAGGCGGTCGCGATCACGAACGGCAATTGCAGACCACCGCGCTCGGCGTCGCCCATTACCGCAGTGAATCCGGCCGCGTTGTAGGCCAGCATGGCCTGCGCGATCTCGGGGATCAGCTCGACCCGCCCGTCGACCAGGTACGGCTCGTTGAGATCGGCCTTGCGGTTGTGCGGCAGGAATTTCTCGATCGCGATCTTGTGCGCGACGTCGATCGTCGCATCGAAGATTTCGCGGTTGTGCTCGGAAAACCGCGGGTAGCGCGTGAGCTGTCCGATATCGAGCAATTCGTGCAGCATGAATTCGAGATGGCGGCGATCGATCAACGGGCTGGACGACATGGCTCTTCCTCGGCTGGGCAGCCCGAGCAATGTGACGCATGCGCCACCGGAAAAACAAGGCGACCGCTTGCGAAACCGGGCCGCGCACGGCATACACTCACGCGCAGACCATGGAGACGGCGATGCCTTGTGAAGCACAGATGCTGGCCGGCGTTGAATTGTTCGAACATCTGGGCGATGAAGACCGCGAGCAATTGGCGCGCGTGGTCGATCTGCGTGAACTCGACGCCGGCACCGTGCTGTTCAGCACCGGCGATCCGGGCGAGTCACTGTTCATCGTCCGCAGCGGCGAAATCGAGATCTACATCCGCGACACCACCGGGCAGAAGATCGTGCTCACGGTGGCGGAAACCAATGGCATGTTCGGCGAGCTGGCCCTGCTCGACAACAAGCCACGCACCGCAACCGCGGTGGCGCTGATGCCATCGGTACTGCTCGAACTCGATCGCGAAGACCTGTTGCTGCTGTTTCAGAAGACGCCAACCGCTGCCCTGCGCCTGCTCGCGGCAATGGGCCACATGACACGCAAGGCCGACGAATTGCTGCGCACGCGGGTGTCGCGCAACGTCAACGAGGAAGTCGAGGAACGCCTGAGCACATTCCAGCGCATCGCCGACTGGATCTCCTGGTTCAGCGGCAGCATGGCCTTCCTGCTGATCAACGGGGTGTGGTTCGCGACCTGGATTACGATCAATACGCTGCCGCTCGGTATTCCCGCGTTCGATCCCTACCCGTTCGGACTGCTGACCATGATCGTGTCGCTGGAAGCGATCTTCCTGTCCTGCTTCGTGCTGCTCAGCCAGAACCGTCAGGCGGAAAAAGATCGCGTGCGTTCGGACATCGAGTACCAGATCAACGTCAAGGCTGAGCTAGAAGTCGCGCATCTGCACGAGAAAACCGACCAGATCTACGCCGAGACGATGGAGCGGTTCCGGCGTCTGGAAAAACAGCTGGGTGTTTCTCGCGGGAATTGAGATAAAGATCGCGCCCAAGGGCGCTCCTACGAAAGCGGGATGGCTGTCGTAGGAGCGCGCTTGCGCGCGATGTGTCTTACCGCCGAACCGTCGCGCGCATCCCGACCAGCATCATCAGGGCCGCCATCAGCAACAGCGCCCAACGCGCGTCGAGCGGGATCGGTGCCGGCGGTTCGAGTGCTTGCAGACTGGTAATGACGACCGGATCATCATCGGTGTTGTTGTCCGGATCGCTGTCGCCACCGCCTTCGACAATCGCGGTGTTCAACACGTTGTCCGGCGCGTCCATGGCGACATTGACGAGCAGGGTGATTGGCGGATAACTCGCACCGGCGGCCAAAGCATCAGCGCGCGAACAGGTCAGTGTCGCGAGCACGCAGGTCCAGCCGCTGCCGGAAATGGCGGTGGCGGTGAGTCCCACCGGCAACACATCACTCACCAGCACCGGACCCGACGTCGCGATCGGGCCGACGTTGCTGACTGTAATCGTGTAGACCGCACCGACTTGGCCGCGCGTGAAGTTGCCGGTGTGCACTTTCAACACGTTCAAGTCCGGCCGCGGTTGTAGCGGCGTGACTTCGGTATCGGTACAGGTGGATCCCACGGTCGTCGGATTGCACACGCCACTACCAGTGACCGTCGCGGTGTTACTGACCGAACCGGTGACCAGATCAGCATTGGTCAGCGTGTAGCTGCCGGTGCAGATCAGGGTGGCACCGGCGTTCAAGGTCGTCGGCAAAGCCACCGGCGCAGCGCTGATGGTGCAGGCAAGTGTGGCGATGCGCGGATCATTGACGGTCACGCCATTTGCGGCGGCCGTGCCCGAGTTGACGACCGTGAGCGTGTAGTCGATGCGATCACCCGGATTGCTGGTGTCGTTCGGTGCGACGACGCTGTTGACGAGCACACTGGTCTTGGTCAGCGTCAGCGCCGGCACCTGGCCAAGCGGGGTCACCTGCGTATCCGAACAGACCGAACCGGCCGTCGTCGGATTGCAGACATTGGTCGCCGTGGTTGTCGCCGTGTTGGTCACCGATCCCGTACTGACATCCCCTGCGACCAGGGTGTAGGTGCCGGTACAAGTCATCGTCGCGCCCGCGGCAAGCGTTGATCCGCTGACCGGTGCGCACGTCAGGGCCGCACCCGGCAGGCGCGGATCGGT
>JAYUVY010000075.1:0-11157 GCA_043753835.1 Lysobacterales bacterium | reverse complement strand
TGGCCGGGTTGTCGCGCAATTGCGCGTCGTGGTAGGGGAAGTTGATCGAGTCCAGGCGAAAGCCGTCCACGCCGCGATCCAGCCAGAACCTCAAATTGTCCAGCTGCGCGGCGCGCACCTCGGGGTTGTGGAAATTGAGGTCTGGCTGCGAGGACAGGAAGTTGTGCAGGTAGTACTGCCCGCGCCGCGGTTCCCAGGTCCATGCGACGCCGCCGAAGATCGACAGCCAGTTGTTTGGTGGGGTGCCGTCCGACTTCGCGTCCGCCCACACGAACCAGTCCGCCTTGGGATTGTCGCGGCTGGCGCGGCTCTCCTTGAACCAGGCGTGCTCCATCGAGCAATGGCTCAGCACCTGGTCGATCATCACCTTGAGCCCCAGCGCATGCGACTTCGCCAGGATGAGATCGAAATCCTCCAGCGTCCCGAACAGCGGGTCGACCGCGCGGAAGTCCGCGATGTCGTATCCGAAGTCCGCCATCGGCGACTTGAAGAACGGAGAGATCCAGATCGCGTCCACGCCCAGCGAGGCGACATGGTCCAGGCGCCGCGCGATGCCCGGCAGGTCGCCCACGCCGTCGCCGTCGGTGTCCAGGAAACTGCGCGGGTAGATCTGGTAGATCACCGCGCCGCGCCACCACTGCCTCACGCCCATTCCCGCTCCGACCGCTGTCCGCAACCAGCGCCGACTATGACGCGGCGGTGCCGAAAGCGCCGGGAATGGCGCGTGCATCGCGCTTGAATACGTTTGCATGCAGGAATGCCGCGGAAACACGCTGCAAATTGCCGCGTTGCATCACCGCAAGCCCCGCGCGTACGGCACACTCGGCCCAGCGACGGGCAAACCACCACGGGACTCAGATGGCCTCCAAACCGCAACTCTCGTTCTGGCAGATCTGGAACATGTGCTTCGGCTTCCTCGGCATCCAGTTCGGTTTCGCGTTGCAGAACGCGAACGTCAGCCGGATTTTCCAGACGCTCGGCGCATCGATCGACGACATTCCGATGTTGTGGATCGCCGCACCGCTGACCGGCCTGCTGGTGCAGCCGATCATCGGCTACTGGTCCGACCGGACCTGGAATGGGCTCGGTCGGCGTCGTCCGTTCTTTCTCGCTGGTGCGCTGCTGACGTCGCTCGCCCTGTTCGCGATGCCGAACTCGCCGACCCTGTGGATGGCGGCCGGACTGCTGTGGATCCTCGATGCATCGATCAACGTGTCGATGGAGCCGTTCCGCGCGTTCGTGGGTGACCAGTTGCCGCCGAAACAGCGCGCAACCGGTTACGCGATGCAGAGTTTCTTCATTGGCGTCGGTGCGGTGGTTGCGAGTGCCCTGCCCTGGCTGCTGACGCAAGCCGGGGTCGCCAACACCGCAGCGGTCGGGCAGATTCCGGACACGGTGCGTTACGCGTTTTATGCCGGTGGCGTGGTCTTGCTCGGTGCCATCGGCTGGACCATCCTGAGTACGCGCGAGTATCCGCCCGAACAACTGCGTGAATTCTCCGACAGCCAGCCTTTGCATGCTGCTCGGGAGCCGTCGCCGACGGCGCGTCGCAACGGCTACCTGCTGATTGCCGGCGGCATCTCGTTGGTCGCCGCGATCGTGCTGCTGCACTGGTCGCGTGACCTGTATGTGATGGCCGGGCTGATCGTCGCCTATGGCATCGCCCTCGCCTTCTTCGGCGGTGGCGAGCGCCGCGGCATGCTGGCGACCATCATGGCCGATCTCAACGACATGCCGGACGCGATGCGCCGGCTCGCGGTCGTGCAATTTTTCTCCTGGTTTGCGCTGTTCGCGATGTGGATCTACACGACCTCCGCGGTCACCTCGGTGCATTTCGGCAGCAGCGATGCGACCACCGCGGCTTACAACGAGGGTGCGAACTGGGTCGGCGTATTGTTCGCGGCCTACAACGGCTTTGCCGCGTTGGCCGCGCTCGTGATCCCACAGATGGTCAAGCGTCTCGGCCTGCGCGTCAGCCACCTGATCAACCTGTGGATCGGAGCGGCCGCCCTGGTCAGCATCGTGTTCATCCGCGATCCGAACTGGCTGCTGCTGTCGATGCTCGGCATCGGCTTTGCGTGGGCCTCGATCCTGTCCTTGCCGTATGCACTTCTGTCCGACGCGCTGCCGGCGGAGAAGATGGGCGTGTATATGGGCATCTTCAATTTCTTCATCGTCGTGCCGCAGTTGCTCGCGGCGAGCGTGCTCGGCGTATTGCTGAAAACGTTTTTTTGGAATCAGCCGATCTATGCGCTCGTGATCGGTGGTGTCAGCTTCCTGATCGCGGGTGCCGCCGTGATGCGGGTGGCCGAACCGCGTCTTCCGGTCGCGACAGCGGCGGTGGCGTCATGAAGCGCGCCTTGCGGCTGCAAGTGCTGGCGGTGGCTGTCGCAATGCTCGCGAGTTGCGCCGGTGCGCCGCGACCGGCGTCAGTTCAATCGCCGTCCGACATTGTCGGCACCGACGAGCCGTTCGCTGAACACGCGGTCTACTTCGTGCTGACCGATCGTTTCGTCAACGGCGACGCGGGCAACGACCACCGCGACCAGGGCGGTGCGCTGCGCAGCTTCGATCTGCCGACGCCGGGGGCGCCGCCGGGCGAGTCGGACAATGTCGGCTATCTGGGTGGCGACTTCCGCGGCCTGCTCGACCACGCCGACTACATCCGCGAGATGGGCTTCGGTGCGGTCTGGATCACACCCATCGTCGACAACCCGGACGAACAGTTCAGCGGTGGCGACCCGGTTGCGTGGAAAGGTTTCTTCACCGACCGTGGCAAGTCCGGCTTCCACGGCTACTGGGGCGTCAACTTTTTCGTCGAAGACGAGCACCTGCCGAGCCCGGGTCTGCACTTCCGCGAATTCAGCGACGGCATGCGCGGCAACGGACTGAAGGTGGTGCTCGACATCGTCGCGAACCACGGCTCGCCGTCGTTTTCGATGCTAGAGGACCAACCCAAGTTCGGCGAGATCTACGATCGGGACGGCCGCCTCGTCGCCGACCACCAGAACCTGGAACCGGAGCGCCTCGATCCAGCGAACAACCCGCTGCACGCGTTTTTCTTCGCGAAGAAAGATCTCGCCCAGTTGTCGAATGTCGACGACACCAAGCCGCAGGTACGCGACTACTTCTTCGATGCCTACAGCCAATGGATCGACGAGGGTGCCGATGCCTTCCGCATCGACACCATTCGCCATGTCGGCCTGCCCTTCTGGAAGGAATTCAGCGACCGCATCCGCGCCAAGCGTCCGGGTTTCTTCATGTTCGGCGAGGCCTTCGACCACGAGGCCAAGAACATCGCGCCATTCACGCTGGCACAGAACGGCAGCATTTCCGTGCTCGATTTCCCGCTCAAGGCAGCGATGGTCAAGGTCTTCGGGCGCGAACAGATGGACTACGGCGAGATCACGAACGCGTTGTTCCTGAAGGGCGGGCCGTACCGCAACGTCTACGATCTGATGACCTTCTACGACAACCATGACATGGCGCGGCTTGATGCCGACGATGAAGGCTTTATCGACGCGCACAACTTCCTGTTCACGGCGCGCGGCATTCCGGTCGTCTATTACGGTTCGGAGTCCGGCTTCATGCGCGGCACCGCCGAACATGCCGGCAACCGCAACTACTTCGGCGTGGCTGGCATCGATGCTGCGCGACGAAGCCCGGTGCGCACCGCGTTGATGGAAGTCGCGGAAGCGCGACGCGCATCGATCGCGTTGCAGCGCGGCGTGCAGGTGCCGATCGAGATGGCCGGCGACCGCGCCGCGTTCTGGCGTGTCTATCAGCAGGGCGGCGTGCACCAGATCGCGCTGGTGCTGCTGAACAAGGGCGACACGCCGATGCGATTCGAGATCGCCGGCATGCAGTCGGGCGAATGGACGTCGGCATTCGACGGACATCGGCGGCGCATTGATGCTGCGGGCGCGGCCAGTATCGCCGTCGCTGCACATGGCGTCGAAGTGCTGCTGCTGGATGCGCCGGTGACGATGCAACTTCCCGATTAATCGGTTCGCGTTGCCCCGCAGGAACGCCGCACCACAAGGCGCGCCGGCAGCAACCGATTGCCGATGGCTTCGCCGCGCACCAGCTTGACCAGGGTGTCGACCAGCAATTCGCCGGCGAGCTTGGTGTCCTGCAGCACCGTGGTCAGCGGCGGATTCACATAATTGGCGATCGGGATGTCATCGAACCCGACCACAGCGACATCTTCCGGTACACGCCGGCCCGATTCGATCAGGGCGCGGATCGCGCCGATGGCCAGCAGGTCGCTGGCGGCAAAGATGGCGTCAAATTTCACGCCGGTATCGATCATGTGCCGGGTTGCGCCGAAACCGACGTGCTCGATCGAGTCGGTGGCGTCGACCTGCAGGTCCGGCCACACTTCGTGGCCAGCGGCTTCGAGCGCGGCGACATAACCGCGGTAGCGGTCAAAGAATTCCGGGCAGTTTGCCGAGGCCGAGCCGACGAAGGCGATGTTGCGACGACCCAGTTTCAGCAGGTGTTCGGTGACCGCAAGTCCGCCGGCGAAATTGTCGCAACCGATCGACACCCCGGGCTGGCCCTCGACCACCGCGCCCCAGCGTACGAAGCGCGTGCCATGGGCGACCAGTTCCTCGAGTTTGGCGCGCGACTGCAGGTAATCGCCGTAACCGAGCAGGATGATGCCGTCGGCCTTGTGGCTGTCGAGGAAATCGGCATGCCAGTCGGTCGACAACTGCTGGAACGAGATCAGCAGGTCGTAACCTTCGGCCGCGCAGGCGTGGGTGATCGAACCGAGCATGGACAGGAAGAAAGGATTGATCATCGACTGGTCCGAGGTCGGGTCCTCGAACAGCAGCAGGGCGATGGTTTCAGCACGCTGACGGCGCAGCGAGGACGCGTTCTTGTCGACCTTGTAGTTCAGTTCGCGCGCGATCGCCTCGATCCGGGTGCGCGTCTCGGTGCTGACCAGACCACTGCCGCGCAGCGCGCGCGACACCGTCGCCTGCGAGACGCCGGCACGGTATGCAATGTCGAACGAGGTCGGTTTGCCCTTCATGCGCCTATTCTGGCGGTCGCGTGGCTGCGATTGAAAGCGCTTGCGACCAAAAAACAAACCCCGCCGGTTGCGCGGCGGGGTCATATGGACGAAGTGTGCGCTGCCCGGCAGCAGTCGTGCCTACAGCCGATAGGTCGCGCCGAGCAGGATGGTGCGACCCCACTCGATGTACTCCAGCGGCCGGTCGCGTGTGCCGGCATAGGTTTCGTAAGCCGAGTCGGTCAGGTTGCTGGCCTGCAGCAACACGGTCAACCCGTTCAACGAACTGGCTTCGCCAAAGGCATAGCTGAGTTGCGCGTCGGTGATGTTTTCGCCGACGACGTAACGCAGGGTGCGGTTGCCGGCGAAGTTGCCGATCTCGCCGATGAAATCCGCGCGGCGGCGCTGGCTGACGCGGGCCTCGAAACCCTGGTTCTCATAGTAGGCGGTGAGGTTGTAGACGCGCTTGGACAAGCCCGGCAGGTCGATGTCGCCCGAGCCGACGCTGCTTGAGCTGTCCGGGTCGCGGATCACGATGCTGCTGTCGTTGAAGCTGGCGTTGGCGATCACGCCGAATCCTTCCAGGCTCGGCGCAAACAGGTCGAATGGCAACGACGCCGACAGCTCCAGACCGCGCAAGCTTCCGCCTTGGCCATTGAACGGCGCTGTGAAGGTGCCGGTCGGCAGCGCTGGCGGCGAACCTGGCGGCGGCACATAACCTGCGACCAGATCGGAGAAGTCGTAGCCGTCGCGGGTCTGGGTGTAGATGTAGCTGGTCAGGTCCTTGTAGAAAAACGCGGCAGCGACATAGGCGCGCTCACCGAAATAGCGCTCCCAGGACAGGTCGAACGCATTCGCGACCCAGGGATCGAGTTCCGGATTGCCGCCGCTGGCACCGGGCTTGCCGGTTGCGGTGTCGATGCCGAAGTCGAGCGAAGCACGAAGTTGGTCGACGCGCGGCCGTGCGATCTGGCGGGCGAGCGCAACGCGCAGCACCTGCTCGTCGCTGAGCGAGAACGCGAGGTTCAAACTCGGCAGGATGTCGGTGTAGGTCTTGCCGGCTTCGAACGGCTGGATTTCCTGTCCGGCCGGTCGGGTACGGTCGAAGACATTGGCGCTCGACGACTGATCGGTACGTTGCACTTGCAGACCGATGTTGCCGCGTACCGGAATCGAGCCCCATTGATCATCGATGTGCGCCTTGAAGTAGCCGGTGCCGATCTCCTCGGAGACCGTCCAGGCCTTGGCGACGAGATAGGGCGCATCCTCGTTCGGCGCAAAGATCATGTAGCGATCAACCGCGCCCGGCACATTCCAGGACGGGATCAGGCCGACCCCGGCGAAGCTCAGGTCGACGAGACCGTACTGCAGGTCGTCTGCGATCGCGGTGTCGCCCTGTGCACCGACATTGATGTTGCCTTCCGGCTGGCGTTTGTCCTTCTCGCGATCGGCGTAGTTGAAGCCGAATTCGAAGTTTGAAAACGCGTCCGAGACGGCATCGGGCGCCGCGATCGTGGCGGTGATCCGTGCGCCCAGCAGCTCGTCGTCCACTTTCGGTGTCTTGCCGTAGCCCGAACCATAAATCGTGTTGCGCAGGAACAGCTCGGCCGGGTTCGAATAGTCGCGCGACGGGTTCAGTTGCGAGAAGTCGCCGCTGTTGAAATCCAGATCGATCGAATCGAGCTGCGGCGCAGGTGCGAGCTGGGTGTTGTTCTCGAGGCTGAGCTCGTCGCGGGTGGCCTGGGACCAGCTCACGTCGGCCACGACTTCAACCGCACCGACATTGAACATGTTGTTCCAGCCGAAGGCGCGGATTTCGTCCTCGCGCTTGTTGTACATGCCGCGCACCAGCGGATAGAGGTTCTGTGCGGTGCCGCCGGTAAAGGTGCCGTTTTCGTTGATCTGCGCGTCTTCGACATTCAGGCGGCCAAAATTGCCGTTGTAGTCGCCGAGGTTGACCTCGAACTGGTTCGCGGTGTCTTCCTGGGTAGCGCGCGAATAGAACAGGTCCAGCGTGCTGATCCAGTTTTCGGGACGGAACTCCAGCGTCGCCATCGCGCCGTCGCGCTTGAGATCGCCGGTGCGACGCAAGGCCTTGATGCCGTCAGAGTAAAAAGTGCCCGCCGGCACGCCCGGTCGCCAACCGTTCCCGACAGCGCGCCACGGCTCATACAGGCCCACCTGGTTTTCCTGGATGGGTGTGTCGGCGTGCGACACCCCGATCGCGAAGCCCATGCTGCGGTCTTCCGCCTGGCCCACGTAGCTCGCATTGATGCGATTGCCCATCGCGTCGGCGTCGGCCGCCGAACCCAGGGAATTGCGCTGGCCGCGTAAGCCGACCACGGCGACACCCTGGTCGTAATTGAGCGGACGCACGGTCTGCATGTTGATCGTGCCGGACAGGCCCTGGCCAACGAGGCCCGCATCCGGCGTCTTGTACACGATGACGCCGCTCATCAGCTCGGACGGATACTGGTCGAACTCCACGCTGCGGTTGTCGCCGGTACTCACCATCTCACGGCCGTTGAGCAAGGTCGTGGCGAAATCGGGCGAGAGACCTCGCACGCTGATGACTTGAGCGCGACCAGCGACGCGCTGCGCCGACAGACCCGGCAGGCGCGCGATCGACTCTGCAATGCTCACGTCCGGCAGCTTGCCGATGTCTTCAGCGGTGATGGCTTCCACGATCGACGTTGACTCGAGCTTCAGGTCGATCGCGCGCTCGATGGCGCTGCGGATGCCGACTACGGTGATCACGTCGAGCTTGGCCGTTTCCTTTTTCTTCTTGGTTTCAGCCGACTTGGCCTGTTCATTCTCGGTTTCCGCCGACGTGTTGTCGGTTGCTTGCGCGCGGGCATCAGCCGCGCCCAGCACGATCGCGGAAGCCAGGGCCACACTCAACAGATTGCGCTTCATCACCACAAGACTCTCCCCAAAAATTCGGCCTTGAAAGCGGACCTCTACGGATCCGTCAGTGCACCGGGGCGACTGACACGCGTCAAGGCAAGGCGAGTCCTGGACGCGTGCCGAGATGGTAGCCATGGCGTTCGACCTGAGCGCTTTCCTGCAAACGTATTCATCGCATTGCATGTGCGGCAGTCGCGACATCGTCATTGAATACTCGACACCGCCCTGTTGGAGCGCAACGTGTCTTGCATTGCATCAAATCAGTCTCTGATCGGGCGTGTCTTCGCCTTGACGCATCTGTTTGCAACGCTGATCGGAGTGTCTTGGTGCATCGCCGCAAATGCAGGCGACTCTGGCGGCGAACTGCACGTGCCGTCTCCGGACTGGCGCGACCAGGTGATCTACTTCGCGATGATCGATCGCTTCGATGACGCTGACCCGGGCAACAACGACCAGGGACAACGCGAGTTCGATCCGCGCAGCAACGCGCACTATTCGGGCGGCGATCTGAAAGGCCTGATCCGTCGCCTCGACTACGTGCAGCAACTTGGCGCGACGGCGTTGTGGATCACGCCGCCGGTCGCGCACCGCTGGTGGGACGCTCAGGCGAACTACGGCGGCTACCACGGCTACTGGGGCGAGCACTTCAAGCGCATCGATGCGCATTTCGGAACCCTGCGTGATTACCGTCGGTTATCGCGGCAACTGCACCGGCGCGGCATGTTCCTGGTGCAGGACATCGTCGTGAACCACATGGCGAACTGGTTCCACTACGGACCCGTCTGGAACGCTGCTGATCCGGCGCACGGCTACGTCCGAAATGCCGATGCCGACGGTCGCGCCGCGCCAACGCAGTCGCCGTTCGATCGCAACGATCCACGTGATCCCAAACAGCGCGCAGAGGCCATCTATCACTGGACGCCGCAAATCAAGGACCATCGCGATCAGGATCAGGAATGGCGCTACCAGTTGGCCGACCTCGATGATCTCAACACCGAGTCGCCGCAAATGCGGCAAGCCTTGCGCGACAGTTATGGCTACTGGATTCGCAAGGCGGGCGTGGACGCCTTCCGCGTCGACACCGCGTTCTACGTGCCGCACGGTTATTTCGACGATTTCCTGATGGCCACGGATCGACGCGCGCCCGGCGTGCTGCGGGTGGCGCGCGCCAGCGGACGCAACGACTTCCACGTGTTTGGTGAAGGCTTTGGCATCGACCGGCCGTTTGCGGACACGCAGGCGCGACGGATCGACGCCTACATGCGCAGCGACAGCGGCGAGGCACGTCTGCCCGGCATGCTCAATTTTCCGTTGTACGGCAGCACCCTCGATGTCTTTGCACGCGGACAGCCGACGGCGGTACTGGCGCACCGCATTGCGAACGTGATGCAAGTGCACGCGAACCCGCATCTGATGCCGAGCTTCGTCGACAACCACGATGTCGAGCGCTTCCTCGCGGCCGGAAGTGTCGCCGCACTGAAACAGGCCTTGCTGCTGATCATGACCCTGCCCGGCATTCCGACGATTTACTACGGCACCGAGCAGGGCTTCAGCGAACAACGCGGCGCGATGTTCGCGGCCGGGTTCGCGTCTGGCGGGCGCGATCATTTCGACACGCAGGCACCGCTGTATCGCTATCTGCAGCGGCTCACCGCGTTGCGCCGCAGCGACCGCCTGTTTTCACGCGGCACGCCGGCGTTACTCGCGCAGAATGCCGCAGCACCCGGCGCGCTCGCGTACCGGATGGCGTATGGCGACGCTGCGGCGATCGTCGTATTCAATAGTGCCGATACGCCGACCTTGCTCGATCGCGTCGATACCGGACTCGCACCCGGCACGGTGCTGGAACCGGTGTTTTTGATCGACGGTGAAGTGAAGCCGATCGTGGTCGACGCCGAAGGCCGAATCGATCGCGAACTGCCAGCGCGCAGCGGCGCCGTCTGGCGCGGCACCGCACAGCGCAGCACGCCAGCGCAACGCGCCACGGCGCCGACGCTGCTGCTGCGCGATACGTCACCGATCCGTGGCGATCTCGCGCTGTCCGGTCGCGCTGCGGCGAACGCGGCCGTGCAGATCGTTGTCGATGGCGATCTCGCCAGCGCGCACACGGTGACCGCCGATGCGAGCGGTGCTTGGCAAGCGAATATCGATACGGCGAGCATGGTCGATGCGACGATTGAACATCAACTCGTCGCACGTTCCATCATCGACGGTGCAGTGTCGGCGCGACAACATTTTCGGGTTGAACGTCGCTGGTCGCCGCAGATCAATATCACCGACGCCAGCGGTGACGATCAGGGGCCGCACTGCCGCTACCTCTACCCGGACGATCCAGTCTGGCGCGAACAACACCCACTTGATTTACGCGGCATTCGCGTCGCGACTTCCGGCGGTGCGCTGCAACTCGATCTGCAGATGGCCGCGATTGCGACGCAGTGGAATCCACCAAACGGTTTCGACCATGTCGCCTTCACGATCTTCATCGCGCTGCCCGACACGCCTGGCGGCGTCGCGGAGATGCCTTTGCAGCACGCGACGCTGCCCAGCGGAATGCGCTGGCACTATCGACTACGCGCGCATGGCTGGTCGAATGCGCTGTTTTCATCGTCAGGCGCCGATGCAACACACGAAGGCACAAGCGTCGCACCGACAGCGGCGATCAGCGTGCTACCCGACGCAAAGACAGTGCGCTTCGTTTTTCCCGCTGCCGCACTCGGCAGTCTCAAATCGCTGTCCGGCGCCAAGCTCTACATCAACACCTGGGACTACGACGGCGGCTACCGCGCACTCGCGCTTGAAGCACAGAGCATGGTTTTCGGCGGCGGGCGGGCTGGTGATCCGTTGTGGATGGATGAGAGTACGGTGATCACGTTGCCGTAGCGCAGGGTTCCGAGCACGACCATCGCGTTGACGCGTTCAACTTCCTGGCTTCAGACTCCGCACATCAGTCCGGCGACTCCGTCGGAGAATTGGCGTTAGTGTCGATTTACTTCCGCACCGAGGTCACGCATGTCCGTCGGCAGGGTAATCTTGGAATGCACTGGCTGCGGCGCTTCGTTTAGCCGTGGCGTTCTTTATGGCGACTTCTGGTACATCATGCCAAGCGGTGAACGATACCCACTTGATCGCATGCTGGTGACCTGCCGGCTTTCTTCGGACGAAGAATTAGTTGAGGACAGCACCCGCGGTTGGGTTTGATTTCTGATCCTGTTGCTCTTCGCCTGCCGACTTCT
>JAYUVY010000074.1:0-32883 GCA_043753835.1 Lysobacterales bacterium | reverse complement strand
CTCCTGACCTCAATCGCTCGAACCGCCGGATGCGGACCCGCATGTCCGGTGGTGTGGGAGGGGCTCGATCAACGATGATCGACCCCTATCCCGATGTGAACGCATCGTCAGATGCCGTCGCTGTTACGATTCCGGCTCGCACTCTGGGGATCGCACATGAGCACGAAGCGACTGCAACTTGCGCCGGGTGACATCGTATTCCGCGAGGGCGATCCACCGACGCTTGCCTATCTGGTGGAATCGGGACGCATCGAAATTTCGACGGTTCAGGACGGCATTCCCCTGGTCCTAAGCGTGCTCGGCACCGGAGATCTGCTTGGAGAAATGGCGGTAATCGATGATGCGCCTCGGACTGCGACGGCGCGTGCACTGGTCGAGTCGCGACTGATCGAAGTGGATCGTGCGCAGATCAACGAGCGCATCGACGCATCCGATCCGATCGTGCGCGCGCTGCTCAAAGGTCAGCTCAGTCGTTACCGTTCGGCACTCAATGCTTTGCGCAGCGGCGAAGCGCCGGTCGTGGTCACAACGAACAGCGGCGTCAGTCATGACGCCGATGGCTACGACGACGGCGCGATGGCGAAGATTCATCTGGAAACCCAACTCCGAGACGCATTGATCGCGCGCACCCTGGAAGTGCGCTTTCAGCCGATCTACGAAATTCGCGAGCAACGCATCAGTGGCTATGAGGCGCTGGTGCGCTGGACGCATCCGGTGCGCGGCCCGATATCGCCGGTCGAGTTCATCGCACTCGCCGAGGAAACCTCGCTGATCCTGCCGGTCGGCGAGTATGTGCTCGACATTGTCTGTGAAGTGCTGGCCAAGTTGGCGGCCAGCGGCGTCACGCCGTTGCCGTTCATTGCGGTGAACATGTCCGGCCGCCAACTCGCCGAATCGGACATGTTGAGTGCCGTGCAGAACGCAGCCGAGAAGCACGGCGTCGACGCGCGCGCCATCAAGATCGAAATCACCGAAAGTCTGATGCTCGACTTCGAGCGCGTCGGCGAACTGATTGGTCGCTGCGATGCACTCGGCATCAAGGTCGCGCTGGATGACTTCGGGACCGGATATTCCAATCTCGGGCACCTGCACAAGCTGCAGTTCTCGACCGTCAAACTCGACCAGGGCTTCATCCGCCAGATGCTCGATGCGCCCCGCTGCCACGCGATTGTCAGTGCCATCGTGCAGATGGTGCATGCGCTCGACTCGGACATCGTTGCCGAGGGTGTTGAAACCGACGCGCAGTTGCAAGCGCTTGATGCCCTGAACTGCCGCTATGCGCAGGGCTATCTGATCGGTCGGCCGCAGACCTACGACGAGATGCGCCGCAACCACGGCCTCGGCTAAGCGCGACTGTCGAAATCCGGGCGCGTGGCGGCCACGGTTGCCGCCGCCGATCCCTGCCGGGACAATGGCGGTCTGTCCGCGCCCGTCGCGCCCCGTTGCCCAAAGTCGAGAACAACCATGACCAGCCGTCGTGATCTGGCGAATGCCATTCGTGCCCTTTCCATGGATGCGGTGGAAGCCGCAAAATCGGGACATCCCGGCATGCCCATGGGTATGGCCGATATCGCCGAAGTGTTGTGGAACGACTTCATGCGCCACAACCCGGCGAATCCGCGCTGGGCCAACCGCGACCGCTTCGTGCTCTCGAACGGCCATGGTTCGATGCTGCTTTACTCGCTGTTGCATCTGAGCGGCTACGACTTCCCGATTGAGCAGCTGAAGCATTTCCGTCAGTTGCACTCGAAGACCGCAGGTCATCCGGAAGCGCACGAGCATCCGGCGATCGAGACGACGACCGGGCCGCTCGGGCAGGGACTCGCGAATGCTGTCGGTTTCGCGCTCGCGGAAAAGGTTCTGGCGGCGCGCTTCAATCGCGACGGTTTCGGCATCGTTGATCACAACACCTATGTCTTCCTCGGCGACGGCTGCCTGATGGAAGGGATCTCGCACGAAGTCTGTTCGCTGGCCGGCACCTTGAAGCTCGGCAAGTTGATCGCCCTGTATGACGACAACGGCATCTCGATCGATGGCGACGTGCGCGGCTGGTTCACCGACGACACGCGCGCGCGTTTCGAGTCCTACGGATGGGAAGTGATCAGCGACGTCGACGGCCATAACGCTGAGGCGATCAAGGCGGCGATCGTGTCTGCTGGCATCGATCCGGACAAGCCGACCCTGATCTGCTGTCGCACCACCATCGGTTTTGGTGCGCCAACCAAGGCTGGCAAGGAGAGTTCGCATGGCGCTCCGCTTGGCAAGGACGAAATCGCCGGTGCGCGCGCCAATCTCGGATGGAACCACGCGCCCTTCGAAGTGCCAGCTGCCATCTACGACGCCTGGAATGCCAAGGCGCGCGGCGCGCAGTGGGAGGCCGAGTGGCAGCAACTGTTTGCACGCTACGAACTGGCCCATCCGGAGCTCGCGGCGGAATTCACCCGGCGCATGTCCGGCGTTCTGCCCGCGCAATTCTCAGACAACGCACTGGCCTATGCGCGCAAGCTGCAACTCGAAGGACCGGTGGTCGCGTCGCGCAAGGCCTCACAGATGGCGCTCGATGCCTTCGGTCCGTTGTTGCCGGAACTGATCGGCGGCAGCGCAGATCTGGCGCATTCGAACCTGACCTTGTGGAAGGGCTCGAAGAACGTCAATGCCGATGCGTCCGTCGGCAATTACATCTACTACGGCGTGCGCGAATTCGGCATGACCGCGATTTCCAACGGTCTCGCCTTGCACGGCGGCTTCTTGCCGTATGACGCCACCTTCCTGGTGTTCAGCGACTACGCCCGTAACGCGGTGCGCATGAGCGCGCTGATTCCGGCGCACGCCATCCACGTCTACACGCATGACTCGATCGGCCTCGGCGAAGATGGCCCGACCCACCAACCGGTCGAACATCTGGCCGCACTGCGCTACATCCCGAACAACCCGGTCTGGCGCCCCTGCGACACCGTCGAAACGGCGATGGCCTGGAAGCACGCGATCGAGCGCAAGGCTGGTCCGAGTTGTCTGATTTTCAGCCGCCAGAACCTGCCGCATCAGTTGCGCAGCGACCAGCAATTGCTCGACATCGAACGCGGCGGTTATGTCCTGCTCGATCCGCTCAATGCCAAGGTCGAACTGATCCTGATCGCGACCGGTTCCGAAGTCGGCATCACCATGGACGCAGCTAGAGTGCTCGATGGCGACGGCATCGGCGTGCGCGTCGTGTCGATGCCCTGCACCCAGGTCTTCGATGCCCAGCCGATCGAATGGCGCGAAGGCGTGTTGCCTTCATGGTGCCGCGCCCGCGTCGCGGTCGAAGCCGCCGTCAGCGATTTCTGGCGCAAGTACGTCGGTCTCGATGGCGCGGTGATCGGTATCGATCGCTTCGGCGCTTCGGCACCCGCCGAGAAGCTCTATCCGTACTTCGGATTCACCGTTGAGAAGATCGTCGAAGCGGCACGTCGGACCTTGGGCCGATAACCGGGCGGCGATCCGCGCCCCGCCTCGGCCGTCCATCCTGCCGCATCGATTTACTGCGCCGCGGCGGGCTCGGCGCGTTGCTTGTTCAGGCGAATCTTCTTGATGGTGCGCAACATCGCGGGCAACGTCTTCGTTGCGTGCGGTTCGGCGTCAGACGTGCGAATCCACAGCGCCATGCCATTCTCGGCAACGACTCCGACACACGTGCCGGCAGCAGCGACGCCATTGGATCGCGCGCGCCAATCGACGCAGTCCGCTCGAAGTCCAGCGGCCTTGCAGTTGCGCGATGCGGTGTCCACATTCACGTCGGTGAAGACGCGCCGCACCGACTCCATGCACGACGCCGACATCTTCTTCGACTGGCTCGCGATACTTGCCGCTGTCCATTGCTTGTACTCGGCGGTCTGCGACCAGTCGGATGCATACACATCAATGGTTTCACTCAGCGCCGAATCAGCCCGCGGCTTCCAGAAAATGATGCTGGTCGATGGGTACGGCCGCGCACCCAGAAAGTTCGACATCGGCTCTTCCCAGCCGTCCGGCAAGGTGATCGAGAAGTATTCGTTGTCGTGGCGCGCAGCCTGCCCTGCAGTCGGGAAAAGGCTGACCGCGAACGCCAGCAGGGCGAACGGAGCGAGCCACGATTTCGATGTGTACATCCAAGTCTCCAAAAAGCAGTTGAAGGTCGTTCGCGCGCACGCCGTTGCGTCATGGTCTCACGCGGGTTCACTGACCGAATCGTGTAGAGTTCTACACACGCCTCTGTGTGGAGTAACGACATGGCAACCAATCTCGCAATCGATGACCAGCTTTTGCTCGAAGCGCAACAAATCAGCGGACACCGAACGAAGAAAGCGACGGTGACTGAAGCATTGCGAGAGTACATTCAGCGAAGACAGCAGCGGAAAGTCTTGGATCTTTTCGGAAAAATCGAATTTGATGCTGCTTACGACTACAAGAAGGCACGGGCGAAGCGATGAACGTGTTGGTCGACACCTGTGTCTGGTCGTTGGCCCTGCGGCGCAAAATAAGGCGCACGATCTCTCACGGCGGACGCCCGCTATTCGACGATTCCACATGTCGCATCTGACCGCCAACGATTTGAAAACCAACGGTGTGGCTGCGATCGAACGCATACTTTCTGATCGCTCGGAAGCCATTGTTTCGGTAAGCGGCAAGGATCGCTTCGTAGTGATGGACATCGCCCGGTATCACTTCCTGCGCGAATGCGAATTGGCCGCGGCACTGGCCGAAACGCATGCGGATCTCGCGGCCGGACGGTTCATGCAGGAGTCGGGCGAACAACACGTGCAGCGCGCGAAATCCGTTGCGAGGGTAATGCCGCGAACGAAATCATCCAGACCTCGATACCGCGCGTAGAATGCCGCAACGGCCCGAAGATTAAGATGACCGTCACCGCTGACAACGCCAAACAGGAAGTCGCCGAGCTGCTTGAGCAGCTGCCGGACGACAGCGCCCTCGAAGACATCCAGTATCACCTCTACGTTCTCGAAAAGATCAAACGTGGCCGCGCTGCGGTTGCTGCGGGTAAGACGGACACGACCGAACAAGCGCGCGAGAGATAAGGGCGATGGCTGGCGGGTTCGAATTGTTGTAGCGTTCAATAGGACTTCTGAAAACTGGTGCGAGAAATGCGACTTCTAGCTGCGTTGGTAATCATTTTTGCAAGCGTTGGCGTATCTGCCGGTGATCCGTATCGCGAGCTGTACAAGGCGAATCCTTACCTGCCGCAACAGGGTGTTTCTGCACTGCCTGGATACGAGGCTCCAGTTGGCGAACCCGAGCTCTTTGTGACTACTGCCCCGGTAGAGGACCGCGCGCTATTTTACAAGCGCGGCTATTGGGACATAGGCTTGGTCGAATTCAATGCAGCCAATGGCGACATTTACGAACGGAAGCTGAGAAAACAAGCAAAACGGGTAGGGGCGCACGCCATTCTTCTCTACAGCAAGTACTCGCATACATTGACGGGAACGAGCGTTGTGAAGGTTCCGTCGCAAGCAATGACGCGGTCGCACGGATCGGCGTCTGTAAATGGAAGCGTGGGATCAGCGACAGCAACCGGGAGCTCGACCTCGTATACGCAATCCTCGGAGACGTTAGTTGTTCCGACAACTCAAGACCGTGCCGACGTTAGCGCGATGTTTCTGGTCAAGTTGAAGCAAGACGTTGGGCTGATGCTTTCGCCTCTATCTGAAGATACTCGTCGCCAGCGCCAGTCAAATCAAGGCCAATTGGTCACATTAGTGGTGGAAGACACGCCCGCATTTCGAGCAAACGTCATGGAAGGCGAAATTTTGCTCGCTATCGGCGACGTACCAATTTTCGGAAAGCCTGACTGGGATCAGGCGACGAACAAGTTTCGAGGAACCTCCCCTGAATTCGTCTTTGTGCGCGACGGAGAAGAGGTTCGAAGAAAAATTCCAATTCTTAATTGGTAAATCTAGTCCTTCGGCTGTTCCTTCCGCCCAAGTGTCGCTTCCATTTTTACAGTTCCTTGGAGGCTCGCAGTAATGGGGATTTTTAGCGCGATGGGATCACCCGCGGAATCACGGATTACCTCAGCGCCTTGGTGCGACAAGTACCTCAGGATCATGTCGTTTAGTCGACGAAGCCCGGCTGTCTCGCTCCGCAACTCGTCACCAGCTTTTTTGTAATACCAATAGGCCGCGAACCATGTGACGACGGCGCCCACGACCACGCCGAAAGCCGGACTCAAAGCCGCCGAACAGATCTCGATCATGCAGCTTCCTCCCGATACTCGTCCGGCATCGGGCAGATGCAGATCAGGTTGCGGTCGCCGTAGACGTTGTCGACGCGGTTGACTGGGCTCCAGTACTTGTCGAGGCGCGACATGTGGCCTGGGAAGACTGCTTCGTCGCGCGTGTATGGGCGCGTCCATTCGGCGTCGGTCAGATCGTGCACGGTGTGCGGGGCGTGGCGCAGGGGGCTTTGTTCGATCGCGAAGCGGCCTTTTTCGACATCGGCGATTTCATGGCGGATCGCGATCATCGCGTCGCAGAAGCGGTCGATTTCGAATTTCGACTCGGACTCGGTCGGCTCGATCATCAAGGTGCCGGGCACCGGGAAGCTCATCGTCGGTGCATGGAAGCCGTAGTCGATCAGGCGCTTCGCGATGTCGTCGACGCTGACGCCGCTGCTGTTCTTCAGCGCGCGCGGGTCGACGATGCATTCGTGTGCGACGCGACCATTGTGGTTCTTGTACAGCACCGGGAAATGCGCATCGAGACGTGCGGCGATGTAGTTGGCGTTGAGAATCGCAACTTCGGTCGCGAGCTTCAGGCCATCGCCACCCATCATCAGGATGTAGGCGTAGCTGATCGGCAAAATGCTCGAAGAACCGAACGGCGCGGCGCTGACGGGTCCGACCGGCGTCTTGCCGCCATCGAGTTCCGGATGACCGGGCAGAAATGGTGCGAGGTGCGCCTTGACGCCGATCGGACCCATGCCGGGGCCGCCGCCGCCGTGCGGAATGCAGAAGGTCTTGTGCAGGTTCAGATGCGACACATCGGCGCCGAACTGGCCGGGCTGGCTCAGCCCGACCTGCGCATTCATGTTCGCGCCGTCCATGTACACCTGTCCGCCATGTTGATGCACGACATCACAAATCTCGCTGATCTGTTCCTCGAACACGCCGTGTGTGGATGGATAGGTGACCATCAGGGCTGCGAGTTTCGCGCTGTGTTTCTCGGCCTTCATTTTCAAATCGCCGAGATCGACATTGCCTTCGTCATCGCAGTTCACGACCACGACATCCATGCCGACCATCTGTGCCGATGCCGGATTTGTGCCATGTGCGCTTGAGGGAATCAGGCAGACGGTGCGGCCCAGATCGCCGCGCGCATGGTGATACGCGCGGATCGCGAGCAGACCAGCGTATTCGCCTTGCGCGCCGGAGTTCGGCTGCAGCGACACGGCGTCGTAGCCGGTGATCTCGGCCAGCCAGCGCTTCAGGTCCTCGAACATTTCGCGATAGCCATGTGCCTGCTCGGCCGGTGCGAATGGATGGAGCGCACCGAACTCGGGCCAGGTCACCGGAATCATCTCGCTGGTCGCGTTCAATTTCATCGTGCACGAGCCGAGCGGGATCATTGCGCGATCAAGGGCCAAGTCGCGGTCGGAGAGTTTGCGCATGTAGCGCAGCAGTTCGGTTTCGGTGCGATAGCGATTGAAGATTGGATGCTTCAGGCACGCGTCATCGCGCAGCAGATTGGCCGGAATGCTGTCCTTGGCCTCAGTCGCGATTTCAGTGAAACGCATTTGCCCACCGAACGCGCGCCAGATCGCCTCGACCGTCGCGTCGGTCGTCGTTTCATCGAGCGCGATGCCAAGCTTGCTGCCCGATAACAGGCGCAGATTGAGCTTCGCAGCGAGGGCATGCTCGATGATCGAGGCGCGCGCATCGCCGGCATCGAGACTGATCGCATCGAAGAACGCGGATTGATCGATCGTGAAACCGAGCTTGCGCAGCCCGGCGGCGAGCACAACGGCGCGGCGATGCACGTCGTGCGCGATCGCGGCGAGGCCGTCCGGGCCGTGGTAGACCGCATACATCGACGCGATTACCGCGAGCAGCACCTGCGCCGTGCAGATATTCGATGTCGCCTTTTCGCGGCGGATATGTTGTTCGCGTGTCTGCAACGCAAGTCGATATGCGGGTTGTCCGCGCGCATCGACCGAGACGCCGATCAGACGGCCCGGGATCGAGCGCTTCAGCGCATCGCGCACCGCCATGTAGGCCGCATGCGGACCGCCATAACCCATCGGCACGCCGAAACGCTGGGTCGAGCCGATCGCGATATCGGCACCGAGTTCACCCGGCGTCGCGAGGATGGTCAGCGCCAGCGGATCGGCTGCGAGCACGCTGATCGCACCATTCACTTTCAACTTCGCGATGGCCGCGCGATGGTCGCGCAAATCGCCACGCGTGCCCGGATACTGGAAGATCGCACCGAACACCGCGCTCGCATCGAGATCGGTCTCGGAATTGCCGACGACGACGTTCCAGCCGAGCGGCTCGGCGCGCACCTTGATCACCGCGATCGTCTGCGGATGGCATTCGCTGTCGACGAAGAAGGTCTTCGACTTCGACTTGCTCGAGCGCTCGGCCACGGCCATGGCCTCAGCGGCCGCGGTGCCTTCATCGAGCAGGGACGCGTTCGCGACATCGAGTCCGGTCAGTTCGCAGACCATGGTCTGGAAATTCAGCAGGGCTTCGAGACGGCCCTGCGAAATCTCGGGTTGATACGGCGTGTACGCGGTGTACCAGGCCGGGTTCTCGAGGATATTGCGCTGGATAACGGCCGGCACCAGGGTGCCGTGATAGCCCTGACCGATCAGCGACGTGAACACCTGATTGCGATCGGCCAGTTCGCGCAGACGCGCGAGTGCTTCGACTTCGCTCAGTGCGCGACCCATCGAACTCAGCGGCTTCGCCATGCGGATATTTGCGGGCAGGGTCTGCGCGATCAACGTCTCCATGCTGGGTACGCCGATGGCGGCGAGCATCTCGCGTTGTTCCTGCATGGACGGACCGATGTGACGGTCAGCGAAGTTGCGGGCGATATGCGGTTGGCGCGATGCGGACATGGGCGGGCTCTCGACAATGGGGCAGGGCATGCGCGCGTGATGCGATGCATGCTTCGGGCCCCATCTGTCACTTTGCCTGAGAGCGTTATCCCTTCGGCGGACGCAGGCTCATCACAAGGATGCGCGTCGCTTTCCAGATGCTGCGGTGCTGCTTGCGGTCCTTCTGCCTGAGAGTTTCCGGGGCGGTTGCTCCTTCGGCGCCGATGCTGGATGGATCCGCAACGATCTCTCCCGCAAGCGGCGCGAAGGCTATCACGACGGGTGCTGACGGCGCGCTCACGTCCAAGCCCCTAAGTCAGCGCGAGTTTGCCGGCGGCGATGACCAGAACCACGGCCAGGATGCGTTTGAGCAGCGGCACCGGCAGCTTCGAGGTGCCAAGCCGGGTGCCGATGGCCGCACCGACCGCGACCGCCGCAAGCCACAGCGGCATCGCTGGTGACCAGACGATTTGCGCGGCCTGCAGTCCGGCCAGACCGGCGAGCGAATTGACCAGCACAAAACCCGCCGACAGCCCGCTCGCTTCGCGCGTGCGCGCCCAATGTGCGAACAGAAGCAACGGCGTCAGGAAGATCGCGCCGCCCGTACCGGTCAGTCCGGAAATCACGCCGATGACCGCGCCCGCGAGCAGCGCCAGAGCCGGATGCGCCGCGCGTGCCGTCGCATCGTCACGAAATGCCGCCTGGGCGGTCCGCCACAACTGGATTGCCGCAAACAACAGTACGCCGGCGAGCACGCGCTTGATCAGTTCAGGCGAGTGCAGGTACTTCGCGGCCAGATAAGCCGCGGGCGCCGAAGCGAGCACAAAGGGCGCGAGCCGCTTCCAGTCGATCAAGCCGGCGCGGTGGAAACGCCAGACGCCGATGCTCGCGACCAGTACGTTCAGCGCCAGCGCGGTCGGTCGAATCGTGGCTGGCGCGAAGCCCGCGAGCGTCATCGCCGCGATGTAGCCGGACGCGCCAGCATGACCGACCGACGCGTAGGCAATCGCAATGATCAGGAAAACGATGCCGAGCAGCAGTTCGATTTCAGTCATGCCGACTTCTTGCGCGCGCGCGGGTGGGCGGCGTCGTAGACCTTGGCGAGGTGCTGGAAATCAAGATGTGTGTAGATCTGCGTGGTGCCGATGTCGGCATGACCAAGCATCTCCTGCACCGCGCGCAGGTTGCCGCTCGACTCGAGCAGATGGCTGGCGCAGGAATGACGCATCAGATGCGGGTGCACACGCTTCCAGACGCCGGCGGCCTGCCCGAAGCGCTTCAGTCGACCACGTACCGAACTCGGCGAGATCACTGTGCCGTTGCGATTGGTGAACACCGGAGCTTCCGCTGTCGCCATGTGGTCTTCGCGCCACGCGCGCAGGGCATCGGCCGCCTTGGGCCCGAACGGCACCACGCGCGTCTTGGCGCCCTTGCCGAGTACGCGCACCAGGTGTTCGTTGAAGTCGAGGTCGTGCCAGCGCAGCGCACACAGTTCCGACACGCGCAACGCGGAGGAGTACAGCAACTCGAACATCGCCTGGTCACAACGGGATGCCGGACTGTCGTCGGCACCGGCATCGAGCAGCGATTTCATTTCATCGACATCGAGCACGTTCGGCAATTTGCGCGGCGCCCGCGGCGCGCGCACGCCGTCGGCGGGATTGATCCGGGCACGACCTTCGCGCAGCAGCCAGCGATACAAGCCGCGAATCGTCGACAGGCGTCGCGCCAGAGACTGGCCACATAAACCATTGCGGAATTCTCCAGCGATATGCGCTCGCACGCCGTCCGCAGTCACCGCGGTCCATTCCGCCAGCGGCATCTGGCCCTCGACCCAGGCATGGAAGCCTTCAAGGTCATAGCGATAAGTGACCAACGTGCGCGGCGACAGCCGCTTCACGTCACGCAACCAGGCGAGGTAGGCGTCGATGGTGGCGAGCCGTGCGTTCAATCCGCTCCCTCGAAGCCATCGGCGAGCAGGCTGCTACGCACCTCGATCACGCTCGCGGCAACGGATCCGACACGACCGGACGCATCGGTGGCTTCGACAAATACCGTATGCCGGCCAGGCGTCAAGTTGGTGGTGGCCAGACTCACACTCAGCGTTTCGGTACTTGCATTGAAGCTGCCGTCGGCGGCATTCATGGCGATCGAAGTGGCACCAGGTTGCCAGGGCAGCAGGTCGATATAAACGCGGGCTGCCGAAATATTCTGGATCACTTCGCTGCCATTGACCTGATTGAAGCGGGCATCGGTCGCCGTAGCGCTGATCAACGTCGAAACGCCCTGGTCGACGATCGCGGGCGTGGACGCGACCGAATGCACGTCGGGCCCGGCAGCGCGTAAATACGGCGCCTGCAGTATGCGTGCGGCATACCGGAGAGCAGAGAGATTGCCCGACAACTCGCTATTGAAGTTGCTGCAGGAATCGAAGAATCCGGCGCCCAGTTCCCATGTGAATGCCGGCACCCCGAGCTTGCCATAGGCATTGTCATCGGACGCGCCGTCGGTCAGATACAGGCCGGTCGAAGACTGCGACGGATCATAGTTGTTGAACCAGGTCATGCGCCGCGTCATCGCCTTGAACGCCGCGTCATTGGGCGATGCCGCCGTGGTCACGCCCCAGGGAAACAGGATCGTCGCACCGTAACTGTGCAGGTCGAAGTACGTCGTCGGCGTGTTGACGTTTGCCGCATCGTTGAGGTCATTCTCGGTGCCTGTTCGGGCGTCCGGGAAGTTCGCCATCACATAGTCGTCGACTGCCGCCGCTTCCGGTTCCGAGCGGGCGCTTGGGCCGCGGTAGGTGTCGACGCACAAGCTGCCACTGGAACCGCCGGGGACCTGATTCCACAGGAACGGAAAATTGCGATTCAAGTCGACGCCGATGCCGGTACCGGAACAGGTGTTGAAGTAGTGCCGGTTCTTGCGTTGAAGGACGCCGCCTTCGGCAATCTTTCGGCCATCCGGGTTCGCCTGCAGCAGCAGGTGGAACTCGTTGTGATCGACGAGCCAGGTGGCTTCCGCATCCGTGCCGTAGTTCGTCAGCAACCACTCCGCAAATTTCAGGTTCAGCTGTACTGGCGTGTATTCGCGAGCATGCAAGCCGGACATCACGAACATCTTCGGTTTGTCTTCGGTGACGGCGCTGTTGGTGATCTTGAGCAGGCGCAGGTCATAGCCGGACAATCCACCTGGGGTGAACTTCTCCCAGGAATCGCCGATGTCGATGGTCGTGGCCAGTGTTGGGTGATTGGCGACTTGCTGATCGATGAATTGATCGGTCTCTTCGACCGTGTTGTAGCAACTGAAGCCGGGAATGGTCTTGGCGAGTTCGTTGCGCAGTTGCGCGCTGAGCACGGCATCGAAACTCGCGATGTAGCCATTGGCCTGCAGCCAACGCCAGTCATCGTTGTTGACCTCGAGGACGAATTCACCGCGCTTGCGGTCGCGCGGCAAATGGCCGAAATGTTGGCCGAGATGTTGCCGATAAGCGCGGTCGCCGTCGGCCACACGCACCATCGCGCGGTCATTGGCCAAGGCATCGCTGGCCATCAAGGCGGCGATCAAGAAAACGGACGGGATCAGGATTGGACGCATCCGCGGATTCTCGCATTGTTGCGCTGCCGCGTGACTGCTGTTGCGCTGCACCTATGCTCGCGCAGCCCCGGCCGGAAGGTCGATAGGGGAGGGCAGCCCGCCGCGATCTCTGGTCGCGGCGGGCTTTATCTCCGGATCGAGTGCGTCGCCGTGCAAAAATCCGGCGATGAATGCACCCGGTTATCCGCCCGAGCTCGAAAACTTTCTGTCGCACCGACATGACGCGTTGACGCAGTGCTTTGCCGCTGCTGGTCTGCAATGGCCGCCGCAAACGTGGTCGCGCCAGGGTGCCGATGCTGCACTGCTGGCCAGCGACTGGCTGAGCGAGGCGGCAATGCGCGCACCGCAGGCGTTTCTGGACGATGTCACTGCGACAGATGCACCGGCGTTGCCGGATCCGCTCGCCTACGACAGCACCGATGCGTTTGCCGAGGCGCTGCGGCGTTATCGCCGCGCCATGAGTCTGCGCATTCTGATCGACGATCTTGATGATGCCGACGCGACGCTTGCGACCCTGCGCCGTGCCAGCCGTCTGGCCGAAGAGTGCATCGAATGCGCCCTCGTGCATGTCGAACACCAGCACGCCGCGCGCTACGGCTGGCCGCGCGACGGGCAGGGCGCGATTGCGCGCATGAGTGTGATCGGCATGGGCAAGCTCGGCGGTGGCGAACTGAATTTCTCCTCCGACGTGGACTTGATCCTCGCCTTCGCCGATGGCGGCGAAACCGACGGCGCGCGCGCGATCAGCAATGAAGAATTCCATGCGCGCGTCGGGCAGCGGCTGGCGCAGTTGCTGTCCGATGTCGCCGCGTCTGGATTTGTGTTGCGCGTCGACTATCGGTTGCGGCCCTTCGGCAGCGCCGGTCGCGTCGCACTCTCATTCGCCGCGATGGAGCATTACTACCAGCGCGAAGGCCGCGACTGGGAACGTTATGCCTGGACCAAGGCGCGCACCGTGGCTGGCGATCTACGCGCCGGCGCGGAGCTGATCGCGACGCTGCGGCCCTTCGTGTATCGCAAGTATCTCGACTTCACCGCGATCGAGGGCCTGCGCGACTTGAAAGCGCGCATTGATGCCGAAGTGGAGCGACGCGACCGCGAGCAGGACCTGAAGCTCGGCCCCGGCGGCATCCGCGAAATCGAGTTCTCGGTGCAATTGCTGCAGTTGATCCGCGCCGGCCGCGAACCGGAACTGCGCACGCCGGAATTGCTCGCGGCGCTGCATGCAGCGGAACAACTCGGCCATTTCGATGCCGACACGGCCGCGCAACTGCGCGCCGCCTATCTGTTCTTGCGCCGCGTCGAGAACCGCGTGCAGATGTTGCGGGACGAGCAGACGCACAGCTTGCCGGACGATCCGCTGGCGCGTCTGCGCATCGCCGTCACGCTCGGCTATACCGACAGCGCGGCGTTGTTGGCGGCACTGTCGACGACACGCGACTTCGTGTCGGCGCTGTTCGAACGCACGCTGGAAGCGCCGACGCGTGCCAAGGGTCTGCATGTCGCCGACGAATTCGAAACGCGCGCCCAGGACGCCTTGGTGGGTTGGTCGCAACCGGTCAGCGAAGCACTGCAGAGCCTGCTCGGCAGTCTGAGCGTACGCCGCCTCGACACGCGTGCGCGCGAGCGTTTCGAGCGGGCGGTGCCACGCGTGCTTGCGAGCGTGCGTGAGCTTGCACAACCCGATGCGGCCGCCTTGCGCGTGGTGCGCCTGCTGCATGCGATCGCCGGACGCACCGCCTACTTGTCACTGTTGTCGGAAAAGCGTGGTGCGCGTGCGCGTCTGGTCGAGGTCTTCGCGCATAGCGCCTTCCTCGCCGAGCGGGTCATCGCGCATCCGTTGCTGCTCGACGATCTGCTCGACGAACGCTTCGACGATTCGGTGCCCGACGCTGCGCAGATCGCGGATGTACTGACGCGGCAGCTGGCGCGTGCATCGGCAGGTGATGTCGAGGCCGAGCTCGCGGCCTTGCATGACGCGCGGCAGAGTCTGGTGTTCCGCTTCGGACTCGGCTGGTTGAAGCGGCGCGTCGACGCCATCGACTGCGCGGCCGGACTGGCCGATGTCGCCGCCGCCACCGTGAACGCCGTGCTCGCGTTGGCGACACGCGATCTGGCACGTGCGCACGGCACGCCCGGGGATGGTTTCGCGGTCATTGGCTACGGCAGTCTTGGTGCGCGTGAGCTCGGCTTTGGTTCCGATCTCGATCTGGTGTTCGTGTTCGACGAAGCGCTGTCCGACGGTGTCAGCGATGGCACACGACCACTCGAAGCGCAGCGCTGGTTTCCGCGTCTGGCGCAACGCGTGTTGCACTGGCTGGCGACGACCACGCAGGCCGGCAATCTCTATGATGTCGACATGCGCCTGCGTCCCGATGGTGCCAAAGGTTTGCCGGTGTCCTCACTGGCTTCCTACGCCGAGTATCAGCGCGAACGCGCCTGGCTCTGGGAACATCAGGCGCTGCTGCGTGCACGCGCGGTGGCCGGGTCGGCACCCCTGTGCACGCGATTTTCCGAAGTGCGCGCTGCGGTCCTCGCGAAGGCGCGCGAACCGGCTTCAGTGCGTGACGAAGTCGCGCGCATGCGTGAGCGCTGGCGGCATGAACTTGACCGCAGCGACGCCCAGAGTTTTGATCTCAAGCAGGGCCGCGGTGGACTCGTCGACATCGAGTTCCTGCTGCAGGTGCTGGTTCTGGCGCATGCGCAAGAACACCCTACGCTCGTCGCCATCAATGGCCGAACGCCGGTGCTGCTGGGTCATCTGCAGGCGCTCGGTCTGATCGATGCCGAAGCGCACGCGGTGCTGTTGCGCACGCACCAGGAATGCCTCAGTCGTGCGCTCGATTGCAGCCTCGATCTGCGACCGCGGGTGGTCGCGCGCAGCCCGGCGTTGATGGTCTGGACGGACGCGACCGTAGCCATCCTGCGCCGTTACCAGTTGCTCGCGACCTGAGCGAGTTCAGCGCGCGCGTTGATGCGTCAGCTGTTGTCGCCTTCGAGGAAGCGCGCTTCGTACATCAGCGACTGCACCCGCTGTTCCTGGCCGTCGAGAAACATCACGCCGATATGGTCCGAGGCGGTGCGCACCACGCGTGCGGCCATGCCGATCACGGTGTCCTGGTCGAGCATGAAGTAGACGCGCAAGGTTACCGCGGCATCGGCCGGCCATTTCTTGGGTTTGCCGAGGCGGGCGCCGCCACTGGAAAGATCCCACACTTCGCTGAGGTAGCCCTCGTCGGCCGTGACCAGCATCGCCGCGGTGAACACGTCTTTACGCGGGTGGCGGCGTTTTTCGGAAGCATCCATGTCGCGACCATATCGGGCGAACGGTACGGGCGGCAAGCACTCGTCTCGCGCCCGACATACGGCGGTCTTCACATCATCACCACGTGCTCTCGATTGTAATCTTCACAAAGGTGAAGGAGGGCGTATGGCAATTCAAGAAGAGGCACAGGGTTTGGTCTTGCTGGTCGAAGACAATCGCGGCATCGCTGAAATGGTCGGGGAATATCTCGAGCGTCGCGGCTTCAGCGTCGACTATGCCGCCGATGGTGTCACCGGGCTGCATCTGGCCGTGACTGAGCAGTACGATGTGATCGTGCTCGATCTCATGCTGCCGGGTCTGGACGGTCTCGAACTCTGTCGCAAACTGCGCCACGACGCCAAGAAGGCGACGCCAGTGCTGATGCTGACGGCCCGCGACACCTTGGACGACAAGCTCACCGGTCTTGATGCGGGCGCTGACGATTACCTGGTCAAACCTTTCGAGATTCGCGAACTGGAAGCGCGCGTCCGCGCCCTGATCCGACGCGATCGCCGTCAGGTATCGACGGAAGTCCTGCGCGTCGCCGACATGGTGCTCGACACCGCCACGTTGCGCGCAACCCGCGACGGCCGCGACCTGCCGCTGTCGCCGATCGGACTGAGACTGCTCTCGATCCTGATGCGCGAGTCGCCGCGCGTGGTGTCGCGACGCGATATCGAGCGTGAAGTTTGGGGAGACCTGCTGCCGGATTCCGACACTTTGCGCAGCCACCTCTACAACTTGCGCAAGGTGATCGACAAACCCTTCCAGAAGCAGTTGCTGCATACGATTCACAGCGCGGGATATCGCTTGGCCGACCTCGATGCAGAACTCACCAGCAAGCAGGCCGGCTGACGCTGCAGCGCCTGCCGGGCGCGGGCTGCGCGCGCGACTGTGGGTCGCCTTCGTCTTGCAGACGGTGGCGATTGCGTTGGCGACGCTGCTCGGCGTCTATGCGGCAATGCTGGTGCTGCGCGATGTGTTGATCCGGCGCGCATTGGTCGAGGAGACCCTGCATTTCTGGACGCGCTACGACCGCAATCCGCAAGCGGCCTTGCCCGACACGTACAACATGCAGGGGTATCTGCGAAGCGGCGCGCTGGTCGCCGCCGGTACGCCGAATTATCTGCTTGCTTTGCCGCCCGGATATCACAGCCTGCACGGTGCCGCGCGCGACGATCTGGTATTGGTCACCGACCGCGGCGATTTGCGCCTATGGCTGGTGTTTGATCAGAAGCAGGTAGACCGGCTCGCGTTGTGGTTCGGACTGGTGCCACTGACCTTGGTGCTGGGCACCGTCTATCTCGTCTCGTGGACCACCTACCGTGCTTCGCGGCGTGCGGTATCTCCGGTGATCCGGCTCGCCGAAGTGGTGCGCGACCACGATCCGACCCAGCACGACTGGCCGCAGATCCGCGAAGTGGCTTCGGCCGCAGACACCGATGATGAAGTCGTGGTGCTGGCCGAAGCCATCCATTCATTCGCGATGCGCAACGAGCATTTCGTCGAGCGCGAACGCAATTTCACGCGTGACGCCAGCCACGAACTGCGCAGCCCGCTCACGGTGATCAAACTTGCCGCCGACGTGCTCGAAGAAGAGACGGAACTCTCGGAATTCGGCGGTCGCTCGGTGGCGCGCATCAAGCGCGCGAGTCGCGACATGGAAGCCTTGATCCAGGCGTTCCTGATCCTCGCGCGTGAAGGTGATACCGGGTTGCCGAACGAACGCTTCGTGGTCAACGACATCGCCCGCGAGGAGTTCGAGCGCGCGCAGGATCTGGTGGTCGGCAAGTCAGTGCAGTTGCGGCTGGTCGAGGAGGCGCAGATCAGTTTGAACGCGCCAGCGCGCGTGGTTGCCGTGCTGATCTCGAACCTGTTGCGCAATGCCTGCCAATACACCAACAAGGGCGAAGTGGTGCTCACTGTCGGACGCAACTTCGTGCGTGTCGACGACACCGGACAAGGCATGGCAGCGGAGGACGTGGCGCATGCCTTCGAGCCGTTCTATCGCGGCAAGGGTGCGGGCAAGGGCGGTCACGGCGTTGGGCTCACCATCGTGCGACGCTTGACGGATCGTTTCGGCTGGCCGGTGCGGCTCGATTCCAAACTCGGCATCGGTACACACGCCACCATCGAATTGGCGCAGGCGGTATTGGTCGACACGCGCGACAGCGCTTGATTCGTCGCGGTGCCGTTGCTGCGCGACTTCGCGCATTGACTTGAATATGATGCGCGGGCGCGATTGGCGCACTTGCAAAGAGTGTCGATGTCGACCGCGGAAGTTTTGCCTGTCGTCGCCCGGACAGTTCTGGGCTCGTTGCCATTGCATGCGCGCATGCGCACCGTCTGGGCCTTGAAGTACGGCTTGCTGTATTCGGTGCTGCTGACGCCACCGCTCGTCGCGGGCGTCACGCTGGCGAATCTGGGCCCCTTTCTTGTTGGCGTAATGGCGGCACTCACCATTGGCACGAGCCTCGGCTGGCTGTATGCGGGACGTTATGCGCGCGCCTTTTCGGCCGTGCATCTGGTCGACGGCATGCTGATCCGGCGCGGCGTCTGGTGGCGCGGCGAAGTGTTCGTGCCGCGTGCGCGCATCCAGCACACCGAAATCAACCAGGGTCCGCTCGACCGCCGCTGGGGAATGGCCAGCGTCGCCATCCACACGGCCGGCACGCGCCTCGAAAGCATCGTCGTGCCGGGGCTGCCGCGGGCGCTGGCGGAATCGCTGCGCGACGCCCTGCTCGACCGCAAGTTGCACGCCGATGGCGCCTGAATCACGCGTGCCGCTCGTCGATGGCGCCGAGCAACGACTGCATCCGTTCTCGTGGTTGTTCGTGCTGATCACCCAGCTGCGTGAGGCTGCGCTGCCCTTGATCGTGTTCGTGTTGTTCGGTCGCGGCGAATGGTGGGAATTGTTCATCCTGGTCGCGGCCGTCGTGTTCGCGCTGTATGCCTTCGTGTACAGCATCGGCTTCCGCTATCGCATCGACGCCGATGAATTGCACGTACGCGAAGGCATCTTCGATCGCACCGAACGGCATATTCCGTACGCCCGCATCCAGAACATCGCACGCCGCAGCAATGTGCTGCATCGCTGGTTCGGCGTCACCGAATTGCGCCTCGAATCCGGCGGCGGCATCAAGCCCGAAGCGGTGATGAAAGTGCTGCGCGTCGCCGACGCCGACGTGCTGGTCGGCATCCTGCGTGCGAAGCGCCATGGCGTCGTTGCCGCGCCCGGCACATCGGACGATCAGGTGCCTGTGGAAGCGCACGCGCCACGCCAGTTGCTCGCGTTGCCGCTCGTCGAATTGCTGCGGCTCGGCCTGATTTCCAATCGCGGCATGGTCGTCGTCGCTGGTGCGTTTGCGGCAATCTGGCAATTCCAGCCGACGAATCCGGGCAAGGCCTGGCGGATGCCGTTCAACTGGATCGAGCAAGGCGTCGGTCAGGTCTCGGCGCAGCACTACAGCTGGCTCGCGATGGTCATCGGTGGCGGTGCGTTGTTGCTGGCCTTGTTCCTGCTGCTGCGTCTGCTCTCAGTCGCGCTCGCGATCCTGATGCACTACGGCTTTCGCCTCGAACGCGATGGCGACCGCCTCGGCGCCGGTGGTGGCCTGCTCACCCATGCGCATGGCAGCGCGCGCATCGATCGCCTGCAGATGTTGCATGTCGAGGAGACGCTGCTGCATCGGTGGTTCAAGCGCATGAGCCTGAAGACCGATGTCGCCGGTGGCGTGCGCGCGATCAACGACGAAAGCGGCAAGCTGCATTGGTTGGCACCGATTGCGACGCCGCAACAGGTCGATACCCTGCTCGGCGAGATCCTGCACGCGCCGCCGCTTGCTGCTTTTTCATGGCGTGGGCTGCATCCGCGTGCCTGGCGCCGACGCGCGCGCTGGTCGATCTTCTTCTGGCTGTTCGTGACCGCGAACGTGATGTTCTGGTTCGGCCCAGTGGCTTTCCTGCTGCTCGCGGGCTTGGCCTACAGCGTATTCGCGGCGCGTGGCTGGGTCGGGTTCACCCGCTATGCGATGGACGACCGCTTCCTGGTCTGGCGCCATGGCTGGCATTCCCACCACTACGCACTGATCGAGCTCGACAAGGTGCAGGCGGTCGAGTTCAGGCAATCGCCGTTTGATCGTCGCGCACAGATGGCCAGCATCCGCGTCGACACCATGGCTGCTGATCCGATGGGTGGCGGCATCGATATCCCCTATCTGCCGGTCGCTACGGCGCGCGCCCTGTTCGCGGTGCTGGCCAGACGCGCGGCACTGCAGCATGGTTGAGCTTGCGGTTTGAGTGCTCCGACGCGTGCGAGTGTCCCGCTTTTCCGCCAATGCACGTTCGTATTGAATGCATCGATGCGTTCAATGATGATTGGATGACACGGACTGGTGTTGACGCGCCCAGATCCGGCTTGGTGGACTCGCGTCTTTTTTCGAATCACAACTAGGGGAAAGCGTAATGGAGAATTCTGGCGGCGGTGGTATTGCAGCAATGTTCATGATGTTGGTGTGGTTGGCGGTGATGATCGCCGTCCTCGCCGGCTTCTGGAAAGTGTTCGTCAAGGCCGGCAAGCCCGGCTGGGCCTGTCTGGTTCCGATCTACAACATCATCGTCATGCTGCAGATTGTCGGTCGCCCACTCTGGTGGCTGGTGTTGCTGCTGATCCCGTTCGTCAACTTCGTCGTGCTGATCATTATTTCGATCGACATGGCCAAGAGTTTCGGCAAGGGCACCGGCTACGGTATCGGTCTCGCCTTCCTCGGCGCGATCTTCTACCCGATGCTCGGCTTCGGCGACGCCAAATACCAAGGCCCGTCTGCACCGCCAGCCTGATCGACTCTCACCCGGCCGGTCACTGATCGGCCGGGTGTTTCAACCGTCGCAGCAATCGAAGCTCAGCTCTTGCTGTTGTCGCTGATCAGTTCGAGGCCGGTGGCGTTGCCTTGGGCAATGGGCAACTTCGCGTTGAAGTCGATCACTTGTGGAATGTCGGACTTGGGTTCGACGATCCACTTCCAATTCCTCGAATTGCTCGGACGGACCGTGAATTTGATGGGCATGATCGCTCGACTGGCGACGGCAATGCCGTTGATCCGCTCCGGGGCAAACTGCCACTGCCGAATCGCGTCGATGGTCGCTTGCTCAAACACACGGCCGAGTCGCTTGTCACCGCCCTTCATTCGAAGAGAATGCAGTGTTGTCTCGACCAGATTGCCGTCGCGATCAATCGCCACTTCTACCGCCACTTCGGCATCGACGCGGCTGCGCATCGCCTCAACTGGATAACGCGGCGGCACCAAGCGGTTTTCCACTTCGGGACCATGGCGCAGGTAGCGGGCGACGACGTGGGCTGATTTTCCCGCGTCGATGTCGACCACGACCTGGGTTGTCAACAAGGTGTGCGCCGAGACAGGCCGGCCGTTCACCGTTGCCGGCCGAAACCGCCATTGCTTGACCAATCCTTCGATCGCGTCCGCAAACGCCGTATCCACATCCGCCGCCTTCAGATCGGCACTGACGACCGCACCATTTGAGTCGATTTCAGCGGTGACACCGTACGTAAACTCACGTCGTTCGGCGTTCGCGCTAAACGATAAAAGCAGAGGCGCGAGCGCCAGCAGACGAATCGGATGCATGCAGTTGTCCGTATGGATTGATTGCGGGCGCGCAGCGTAGGGATGAATGCAACGCATTGCAACGCCGATGGCGCGACCGCTGCAGGAGGCCGTCAATGACTCCGAGCGCTGCGCCGTTCCATTGCGTTCCCAAACCCCCGGCCGGTCAATAATTGGCCGGGTGTTTCAGCTGTCGCAGCAATCGAAGCTCAGCTCTTGCTGCCGTCGCTGATCAGTTCGAGACCGGTGGCGTTGTCGATCGCCACAGCCTTCGTCACCGACCAGTCGAGTTTTTTATCCGCGATTTGGTCAACCGTTTCTGCTGGCGGTGCAACCATGGTCTTGAGCTTTGCGGTCCGGCCCGGAATTTGGAAGTGCACTGGGACGAGAAATTTGCCACTGACGGCATTCCCAGCGACTCGCTCCGGCTGCATGCGCCATTGTTGGATTGCCGCTGTCGCCGACATAGTGAACAGGTTGGTCGCGGTCTTCCCGCCGAGTACACGTGCCGAATACAGCGAAATTTCGGTCGGCTTTCCGTTTACGCCAGTCTTCACCAGCATCACGATCTCGGCCTGATGTTTCATCCTGACCGACGACTCGGGATATTTTGGCGCTGTAATTTGCCCATACCGAACACCATGCGAAACATACTTTGCTGTAATCGTCGCAGATTTACCTTCGACGATGTCTGCGATTACTTGCGCATAGAGCGTGGTATTGACCACCGCCGGAACGCCGTTCAACTTGCCCGGCTTGAAGCGCCATTGTTTGATGAGCCCGACCACAGTCGCCTCGAACGCCGCAGGGATCTCGTCAATGACGTTGGCGGAAGTAACGACACCGGAAGCATCGATCTCGGCATCAACCGAATAGTCAAATATCCGCTTCTCGGCATGCGCGGCGAACGCGAACAGCATCGGCAAAAGTGCAAGAGATCGAATCAGTTTCATGGAATTCCAGTCAGGTCAGGTCAGTTCATGCGGGGGACATGGATGGGGAGCGATGACGAATCACGGCACCGCTTAGAACCCACGATCCCCCGAGATGATGCCGCCGAGTCCGCCGAGGACCGAGCCTTCTTCTTTGGAGCCGCCGCGCTGGTAGGCGGCGGCGAACATGCGGCCGGCCATGCGTGAGAACGGCAGCGACTGCATCCAGACGTGACCGGGGCCGGTGAGTTGGGCGAGGAACACGCCTTCGCCGCCGAAGATCATCGACTTCACGCCGCCGACCGCGACCACGTCGAACTGCACCGAGCTGGTGAGTGCGACGACGCAGCCGGTATCGACTTCGAGGCGTTCGCCCGCCGCCAACTCGCGTTCGACAATCGTGCCGCCGGCATGCACGAATATCATGCCGTCGCCTTCGAGCTTCTGCATGATGAAGCCTTCACCGCCGAACAGCGCGGTCATGATTTTCTTCTGGAAGAAGATGCCGATCGACACGCCGCGGGCCGCGCACAGGAAGGCGTCTTTCTGGCAGATGATGGTTCCGCCGTAATTGGTCAGCGTCATCGGAATGATCGAACCGGGATAGGGCGCCGCAAACGCGACCTTGGCCTTGCCGCTGCTGCCGCTGTGTGAGAACACGGTCGTGAACAGGCTCTCGCCGGTGATGATGCGCTTGCCGGCGCCGAGCAGTTTGTCCATGAAGCCACCGCTTTGCGACGCGGCCGAGCCGTCGCCGAATACGGTTTCCATCTTCACCACCGGCTGCTTGTACATCAGCGATCCGGCTTCGGCGACGGCGCTTTCACCGGGGTCCAACTCGATTTCGACAAACTGCATGTCGGTGCCGAAAATCTTGTAGTCGATCTCGTCGGCGTGCCGGGCCATGCCGGTGGCCGGTGGCGGCGGAGCGGTCATCGCATGCGAGGCCGACTGCGCCAATTCACCGCAACGACTGATCGGGATCCACTCGGCGAAACCCTGGCGCCAGCAGTGGCCATTCGGGTTCTTCGCGGCTTGTGCGACGGCGGCGGCGTGATCGAGCGGGCCGACCTGCTGGCCGTTGTAGCTGAGGAACCATTGATGCATGACTGTTCTCCGAATGTGGATGGGGCGTCGTGTGTGCTGGCGCGCAAGGTACGTGCGACGCCGGCTATCAGGCAAGGAATGTTTGCGGGCCGGCCAAACCGACTGCGTGGCGGAAATGCACCTGATAAAGTCGTTTTAGCCACTGCAATGGTTCGAACGATCCGGGCAAAGTGACGGCGTGCGGACATGGTGTCCGCGATCTGGAGCGTGTCATGCAAGTCTTTCTGAAGCATCTGGTTCTTGGTTTGGCCTCGGTATTGCCGTCCTTGGCGCTCAGCGCGACGGATCTGGCCGATGCCCCGGCCTTCATCGCCGATACCCAGTATTCGGCAGTGTTTGAACAGGAACGTGGCAGCTGGCTGCTGGTGCCGCCCGCAGGTGGCGTGCTCACCCACCAAGGGGTGGGTCATTGCCGCGACGATCAGGCGATTGCCCCCGGTCTGTGGTTGGTCACGCGTGATGCCGTCGGTCTGGTCGAATTGGTCGCACCTTCGGTGACGCCGTTGCCGGCCGGTCATCCCGATCGCATCGCACTGCTGGCCTGCGATTCCAGCGAAGCCTATGGCCTGCATCTGCCGCGTGCCCTGATCGAGCAATTGGCGCGCGATCACGGTGTGGTGCGCGTGCAATGAGCGAGCGGCCGGTCGCGCTCAGGCTCGGCATCCTCGCGCTGGATGGCGCGATGATGTCGAGCATCGCCGCGCCGACGGACGCGCTGCGCATCGCCGACAAGCTGGCGCAGTTGCGCTTCGGCAGCAGTGCGCCGACTTTCCAGACGCAACTGATCAGCGCCCGCGGCCAGACCTCGGTGCAGTTGGCTGGCGGAATCGGCCTGTCCGGCATGACGGCACTGGAATCCGATCCCGACGTGCTGCTGGTGCCGGGCGTCATGCACGGCAGCGCCGGTGAACTGCTCGCACATTGCGCCACGCTGGAACCGGAAATCGCGCTGATCCGCGCGCTGCACCTGCGCGGCGTGATGATCGCCGGCAGTTGCAGTGGCACCTTCATTCTGGCGATGAGCGGCCTGCTCGATGGTCGTTCAGCGACGACGAGTTGGTGGCTTGCAGCGGCATTCCGGCAGGCGTTCCCGCTGATCGACCTGCAAGCGGATGCGATGCTGATCGAGTCCGGTGGCCTGACGACAACCGGTGGTGCCACCGCCGTGCTTGACTTCGTGCTGCGCCAGGTCGCTCGCACCAGCGACAGTGCACTCGCGCAGCAAACCGCGAAGCTGTTGCTGATCGATCCCGACCGCCAGAGCCAGGCGCCGTTCGTGTTGTCGGCGCTGATCGAAAAGCCGCGCTCGACCCTGACCGAAAAAATCGAGCGCTTCCTGAATTCGGCGATGCAGGAGTCGGTGACAGTCACTGCCATCGCCGAACACGTCGGCACCAGCGAACGCACCTTGCTGCGGCATTTTCATGCGCAGTACGGCGAGGGCCCGCTCGCGCATCTGCAACGGCTGCGCATCGAACGCGCCAAGGCCCTGCTGGAGACGAGCCAGCTCAGTCTCGATGAAATCGTCGATCGTTGCGGCTATTCAGACACCGCCGCATTTCGCAAACTGTTCAAACGCTCGACGCAGTTGACACCGGCGGACTACCGCAACCGCTTCAGTCTGCGCGCGCACTGACGCGGCAGCGGCGAGACTCAAAACAAATTCGTGATCGCCTGAGGCCAGATCAGCGCAACCGCCAGCAATATCGCAAAGCGCAGCGCCTCGCTGTACCAGGCGAATTGTGCATGATCGGAAATCCGGCATAGCGACCACGCCGAGAAGCTGACCCACACCGCGAGCGCGGCAATGCTCGCAGTCGTGGCGGTCGTCGAAATCGCGAGACACCAGGTGCCGGCGAGCAACACGATCACGAACTGCACGAGTACGTAGCTGGCTTCGAAACGCGTCAACGGCGGGTTGTACTTCACCTTCGCGGCTTCCAGATCGAAGGCCGGCTTCGGAAAGCGTGCGGCGACATCGGCCGGTCGCCAGCCGGGATGCTTGATGAACACGCGAAGCTTGTCGGCCCACGAGCGCGCATGCCAGGCGTCCTTGATCAGGGCATTGAACACGTCGAGATTCGCCCACAGTGGCGAGAACGTCCCGAGCCGCCCACGTGTGCCGTAGACGCAGGGCTCAGTGTCGTCCTCGTCGAGATAGGTACCGAATAGGCGGTCCCACAAAATCAGAATCCCGCCGTAGTTCTTGTCCAGATACTTGTCGTTCACGGCGTGATGCACGCGATGGTTCGAGGGCGACGCGAACACGCGGTCGTACCAGCCGAGTTTGCCGACCTGTTCGGTATGGATCCAGAACTGGTAGAGCAGGTCGATCAGACCAACGACGACGAACACGAGCACCGGAAAGCCGAGGATCGCCATCGGCAAATAGAACACCCAGCCGAGCAGGAAACGCGAACTGGTCTGGCGCAGCGCGGTGGAAAGATTGAATTCCTCGGACGAGTGATGCACCACATGCGTCGCCCAGAGCACGCTCACTTCGTGGCTCATGCGGTGATGCCAGTAGTAGAAGAAGTCATAGACCAGCAAGCCGAGCAGCCAGGTCCACCACGCGTCGACCGGCAAGGTCAGCAGGCGCAGGTACTCGAAACACAGGGCGTAAATGCCGATATTGACGAGCTTGGTCGCCAATTCGCTCAGTTGCGACGTGGTGCCAAGCGACAGCGACGCGATCGTGTCGTTGACCCGATACACCTGCCGCCCACGCGCCCGCGCGACCAGAAACTCGGCGACGATCAGCACCAGAAACACGGGAACGGCGTAGACGATCGGGTTCATCGATGGGGCTCCGGGCGCAGCCATAGCCACGTGCTGACGATGCTCATGATGGCGGTCGCGATTGCGGCCATCCACCATTTTGGCGCGGTCAGGAAGACGATGATGGCGCAGATGACCATCATGATCGTTGCTGACCATTTGGCGCGACGGCTGACGGCACCGTTGGACTCCCAGTCACGGATGATTGGCCCGAATATCCGGTGCGCTTGCAGCCAGTCATGCAAGCGCGTCGAGCCGCGTGCGGCCGCCCACGCGGCGACGAGTACGAAGGGTGTGGTCGGCAGGCCGGGCACGACGATGCCGATCACGCCGAGGGCGAGCAGCACCCAGGCGAAGACGACATAAACCCAGCGCGGGATGATGCGAGCGACGGACATGACGAGAGCGTAGCCGCTGTGCCCCGGTCAATCCCAGCGGTCGTCGCGGGTCCACACGCCGTGTTCGTCGACGCGAACCGGAAAGCTCGCGGTCGGCGAATACGCGGGTGGCGCGCAGACGGCGCCGGTACGCACATCGAAACGCGCGCCGTGGCGTTCGCATTCGACTTCGAATCCGACGACCGGGCCGCCTGCGAGTTCGCCGCCGTCGTGGGTGCAGACGTCTTCGATCGCGTAATAGTCACCATCGATATTGAACACCGCAATCTGGGTGCCGTCGGCATCGATGACGCGATGTTCGCCGGGGGCCATTTCGTCGCGGATGCAGACCAGAGTCCAGTCGCTCATGTGCGCAGATCCTTGATGAAGACCTCGAAGTTCAGGTCATCGCGTTTGGGTTTGCCGAAGCGTTCGTCGCCGTACGGAAAGGGCTTGAACTCGCCGGTCGCGTGATAGCCACGGCGGCCGTACCAGGCGATCAGTTCATGGCGCAACGGAATCACCGTGCAGGTCATGCGCGTGCAGGCAAAGTCGTCGCACACGACGCGTTCGGCCTCGCGTAGCAGGGCGTCGCCGACGCCGGCTCCCTGTAGCGTCGGGCTCACCGAAAACATGCCGAAGTAACCGCTGTCGCCGCTGCGCTCGACATGCACACAACCGATGATGACCCCGGCACGCAACGCGATGATCACGCGGCTGTCGGCCTTTGTGATGAGTTCGCGCACGCCGTCGGCATCGACGCGTTGACCGTCGAGCAGGTCGGCTTCGGTCGTCCAGCCCTTGCGACTGGCATCGCCGCGATAGGCTGATTCGACCAACGGCACGATCTCGGCGACATCGGCGGTGGTGGCATAGCGGAAGTCGGTCATGCCTGAAGTCTCACGCCTGAAATCGCGGTTGCAGTGCCGCGAGTGCGGCATCAAAGGGCAGCAGCGCGCAGCGCTGGCGTGCGGGATGATGGCGCAGTTCCTGCAGCGCGGCGAAATCGCTGTCGTCCGGGGCCGCGCCACCTTGGAACATCGCGCTCATCGCGTCGCGTAGGGTCGCCACCGCAGCAAGCGTTTGCCCGCGCAACGCATCGGTCAGCATCGACGCCGCCGCTGTGGTGATGGCACAGGCATCGCCATCGAACTGCGCGCGTTCGATTACGCCATCGCGAATACGCAGATGCAGTTCAACGTGGTCGCCGCATAGCGCATTATCGGCGCAACCCGAATGCGTGGCATCCGCCAGCACACCGAAGTTGTGCGGCGCGCGATTGTGCCGGAGCACGGTCTCGGAATAGAGGGTGGACGGGTGCGCAGACATCGTCGGGCCGGTGCAATCAGGCGAGCAGTTTACGCACACGCGCCAGCGCCGCAACAAAGGCGTCGATTTCGTCTTCGGTGTTGTAGAACGCAAGCGAAGCGCGTGCGGTCGCGGGCACGCCGAAGTACTGCATCAACGGATGTGCGCAATGATGGCCGGAGCGCACCGCGACGCCTTCGTGGTCAAGCAAGGTGGCGACGTCATGCGCGTGCGCACCTTCGATCACAAACGAAAACACCGCGACGCGATCGGCGGCTTCGCCAATCAGGCGCAGACCATCGATGTTGCTTAGCGCCGCGAGCATGTGATCGCGCAGGCGGATTTCGCGCGCGGCAATCGCGTCCATGCCGATCTCGTTCAACCAGTCGATCGCGGCGCCGAGCCCGATGAAGCCAGCGATATTCGGCGTGCCCGGCTCGAACTTGTGCGGGGCATCGTTGAAGGTGGTGCCTTCGAACGAGACGCGGCGGATCATTTCGCCGCCGCCCATGAACGGCGGCATCGCTTCCAGATGCGCGGCCTTTGCGATCAGGGCACCGGTGCCGGTCGGGCCGAACAGTTTGTGCCCGGTCAGCACGTAGAAATCGCAGTCGAGTGCGGCGACATCGATCTTGAAATGCGGGGCCGCCTGCGAGCCATCGATCAGCGTCGGAATCCCGCGTGCCTTGGCAGCAGTGATGATCGTCTGTACCGGATTGATCGTGCCCAGCGCATTCGACACATGCGTCAGCCCGACCAATCGGGTGCGTGGAGTCATCAACGCGAGTGTGCCGTCGACATCCAGTTCGCCGCGCGCGGTGATCGGCGCGGCGATCACCTTCGCGCCGGTTTCCGAGGCGATCAGCTGCCACGGCACGATGTTGGCGTGGTGCTCCATGCGCGAGACCAGGATCTCGTCGCCGGGTTTCAGTTGATGCCGCAGGAAGCTGTAGGCGACGAGGTTGATCGCCTCGGTGGTGCCGCGTGTGAATACGACTTCTTCGCGCGAACGTGCGCCGACGAAACGCGCCAGCTTGTCGCGCGCACCTTCGTACAGGCTGGTCGCTTCCTCGCCGAGCGTGTGCACGGCACGTGCGACATTGGCGTTGTGCTCGCTGTAGTAATTGCTGACGGCGTCGATGACCGCGCGCGGCTTCTGGGCGGTGTTGGCGTTGTCGAAATAGATCAGCGGTTTGCCGTGGATGCGGCGCGCGAGCTGCGGAAATTCGGCGCGGATGGCGGTGATGTCATCAAGGCGGCTCATGCGTTCATTCCGGCAGACTGCGCGCGAGCGCATCGAGCAGCAGCACACGCAACGGGCCATCGACGATCTGCAGCAGCGGTTCGCGGGCGAAGGCGAGCGTCAATATGCGCTTGGCGTCAGTGGCAGGAATGCCGCGCGCACGCAGGTAGAACAAGCTGCGCTCGTCGAGTTGTCCAACGGTCGCGCCATGCGCCGCTTTTACTTCATCGGCATGGATTTCGAGCACCGGACGGGTGTCGATTTCGGCATGGGCCGACAGCAGCAGGTTCTTGTTGCTGAGTGCAGTGTCCGACCCGTCGGCGCCGGCAGCAACGATCAACTGGCCGGCGAAGATCGCGTGCCCGCGCTGGTCAGCGAGTCCGCGCCAGACGATGTCGGCACGGGTGTCGCGAGCGACATGGCGGACATCGATCGCGATATCGGCGTGGCGGCGCTGATTGACGGCGGTGCAGCCGCGGACGGCGACCGCACCACGGTCACCTTGGAGCAGCACATCGAGATCGTGTCGGTACAAACCGGCACCGGCCGCGACCTCGGCGAAATCGAGGCGCGCATCGCCACCGATCATGACGCCGGTAGCGGTCACCTGGGTCGCGGTATCACTTTCCTCGCCGTGTTCGCACCAGGTCAGCTGCGCCGACTCGTTCAATTCGATCGCGCGCCACTCATTGCCGAAGGCGCTGCCTCCGCCCGCGTGCAGACGATGACGCGCAACCTGCAGCACGGCGCCGCGGCCGAGTTTCAGCTGCAAGGCATGCTGCACGATGGCGTCATGGGCAACACTTGTGGTGATCGAGACCAGGTGCAGCGGTTCGGTAATCGTGCTGCCGTCTGCGACCTGAATCGTCAGTGTCGTCTGCGCCGCTGCGGCTGCCGCAAGTGCGAACGGTAGATGCGCGGGCGGGCTACGCGAATGGGCGTAATCGATGCTCAGCGCGAGCACATCAACTCGGTCGCCGAGCGTCGACAAGTTGGCCGCGTACCAGCCATCGACCAGCACCACGCGCAGCGGCAGCGCTTGGATATGCGCACGCAGCGCTTCGGACACGACGCCGGAACGCGCCGGTTGCGCTGCGAACTGGCGTGCGTTCAGCGCGCGCAGCGAGCTGTAACGCCAGCGCTCGTCGCGCGCCTGCGGCAGGCCGCGCAAACGCGCGGCGTCGCGCTGTTGTGTTTGCGACGGCGCGGCGTGCAGCAGCAACTGGTCAAGCAGTGCACTCATGACGAAAACGCCGCCGCTTCCTGACGCTTGCGGTCACGGATCCAGGCATAGCCCTGGTCTTCAAGCTTCAGCGCCAGATCCTTGTCGCCGCTCTGCACGATGCGGCCTTCGGCGAGCACGTGCACGACATCGGGAACGATGTAGTCGAGCAGGCGCTGGTAATGCGTGATCACGACGAAGGCGCGCTCGGGCGAGCGCAGGCGGTTCACGCCTTCGGCGACCAGTTTCAAGGCGTCGATATCGAGGCCGGAATCGGTTTCGTCGAGGATCGCGAGTGCGGGTTCGAGCACCGCCATCTGGAAGATCTCGTTGCGCTTTTTCTCGCCGCCGGAGAAGCCTTCGTTGACGGCGCGATTGAGCAACTCGTCCTTCAGGTGCAGCACCTTCAATTTCTCGCGAACGAGTTTCAAGAAGGCCATCGAGTCGAGTTCCGGCTCGCCGCGATACTTGCGTTGCGCGTTATAAGCCGCTCGCAGGAAGTAGGTGTTGTTCACGCCGGGAATTTCGACCGGATACTGGAAGGCCAGGAACACGCCGGCGCCGGCACGTGCTTCCGGTTCGAGCGCGAGCAGGTCCTGGCCGTTGAACGTGACCGTGCCTTGCGTGATTTCGTAGCCTTCGCGACCGGCAAGAGCGTAACCGAGCGTCGACTTGCCGGCGCCGTTCGGGCCCATGATGGCGTGCACTTCGCCCGCCTTCACCTCAAGCGAAAGCCCCTTGAGAATGTCCTTGCCGGCAATGCGGACGTGGAGGTTGTCGATCTTCAGCATGGTCAGTCCAGGTAAGTGCGCAGATCCGGTGGTACCGGCATCGGCTTGAAGGGATTCACATTGGTGCCGCCGGTGTTGCCGGCCGGGACCCAGATTTTCGATTTGGTCAACGCGGCGACGCTGCGCATCACCTGGCCGAAAACTTCGCGCAAGTCACGCCGCCGCCAGCCGATTGCGAGCATGCGTAGATGCGTATGCGTGTGCGCGAAAGTTGAGCGCTGGCTCAGGATATGCGCGCGTTCGAGGTGCACGAAGGCGCGATCGAAGTCGGCAAGCGAACGTGCTGCATCGGCGGCAGCATGCTCGGCCAGATAGGCGGTGCGCAAGGCGGGACGCATGCTCATCCAATCGCCCCTTCCAGCGACACTTCCAGCAGCTTCTTCGCTTCCACCGCGAATTCCATCGGCAGTTCGCGGAACACCTGTTTGCAGAAGCCGTCGACGATCATCGATACCGCATCTTCTTCGCTGATGCCGCGTGCACGGCAGTAGAACAGCTGATCATCCGAAATCTTCGAGGTCGTCGCCTCATGCTCGACGATCGCGTTCGGGTTCTTCACTTCGATGTAAGGAAACGTGTGCGCGCCGCAGCGCTTGCCGATCAGCAAACTGTCGCATTGCGTGTAATTGCGCGCGCCCTCGGCCAGCTTCTCGACCTTGACCAGGCCGCGATAGGTGTTCTGGCCGCGACCGGCGCTGATGCCCTTGCTGATGATCTTGGACTTGGTGTTGCGCCCGATGTGGATCATCTTGGTGCCGGTATCGGCCTGCTGGCGATGATGGGTGAGCGCGACCGAATAGAACTCGCCGGTGGAATCGTCGCCACGCAGCACGCAGCTCGGGTATTTCCAGGTGATCGCGGAACCGGTCTCGACCTGCGTCCAGGAAATCTTGCTGCGCGCGCCGCGGCATTCGCCGCGCTTGGTCACGAAGTTGTAGATGCCGCCGATCCCGTTTTCGTCGCCGGGATACCAGTTCTGTACGGTCGAATACTTGATCTCGGCATCGTCCAGCACCACCAGCTCGACCACCGCCGCATGCAGCTGGTTTTCGTCGCGCATCGGCGCGGTGCAGCCTTCGAGATAGCTGACGTAGGATTTTTCCTCGGCGATGATCAGCGTGCGCTCGAACTGGCCGGTGTTGATCGCATTGATCCGGAAGTAGGTGCTGAGCTCCATGGGGCAGCGCACGCCCTTGGGGATGAACACGAAACTGCCGTCGGAAAACACCGCCGCATTCAGCGCCGCAAAATAGTTGTCGCCGGCCGGCACCACGCTGCCGAGGTACTGGCGGACCAGCTCCGGATGATCGTGCAGGGCTTCCGACATCGAGCAGAAGATGATGCCTTTTTCGGCCAGTTCTTTTCGAAAAGTCGTTCCGACGCTGACCGAGTCGAATACCGCGTCCACTGCGACGCCCGCCAGCTTCGCGCGCTCGTGCAGCGGCACGCCGAGCTTGTCGTAGGTATCCAGCAGTTCCTGCGGCACCTCGTCGAGCGATGCGTACTTGGCTTTCGGCGCCGAGTA
>JAYUVY010000073.1:0-32924 GCA_043753835.1 Lysobacterales bacterium | reverse complement strand
GGTCGGTCACCCTTCCGCAGTTGCGCTTCACTTCGCTCACTGTGGTCAGCTTGCGAGAGGACTTTCACCTCCAAGAATGCGCCCGTGCCGGGCGCACAAGAAAAAGCCGGCTGACGCCGGCTTTTTCTTCGTTGATTGCGCGTCAGATCAGCGTTTGCCGATATCAACGTAGTCACGCGCGGCTGAACCGATATAGACCTGGCGCGGACGCCCAATCTTGGCGTCGGGTGTGACGTTCTGCTCGAGCCAATGCGCAACCCAACCGGCAGTGCGCGCGATCGCGAACATCACCGTGAACATCTCGGTCGGAATCTTCAGGGCCTTGTAAATGAGGCCCGAGTAGAAATCGACGTTCGGATAAAGCTTGCGTTCGATGAAGTACGGATCCTTCAACGCCGCTTCCTCGAGCTTCATCGCCACTTCGAGCAATGGATCATGGACGCCGAGATCGTTCAGCACCTTGTGGCACATCTCGCGGATGATCGTGGCGCGCGGATCGAAGTTCTTGTAGACGCGGTGTCCGAAGCCCATCAAGCGAAAGCCCGAGTTCTTGTCCTTGGCGCGCTCGATCGCCTTGCCGACCTGATCGGCGCTGCCGATCTCGTTCAACATCGTCAGCACCGCTTCGTTGGCGCCGCCGTGTGCCGGCCCCCACAATGCAGCGATGCCGGCAGCGACACAGGCGTAGGGATTCGCGCCGGTCGAGCCGACCAGACGCACGGTCGAGGTCGACGCGTTCTGCTCATGATCAGCGTGCAGGATGAACAGCAGATCGAGCGCCTTGGTGGCTACATCTGGCAAGGCCAGCGGCTCGGACGGCACTTCGAACATCATGTGCAGGAAGCGCGTGCAGTAGTCGAGGTTGTTGCGCGGATAGCGGCTCGGCCAGCCGATCGAGTAGCGGTAGCAGGCGGCGGCGATGGTCGGCACCTTGGCGATCAGGCGCACTGCAGCGAGGCGACGCTGCTCCGGGTCATCGATGTCGAGCGAGTCGTGATAGAAGGCGGCGAGCGAACCGATCATGCCGCACAGCATCGCCATCGGGTGCGCGTCGTGGCGGAAGCCACCGAGGAAGCTCTTGAGCGCCTCATGCATCATGGTGTGATGCGTGACTTCATGTTCGAAGGTCTTGAACTGTTCGGCACCCGGCAACTCGCCGTTCATCAGCAAATAGGCGACTTCGAGAAAATTCGAATGTTTGGCCAGCTGTTCGATCGGGTAGCCGCGGTACATCAGCACACCGGCGTCACCATCAATGTAGGTGATCGCGCTACGGCAACTCGCCGTCGACATGAAACCGGGGTCGTAGGTGAAAAGACCGGTGTCCTTGTGCAGCTTGCCAATGTCGATCGCCGCCGGACCGACGGAACCCGTCACCACCGGCAGACTGGTGCTCTTGTTGGTAGTGCTATCGCTGATCTGCACGACGTGGTTCGACACGGCAATCTCCTTCGCTCAATTTCCGAAATTATCGCACGAGCATCTTATTCAGCGAGCGCGCTGATTCAGCGCGTGCACAAGAACGCGCTGTCATCATTTTTGCAAAGCCCGAAGATGTTTTTTCAAAGCCCGAAAATGCAAATGCCGCAGTGTCGCCACTGCGGCATTTGTTTTCTTGTTTGCTCGGCGCGAGTGCGCCCGGGCATTACTTGGCGGCGTAGCGCTTGCGGAACTTGTCGACGCGACCACCGGTGTCGAGGATCTTGTGCTTGCCCGTGTAGAACGGGTGCGAAGCCGAAGACGTTTCGAGCTTGACCAGCGGGTATTCCTTGCCGTCTTCCCAAGTCGTCTTGTCCTTGCTCGTCATGGTCGAGCGGGTCAGAAACTTGAAATCAGCAGTGACGTCGTGAAAAACGACTTCGTTGTACTTCGGATGGATATTCGCTTTCATGGCGATGCTTCGGCCGGAAAAAAGAGGCGCATCCTAGCCAGCGCCCGGCGGCTTGGCAAGCATGATCGCCACGCTGCAAATTTGTCCAACGAAATCAACGACTAAATGAGCGCCAGTCGCATCATTTCGGCGAACCGGTCGAGCTTCATGCGCAACATGATGCGCGCCTGCTCGGGCCTGCCGCTGCGCCGCTGCCAGTCGACGACGGTGGCACCGCGGGTCAGCGCACCGTCGAGTTCGATTTGCACCGACCGCAGCTCCCATTGCTCGACCGCGTCTGGCTCGAGCACCGCAGCCATCGCCAGGCCGTCGGCGGCGTGCCAGTGGGTGACATTGCGACGTTCGCGCATCCAGTCGCGGGTCTTGCGCGAGATACGGTCGTAGAACGCCGCCTTGGCGGTTCCTGAGGCCAGCCATCCAGCGACTTCGGCGAACGGGACGCCATGCGCCAGCGTCGCCTCCCAGTCGACCAGTTCGAATTGCGGCCAGGCCGAAAACACCACGGCGGCCGCCTCGGGATCGAAGTGGATATTGAACTCGCTCGGGATGCGCGACACGTTGCCCTGCCCGGTGACTGCGCCGCCCATGATCACCAGTCGCGGAACACGCTTTGGCAAATCCGGATCGAGCTTCAATGCCAGCGCGAGATTGGTCAGCGGCCCGAGCATCACAAAGGTGATGTCGCCGGCATGCTGCTTAGCGAGGCGGATCATCGCCAGCGCCGCGTGTTCGGTTTCCGCGGCGCGCGTCGGCGCCGACAACCCGACATCGCCAAAGCCGTCATTGCCGTGCACGAACGCGGCGTCTTCGGCCGGACGAATCAGCGGATCGCGACAGCCCGGAAACACCGGCGTCGTCGCACCGACCAGTTCCACCAGGCTCAGGGCATTGCGCAAGGTGTGGTCGATACCGACGTTGCCGGCGGTGATCGTCAAGGCCTCCACGTGCACACCGGGGTGCGCATAAGCCATGAGCAAGGCCATTGCGTCATCGACGCCGGGGTCGGTATCGATCAGCAGTCGCTGCATGGGTGTCTTTGGCATAAATGCATCCTCAAGCCTGGGCGTATTCGACGGCGCGTCCGATCCAGCGTTCGACCAGGGCGTCGGCGCTCTTCGGGGCATGTTCCAGCAGCCAGTCGGCGGCGATGGATATGGTTGGCATGATCTCGGCATCGCGCACCAGATCGGCGACACGGAAACTGAGTTGTCCGGTCTGGCGCGTGCCGACGACATCGCCGGGGCCGCGCAATTCAAGATCTTTCTCGGCGATGCGAAAACCGTCATTACTCTCGCGCATGACCGCGAGCCGTTCGCGCGCAAGTTGACTGAGCGGCGACTGGTAGATCAGCACGCAACTCGAGGCCTGCGCGCCGCGACCGACGCGTCCGCGCAACTGGTGCAACTGCGCCAGACCCATGCGTTCGGCGTTGTCGATCACCATCAGGCTGGCATTGGGCACATCGACACCGACCTCGATGACAGTCGTCGCCACCAGCAGGCGCAGTTCGCCGGCCTTGAACGCGTCCATCACCGCCTGCTTGTCGCGCGGCTTCATGCGTCCGTGCAACAACCCGATCGCGAGTTCCGGCAATGCCTGCGTCAAGGCGATGTGGGTCGCCTGCGCGGCCTGCGCGGCCAGCTGTTCCGATTCCTCGATCAGCGGGCATACCCAATACGCCTGACGACCTTCGCCGCAGGCGCGGCGGATGCGTTCGATGACCTCGTCGCGACGGCTGTCGGCCACCACAACGGTTTGCACCGGCGTACGCCCGGGCGGCAATTCGTCGATCACCGACACATCGAGGTCGGCATACGCAGCCATGGCCAGGGTGCGCGGAATCGGCGTCGCCGTCATCACCAGTTGATGCGGCGTGCGCAAGCCGTCGCGACCCTTGTTGCGCAATGCCAGCCGTTGATGCACGCCGAAACGATGCTGCTCGTCGATGATGGCAAGACCGAGATTCGCAAAGGTCACACCCTCCTGCATCAAGGCGTGCGTACCGACGACGATGTCGGCGCCGTCCGCGATCGCGGCCAGTGCCTGTGTCCGCGCCTTGCCGGTGACCTTGCCGGCCAGCCACACCACGCGCAGGCCGAACGGCTGCAGCCAATGGGTGAAGTTGCGCAGATGCTGCTCGGCCAGCAATTCGGTCGGGGCCATCACCGCCGACTGCAAACCCGCGCTGGCCGCCGCCAATGCCGCCAGTGCAGCCACTACGGTCTTGCCCGATCCGACATCGCCCTGCACCAGGCGCAACATCGGTTTGGCGGTCTGCAAATCGCGGTCGATCTCGCCGAGTACCTTGACCTGCGCCTTGGTCAACGCAAACGGCAGGGCCGCCAAAAACGCCTTCCGGCGCGCTTTGTCTGGCTTGATCAGCGGCGCCGGTATGGAACGCAGGCTGCGCCGCAGTCGGCGCATGCCGATCTGATGTGCCAATAATTCGTCGAACGCGAGCCGACGCTGCGCTGGATGCGTGCGTGCCAGCAAGGCCGCGACGTCGGCATCGTTCGGCGGCGCATGCACGAGCCGCAGGGCTGCGCCGAGACTCGGCAACTGCGCAGAACGGCGCATCGCCTCCGGCAACACATCGATCTCGGTGTCGTCCGGCAGCGCACTGAGCGCGAGCTTGGCGAGACGCGTCAGTGTTGTTTGGCCGAGTCCCTCGGTCGCCGGATAGACCGGGGTCAGCGCGGTTTCGAGCGGCGTATCCGGCTGCACACGCTGGTAACGCGGGTGCACGATCTCGAAGCCGGCCGGCGTATCGCGCACTTCGCCGTAGATGCGAAAGCGCGCGCCCGGCGTGAAGCCTTCGGCCTGCGACTTGGAGAAGTGGAAGAAGCGCAGACTCAACGTCGCACGCGAAGCGTCGGACACGACCACGCGCAGCAGTGGCCGGAAACGGAAGCCGCGCTCCACCGCATCGACTTGCGCCTCGACCTGCGCAATTTCGCCGCTCTGCAGGTCGCGAATCAGCGTGATGCGGGTGCGGTCCTCGTAACGCAGTGGCAGGTGAAACCAGAAATCCGCCAGCGTATGCAACGACAGTCGCGACAGGGCTTCGGCAATCGCCGGCCCGACGCCACGCAGGCTCGACAAGGGCGTCGTCGGCGCCAACTGCATGGGCGTTCAGTCCACCACGACGATCGCGTCCATCTCGACCGCCGCATCGCGCGGCAGCGCCGCAACACCGATCGCCGCACGCGCCGGGTAAGGTGCCGTGAAATATTCGGCCATGATCCGGTTCACCTCGCCAAAGTTGCCGAGATCGGTCAGGAACACGTTGAGTTTGACGATGTGCGCAAGATCGCCGCCAGCCGCGACACAGAGCGCGCGCAAATTGTCGAACACGCGGCGGATATGTACCTCGATCGCCCCGTCGACCATTTGCCCATTGGCCGGATCGAGTGGAATCTGTCCGGACAGGTAGACGGTCTGGCCGCATTTGATCGCCTGGGAATAGGTGCCGATCGCGGCGGGCGCGCCGCTGCTGCTGATCACTTCACGCATGGCTTTAGCTCCGAAGATGAATCCCATTGTCGCGGGTTGCCTCACCCAGCGACAAGGCCGGCAAACGCGCCGCGATCACGTTGCAGAATCTGCGCAATTGCGTTCAGCGCACGCCGCATCGGACGACGCCGACAAGCCGCTGATTTGCCAACGCATTCACTGCACCGATGTTGCAAAAACCAGCGCGCGCCGTGGTGTTGCCTACGGTCCCGACGCATTTACACATTCTTAACACCTGCGTAATTCAGACACGCCCGCCGCACCCGACGGGTGGTGCGACCGCGCGTTCACGCCCGCATGGGCGCTGACCGCGGGCTTCAGCCAGGCGCAGGTGGATGCGATTGGTGATGCCGTTGGCCACTGCTTCCTGATGAATCCGGGCAGTGACTTCGACATGAACGTCGACACCGACGGCGATGGCGTGCTTGAGCGTGTGGTGATCCCGGCCGCCGCGACCGGCTCGCCCACAGCTACGGCAACAACGAAGGCTATGTGCGCTCGGACAACGGTCAGGACGACGCCGGCATCACCACGGCATTCGACCTGCCGGGCCTCGTGGAAGGCGGCTACGGCGACTTGCCGAATGACCGACGTCATTCACTCAAGGTCTTCGGCGCCTACAAGCTCAATGACCAGTGGGAATTCGGTGCAGACCTGCTCGTGCAATCCGGTCGTCCACGCAATTGCTTCCAGGTCTACAACGGCACCAATGACCCGGAAGGCCCGGACTACGGCGTCGGTTCGGCGCATTACTGCACAACCGATCGCGTCAACGGCACGGCCAACGATGCGACGCTGTCGCCGCGCGGTTCGATCGGTCGCTCACCGTGGACGAACGCCCTTGGCCTCGGCGTCACCTATCGCCCGAGCTTTGCCGAAGGCGTGGCCGTCAAGCTCGACGTCACCAACATCTTCGATCACAGGAAGAACTACTTCACCAACGAAATCGGCGACGAAGTCGGTGGCGATCTGCCCAATTCGTTCGGCTTCCCGGCACAACTGCAACCGGGTCGTTCGGTACGCGTCGGCGTGAGTTGCGACTTCTGATCAACGACTTGCAAGGATGTGACTTTGAACGCGGCTTCGGCCGCGTTCTTTTTTCGCCAAGCCTACGGATTCCATGATGTCCCGTCGTCTGAATTCGCTACTTCGAGTCTGATCCACGCGATGCTCACGAAAGGCAAGGAATAAACCGACCGCGGCCAGGACTTCTTCGAAGATCGCTATCGAGAATGCGCCGTCCGCCAACTCGCCCATCGCGCCAAGCAATTCGGCGTGCAGCTGGTCCCGGACCCTCAGTCAACGTGAAAAAACCGACCCGCAAAATCAGCTACTTGGGAGGCGTTTCTTGAGAGACCTTCTCGGGCCGCATGAACTTGTCGAAGTTGCCAATGTAGTCGCTGAGATTCTCTTCGAGCATGGCGCGGTACTCTTTGACGAAGTAGTCGATGGTCTCGTCCTTGGCAGCGTCCATACCCGCTCCACTCGTGAAGCCGTTGGCGCTGACCCAGGCGTTGAATCGCGCTGTCGCGTACATGCACGAGGCGCTTACCTTGCCGCGGGTCGAGTCCCTGAGCTGCTGATTCGCGAGTGCAATCACCTCATCAGCCCTATCGTAGAAGCGATCGTCAACGTCCTTAGCCACGGATTTCCCTTGAGAGGCCTAACGCCAATTCGCCGACGGGATCGTCGGGCTATGGGGGGAGTCTGAAGCCGGGCAGTCGAGTGCGTCAACGCGAGCGGTTGGTCTCGAAGTGATGCCGGGCATTGTTCGCTTTGATGGGTGCCAATGGTTCAGTACTACTTCCAACTGCGCGTGCAGAATTTTTTCGCAACGCCTCAGTTCGAACTTGCGAGTCGATCAAGGCGTTGGATTCTTCATCGGCAACTTATCCGCGAAGTACAAATCCGTCTCCATTGGTACGCGTGCGACCAGCAGCAGGCGCGAGGCGTCGGCGTTTACGGCGAGGTCCTAGGCCGGCAGGGATTCGGGTATCGCGGCCAAACCGATGGACTGTGCTGCAACCAGATCGTGCAGGCGCTCGACACCGGGCAGCAGTTCGATCCCGCCATCGCTGTGGCGACGGCGGCTGATGCGCAGGTGGTCGCGGGCGTCGAAGTAGAGATAGCCATCGCCGGGATCGCGCACGTGGATGACGTTCCGGATCGTTAGCTTGCGCACGCGGGCGATATCGCGCTGATCGGGGAGGCGCTATCCGAGATTCGCCCCGACCGCCACCAGAATGGCCCCGGCAATCAGGAGCGGCACCGCACATCCGATCTTGGGCACGCGCACGACAGCGCGGCCTCCCGACGGCAGGGCGGGATCGTAGGCGATCGCGACGACGGCGCCGACCTGATGCGGCACCTCGGGTGCGTCGATCTCGTACTCGACGCCGTTGAGGGCGCGGAAGCGCACGACGGGGATCGTCGCCTTCGTCGGGCTGGTCGAGTTGCCCATCGCGTCTTCGCTGAGACCACCGTTGACGCGTCGCTGCACCAGCCGGGAGACGACGCCTTCCGCCTTCGTGTGACTCTCGCACCATCGCGCATGGGCGCGCTGTGCCCGCAGCGCGCTCCACCCGAACACCGTGGCCGCGGCGAAGGCGACCGCGCCGACCGCTACGAGTGCGCTGTCGGCCACGAGGACACTCCTGCGACCGCGAGGTGTCGTGACGAGCGGTCGCGACCAGTCAGGTGGACAGACCCGCCGATGCAGCTCAAAGCGAAAGCAGCGGGGGTCGTCAGCCAGCGCGTTTTGGGCACGGGGATCCTCACAGACTGGCCATTCTCAATTGCACCTATTTCAATTTCGCCAGCGATCGCCAGCTTGAGGGTCTGCTTTGCCGTGTCTCTCATTACGAATCCCAGGGGTTGAGAATCGACACGCCGGATGACTGGAAGTCGGCCACATTCCGCGTGACGACAGTCATCCCATGAATCAGTGCGGTCGCCGCAATCAGACTATCTCTGAAGGGTCGCGGGTCGGGCACATGAATTGCAGCGCTACGCTGAGCAACCGCGGTATCCACCGGCAGGATGCGTCCGGCGAAGGCGGTCAAGACATGGCTTTCCAACCATGTCCGCAAGATTGCGCCCTGCGCCGGGTCTCGGCGCTCGGCCAGCAGCACGCCGATTTCCATCTCGTGCACGGTGATGGTCGACAGATACAGATCGGTCGAGTCCACGCTATCGGCCCATTTTGCGACGTTCTTGTCGGCTCGGCCGAGACGGATCTTCCGCAATTCAGACACGACGTTCGTGTCAAGAACGAACATCAGGGAATGTCTGCAGAGCGTGCGAGTTCACGCGAGCGTGGAATCTCGAAATCAATATCAGCAATACCCGGCATGGCCAGCAAATCGGCAATCTTCTTGCCGCTTCCGGTGATGCGCTGATAGTGCTCGATGCTCATCAGGACGTGGGCTGGACGGCCGCGGTCGGTGATGAACACCGGCCCATTGTTTGCGGCCCGCTTGGCTTCGCTCGCCGCTTGGTTGAACTCGCGGCTGGACAGGGTGGTGACGGCCATGGGACACCTCACAGATGCGTTCTTTGTAGCAATGTTACTACCGTATTTGGATTCGTGCAGCACTCGCACTGGGCCGCCTGCGGTTCAAAATTGCGTGTCGTTCACCGTAATCAATTCTTCGCTGGCAACCGATCCGCGTAATAGAGATCGGTTTCCATCGGCACGCGTGCGAGCAGCAGCAGGCATGACACAGGCTTCGATATCGCTCGGCAAATTGACCAGAAATGCGATCCGGCGGCCGTCCGGGCTGTATCGCGGCGCAGCGACGCGGCCTTCGGGAACGTCATACGGCAGGGCCACACACGTGCACCACTCAGCAGATCGGTGCGCATCACGCGCGCTGTGGGCAGGTGGCCATTCGACTTCGGCGGCAACGCCTGAATCGCGTAGCGACCATCGGGGCTCAGATCGAATGGCGGCGTACCGCCGTCCACGACCTGGCAATCGGACGTGCGCGCCATCAGTCGACCACACCGGCACGAGCACACGACTGTAGGTCTCACCAGATCGAGCACGCCCGCGTCCCCAATGAGGCGCAGACGCAGCACACCGTGCTTCGCACCGCCAAGCTCCGCCATCGCACGATAGACCACGTACTCGCAATAGGTCGAAATCGCCGCCGAGACTTCGCTGCCGGGCTCCCAGGTAACCGGGGCCGGCGCAGTCCACGTGCGCGACGCATCAGGCAGCGTGACCGATGGCGATGACGCCATGCGCACCGGCACGCGTGCAAACGCCGGCCACGAGGATGCGCGGGTGGAATCCGCCTTCACCGGCCAGGTCATCGAGGTAAAGGTCTTCGAAGAAATGCGCACGCAGGTAGTCGCGTGCAGTCATCAAGCGACGCAGGCTCGAAGCGCGGCGCGCGTCCACCGCGCGTTTGGCCTCGATCGGGCGGTCTGGATCACGGCGCGGGGCACCCCGCTCGTCCGCATGTTCACCGGCATCGGTCGTCGTCTCGTGATCGGCGTGGGTCGACGCCGACTTGGAATCGTGTTCGAACTCTTGGAAGAAGGGAGCGTCCATGGTCAGCCTCACGCGACGAACCACTCACCGTTGCAGCGAGCCTCGCCGCGGACCGCGATCTGCAACCTGATGAAAACCTGAAATGCGCCGGCGGTTTCGCCATTCCAAATATTGGGCGAATGTTTTCCGTATTTCGGCAACACGCAAGCGCTTGTCGCACCTGCGGTTTTTATTGGCGAAGATCAGGGCGCGAGCGCGCCATGACCGATGACCTAGACGCGCGCCAAGTTGCGCAAAGATCGCTCAAAACGACCCTCAGCCGACGAATCGACTCACCGCGTGCACCACCGGCGCACGCCGCAAACGCCGCAAGACCTCCGCGAGATGCTTGCGGTCCTTCACCTCTATGACGAACAGCATGGCTGCGGTGCGCAGGTCGCGCTCCTGGTACTCGACGGTGTCGATGTTCGACTGCGTCTCGGCGATTGCAGCGGCAACGGTGGCGAGCACGCCGGGCTTGTTGTCGACCACGACCTTGAGCGCCACCTTGAAGTCGCCGCCGACTTCACTGTCCCAGGCGATCTGCACAAAACGGTCCGGTGACTTGCGGAACTCGGTGACGTTTGGGCATTCGAGTTGGTGCACGACGATGCCCTTGCCGGCCGACAGATAACCGACGATGTCATCACCCGGTAGCGGGTGACAGCAATTGCCGAACGAAACGACACCACGCTCGGCACCGGAAATCAGGATGGTGTCGTCGCGGCGTGCGCTGCCGGCCGGGTCGAGCACGGTCAGATCGCGCGCCAGTGCATGCGCGACTGGCTGCGCCATGCGATTGCCGAGCGCGATCTCGGCGAGCAGTTCTTCCAGTCGCCGCAGACGGTGCTCATGCAAGTAGGCATCAAGCGTGGCCGGCGGAATCTGTTCGATCGAGGTGCCGAGTGTCTCCAGCGCGCGATCGAGCAGGCGATGTCCGATCTCGACGGCGTCCTCGTGCTGCATCTGTTTCAGGGCATGACGGATCGCGGTGCGCGCCTTGGAACTGACCACGAACTCCAACCAGCCGATCTGCGGTTGGGCGCTTGCGGCGGTGATGATCTCGACCGACTGGCCGCTGGAAAGACGCGTACGCAGCGGCACCAGCTTCTTGTCGACGCGCGCCGCCACCGCGTGATCGCCGACATGCGTGTGCACGGCGTAGGCGAAATCGAGCGCCGTTGCATTCCGCGGCAGGGCAAGGATCGCGCCCTTCGGCGTGAACAGGTAAACCTCGTCCGGAAACAGGTCGACCTTCACGTGTTCGACGAATTCCAGCGAGGAATCGGCGCGCGACTGTGCGTCGATCAGTCCGGCCACCCATTCGCGCGCGCGCGACTGTGCGTTATTGCCGGACGCGCTGTCGGACTTGTATGCCCAATGCGCGGCGATGCCGCGCTCGGCCAGCAAATCCATGTCTTCGGTACGGATCTGCACCTCGATCGGCGTGCCGTTCGGTCCGAACAGCACGGTATGCAGACTCTGATAGCCGTTGGCTTTCGGCATCGCAATGAAATCGCGGAAGCGGCCATCGACCGGCTTGAACAGGCTGTGCACTGCGCCGAGCGCCATATAGCACTGCATGGTGTCGCGCACGACCACGCGCACGCCGTAAACATCCAGCACCTGTTCGAGCGTTTTGTGCTCGCTCTTCATTTTCATATAGATGCTGTACGGAGACTTCACACGCGATACCAGCCGCGCGGGAATTTCTTCTTGCTGGAGCTTTGCGACGATCTTCTGATGGATATGCGCCACGCCCTCGGCACGATTGCCATACAGCTGTCGCAGGCGGTCTTCGAGTACGCGGTGACGCAGTGGGTAATACGCGGCGAAACCGAAGTTCTGCAACTCGGCCTTGATCGCATTCATGCCCAGGCGCTGCGCGATCGGCGCATAGATTTCGAGGGTTTCGAGCGCGATGCGACGGCGCGACTCGTCGTTCATCGCATCCAGCGTGCGCATGTTGTGCAGTCGGTCGGCGAGTTTGATCAGGATCACGCGCAGATCGCGTGCCATCGCCAGCAGCATCTTGCGAAAGCTCTCGGCATTCGCTTCCTGGCGCGAGCGGAACTTGACCTTGTCGAGCTTGGTGACGCCATCGACCAGTTCGGCGACATCGGCACCAAATTCGACGGCGATGTCGGCGTGTTCGACCGGCGTGTCTTCGATCGTGTCATGCAAGATGGCGGCACAGAGACCATCGGCATCAAGGCGCATGTCGGCCAGGATGCCAGCCACGGCCAGCGGATGACTGATGTAGGGCTCGCCGGATTTCCGGGTCTGGGCGCCATGCGCCCGTGCGCCGACAACGAAAGCGCGTTCCACCTTGGCGCGCGCATCGGCGGAAAGGTATTCAAGTTTTGCCGCGAGCGAGCGCCAGTAGACCGCGAGATGGGCGGTGGCGTCTGCGGAATCGCGGACGTGCGCCTTGGTCACTGGCATCAACCCCTCAGTTCACGGAATGAGGGGTCGAGTGTTGCAGGAAATGTGTGAGCGAACGATCAGGGATCGTCGCCACCCTTGCCCAGATCGTCTTCGGCCACTTCCTGTGCCGCCCATTCCAGCGCTTCGCGTTCGGCACGTTCGCGTTCCTGGCGTTCGATGTCGGCCAGCAGTTCCGGATTGATCAGGCCGTTCGCGATTTCGCGCAGGGCCAGCACGGTCGGCTTGTCGTTGTCATTCTGGATCAGCGCTTCCGCACCTTTGGACAACTGGCGCGCACGCTTGGTGGCCATCAGCACGAGTTCGAAACGGTTGTCGACCACTTGCAGGCAGTCTTCGACGGTGATGCGGGCCATGGGCCACTCCTGAATTTCAAAAAGTCGGGGGTAAAACGGGCGCGGAGGCTAGCAGCGAGGCCCCTCCACGGCAATCAAAGCTTTCCAGGCGAATACACAAGCCATTGAATCCATTGACTTTTGACTAGGCAAGCAAGCCGTCGATCAAGCCCTTCAAACGCTGCTGCTGTACCCGCCGATGCAACCGCGTCGCGCGCACGATGGTACCGAGATGATCAAGCGCGGTCTCGAAAGCCTCATTCACGATGACGTAATCAAACTCCCAGGCGTGGGCGATTTCCTTGCGCGAGTCGGCGAGCCGACGCAGGATCGTCGCTTCCGAATCCTTGGCACGCGTGCGCAGCCGACGCTCAAGTTCGATGCGCGAGGGCGGCAAAATGAAGATGCTCACTGCCGCGGGCACCTGCGCACGAACACGCTGGGCACCCTGATAGTCGATCTCCAGCAACACGTCCTTGCCTGCCGACAACAGCGGCTCGACCGACTGCCGCGCCGTGCCCTTCAAGTCGCCGTGGACGATGGCGTACTCGAAAAAATCACCGTCATTGGCCATCTGTTCGAAGGTTTCTCGGGACACGAAATGATAGTGCTTGCCGTCTTCCTCGCCCGGCCGCGGCCCGCGCGAGGTGTAGGAAATCGACAGCGAGATGCCCGGCTCTTTCGCCAGCAGCGCATTCACCAGCGTCGATTTTCCGGAACCCGAGGGTGCAGCAACGATAAACAATGAACCCGACATCGCTTCTCTCACTATTTCGACATGCTCTATTCAATACTCTCTATTCAATATTCTGCGCTTGCTCGCGCAGTTGCTCGATCAGCACTTTCAGTTCCACCGACGCTTGGGTGGTGCGCGTATCGACCGATTTCGAACCGAGCGTATTCGATTCGCGATTGAACTCCTGCATCAGGAAATCCAGCCGGCGTCCGATCGGCTCCGGCGCATCGAGCCGTGATCGTACTTCGGCGATATGTGCACCGAGGCGATCGATCTCCTCGTCGACATCGAGCTTGTGGAAGGCGAGCACCAATTCCTGCTCCAGCCGCCCGGGATCAAGCGGTTGTTTCAGCTCGGCGATGCGCGTCTCGAACTTGAGGCGCAACCCTGCACGGATGTCGGGCAGCCATTCACGCACCTGGGCCACGACGGCGGCAATGCCGTCAAGGCGCTCGACCAGCACCGTTTTCAGGCGCTCGCCCTCGCGCGAACGCGTCGCGATGAAATCGTCAAGGGCGCGGTCGAACAGGCCCATGGCCTCGTCGAACAGACTGGCATTGTCGACTTCCGGCTCATTGATCAGCCCGGGATACGACAACACCTCGAAGCGTGTCGGCGGGGTCGCCGTGGGCAACGCCATCGCGATCTCGCGCTCGAGTTTCTGCAGATTCGCGAGCATCGCCTGATTCAGGCTCAGCGCGGCATTGCTGGCGTCATTGCGAAAGCGCAGGGTGACATCGACCTTCCCGCGCGAGATGCGCTTCTCGATGCGTTCGCGCAACTTTGGTTCCAACGCACGAAATTCTTCCGGCAGGCGAAATCCGGTTTCGAGAAAGCGGTGGTTCACCGAGCGCAATTCGAACACGAGGCGTCCGCGCGCACTCGGGCCTTCGCTACTGGCATAGGCAGTCATGCTGCGGATCATCATCAGTCCTTGAGGTGCGGGCGGCCATGTTACGCTCCGCGCCCTTTTTTCCAAAGCGCGGCGCCGTCATGAGCAGTATTCAACGTCCCAGCGGTCGCGCCTGCGATGCCTTGCGCACGGTCACGATCGAGCGGCAATTCACGCGCCATGCCGAAGGTTCGGTGCTGGTCAGCTTCGGCGACACCAAGGTGCTGTGCACGGCCAGCGTCGAAGAAAAGGTTCCGGGCTTCCTGCGCGGCAAGGGCGAAGGCTGGATCACCGCTGAATACGGCATGCTGCCGCGCGCCACCAACTCGCGCAACGTGCGCGAGGCAACAACCGGCAAGCAGGGCGGGCGCACGCTTGAGATCCAGCGCCTGATCGGGCGCAGCCTACGCGCCGTGGTCAATCGCGCTGCGCTCGGTGAACGCACGATTACGCTCGACTGCGATGTGCTGCAGGCCGACGGTGGCACGCGCACCGCGGCCATCACCGGCGCTTTCGTCGCGCTCGTCGATGCGGTGCGCACGACGATGAAGAAGGGTCTGATCAAGACCGATCCGATCCACGGCCAGATCGCCGCGGTTTCGGTCGGCATCTGGAAGGGCGTGCCGGTGCTTGATCTCGACTACGCGGAAGATTCGAGCTGCGAAACCGACATGAACGTGGTGATGAATGACGCGCTCGGTTTCATCGAGCTGCAGGGCACGGCCGAAGGCCATGCCTTCCGCCGCGACGAACTCGATGCCTTGCTCGCACTCGCGGCCAAGGGCATCGGCGAACTGCATGCCGCACAGCGCGAGGCGCTGTCGCGTTAGACGATGCGTCTCGTCGTCGCCACCGGCAACCAGGGCAAGCTCGCCGAGATCCGCGCGGTATTGGCCGATGCCGATGTCGAATTGATCGCACAGGGCGAACTCGGCGTCGTCGACGAGGCCGTAGAGTCAGGCACCACGTTTGTCGAAAATGCACTGATCAAGGCGCGCCATGCCGCAGCGATCACCGGCCTGCCAGCGCTTGCTGATGACTCCGGGCTGATCGTCGACGCCTTGCACGGCGCACCCGGCCTGATCAGTGCCCACTACGCTGGCGTGCATGGCGATGCGGCGCGCAATATCGCGAAGGTGCTGGACGAAATGCGTGATGTGCCGATGCCACAACGCACCGCGCGTTTCTACAGCGTCGTGGTGTTGCTGAGGCACGCGAGCGACCCGCAACCGCTGATCGCCGAAGGCCTGATCGAAGGGCATATTCTGGAAGCGCCGCGCGGCACGAACGGCTTCGGTTATCAGCCGATCTTCCAGCTTCAGCAATACGCCGCCAGCGCCGCCGAGATCGATGCCAGCGTCTGGCACCGCATCAGCCACCGCAGCCGTGCCCTGGCCGCACTGCGCGTACGTTGGCCGTTCGGTTGAGCATACTGTTGGCCGCGCCACCGCTCGCGCTCTATATCCACATTCCGTGGTGCGTGAAGAAGTGCCCGTACTGCGACTTCAATTCGCATGAACAACGCGGCGCGCCCGAACATGCGGCCTATCTCGAGGCCCTGCTCGCCGACCTGGATGCCGATCTCGCGCAATTCGAATTCGCGCGAGAGCGGGAGATCGTCTCGGTGTTTTTCGGCGGTGGCACGCCGAGCCTGTTCGCACCGGATCTGATCGCACGCATTCTCGATGGCTGCCGCGAACGTCTGCGCTTTGTTGATGGCGCCGAGATCACGCTCGAAACCAATCCGGGCACGGTCGAACACGGCCGCTTCGACGGCTACCGGCGCGCCGGCGTCAATCGCATCAGTTTCGGTGTGCAGAGTTTCGACGACGCCAAACTTGCCCGACTCGGGCGCATTCATTCGGCGCACGATGCCGAAGCTGCGCTCAAGGAGGCTCAGGATGCCGGCATCGCCGAGATCAATCTGGATCTGATGTATGCCCTGCCCGAGCAAACGCTGGCCGGCGCACTCGACGACATCGAACAGGCGATTGCGCTCGCGCCGACGCATCTGTCGCATTATCAATTGACGCTGGAACCGAACACGGTGTTTGCGGCGAAGCCGCCGCCGCTGCCCGACGACGATCTGTCTTGGGACATGCAGGAGGCCTGTCAGGCGCGATTGATCGCTGCGGGCTTCGCGCAATACGAAACATCAGGTTACGCCCAGCCCGCGCATCGCTGTCGGCACAATCTCAACTACTGGCACTTTGGCGACTATCTCGGCATCGGTGCCGGCGCGCACGGCAAACTCAGCACCGATGCGCAGATCCTGCGGACCGCCAAGCTGAAGACGCCGAAGAGTTATCTCGCCAAGGCCGCGACTGCCGACCGACTGGCGAGTACCACCGCCATCACCACGGCGGACTTGCCATTCGAATTCTTGATGAATGCGCTGCGCCTGAACGATGGCGTCGATGTGTCGATGTTCGAGCAGCGCACCGGGCTCGCCATCGACACGATCGCAACCACATGGCGGCAATCGGTTGCGGACGGACTGATGGTCGATGACCCGACGCGCCTGCAGCCGACCGCCGACGGCCGCCGCCTGCTCAACGAGTTGCTGCTGCGCTTTCTGCCGGAGCGGCCACGGCGCTCGGCTAGAATTCCGATCGAGGTAAAAAATCCATGAGCGATCAAAACAAGAAAGCCGACTTCGGTTTCCGCGAAGTCGATGTCCGCGACAAGCAGAAGCTGGTCGGCGAAGTGTTCACCTCGGTCGCGTCCAAATACGACCTGATGAATGATCTGATGTCATTCGGCATCCATCGCCTGTGGAAACGCGACTTCGTCGGCAGCAGCGGCATCAGGCGCGGCGCACGCGTGCTCGACCTTGCCGGTGGCACTGGCGATATCGCCGCTTTGCTCGCTGATCGCGTCGGCCATGAAGGCGAAGTCGTGCTCGGCGACATCAATGCCGAAATGCTCAATGTCGGTCGCGACCGCCTGACCGACCGCGGTCTCGTCGGCAACCTCACCTACGTGCGTCTGAACGCCGAAGCCCTGCCCTTTCCGGACGGCCATTTCGACGCCGTGACGATCGCCTTCGGCTTGCGCAACGTCACCGACAAGTTCGCCGCGCTCTGCGAAATGCGCCGCGTGCTCAAGCCCGGCGGCCGTGTGCTGGTGCTCGAATTCTCCGAAGTCGCCGAACCATTGCTGCGCCCGTTCTACGACCTGCACAGCTTCGAAGTGCTGCCGCGCCTCGGCAAACTGTTCGCGAACGACTCGGCCAGCTACCAGTACCTCGCCGAATCGATCCGCAAGCACCCGAACCAGGAAACCCTGAAGCAGATGATGATCGACGCCGGCCTCGACCGCTGCGACTACCGCAACCTCAGCGCCGGCATCGTCGCGATACATAGCGGGTATCGGACGTGATCAATCGCGCATTGGATCTGTTGAGACTGGGATCAGGACGCGTCGACGCCACCTTCCGTGATGGCCAGGAAAATGCGATTCGCCACGTCGTCGACGGACGAGGCCGACTGCTAGTCGTACAGAAGACCGGATGGGGGAAGAGCTTCGTCTACTTCATCGCGACAAAACTGCTACGCGAAAGCGGCAATGGTCCCGCACTACTGATCTCCCCGCTGCTGGCGCTGATGCGGAATCAGATCGCCGCGGCTGAGCGCATGGGCGTTCGCGCCGCCACGATCAACTCCGACAACGTCGTTGACTGGACCCAAATCGAGGCCAAGCTGGCCCGCGGGGAAATCGACATCCTCTTGATCTCGCCGGAGCGCCTGGCGAGCGAGCGCTTCCGCACCCAGGTTCTGGCTGGCATCGCCGCACAGATTTCGATGCTGGTCATCGACGAGGCGCACTGCATTTCCGACTGGGGCCACGACTTCCGTCCCCACTATCGCCTGTTGGAGCGAATCGTCAAAACGCTACCGCCCAACTTGCGATTGCTCGCCACCACTGCAACAGCGAACAACCGCGTGATGGAGGACCTAGCTGCCGTGCTCGGCCCGAAGCTGGATGTCTCGCGTGGCGACTTGAATCGGACCTCGCTTTCCCTGCAAACGATCCGCTTGCCCAGCCAAGCCGAGCGCCTTGCCTGGCTGGCAGAGCAACTGTCGACGCTGCAGGGCCACGGCATCATCTACACCCTGACCGTGCGCGACGCCTACCAAGTCGCCGACTGGCTCCAGACCCGGGGCTTCAATGTGGAGGCATACACGGGCGAAACGGGCGGCCGCCGAGAGGCACTTGAACTGGCTCTGCTGAACAACGAAGTCAAGGCGCTGGTTGCAACCACGGCGCTGGGCATGGGCTACGACAAGCCCGACCTCGCGTTCGTCATCCACTACCAGACGCCTGGTTCCGTCGTCGCGTACTACCAGCAAGTGGGACGTGCCGGGCGCGCGCTGGACTCCGCCTACGGCGTGCTGCTCAGTGGCCAAGAAGAGTCTGACATCACCGATTGGTTCATCCGCAGCGCCTTCCCGACCCGCCAGGAGGTTGCCGATGTCTTGGGCGCACTTGAAGAAGAAGAGAACGGCCTCTCCGTCCCCGAGTTGCTCAGTCGCGTCAATCTGAGCAAGGGGCGCGTCGACAAGACGATCGCGCTGCTCTCGCTCGAAGCGCCAGCGCCCATCGCCAAACAGGGCACCAAGTGGCAGCTCACGGCAGCCACCCTGAGTGAAGGGTTCTGGGCGCGCGCCGAGCGACTCACGGCCTTGCGGCGTGACGAACATCAGCAGATGCAGGACTACGTCAGTCTGCCATTTGGTGATCACATGGGCTTCCTGATCAACGCTCTCGACGGTGATCCAAGTGTTGTGACCGAGCCGGCGCTTCCGCCGCTGCCCACCGGAGTGAATGAAGCGTTGGTTCGGGATGCCATCGCATTTCTTCGGCGCACCAGCCTGCCCATCGAACCCCGCAAGAAATGGCCGATAGGCGGTATGCCTCAGTACGGCATTGCCAGCAACACGACCATCAACTTCCAAGCGCAGCCCGGAAAGGCACTGTGCGTATGGGGTGATGCTGGTTGGGGCGGCCTGGTTCGGCACGGCAAGTATCACGACGGCAAGTTCGCCGATGACCTGGTTGGGGCGTGCGTGAAAATGGTTCGTGAGTGGAATCCGCAGCCCAAACCGACCTGGGTGACGTGCGTTCCATCGCTGCGTCATCCTGATCTCGTCCCGAATTTCGCGAAACGCTTGGCTGCGGCTCTCGGCTTGCCGTTTCATATGGTCATTGCGAAAACAGACGACAGGCCCGAACAGAAGACGATGGCAAACAGTACACAACAGGCGCGCAATATCGACGGCTCGCTCGATATCAATGGTCAGCCGGTACCGCGTGGACCAGTGCTCCTAGTCGATGACATGGTGGACTCGCGCTGGACGCTGACCGTTGCTGCGTGGCTGCTTCGCAAAAACGGAAGTGGCGACGTCTGGCCGATGGCACTCTCTCAAACGGGGCACGACGAATGACGCCCATCCTTTCCCCCAACACCCAAGCGATCCTTCTACTGACGGCGCCGCTCATCGCCGGGCGCGGTACATCGTCATCGGAGCTGCTGTCGCCAGGTGAATACAAGCGGCTCGCCCGCCACCTGCGGGAAATTCAACGGCAACCTGCGGACCTCGTGTCCCCAGACGCGGCCGATCTACTGCGTGCCTGCCAGCCAGTGATTGATGAAGCCCGTCTGCAGCGTTTGCTAGGACGTGGCTTCCTCCTCAGCCAAGTCATCGAGCGTTGGCAAGCTCGTGCCATATGGGTGGTCAGCCGCGCCGATGCCGAGTACCCCCGCCGATTGAAGGCGCGCCTACGCGAAGATGCCCCTGCCGTGATCTACGGCTGCGGCGACATGAGCTTGCTGGAGTCTGGTGGCCTTGCGGTAGTGGGATCTCGCGACGCGGACGATGCATTGATCGACTACACGATGGCAGTGGGCCGATTGGCGGCTCGGGCCGGAAGGACGCTCATATCAGGCGGTGCCAAAGGCATTGACCAGGCTGCGATGCGCGGTGCACTTGAAGCGGGTGGCAAGGTCAGTGGCGTTCTCGCGGACAGTCTCGAAAATACGACGATGAATCGCGAGCACCGCAACCTTCTCCTCGATGCCCAACTGGTTCTGATTTCGCCGTATGACCCAAGCGCGGGCTTCAACGTCGGCCATGCCATGCAACGCAACAAACTGATCTACGCCCTTGCCGACGCATCTCTCGTCGTCAGTTCCGACTTGAGCAAGGGCGGCACCTGGGCCGGCGCAACCGAACAGCTGACCAAGTTGCGCTTCATTCCGGTGTATGTCCGATCTACCGGCGAACCAAGCACGGGCCTGCAAGCGCTGATTAGACAGGGCGCATTGTTGTGGCCAAATCCTCAAAATGCAGACGAATTGCAGGGAGTGCTGGCCGCCGCGGAGCAGAATTGCAGCACTGATATGCAGGTCGAAAGTGAATTGGGAGACGAGTCTCAGCCATCCCTTTTCGGTGAAAAATTTCCCTTGCTTCCGACGGACACTGGGGTTCGGGAGCTTTCTGCCAGTTCCGCGCCAATCAGAGTTGAAGGCAAGGAAGAAACACAGACCGAGTCATTTCCGCACCAATCGGTTAACGAACCCATTGCGATGGAAGACGGGTTGGGTTGGGCATCCAAGAAAAGCCCCGCGGACGAACTCTTCGATGCAGTAAGTCGCACATTCGAAAAATTATTGGCTGCTCCAATGAGCGAAGCTGACATTGCAGGTGCTCTCCGCCTATCGCCAATTCAAACGAAGACGTGGATTAGAAAGCTCGTCGACGACGGACTGCTTGAAAAATTGACGAAGCCAACCGCCTATGTCGTGAAGCAACCAAGTCTGTTCCGGTGACCGAACCCGATCCATAGCGGGTATCGCACGTGACCAATCGCGACAACGGCTCGGACGCGACAAGCTAAACTCGCCGCCTCTTTGTGGAGGCGGATCATGCGGAATCTGTTTACGGGATGTTTGAGCGTCGTGTTGTGGAGCGTGGCTCTGGCGATCGGGCCGATTGCGGTGCACGCGGGGACGCCGGCGCGCGACGAGCATTCGGTTGCGCGCATGGACGAGGTGACGATCAAGCATGTCTATCTCGATCTCGATGTCTCGTTCGACAAGAAGCAGCTCGCGGGTTTTGCGGAGTTGTCGCTGGACTGGAAAAAACCGCAGGCGAAGCGCCTCGATCTCGATACGCGTGATCTGACGATCGAGCGCGTCAGTGCGCAGCGTAGCGATGGCCAGTGGGTCAATGCGCCATTTTCACTCGGTCGCCGCGATGCCAAGTTCGGCGCCGCGCTCAACATTCGGCTGAAGGGCGCGAGCCCGAAAGTGCGCGTCTACTACCGCACCGCACCGACCGCTTCTGGCCTGCAATGGCTGGAACCGGCGCAAACACTCGGCAAGCAGAAGCCCTTCATGTTCTCGCAGGCGCAGGCGATCCATGCACGCAGTTTTGCGCCGCTGCAAGACACCCCCGCCGTGCGCTTCACCTACCGCGCGCGCATCACTGCGCCCGAAGGTCTGCGTGTGGTCATGAGTGCCGACAATGATCCGGCCGCCGATGGCCGTGGCGGCTATCGCTTCAACATGCCGCAGGCGATTCCGTCTTACCTGGTCGCAATCGCGGTCGGCGACATCGTGTCGAAGCAGGTCGGCCCGCGTTCGTTCGTGTGGACTGAACCCGGCCGACTGGAAGCGGTCGCGCGCGAATTCAGCGACATCGAGGCGATGATTCTCGCCGCCGAAAAACTCTATGGCCCCTACGCCTGGGGCCGCTACGACATGCTGGTATTGCCGCCGTCGTTCCCGTTCGGCGGCATGGAAAATCCGCGCCTGTCGTTCCTGACACCGACCCTGATCGCCGGCGACAAATCGCTGGTGAACGTGGTCGCGCATGAACTCGCGCATTCCTGGTCCGGCAATCTCGCGACGAATGCGTCGTGGAAAGACCTGTGGCTCAACGAGAGCTTCACCAGCTATGTCGAAAACCGCATCGTCGAATCGGTGTTCGGTGTTGACCAGGCACTGATGGATCAGGTCGTCGGCCAGCAGGAACTGCTCGCCGAGATGAAGGAACTGCCGGAACTCGATCAGCATCTGGTGCTGAGCCTGAAGGGACGCGACCCGGACGACGCCTTCAGCGGCGTGCCGTATCAGAAGGGCGAATGGCTGTTGCGCACCATGGAGCGCCGCTTCGGGCGTGACAAGTTCGACGCCGTCGTCCGTGCCTGGTTCGACGAACACGCCTTCCAGTCGGTGTCGACCGCCGACTTCCTCGATTTCTTCGGCAAGCGCCTGCTTGATGCCCGCGATGCGCCGATGACCCGCAGCGACGTCGAGTACTGGCTGCACAATCCGGGCGTGCCGAAATCGGCCTTGCTGGCGCATTCGGCGAAGCTCGAAGCTGTGGACAGCGCGCGCGCCGATTTTTTCAGCGGCAAGCGCGCCGCAGCTTCGTTGAATGGCAAGACCTGGTCGACCGGCGAATGGGTGCATTTCCTCAATGGCATGGGCGAGAAGCCGAACGCGAAGAAGATGCTGGAACTCGATGTCGTCTATGCGCTCACCGAAAAGCGCAATCGCGAAATCGCGTTCCGCTGGTTCCTTGTCGGGATCCGCGCCGGTTACGAGCCGATGCGCAACGCGCTGCGCCAGCATCTGCTCGAAATCGGACGCCGCAAGTTGATGCTGCCACTGTGGACCGAACTCGCGAAAACGCCGGCGAACAAGGCCTGGGCGCTCGAGATCTACAAGGAAGCAAGGCCGGGCCTGCATCCGATCGCGCAGAATTCGGTCGACGCCGCACTTGGTTTCAAGCCGTGATGGTGAGGTTGCGATGAATCGTCTGTTGCGTCGTTCTCTCGGCCGGCTCGGCATCGCGCTGGGCCTGGTTGCAGTGCCAGTCGGTATCGCCCTGTACGCCGCACCGGGCAAGGTGCTCGACGCCGAACTGGCGCGGCGACAGTGGATGGCCGGCGTCGAGGCACACAGCATCGACGTCGACGGCCAACGCTGGCGCTACCTCGAACGCGGCGATGCGAGCGGCGACGTCGTTGTGCTGCTGCATGGCCTGCAAGCCGATTCCAGTACCTGGCTCGATGTGCTCGGCCACGCACCGAAAGCGCGCCGCTACATCGTGCCCGATCTGCCCGGATTCGGCGGGAGTCCAATGCCGGCCGACGCCGACTTTCGCGCCAGCACGCAAGCGGCGCGACTGCACGCATTCCTGACTGCGCTGAATATCCGCCGCATCGATCTGGTCGGCCATTCGATGGGCGGCTATGTCGCCGGCCGTTATGCCGCGTCACACGCAGCCGACGTGCGCTCGCTGGCCCTCATCGATGCCGCCGGCGTGCCATTTGCACCGAACGACTTCAGTCGCGCAGTCGAACGTGGCGAAAACCCGTATCGCGTCACCACCCGCGCCGAGTTCGACGTTTTCCTCGGCAAGGTCTTCAAGCATCGCCCGTTCCTGCCGAAGCCCGTGCTCGATGCCTACGCCGACCGTGTGATTGCGCGGGCGGACGACTGGAACCTCGCGATGAATGCGCTCAAGGCCCCCGACCAGCGCCACGGCCTGGTCACCGACTTGCCGCGCCTGACGATGCCGAGCCTGGTGCTGTGGTGCCGCGACGACCAGGTGCTCGACGTCAGTTCCGTCGAAGCATTCGCCGCCGGTCTGCCGAACGAGACCAGCGTGATTCTCGACGACTGCGGCCATATGCCGATCATGGAACGCCCGCGCGACAGCGCCGAAGCGCTCGCCACCCTGTGGCGAAGCGTGTACGCGGCGAATTGAGTAACGCGGCCAATCGTGAAAACAATTGCAAATGCGCCGAGCGCCCATGTATGGTGCGGCCCGTCGTTGTGCCGGGGGGCATTCGACTAACCCACTAAAACCAAAAAGGAAATTCCTTGAAAAACTCTATTATTTGCAGCGTGTTGCTGCTGTTTCTGCTACCCCCCCCCCATTTCCGCTCAAGCACTGGCAAATCAGCCCGCGCGTGATCTGACCGAGATCATCGTTTTACCCAGACATGACGGACAACCCGCCAACTGGCGCGCCGAGTCCATCATCGAAGCCGTGCGAACGCGCGTGCCGAATCCCAATCAAGTCGCCGCACTGCAACGCGCCGGACAGCCCAGCGCAGCCAAGTTTGTGATCGCTGATCGCATGTCCGACGAAATTCGCGCATCACGCACCGTGCAAGACCCGCAGGAACGACTGCAACGCTACGTCGTCCTCGACTACCCGACGCATCAGGCCGCAGAAGCAGCCTATCGCCGACTATCGGCGGACGCGGGTGCGCTCTCGGTGGAATGGAATTCGGAATTTGAGTTCTCGGCGGCCCCGAGCGATGAGCTGTATCACCCATACCCGGTCCCCGTCATCGGAACGGAAAAGGACTATCAATGGGGGCTGCACGACCCCATGAGTTTTCAGTCCGCATGGGACAAGACTTGGGGCACCGCACTCGTGGCGATCATTGATTCTGGCATCCAGCAGAATCACCCCGACTTGAGCCAGGCGTTTCGTCCACAGTTCGCGTACAGCGTAAATGGCGCTATTGGCGTCGACGAGTCATTGAATTCCGCAACGAGTTTTCGCGGGCACGGAACTCACGTTGCGGGAATTATTGCCGCCAACACAAATGATCCGTCGCGACCAATTGGGCTGCTGAATCCACCTGCGTCGGGAGTTGCCGGTGGTTGTTGGTCTTGTGGACTCGTTGTCATCAGGACAAGCGATGCGAGCGGCGCTTCAACAAATGATCGTATCGCTGCTGGCATCAATCGAGCCGTCATTTCTGGTGTTCAAGTGATCAGCATCAGCTTGGTTTCTGGTGCTGGCAATTGCTCCCTGACCGGGCTTACTACAATGTGCGCAGCGATTCAGTTTGCGAATAGTCGAGATGTAGTCATCGTTGCTTCGTCAGGCAATCGAAATCTCGGTGCCGTGCAGTTCCCGGCATCTGATGCTCGCGTCATGCCGGTGGCTGGTATCGACTTCACAGGGGCACGTTGGACAGAAAGCGACACCTTGGGCTCGCCGACTGGAGCCTCATTGACAAGTTATGGCGTTGCGGCACCAGCAAAGGATGTCTTGTCAACCGTTTACACAGGGTATGACTGGAATCCTTGGTCACGATGCGGTGATCGGAACACTTTCAACTATGACTCAGCATATACATCTCCTCAATTCCCCGATATCGGATATGGCGACCACGCAGGTGCCGGCTTCGGTCGATGCACTGGCAACTCAATGGCGGCGCCGCATGTCGCCGCAATCGCGGCATTGGTGCGTTCGGCCAACCCCCTCGCAACTCAGGCTTCAGTACGGGCAAATATTTTCAATTCGAGCACCTTTGCAATCGCTCCGACTCCCCAACTCGGGGCGGGTGTACCGAACGCACGCATGGCAGTCGCAGCGGCAATGCCAGCGGCCAATCGTCTGATCCCGTTGTTCTCGTCGATCGATCATTGGGACTACCGATACACCGTGTCGCCGCAGATGGCGACCGTATTCGCGACGGGAGACTTCAACGCTGTCTTTCCAATCACGCTCGACAAGATTTACGCCTATAGCCATGTTGGCAATAGCGTGGCCGAGATGACGGTACTGCCGGGCACGTCGGTTGCGCCCAAAGCGCAGCTTCGTGTCTATGCAGGCCCCATCAACCCGCTGAACAGTTCGCAAAAACTGGTTCCGCTGATACGTGTCTCGAAACGGATCGGGAATGGCGTATCCATGGGCGAAATTGCCTATGAAACGAACGAGACACGCGCACAAGCCTTGCTGAGTGCTGGGTACAAATTGGACGGGGTGGAGGGATTTCTGTACTCCTCGCAATATCCGCAACCAAGCGGGTCGGTACGAGTCTATCGCGCTAGAAACCCTTCGACGTCGGACAACGGTGTATTTCCGGAAGGCACCATTCCAATCGGATATACGGCCGACGTGAATCTGCTTGGCTACGCCATGTCCACCGCCAAATAAAAGACACCGCGACGGGAATCAAGTGGTTTACGTCGCGCTGTTCAGGAGTAAAACAATGAAATCCTTCTCGCGAATTCCTGGGCTGTTGATACTGGCTTTGAGCGCAACAAACGCTGCCCGTGCGGACGACTATCTCGCGGCCGTGCTGCCCGGAAATCCAGTGGTTGGTGAATCTATCTCGATTGAATTTGCATGCGAAATCGAACCGACTAATTTCGACGATGTCGACGATCGAAAGACACGAGTTCGCATGGACGTCGGGACAATCGTCGTGGATTACTACAGGACCGCATCGGGGGTATTGACCTCTGATTTTTGCTTCACGTCTGCGACTGTCGGCCAGCTGCCCGTTGGCAATTATCCAGTGAAGATTTATGCACACTTCCTTGCCGATCCCACAGATGCGCCAAACCTTGTACACGAAACCCAATTCACCGTTCGCGATATCGCATCACGCCCCGGCGAAGCGCGTCCGGAGCGAAATTTTTCGGGGGTTTACTGGGATTCGGCACGCAGTGGCGAATCGCTGACCATCGCGCAGAGCCCTCGTAACAACACGCTGGGCATGATCATCAATGCCTATTCACCGCAAACTTCGCCATTCTGGATGTACTTCGTTTCGGATCGGTGGATTACGCCGAACCAGGTAGAAGGCCGGGTTTATGCCGTTGCCGGCCCTTCCTATTTTCTGGACTATGGTTTCAACAGCTGGCCCGGCGCGCGCGTGTCGCAGGTCGGCACTGGTACTGTCGGAATCTATGGCGGCAGCGCCGGCGCAAGTGGTTTGTATGACCTGACGATCAACGGCCAACACATTCACCGGATTTTTTCGACGTTTCAATAAGGGCAGCATCATTGCAGTTCGGGTGCCCATTTAACGCGCCCGGCTGCGCCGCACCGCTAGAATCGCCGCTCGTTTTTCCTGGAGCGCGCCATGCGTCGTTTTTTGATTCCGGTTTCACTACTGCTCGCCGCTTGCGGCAGCGACGCACCTGCACCCGTGACTGCGGCCCCACCGCCTGCAAAACCGGCCTATGTCGAACTGCGCGCCGAACCGGCGAAGGCGAAGATGTCGGCGGCAATCGATGCCGATGATCTGGCCAAACACATCCAGACGATTTCTTCCGACGAGTACGAGGGCCGCGAACCGGGATCGCTCGGCGAGCGCCTGACCCTGAACTACTTCGAAAATGAATTCCAGCGCATCGGCTTCCTGCCGGCCGTCGCCGATGGCAAACCCTGCACCGCTTTTCCCTGCGACGGCGCGTCCTACTTCCAGCGCGTGCCGATGGTCGAAACGCGCATCGACGGCGCGACTGCGCTCGATTTCAAGATCGCGGCGACGACCCAGCATCTTGAACTCGGCAAGGACATGGTGATCGGCACACGCTCGGAGAAAGCGAAGGTCGAGATCAAGGACAGTGATGTGGTCTTCGTCGGCTACGGCGTCAATGCACCCGAGCAGCAGTGGAACGATTACGCCGGTCTCGACGTAAAGGGCAAGACCGTGATCGTGCTGATCAACGACCCGGGCTTCCTGCGCAAGGACGAGACCCTGTTCAAGGGTCGCGCCATGACCTACTACGGCCGCTGGACCTACAAGTTCGAGGAAGCCGCGCGCCAGGGCGCGAGGGCGGCGCTGATCGTGCACAACACCGAACCGGCGGCCTATGGCTGGGACGTGGTGGTGAATTCGTGGAGCGGCCCGCAGCACGACCTGCCGAAATCGGAAGATCCGGAACCGCGCCTCGATGCCCAGGGCTGGATCACGCTCGACGCCGCCAAGGCACTGTTCGCAGCCGACCAACAGGACTTCGAGCAATTGATGCTCGCCGCCGATGCACCCGGCTTCAAAGCCGTGCCACTGAAGGCGAAGCTGACCACGACGCTCAACAGCACCATGGAGAACAAGTTCTCGCACAATGCCGTGGCGATCCTGCCGGGCACTGAGCGCCCCGACGAAACCGTGCTGTACATGGGCCACTGGGATCACCTTGGCAACGGCGAAGGCGCGGAAGGCGAAGACCATTTGTTCAATGGCGCCATCGACAATGCCACCGGCGTCTCGGCGGCGCTGGAAATCGCGCATGCCTTCGCCGCGCTTGAGGTGAAGCCGGAACGCTCGATCATGATCCTGCTGCCGACGCTGGAGGAATCCGGATTGCTTGGCTCGAAATATTTCTCCGAGCATCCGCCGGTATCGCTGGCGAAGATGGCGGCGGTGATCAACATGGATGCACTGCCGATCCGCGGCAAGAACCGCGACATGGGCGTGGTCGGGCAAGGTCAGTCGAGCGACCTCGAAGCCCTGCTCGGCGAATTGCTGAAGGCGCAGAACCGCACCGCCGAAAATGAGTCGGCACCGGAGAAAGGCTTCTTCTTCCGCTCGGATCATTTCAATTTCGCGAAGAAGGGCGTGCCGGCGCTGTACGCGCGTGCCGGCATCACCCATGTCGAATTCGGTGCGGAATACGGCCAGAAATGGGCCGACGAATACACCGCGAACCGCTATCACAAGCCGGCCGACGAATATGACCCGAACTGGGATTTCGCCGGCGTGATGGATGACTTGAACATCTACTTCGCAGCCGGCAAGCGCCTGAGCCAAGTTGGCCCCTGGCCGGCCTGGAGCGAAAGCAGCGAGTTCCGCGCCGCGCGTGAAGCATCAGCCGCAGAACGCGCGCCGTAACCCGATGCACTTCGTCATCCTCTCGGCCCTGCTGCAGATCGCGTGCATCGTGCACGCGGTCCGCACCGGACGTGTCCAGTACTGGCCGCTGATCATCCTGTTCGGATCGATCATCGGCTGCATCGCGTATTTCCTCGTCGAGATCCTGCCCGAACTGCGCAACAGCCGCGCTGCGAAGCGCGTCGTCAGCAATGTCGCGCGCACGCTTGATCCGGAAAAGCGCAAGCGCGAAATCGCGTCGCAACTCGATGTCGCCGACACGGTGCAGAACCGCATCCGTCTCGCCGAAGAATGCATGGGCCTCGGTGACTATCAAAACGCGCGCATGCTGTATCAACGTTGCCTGAGCGGGCCGTATGCGGACGATCCGAATTTCCTGCTCGGCCGCGCCCACGCCGAATACGGCCTCGGCCTGTTCACGGATGCACGGGCGACGCTGGAGCAACTAATCGCGCACAACCCCGACTACCGCTCGAACGACGGACACTTGCTGTATGCAACGACGCTCGAAGCCCTCGGCGAAGACGAGCGCGCGCTCGAGGAATATCGCGTGCTCGAATTGTCCTATCCGGGCGAAGAGGCGCGGCTGCGCTATGCGCGGCTGCTGGCGAAGACGGCGCGCACGATCGAGGCGCGCACGGTTTACGAAGGCATGCTCAAACGCGAGAAAGCTGCACCGGCGTATTACCGCAAGAAGGAACGCGAACACTTCGATGCAGCAAAGCGCGAACTGGCCGCGCTCGCTGCGAACTGAAGTCGGCTCGCGGTCGTTGCGGCGGCTCTATCGGGAAGCGTAAGCACCGCGCACGCAAAGGTCACGGAACGCGCGCGATTGTTCGACATCGACCGCCGTGAACGCTTCATTGCTGCCGAGCGGTCGCGATTCGACCAGGGCATCGAGACGCATGCCGTGATCGAGCACCCGCGCCCGGTATTCGGTGTCGGGTTTCGGTACGAGCAAGGTGCGCACGCCGATCACGTCCGCTTTGAGTATGCCGCTGCGCGCAGCGCGCGATACGGCACGACGGAACACGAACTCGATCGGTCTGCCGGGCTCGACGTTGCGCTCGATGCGCTCGCGCGAAAACGCGTCAATGGCACTGAAACCGCGCCGCGTCGGTGTCTGTCGCGTCTGACCGAGCACCGTGACGCCACGCCCGTCCGGCGTCAGGTCGCAGAGCGCTTCGCCGGCAAACAGATTCAGTCCGACGACACGCGGTCCGCTGTTTTCGAAGCGGATCACCGAGGCCTCGCCGGCCTGCACGGATATCGCGACACTGCCCAAGATCATTGCGCACAAGGCGCTCAACACGATGCGTTTCATGACCATCTCCCGCACACCGCGATTCGCGGCACCCCGAAGCTAGCCCGCATTCCGCCGCGCGCGCCCTGTCATTCGTTGGGTACCACGAATCCGGTTCAGGTCGCGATCAGATTGTCCACGCGGCTTTTGATTTCGATTCGCTTGTCCGATAGCGTCCAGGTTCACCCTTGCTGCCGGAGTCAATGACGATGCTGCGCTTTCTCACCGGACTTGCTGTTGCGTCGTTGGTCATTGCTATGCCGGCATGGTCGGCTGAACTGAAAGCCGAGGCGTCAGGGCATTCGTTGTTTGTATGGGCGGGTGATCTGGCCAAGAAGGGCAATGATTTTCTGCTGGTGATCGACGCTGACCCGCGCTCACCGAAATTCGGACGCATGGTCGCATCGCTGGAAACCGATCTGCAGACCGTGCGACCACATCACACCGAATACACGATGCCGGCCAGCGGCATGCTGTTTGCCAATGATCACGATGCCGGACGCACGTTCATTCTGGATGTGCGTGATGCGCTGAAGCCGTTGGTGGTCACTTCGTTCGACGGCATGGGCGGTTTCGCGCATCCGCATTCGTATCTGCGGCTGCCGAACGGCAATGTGCTTGCGACGTTCCAGCATGACCACGGCAAGATGCACTCGACATCACGCGGCAAGAGCGGCGGTCTCGTCGAGATCGACGATCATGGCAAGGTGGTGCGCGCGGTGAGCAATGCCGATCCGGCATTCGCCGATGCACTGCTGATGCCTTACAGCCTCGTCGTGCTGCCCGACATCGACCGGGTGCTCTCGACCAATTCCTCGATGCATGACGACGACCTGCTGAGCGGCACGACCTACCAGGTGTGGCGCCTTTCCGATCTGAAGCTGCTGAAGACGGCGTACTTCGATCCCGGCGAGCAGGGTTATGCCCACATCAGCCCGGAAGAACCGCGCGTCGGGCCGGATGGCTCGGTGTTCGTCCAGTCGCTCGGCTGCGGCGTCGAGCGCATCACCGGGATCGACACGGATGCACCGAAGGCAAAGCTCGTGCACACCTTTCCGGGCAACTGGTGTGGCGTGCCGACCATCGTCGGGCGCTTCTTCGTGCAAAGCGTGCCGGCGGTGCATGGATTCATCGTGCTCGACCTCGCCGACCCCGCGCATCCGGTGGAAGTGTCACGGCTGAAAATCAGCGACGACTACTACCCCCACTGGACCGCATGGGACCCGGCGACAAAGCGCATCGTGATCACCCCGAAGCCAATGGGAACCCGCAGCAGCGATCGCATGTACCTGCTCAAGATCGATCCGGAAACTGGCGCGCTCAGCATCGATGAAGACTTCCGTGATACCGACGGCAAGGCCGGCTTCAGCTTTGCCGATCGCACCTGGCCACACGGCTGGAAGGGCGCCGGATTACCGCACGGCGCAGTGTTCTCGCGCTGATACCGCAAGGGATCTCACAACCCGCACACCGTGATTCGCGGCGCGCCGAAGCGGGTCCGCATTCCGCCGCGCGCGCCCTGTCATTCGTTGGGTACCGCGAATCCGGTTCAGGTCGCGATCAGATTGATTGGCGGAAACACGAAATGCCGTGTCGCAGATTCAGTTACTTGGACGGCGTGTCTGACGAGGCGTAGGCCGCCTTGAACTCGACCGATGGCTGGCCTGCAATTAGCCCCAAGACCGAGATGTCTTCGTCAACGCCTGGCCAGTGAATGCCTTGACCCTCGCCCAGCAGCTCGTAATTGGCCCGCTCAGAGGATGAGGCGTGGGCAAGTCGGGGAACCCAGACGATAGGAACCGACAACCAGCGACCGTCCGTCAGCGAGACGCGCAACTCATCGTCGGAGCACTCAACCGCCATGGCGCGCGGTGCGACTTTAAGAACCAAAGAACTCATCCCAAGCCTCCACGAACGTCTGCTGATTAGAATTTAGGGCGGGCTGCTGGCTGCGTTACTTGATGCGAACAAAGTACTCCCGGATGTTCATCTGAGGAAATGGCGCACCACCCAGATACACCCACATGATGTCTTGATCTTCGAAGTTGTAGACGGTGACGCGCTTTCGTCCGGTAACCGGTTCGACACTGAGAACTGCCACTTGATCGCGGGACGAACCAATGACTCTGTAGGCATGCAACTCACGAAAGCCGACCAGTTGGGACTTGACTCCCTCTGCCGTTTCGCTCTGAGTATCCGGCATCTCGCTCTTCAGGGTCTTGGATGTAAACGTCAGCGTCATCCGACCCAAGATCTGCGCCAGGAAGAGCAGCGTCTTGTCTTCGAGCTTTGCGTGGTCTCTGGCGAACTTCATCGTTCGCTCACGATCTGATTGCCATCTACCAAGAACGACGGGATCTGCCATGGCTGAAATTGCGGCACACATGAGCAAGGCGGCAGTGACGATGGTCTTCATGGACATTATGCCAAGCCCTTAGGCTGGGTTGAGCGCAGCGATACCCAGCGGTTCGCAACATCCAGCCCCGTGCTGGGTATCACTTCGTTCAACCCAGCCTTGTATGTTCTTTTCTCTGCTCTTGGCTTTCCCGAAACTTATAATTTCGGCTTGTGAATTTGATCTGCCTTGGCTGATGACAATCGC
>JAYUVY010000072.1:0-210972 GCA_043753835.1 Lysobacterales bacterium | reverse complement strand
CCCTTCCGCAGTTGCGCTTCACTTCGCTCACTGTGGTCAGCTTGCGAGAGGACTTTCACCTCCAAGAATGCGCCCGTGCCGGGCGCACAAAAAAACCCCGCGGATCTCTCCGCGGGGTCAGTTGTTACGTCAAACAGCTTGAGACTATTAGAAGTCGTAGCCGACACCGAAGCGAATGAAACGACCACCTTGCAGTTGGCTGGGGAACAGATGGTCCGAACGCGGCTCGCCGCCGGCTTCTTCGCCATTTTCCTGCGAGCTGTAGTTGCCGTCAGCATTGAAGATGTTGACCGCGTCCATCGTGAACGCCAGACCTTCAGCCCATGCCGGCTTGTAGTTGACCTGCAGGTCCAACTGGCGCACCCACGGATTGCGGCCCAAAGAGCCACGCGGGGTCAGCACGCCGTTGTTGACGCCATCATCGGTGACGTCGCAATAGAACGACGCCACGCCATAGGCCACAGCAGCCGGATCGCTCGTGCCGTTGTAAATGCCGAAGCAGTTACGCGGACGACCGGACTGGACGAGTGCATTGGCACCGACGCGCCATTCGTCCGTCAGCTGGTACGAACCAAACACCTTGAACGAATGACGACGGTCGTTTGGCAGATCGCCATACGAACCTTCGGTCAGGCCAGGGTAGTCGAAGTCTTGCGTGATGCCGGCGTCGTCCTGACCGTTGTCCGACTTCACGTAACCTTCGGTGTTGCCGTAGCTGTGCGCGATGGTCCACGAACCCTGGAGGAACCACTTGTCGTCCCAAGCGCGCTCGAAGAAGAACTCGAGTGCGTTGTACTTGCGCGTCGCTTCCGGATTGCCGAGCGCCGAGGCCGGAATCAGGATGCGCGTCAGCACGCCGTCACCGGCGAGATCGAAGTTACCGTCCAGGTCCTGGCCAGGATTGGTCAGGAAGCAATGGTCGATGCCGGCCGCGATGTTCGCAGCTTCGGTGGCACTGTAGCCATTGTCGAGTGCCCAGCCCTCGGCGAACACACCCGAGCAGATGTCGTCCATGCCGGCGCCGAGATCACGATGGATGGCGCGCGTTCCAATCGCCCAGTTGTCAGCGAGTGCCAGCTGGAAGCCAAGGATGAACTCATCCTGGAACAGCGGATCGATCGCGTTGTCGACCACTTCCAGCGGATTCGGCACAACGCCATCGGTGGTGACGCGGCGGGTACCGATCTGCGTGCCCAAGGTCGGCACACCGGTGATCGGGTCGATCGCGGTAAACGTGTAGAACTCCTGGTAGTCCAGTTCCGAACCGGCCAAGCGCACGTTGGTGTTGGCATACACCGGGATGAAGTAACGACCAGCGTTACCAAACACCTTCAGGCTGCTGTCGCCATTCACGTCCCAGGCAAAACCGAGGCGCGGAGCCCAGGTGTTCTTGATGTCGATGAACGCACCGCCGAGCGAGTTCAGATTTTCGAACGCTTCATTGCGAATGCCGCCGTAGACGAGGAAGTTGTCCGTGGCCTGCCAGGTGTCTTCGACGTACCACGCCGAATTCTTGGTCAGGAACGAGCCGCCGTTCTCGAACACACGCGAACGAACGACTTGGGTCACGCCAGCCGGCACGACCGCGCCATTGGCAAGCACACGACCCGGTGCGGTTGACAGGTAACGCCACTGGATGCCACCGGAATAGCGCGAACCGTCGACCGTCGCGAACTCTTCCTGGTCGTAACCGAAGCGCACGGTATGGTCGCCCAGCGCCCAGTCAGCGTCGATACGGATGGCTTCGCGCACGTCACCGGCGTCGCCTGGCTGCACGAACGGAGCCGACGGGTTCCAGCAACCGATCACACGGTTCGGGGGAACGCGGGCGTCGATGGCGATCGGGCAAGCACCTGATGACGTCAGATTGAAGCGCTGATACTCGCCGCGACCGGCCAAGGCCGAGAGCGTGAAGTTGTCAGTCAGATAACCCGTGTACTTCAGGATGTAGTTCTCGCCGCCGTTCTCGGTCTGCGAGGTACCGATCTGGGTGCCATGGTTCTCTTGATAGTCCACGGTGCTGCGATAGTCGATCGAGTCGCTGGTGGTGGTGTCTTTGAAACCGGTGAACTCAAGCAGATGGTTGTCGCTGATGTTCCAGTCGAGCTTCAGCATGCCCTGCGGATTGTCGTTTTCCTGATAGAACGATGTATTCGCGCCGTAGCCATTGGTTTCGCTCGTCTGGCTTTGCAGCAAGGCGAAGAAAAACAGGCGGTCTTCAATGACCGGGCCACCGGCGTAAAGGTTGACGGTCAGGCTGTCCGAGTGCGAATCAAAGCTGTCACGGTCAAAGGTGCCGTCGCCGTTGTTGACGACTCGGGTGCTTTCACGCAGCGAATCCGGTGCCCAATACGTGCTCGCGCCGAATTTCCATTCGTTGGTACCACGCTTGGTCTGGATGTTGATCACGCCACCGAGCGAACGGCCGAACTCGGCGCCGTAGCCACCGGTCTTGACCTGCTGTTCGGAAATGCCTTCAAACGGCAGTTCGCTGAAAGCGAGGCCGGTAACGATGTTCGTCACGTTGAAGCCGTTGACGAAGTAGGCATTCTCAGCGACTGAGGAACCACCGAACGAAGCCAGGTTGCCAAAGGCGTTGTCGCCACGAACCGTACCCGGCGCGAGCAGCGCCACGGCGGTAACGTTGCGCGGAATCGGCACTGCATCGATCTGGGCTTCGGTCAACACCGTGGTCGACTCGACCGACGAGACGTCGATCGGGTTTACGGCGGAACCCGAAACTTCAATCGTCGTCAGCGTGGTGCCTTCAGCTGCGAAACTCGCGGCCGCACCGGAACCGGCGTTGACCGTTACTTCGCGCGTCTGGCCGTTGTAGCTGACCTTGTACTTTCCCGTCGGGAGCGACGATGCACGATAGTTGCCATCGGCGTCTGCCGCGATTTCGCGCGTCTGACCCGTGCCCAAGTTTTCGACAGTTACGCTGCCGCTGCCTGAGACCTGACCGAAAATGTAGCCCTGCGAGCTCTGTGCGAGCACCGTACCGCTGGCCGCTACTGCGATCGCGAGAGCGAGAGCTGTTCGCTTGAATTGTTTGCGTTGAATCACTTGGAGTCCTCCAAAGATGGGGTTAGAGCGTAACGGGGCGCATCGAGCCCCGTTACCCACGCCGCTGCTTTTGCAACGTGCGCGGAAGGTACACGCTCGTTAAAAATCTGTAAATATGACCTCGTCAAGTGTTGCAACGCAGCGTCACCGCCGTGGCTGCCCGCCTTTTGCCCTGCAGGTGTTGTACCGGGGCCACTACGATGTGGCGGAAACGCAACGAATTCAGAGGGTTCGGGACGATCATGGCGAATGCTTCACGAAACGAAACGGCCGATGAACCACGCTTTGTCATCTTGAAATTTGGTGGCACAAGTGTCGCGACCGCCGAACGCTGGCAGACGATTTCGGCCCTGACGAGCGAACGTGTCGCCACCGGCGCCCGCGTCGTCATCGTCGTTTCGGCCGTTTCCGGGCTGACCAACCGGCTGCAAGCGATCATCGACCGCGACCAGGATCCGTCCGCAATCACAACTGAAATCGCCGCGATACGCGCGCTGCACCAGGATCTTGCACTGCAGATGGGCGTCGCCTTGCCGGCTGCGACATTGGCTTGGCTCGACCGCCTTGAGCAACTCGCCCTCGCCGCGCCCGTTCGTCGCAGCGACTTCCGCTGGCAGGCCGAATTGCTGTCGATGGGCGAGTTGTTGTCGAGTTCGCTCGGCGCCGCTTTTCTCGCAGCACGTGGCCTGCGTTGCCAATGGCTCGATTCCCGCGACTGGCTGAAAGTGGCGCCGCGGCCGAATCAAAGCGAGTGGGCACGCTGGCTGTCGGTGGCGTGCCAGACCGGCTTCGACGCCACGCGTGTGGCAGAACTGGCACGCAGCGGCGACTGTTTCGTCGCGCCCGGCTTCATGGCCAGCGATGCCGATGCCGCGACCTGCATTCTCGGTCGCGGCGGTTCGGACACCAGCGCCGCTTATTTCGGCGCCCTGCTCGGTGCCGAGCGCGTCGAAATCTGGACCGATGTTGCGGGCATGTTCTCGGCTGACCCGCGCCAGGTGCCGAATGCGCGTCTGCTGGCCCGCGTCGACTACGCCGAAGCCCAGGAAATCGCCACCACCGGCGGCAAGGTGCTGCATCCGCGCTGCCTTGGCCCGGTGCGCGAAGCGCGTGTGCCGATGTGGATCAAGGACACCCAGCGCCCGGAACTCGCCGGCACGGTGATCACCAGCGATGTAGCCGCCGACGTGTTGTCGGTGAAGGCGATCAGTTCGCGTCGCGGCATCATGTTGGTGTCGATGGAAACCGTCGGCATGTGGCAACAAGTTGGTTTTCTCGCCGACGTGTTCGAGCAGTTCAAGCGCCACGGCCTGTCCGTGGACATGATTGGATCGTCCGAGACCAATGTGACGATCTCGCTCGATCCGACCGAGAACCTCGTCAATTCGAATGTGCTGGAAGCGCTCTGCGCCGACCTCGCCGCGGTGTGTCGAGTCAAGGTGATCGGTCCGTGTACGGCGGTGTCGCTGGTTGGTCGCGGCATCCGATCGTTACTCGGCAAGCTCGGCCCGGTCTGGAACGTGTTTGGCGCGATGCCGATCCACCTGATCTCGCAGAGTTCGAACGACCTCAATTTGACCTTTGTCGTCGACGAGGCGCGCGCCGATGGTCTGGTGCAGCGCATCCACGAAGCCCTGGTGAAAGGCAGCGCATTGCGGGTCGACGACGAGCGTGTATTCGGCGCGAGTTGGCAAAGCCTGTATCGGACGCAACGCGAGGCGCCCATTGCCGCATGGTGGCGACACGAACGCGAAACCTTGCTGGAACTCGCCGGCGCGCGCACACCGCGCTACGTCTATCACCTGCAGACTGTGCGCGATCGCGCCGCGCGCCTGCGCACGATCGCGGCCGTGGATCGCTGGTTTTACGCGATCAAGGCGAACGCGCACCCAGCCGTGTTGCGCACGATCGTGGACGCCGGCTTCGGGCTCGAGTGCGTGTCTCCCGGCGAGATCGAACACGCGCAGGCGACCTGCGCCGATGCCGCGCTGCTGTTCACGCCGAACCTCGCACATCGTGACGACTTTCACCGCGTCGTGGCATCGCCGGCCCTGCTGTCGGTCGAACATCTGCAGTCGTTCGCCGATATCGGTGCGCTGCATCCCGGCCGCGAGGTGTCGTTGCGCATCGATCTTGGCAGCGGCCATGGGCACCATGACAAGGTGCGTACCGGCGGCGCGAAATCGAAATTCGGCATCGGCACCGATCAGATCAGTGAAGCGCGACAAATGGCCGATCGCCACGGCCTGCGCATCGCTGTCGTGCATGCGCATCTCGGCTCGGGCATTCTCGATGCAACACATTTCGCCCGCGTCTATCAGGACCTCGTGGCCATCGCCGAGAAGATTCCGAGCGTAGGTGCGCTGAATATCGGCGGTGGCTTCGGCATCGCCGCGCATCCGGACGACGATGCGCTGGATCTGGAACGCGTCGCCGCACAGCTGGCCGAGATCAAGCAGGCCTGGCCGCAATATGAATTGTGGATGGAACCGGGTCGTTATCTGGTGGCCGAAGCCGGCGTGGTGCTGGCGCGGGTGAATGCGGTGAAGCAAAAGTATGGGCGAACCTTTGTCGGCATCGACGCCGGCATGCACAATCTGCTGCGACCGGCGCTGTACGACGCCTATCATCCGATCGTCAATTTGACGCGACTGGCCGCGCCCGATGCCATACACGCGGATATCGCCGGCCCGATCTGCGAGAGCGGCGATGTGCTCGGCGTCGATCGCGCATTGCCGGACACGTGCGTCGATGACATCGTGCTGGTGGCCCAAGTGGGTGCTTACGGTGCAGTGATGTCGTCCAACTACAACCGACGTGCGATCGCGGACGAGGCTATTCTGTGAGGACAAGTAATTCTGTGAGCTTGGAAAACCCGCGCGACGCGCAGTGCTTCCGTTTCGTGCGCGCTGACTATGACGCGGCAGTCGCCACCGCGACACTGGTCTACGCCTTCGACGACGGCCCGGAACTGACCGAGACCATCCGCTTCGCCGAAGCTGAGTTACCGATCGCGGCAGGACGTGAAGCCGCATTTGCCGCAGCGCTGCGCTTGCTGCATCTGATCGCCGGCATCAGCTATTACAAGGCCGCAGTGCCGGAACGCATCGAGATCACAGGCGTCGCGATCGACCACAAACTTGCCAGCTTGCTCGATGCGGTTTACCTGCATGGCCTCGGCGAGTTCGCGCATCGCAACGGACTCGATCTGCGCGGCCGCATTCAGTTTCCGCATGGCGACACGAACGTTGTTCCGGCACCTGCGATCGGACTGCCGCGACGCACGCTGGTGCCGATCGGCGGCGGCAAGGACTCGCTGGTCAGCGTCGAATTGCTGCGCGCCGTGCATGAGCCAATCACGGCCATCTGGGTCGGTCGCTCGGCCCTGATCGGAGCCTGTGTCGAGCGCAGCGGCCTCGATCGACTCAACGTCGACCGGCAACTGTCGCCGCTGTTGTTCGAGATGAATCGCAACGGCGCATTGAACGGCCACATCCCGGTGACTGCGATCAATTCCGCGATCCTCGTCTGCGCCGCGATCCTGCATGGCTTCGACGCGATCGCGTTCTCGAACGAGCGCTCGGCCTCGATCGCGAATTTCGTCAGCGACGGCTTCGCCGTCAATCATCAGTGGAGCAAGGGCATCGACTTCGAGCGCGCGTTTCGCAACTACGTGCGCGGCCGTGTCGCCGCCGATCTCGACTATTTCTCCGCCCTGCGTCCGCTGTCGGAACTGGCGGTGACGCGCTTGTTCGCGCCGCTGGTGCAATATCACGACGTGTTCTCAAGCTGTAACCGCAATTTCCGCATCCTCGGTGACAAGCCAACTGAACGTTGGTGCGGGCAATGCCCGAAATGCCACTTCGTGTTCCTGGCGCTGTCGCCGTTCGTGCCGAAGACACGTCTGGTCGCGATCTTTGGTCGTAACCTGCTCGATCAGGCCGAACTTGCCGCTGATTTCGATGCCCTGCTCGAAGTCGGCGCACACAAGCCATTCGAATGTGTCGGTGAAGGTCGCGAGTCGCGCGCCGCGATGGCCGCCCTGTGTGATCGTGCCGAGTGGCGAGAGGATGCGCTCGTTGCGCGCTTCACGATGAAGATTCTGCCGATGCTCGATCGCGACGAACTTGCGCTGCCCGCGCTATTGAGCACTGAGGGCGAACATTTCCTCCCTGCGCGTCTGCACCGGATCTTCGATGCGCTGGCACAGGCTTGAGGGCAAACGCGTCGCGGTATTCGGCTTCGGCCATGAAGGCCGTGCCGCCTGTCGCGCATTCCGGCTGAAATTTCCGGAGCAGCCTCTGACCCTGCTGTGCACAGAGCAGGCGGCCGCAGCCGCGACCGCGCTGAACGACGCACGGTTGGACATCGATACGCGCGCAGTCAGCGTCGAGGCGCTGCGTGCATTCGATATCGTGATCAAGTCACCGGGCATCTCGCCGTACAAATCGCCGATCCCGGAAGCTCAAGCCGCGGGTGTGCAATTCACGTCGGGCAGCGCGATCTGGTTCGCCGAACATCCACACGCCAACACCATCGCGGTCACCGGCACCAAGGGCAAGAGCACGACCACCGCGCTGATCGCACACCTGTTGCGCAGCGGCGGCAGGCGCACCGCGCTCGCAGGCAACATCGGCCTGCCCCTGCTCGACTTGCCCGAGGACGACGCGGTCGCGGCCTACGTGCTCGAACTGTCCAGCTTCCAGACCTGCGACTTCGGCGGTGGCGCGCGCGTGGCCTTGATCACCAACCTGATGGAGGAGCATCTCGACTGGCACGTCACGTGTGCCAACTACGTTGCCGACAAACTGCGCATTCTCGGCAAAGGCAACAGGACGATCGCGGTTCTGAATGCCGACGACCCGCTGCTGCGCGCCCTGCCGGCACGCGCCAACACACTGTGGTTCGGCACCGATCAGCGGTGGCGAGTCACGGCATCGGCGATCTATCGCGATCAACAGCGCGTCCTCGACCTCGCCGCGCTGCCCCTGCCCGGCCTGCACAATGCACAGAATCTCTGCGGTGCGCTCGCCGCGATCGAAGCTGCCGGCTTCGATGCGGTTCAGTTCGCGCAGCATGTCGCGAGCTTTCGGCCACTGCCGCATCGCCTGCAGACCCTCGGCACGCGCGGCGATATTACCTATGTCAACGACAGCATCTCGACCACGCCGCAGGCGACGATCGCGGCGCTGTCGCATTTCGCCGGGCGCCGCGTCGCCCTGCTTGTCGGCGGCCATGAACGTGGCCTCGATTGGCAGGCGTTCGCGGATTTTGTCGCCGCACATCCACCGCTGACGATCGTGACCATGGGCGCCAACGGCGCGCGTATCGGCAACCTGCTTGCAAAGACTTCGCTCGGCGACCGCGTTCAGCGCGCATCCAACCTGCACGACGCCTGCGCCCGCGCGCTGCATGCGCTCGATGGCGCTGGCATCTTGCTGCTTTCGCCGGGCGCACCAAGCTTCGGCGAATTCCGCGACTACGTCGAACGCGGCCGCGTTTTCGCCGAACTCGCCGGCTTCGATGCCAGCGTCATCACCCACATCGAAGGACTCGGCATCGCATGAGTGCGGCCTCGTGAGTGACACCCGCTGCATGATCTGGGACCTGCCGACGCGACTGTTCCACTGGTCGTTGGTGCTGCTCGTGCTGGTGCAGTTCGGCAGCGCCAAGTGGGGCTGGTTCGACATGCAATGGCATTTCTACGGTGGCTACGCGACCTTGACCCTGTTGCTGTTCCGCCTGGCCTGGGGATGGGTCGGCAGCGAGAGCGCGCGCTTCGCATATTTCCTGCGGGGTCCGAGCGCAGTCCTCAGCGAGTTTCGTGGCACGCGTCAGCTTGGGCGTACACACGGCGCAGTCGGGGGCTGGAGTGTGGTGCTCATGTTGCTGCTGCTGTCTCTGGTGGCGCTCAGTGGTCTTGCGACCAGTGATGACATCGACTGGTTCGGCCCGCTCACTGCGAAACTCGATGCGGACACCATTCGCTTCGCGACGCGCTGGCACCATCGCCTCACCGACCTGTTGATGTGGCTGATCGTGTTGCATGTCTTCGCGATCGGCTGGCACGAATGGCGCGGCAAACGCCTTGTGGAAGCGATGTTGCACGGCCGCCGCCAGCTTGATGGCCCCGGGCTGCGCATCGTGTCGACGCGACGCGCGCTGCTGCTGTTGCTGGTCTGCGTCGCTGGCGTTTACGCGCTGCTGCAATGGGCCAACGGCTGAAGCCAAACTGCCGAATCAGTCGGCGCGATATTTCTGGTGGCAACCTTTGCAGGCGTTGCGGGTGTCATCGAACGCATGCTTGATTGCGTCCTGATCGCCGCCAACGGCAGCGACACGCAACTTGTTCGACGCCCTCTGGAAGTCACGCAACTTGGCCTTGAAGTCAGCGGGATCGGTCCAGATCGCCGGCAGCGCATCGGTCACACCGCCGCTGTCGGCACCCGAACCGTTCGCAAAGCCCTCGTCCAGTTGCACGGCGGCGAAGGCCACGGCCACCGAGCGGCGCTTGAATTCGGCGGCGTCCCAAGGTTTGACGCCACGGATCATCGCGCCCATCGGCGCAAAATTCCAAATCACCATCTTGAACAGCGACTGGCGATAACCGATCACGTCTTCCGCCTCCGGTGCCTGCGCCGAGACACTGGTGACACCGATGACGGCAGCGAAAATGGCGGCAACAAGTTTGCGCATGGGTGCGTCCGAGCGGGTTGAATTCGCGCAGCATAACGGTTCATTCACGCGCGTGGCAGGCGAAGACGTGAAGGCACTTTCACATTCGAGCGGCTGCTAGATTCGCGTCCCGACCACCGGAGTACCGCCATGCAAATTCGCCCAGTCTTGCTGTCCGCCCTGATGTCTTTGCCCGCTCTGGCCTGCGCCGAAATGCAGACGCGCACGCTGACGTATGAAGTCGACGGCACCGAAGTCGAGAGCGTGCTGGTCTATGACGACGCGACCACGTCCAAACGGCCGGCGCTGGTGATGGTGCCGAACTGGATGGGCGTCGGACCGGCACAGATTGAGAAAGCCAAGACCATTGCCGGGAAGGATTATGTGGTGCTGGTCGCGGACGTCTATGGCAGCAAGCTGCGCCCGACCAATGCCGACGAGGCCGGCAAGGCAGCAACCGCCATGTACGCCGATCGCACGGCATTGCGGGCGCGGGTGAATGCAGCGCTCGACCAACTCATCTCCAGCGCCGACAATGCGCCGGTCGACACCGGCAAGCTCGGCGCGATCGGATTCTGTTTCGGCGGCGCGACCGCACTGGAACTTGCGCGCAGCGGTGCAGCCATCGCCGGCGTCGTCAGCTTCCACGGCAATCTCGCGACCGAATTGCCGGCCAAGGCCGGAGCGTTGAAAGCCAAGGTCCTGGCCTTGAATGGTGCCGATGATAGCTACGTGCCGGCGGCGCAAATCGACGGCTTCACCAAGGAAATGCAGGCCGCCGGCGCTGACTGGCAATTCGTCAATTTCGGCGGTGCCGTGCATTGTTTTGCCGAGTCCGATGCAAACAGCGGCCCCGGCTGTGTCTACAACGAGCGCGCAGCGAAACGCGCCTACACGATGATGCGCAACTTCTTCGCCGAAGCGTTTGCCGCTCAGTGATCGCGGCTGATGGCGTAGCGCGCGAGCAGATCCAGACACTCGCGCGCGGAGCTGTGCGGCAACTTCGCGATCGCAGCGGTGGCGGCATCGGCATGGCGCTGCGCGCAAGCCACGCTATAGGCAATCGCGCCGCTGCCACGTATCGCCGACAGCACCCGATCCAGGTCATCGAGCCCGCCGGTGGTGATGACGCGGCGAATGGTGTCGGCGTCCTGCGGCGAGGCGTGATGCAGGGCGTGGATCAGCGGCAAGGTCGGCTTGCCCTCGGCGAGGTCGTCGCCGATATTCTTGCCGAGCGTGTCGGCATCGGACACGTAGTCGAGCACGTCGTCAGCGATCTGGAAGGCCATGCCGAGCTGCAGGCCGAAATCGGCGAGTGCGTCTTCGATCGCCTTCGGTGCATCCGCAAGGATGGCGCCGACGCGACAGGCCGCCGCGAACAGCACCGCGGTCTTGCGTTCGATGACATTGAGATAAGCGGCTTCGTCGATATCCGGATTGCCGATGTGCATCAACTGCAGCACTTCGCCTTCGGCGATCTCGTTGGTGGTGTCGGCCATCACCTGCATGATGCGCATGCGTTCGAGCTCGACCATCAACTGGAAGGCGCGTGAATACAGGTAGTCGCCGACCAGCACACTCGCGGCATTGCCGAACACCGCGTTCGCGGTACGACGGCCGCGGCGCAGGTCGGACTCATCAACGACATCGTCGTGCAACAAGGTCGCGGTGTGGATGAATTCGACGATTGCCGCCGCCTGATGATGCTGCGTGCCGCAATAGCCGGCCGCTTCGGCCGCCAGCAGTACCAGCGTTGGCCGCAGCCGTTTGCCGCCGCCGGAAACGATGTGCTCGGCCACCTGGTTGACCAGCACTACGTCGGAACCGAGTCGACGGCGGATCAGTTGGTCGACCGCCTGCATCCCGTTCGCTACATGCTCGCGTACGCCATCAAAACCGGAGATTTCCGCAGGCGACGGATCGGCAGCAATCGGGTTGGCAACAATCGAACTGGCAACAATTGAGGACACGGAGCACTCGCAGCATATGAGACCGGCCGATTATAGGTTGCAGCCTGCATTTGCGATATTTCTGATGTCACATCGCGGCGATTGCCGCTTTCCCCGTTTCCCGTGATGCGGGAAGATGCCCGTCCTCGGAGGCGTGCAGGCACGCAACCCGGTCCACCGATCAAGCTGATTCAACAGAACCTAGGAGTTTCCATGTCGCGCGGCGTCAACAAAGTCATCCTCATCGGCAACCTCGGTGCCGATCCTGAAACCCGCTACACGCAGAGCGGCAGTGCGATCACCACGATCAAAATCGCGACCTCGGAGTCCTGGAAGGACAAGACCACCGGCGAGCAGCAGGAACGTACTGAATGGCATCGCGTGAAGTTCTTCGGACGTCTCGCCGAAATCGCCGGCGAATATCTGAAGAAAGGCCGTCAGGTGTATGTCGAAGGCGCGCTGCGCACTGACAAGTACACCGACAAGGAAGGCGTCGAGCGTTACACCACCGACATCATCGCCGATCAAATGCAGATGCTCGGCGAAAAGCCCGGCGGTGGCGGTGAAGGCGGCGGCATGTCGCGTGAACGACCGGAACGCAGCAACGCGCCGCGTGGTGCTGGTGCTGGCAGTGGTGGTGGTTACGGCGGCCAGGATCGCAACGCCGGCGGCGGCAATCGCCCGAGCGCACCGCAGCCGAGCAATGCGCCGTTCGATGACGACGAGATTCCGTTCTGAGGCACACCTAGTAGCTTGTGTAGAGTTTGATAGAAGAAGCCCTCGTCATTGAGGGCTTTTTCTTTGGAACTTTGTTGCAATGACATTCCCCCCCCCATACTGCGGAATTCAGGGATGGGGAATGGAATGCGCCATGCGCTCGTAGTGCTGTTAGGCCTGCTGTTCGCATCCCACGCGTCAGCGGAAACTCCCACCCGGAAGTCCGCCGGTGTGAATGACGCGCCGGTGATGGACGTCGCGAGTCACGTCGCTTGGGGACCGCAATACAACGATGTCGACTTTCCGCCCGGCCCGGCCGGCGGGGCCCGCCTATTGGGTTTGCCGATCTCGAGCTTTGTCGATCTGGCCACGCCAGCGGGCCAGCTCGACAATGTCACCGATGCGGATGTGGCCGAGGGCGATCCCAGCCCGGGGCTCGGCATCGCGATCACGTTCTCCGTGACGGGCGGCAGCAGCGGCGTTTTCTGGTACACGACGAATGGCGGCGCGAGCTGGCAGCAAGTGGTCGGTGCGAGTGGAACCAGCGCACTGCTGCTCGCTGACGTGCCGTCCAACCGGCTCTATTACGACCCAAGTAATTCCTACAACGGCAACATCACTGGGGTGCTTGCCTACCGCGCCTGGGATCAGACCAGCGGCGTGGATGGCAGCTTCGCCAATGTTTCCTCCCCTGGCGGCAGCAGTGCCTTTTCGACCGCCGTCGCCCAGGTCGACGTACGCGTCCTGCTGAAGCCACTGGCACCACGCGGGTTCGTCGCGAGCACTACCGCCCCTGCAGCAGCCACGTCGATGAATCTCGTCTATGCGGCAGGCCAAGGCGTGGTTGGCGACGGCATGATCGCCACCCTCGCCGTACGTCCATGGAACGTCAGCGTCGCGCCGCCGGCCGGATGGACCCTGGTCGCGCGCGCAGATCAGGTGAACGGTGATTCCAGCAGCCTGCGGACTTACTACAAGCGATACGGCGCGGGTGAGGGCCTCACTTACACGTTCAGCTTCTCCGGGGTCACGCTGCAGGGCGCGGCCGGCGGTCTGATGGTCTACGCCGACGTCAATGCCGCCATGCCAGTGATGAATGTGAGCCAGCAGGCCACCCCGTCTTCGCTGACCCATGCAACGGCTGCCTATCCATTGATTGAAACGCCGACCCTGATCATGTCGTCCTTCGCCATGGCCAGCTCAGCCACTTGGACCATGGCCGGGGGCGAGGCCTACGACGTGGCGAGCCAAGCAGCGGGCACGGGCGGCGTATCGATCGCGCACGGCATTTCGCTCCTCCAGGGGTCGTCGGGTTGGGGCTTGACGCTCCCCGCGATGAGCGCCACCGCGAGCAACGACGCCGATTTCGGCGTGACACAGGTCGTCGGGCTGCGTTCGCCGCAGAGCAATCGCGCCCCCCGGCTTGATCCCGCAGTGTCGCCGGCCTTGTCCGCCGTCGTCGAAGACGCGGGCGCTCCGGTCGGCGCCGTCGGTACGCTCGTGAGCAGCTTGATCGACTTCGCGGCACCGGCGGGCCAGCTCGACAATGTCACGGATGTCAATGTCCCCGCACAGACCGGCATCGCGATCACCGCGATCGAGCCCGGCGGAACGCTCTACTACAGCCTCGACAACGGCGTGAACTGGCTGACCTCCGGCCCGCGCTCGCACACTTCCGCGCTGTTGCTGCAGGCCAACGCGAGCACGCGGCTGTATTTCCGACCCGCAGCCAACGTGTCGGGGACCGTTGCGCAGGCGATCACGTTTCGTGCTTGGGATCTGTCCAGCGATACCGTCAACGGCAGCGTCGTTTCGGCGGCCGAGCACGGCAACATCACACAGTTTTCCGAGTTCACCGATGTCGCCTCGATCTTGGTGACCCCGATCAACGACGCGCCCGTGCTGGATGCGTCGAAGACACCGGTGATGACCGCGGTGGACGAGGACGCGGCTGTGCCTTCGGGCGCAGTCGGCACGCTCGTTTCCGCACTGGTCGATCCGGCGACACCCAGCGGCGGGCTGGACAACGTGTCCGACTTGGACGGCCCGCAAACCGGCATCGCCGTGACCGGGCTCGGCGCGGGCGGTTCCTGGCACTACTCGATCGATGGCTCGACCTGGCAGGCGATGGGCAACGTCTCCGACAGCACCGCGCGTCTGCTTGCGCCGACCGCGCGCGTCTACCTGCAGCCGACAGCGAATACCTCAGGAACCTCATCGATCACGTTCCGCGCCTGGGACGCCAGCACCGGGATCAACGGTGGCACGCTCGCCGCGACGCCGGGGGGCGGCACCACCGCGTTCTCGACCGCGATCGACACCGCGGCCATCGTGGTGAACCCGATCAACGACGCGCCTACGCTGGACGCATCGAAGTCGCCCGTCGTGGCCACCGTCAACGAAGACCCCGGCGTACCGGTCGGCGCAGTGGGCTCGCTGGTTTCCGATCTGGTTGATTTCGCCACGCCGCCCGGACAGATCGACAACCTCGGCGACATCGACAGCGGCGCGCTGCCTGGCATCGCTGTGGTGTCGGTGTCGGCGGGCAACACCGGCTATTACTCGCTCGATGGCGGCGCGTCATGGCAACTGATCGGCACGGTCGACGCGACCTCGTCGCGCCTGCTCGCGGCCGATGCCGCGACGCGCATCTTCCTGCAACCCGCGCCCAATGCCACCGGCGGTGTCGCCTTCCTGTTCCGCGCATGGGACCGCACCAGCGGCAGCAATGGCGCCTTGGCGGCATCGACGCCGAATGGCGGCATCACCGCGTTCTCGTCCAGTTCCGATATCGCGAACGGCGCGGTCACGCCGGTGAACGATGCCCCGGAGATTTCGACCACGCCCGCGACGACCGCCAATGAAGCGATGGCATACACCTACGACGCGGACGCAACCGATGTCGATGGTCCGGGTGCGCTGACCTGGACTCTGGATGCAGCGCACACCTGCGGCGGAACGATCGATGCGGCCAGCGGCGTGTTCTCGTTCACACCGGCGTCGCCGGATTCGCCGGCCAGCTGCGTGGCCGCACTGCGCGTCTGCGACGACGGCATCCCGCAACTATGCGCGACGCAACCGACCACGATCACCATCATGGCCAATGCCATTCCCACGAGTACCGCGCCCGCCGCGACGAGCGTGCTGGAAGACCAGACGCTGGCGTTCACCGGTGTCGGCGCGTTGCAAGTGGCTGACGCCGACACGCCGGCGCTGACCGTTGACCTCGCCACCAGCAGCGGCACGCTCTCGCTGTCGGTGAGCGGTCTCAACTTCGAGACCGGCGACGGCAACAACGATGCGCTGCTGCGCTTCTCCGGCACGACTGCGGCGATCAACGCCGCGCTCGCGTCGCTGACGCTGTCACCCGCCGCGGATTTCTACGGGGCGGCCACGCTGCAGTTCACTGTAGACGATGGCATCGATGCGCCTCAGCAACGCGTGGTGATGGTCGATGTCGGAGCGGTCAACGACGCGCCCACACTCGACCCGATCGCCGATGGGGCGCCTGTGCTCGCCGGCAGCGGTCCGCGCCAACGCGTGTTGACCGGCATCGGCGCCGGCAACGGCGAGCCCACGCAGCTGCTCGCGCTTAGCGCACTGTCGGATGCACCCGCCGTGATCGCCGACCCGCAAATCGTCTACAACAGCTCCGCAGGAACGGCCCAGCTCACGTTTACGCCGCTTGTGCCGGGAACCGCGCTGATCACGGTGTTGGTGGTCGACGATGGCGGCACCGCGAATGCTGGCGTCGACACGCGCACGCGCAATTTCACGCAGGTTGTGGTGAGTGACGGCGTGTTCGGCAACGGGTTCGAAACAATTCCGGACTAGTCGGATCGGTCCCGGTGCCTCGCTGCGAGTGCATCGGCTCGGTGACGACGACAAATGCCCACTTTGACTATTGCTGATCATGTGACGCAAAAAGTCACACTTGTGAATCAGGGCGCGAACATCCAAGTCGCGTCCTTTTTCGCTTATGGATCATCGACTTGACGCCGTCATCACGAACTGGAAGTTGCTGCATTGCAATAACGCGTGATTCGAACGCCGTTTAGCATGCGCCGCCTTCGCGAGCTTCCGTCCAGAGACGGATGCCGCGATCCGATCTGCCCCGGGCATGCATCACGAAGACTGAAGCGGCGTTCGGGGCGCCACTCAAGAACAGGGGATCCACCGAATGTCGTTCACCAAGATTGCGCCGATTGCGGCAGCCGTTTCTGCGGCCTTGTTTTCTGGAATGGTTCTCGCCAACGGCGTGAACGGCACGCCTGAAACCGACAGCGCCAACGAGCGCCGCAAGGGCATTGCCGAAGGATGGTTTGAAACCAAGCCGGTTCCCGGTTTCGGTCGTGCCATGAACGAGGCCGCAGAGCGCGAACGCCAGCGCTACGGCAAGTTACTACCGGGCAGCAATGCCGGCATGATGAGTAATCTGCTCGACGCGAATGCCAAGATCGCCGCGACCGGCAACACCTGGGTGAACATCGGCCCGACCAGCGCAACGGTGATCAAGAACGGTTCGTCGGTGCTGAACAACATCACCGACGCCGGGCGCCCGACCGACATCGTGACGACACCAGGCAACCCCAATCAGATCTTTGTCGCCATGGCGGGCGGCGGCATCTGGAAAACCACCGACGGCGGACTGAGCTGGTTGCCGAAGACTGAAACGCTGGGATCGCTGTCGGTGGGTGCGTTGGCGATGGATCCGGCCAATTCGAATACGCTCTACCTCGGCATGGGCGATGCCTTCGACGGCACCGGCCTCGGCGTCTACAAATCCACCGATGCCGGCGAAACCTGGACTGGTCCGGTCTATCTCGGCAATTCGACTTCGGTGCGCGACATCAAGGTTGCTTCGGGCGCAGTGCTCGCAGCGACGGATGCCGGACTGTTCCGTTCGATCGATGGCGGCGCGAGCTTCGCATCCGTTGCGCTGGCCACCGGCTTCGCCGACGTACCGGTCGTCTGGGATATCGAATCCAACGGCGGCACCAACTACGCGTTGTCGCTCGAAGCCACGCCAACCTTGACCACCGGCACCACCAACGGCCAAGTGTTCACCTCGGCCGACAATGGCGCAACCTGGGCGAAAGCGACTGGCATGGCCAAGAGCACCGGCGTCGGTCGCATCACCCTGGCATCGGCCCCCAGCGCCGCCGGCACGATTTACGCAATGGCCGCGATTCCGAACAACTACACCGCGACCGACCTCGCCGACTTCTTCAAGTCGACGAATGGCGGCGCAACGTGGACGGCGCTGAGTGCGACCTCGAACAAGGTGCGCTACACGAACAGCAACGTCGAGTGCACGGCACCGAAGTGCGCGCTGAACGGCCAGGGTTGGTACAACCATGCGCTGATCGTGAATCCGGCCAATGCCAACCAGTTCTTTTTCGGCGGCGCCTTGCACCTGGCCTCGGCCACGCTGTCCGGCAATACCTGGAGCTACAGCCTCAAGTCGAACTGGCTGGCGCAATTCGGCCTGCCCTACGTGCACGCCGACTTCCACGCGGCGGCATTCGATTCGAATGGCAATCTGTTCGTCGGCAGCGACGGCGGCATCTTCAAGTCGTCAAATCTCGGCACCACGTTTACCGACGACTTGAACAATGGCATCACCTCGCACTTGTTGTATTCGGTCGGTTCCTCGACAGCCAATCGCAGCGCTGTGATCGGCGGCCTGCAAGACAATGGCACGCGCGTGCGCGCCGGCAGCGGCGGCATCTTCAACCAGTCGCTCGGCGGTGACGGTTTTGGCGCCAACGTGAACCGTGCCAACGCCAACCAGATGCTCGGCTCGCTCTACTACGCGCGCATCTACAAGAGCACGGACGGTGGTTCGAACTTCGTGTCGGCGTCAAGTGGTATCACCGAGTCGAACAATTCGTCGACGGCACCGTTCATCACCCACATCGAAGCCTGGGACGGTGACGCCACCGGCAACACGGTGTTCACGCACGTCAACCTGAAGGTTTACAAGTCGACGAACTACGCGACCAGCTGGGCGGCGCTCGGAACCACCGGCTTGCCGACGACGAGCTTCGCGATCCGTCAGGTCGGCATCGCCCAGAGCAATGCCAGTGTCATCGGTGTCGCAGCGAGTGGTGGTCGCGTTTATCTGAGCACGAACGGCGGCGCCGCATGGACACAGTCCGGTGCCCTGCCGAACAATGGCCTGTCGATCAGCGACGTGCATTTCGATCGCGTGAACCCGAGCATCGTCTATGCCTCCTCGGTGGCCCCGGATGCGACCAAGTCGCATCTGTGGAAGTCGACGAATGGCGGCACCAGCTTCACCGCGATCGATGGCGCCGGTTTCCCGACCGGCGTGCCGGTGAATACCGTCTCTACCGATCCGGGCGCAGCGAACGTGGTTTATGCCGGCACGCATCTCGGCGTCTACAAGTCGGTCGATTCCGGCGCCACCTGGACCCGCTTCGGTGCCGGTTTGCCGCTGGTGAACGCGATGGACGTGTATGTCGCCCCGGATTCAAGCCTGGTCCGCGTCGCCACCTTCGGCCGCGGTTTCTTCGAACTCGCACCGTAAGTCATCTGTTTTTCAGGCACGTCGAAAAAGGGAGCTACGGCTCCCTTTTTTGTGCGCGATTTCGTGAACCCGAAATCGCGCCCAAGGGCGCTCCTACGAAAGCATCTCGCGTCAGTGCTGCGGCAACCGCTTTCGTAGGAGCGCGCTTGCGCGCGATTGTTCGCGATCACCTGCGTTACCGGTGCACCTGACGGCCTGCAGCGTCGATCGCTGCAGGCCGTGTGCGTTTACTCGAAGCTGTCCTTGAACAAGTCGATGGTGTTCGACTGACGGGTGAGCACGACGATGGCGTTGTCGCCACTCGCTGCGACGTAGATGTGCTTGTTGTCGCTGCTGGTCGCGATCGCCACCGGCCCGTTCATCAGGTCGACCTGGCCTTCGCCATCGATCAGCGTCTGCTGGATGGCGAGATCACCGACCAGGACGCCCGGCGCCGCGACCGTCGCGCGACGGAACACGCTGAAGCTGTTGTCGGCGAAACCGGTGACGTAGACCTGGGTCGCGTCCGGCGCGATCGCGATTGCCTGAGCACCACCGAGGCCATGCACGCCGGGGTCGCCCTTCTTCCATTGCGCACGCCAGGTCAGCGCGCCATTCGCGGCACGATCGAAGACCGCCACACTGTTGCTGGCCTCGGCAGCGACATAAAGCTGCTGACCGTCCGGACTGAGCACGAGATCGAAGGCACCACCGAGCCCTTGCACGCCGGCCTGACCATTACGCTGACCAGAGACGTAGGAGAGGCGACCGTATCCGGCACCGACCGTATTGTTGCGCTGGAAGGTGACGACCGAATTGCCGAAGCGCGACGCCACATAGACCTGTGCGCCGTCACTGCTGCTGGTGATGCCGGACGGGCGATCGAGCGCCTGCACTGCACCACCGGCATCGGTTGCATCATTGACCGCATTGGTTTCAGTTTCCAGGAACGTCAGCGAACCGATTCCGGCGTCGCGCTGGAACACGACCAACGCATTGGCTGCGGCACCGGCGACGTAGAGATGCTGATCGTCCGCGCTCAGATGCAAGGCAGCGGCTCCCTGCAGGGCCGGGCGCGTCTGGCTTTGCACGTAGCTCAGTGCGCCGGTACCGGCATTTCGCGCCAGCACCACGACCGCACTTGCGTTGCGCGCAGCGGCGTAGACATGGGCACCGTCGGCACTGACCGCGAGATCACTCGGGCCATCCAGCAATGCGCCGCTGAAGCCCGCACTTGCTGCGGTGTAGCTGCTGATCAGGGTCAACTTGCCGGTAATGGCACTGCGCGTATAGGCAACCACAGTGTCGAGCGACTCGCTCGACGCGTAGGCATGCAAGCCATCGGGCGACAGCACGACATCGCTCGGCGCCGCCAGTACACCGGCCGGCCCCTGCGTTTCGTCAACCGGGAAGACTGCCGGATCATAGGCCGGATCGACGATGTCACCGAAGGCTTCGAGCCGCTGCAGACGCAGCGCGAGCGGTGCAGACAGAACGAGCCGGAACTGTTCACGCGCCTCGACCGAGGCATCGGCCAGCACTGGCACACGGATCTCGACCTGGGTTGTGCCAGCCGGAATCTGCACGGTGCCATTGCGCGGGCTGTAGTCGCTGCCCGCAGAAGCATTCAGATTCTGAGTTGCGTAGTTGAAACTGGTGGCGATCGTCGATGGCCGCGACAATTGCGCGCGGAAGACGAGATCGACACTGCCGGCACCCGGCTCCAGCACGCGGGTATCAGGGATGACCAATTCCGGAACGTCATCATCGTCGATGATGGTGCCGACTGCGAGATTGTCCTGCAGCACGCCCCCGGTCGAACCGGTCAGCAGCAGCGAAAACGTCTCGTTGTTCTCGATCACGCCGTCGCCACACGACTGCACCGTGATCGTTTGCGTCAAGGTCGATGGTGCGACGATGGCAGCACCGGTGTCACTGACGTAGTCGATGCCCGCTGCGCAAGCAGCAGCGCCGACCGCTGTGCCGTCCTGAGTCGCCCAATTAACGGTGACGGGGTCGTTGCTGTTGGTATTCAAGGTCAACGTGAAGACGACCGGACTGGTCCCGGCATTGCCTTCAAGGCCCTGGCCGTCGGCGACAACAATGCCTGGACCAGTGCCCATGTTCTGCGGATCGAGATCCAGGCGCACCGCGACGCCCTCCTCGCCGACCGAAGTTTCAGCGGCGAGGCGGGTGTCGACATAAATGCGCACGCCGTCACCCGGACGCGCGTGCCCGTCGGCGCGCGGCTCGACCGAATCCATCGGGATGCGCAGCGCGAACTGGTTGCCGAGATCGGGATCGCGGCCGATCGTGTAGCGCGCCAGCACGACATCGCTGGGATGGCGGCGCAACTCCAGCAGCGTGCCTACCGCTGCCGGCGTGCCGAACACGGTGACATTGCCGTAGATGACATGGTCCGGCGATTCAATCTTGCCGAACACCAGGGCCGGCAGCAGTGACAGCCCGGCGAGCAAACCAAGGACGCGTCGCTTCATGATCAGAGCCCCGTGTACGCGTAGGTTTCGAAGAAGATCCGGATGTCGTCGATACCGTTGCCGTCACGCTCGCCCGCAGCGCCACCGGGAATCGGCGCGCCGTGGATGAAGGTGTCGAGACCGGCATTCGGGTCGTTGAGGAAGGTGCCGCCCGGAATGATGATCACCCACTTGTTGTTCCACACCGAACGCCCGATCAAGCGGCTGTCCGACGTGACCTGGGCGTCATCGAACGGTTCCGCCAGGTGATAGGCGCGGAAACGACCGTAACGACGCAGATCGGTGCTGGCACCGTTCAAGGTATCCGCGATCGGGTTCCAGTTCGGCTGATCGAGATCCGAAGCACCGATCGGGAACGGGATCGGCACGGCCTGATCGATGATCTGCCAATGACGCGTGGTGAAGTCGCTCGCTGAAGGCGCGCGCAACACGTCGGCGCCGGCCGGGAACAGGTAAATGCGTGGATCATCGGCCAGCGGCAGATTGTCGTAGTTGCCGAACCAGGCACCGACCGAGCGTACGCGGGTCGCGAACTTGCTCGAGTCATACGAGCTGTCCTGCGGCCCGAGTTCCCATCCGAAGAAGTTCAGGCCGAAGGTGACATTGGTATCGAATTCGATCACCAGTCCTGGCTGCGCACCGGCTGATTCCGGCGCAAAAGGCCGCGCCATGCGCCGGTATTCGGGCACCGACCAGAGATCGGCCACGCGCATCGAGTCCAACTTGGCGCGCCACGCGGCGTCGCCTTCCGGGCCTTCTGGAATGCGGAACAGTTCGCGTCTCAGCGAGAAGCGGTTGGTTTCGACCTGCGGGTTGTTGAAGCCCATCTGCCCCTTGAGCACATCGAAGTTCAGCTTCATCTGCGCCATGGTGTCGGCGAGACCGGGTGTGCCTGGCATCGGATTGCCATTCAGGATCTGACCGATGCTGCGCTCGCGCACGATATTGGTCAGGAAGTTCTGACCAGCCTGCGAGTCGGTACCGAGCAAATTGGTTTCATAGTCGTAGGCTGCCGCCGCAAGGTAGACGTAGCGCGCCGCGAGATCGAATGCCGCGCGATATTTCTGCAGGGCGTCGTTGCGGAAGATGCGGAAGGCCATGTCCTGATAGCGGTATTCCTGGACCGCGGCCGCACCATTGCGACGGAATGACGTCTTGCGTTCGAGGATGCGTGTGCCCTCGGCCAGGGTCGCAAAGTAGTCGCCCTGCAATTGCTTCAAGGCTTCGGCGCGCGAATAGATTTCCGTCCGCAGCGTCGGTTCGGCGCGCACCAGGGCATCGATCTCGCCAGCGACCGACGAAAACTCGAGTTCGCGGTCGTTGATGGCGGTATTGATGCCGGCCAACTCGGTGACGTCGCCCATCGCGGCATCGACCGAGAGCTGGGTGATGTCCATCGCATCGGCGACCGTGTCGAGCGTGAATTGCGTGGCATTGCCGCCGAACTTGACCGCACACCGCGCACCGGAGGTCAGGTCGCCACCGGCGGCCAAACCTGCGATCAGGGACGTCGGGATGCACTCGGATGTGGTCTCGAAGCTCGCATCAATGAAGGCACCGACGCGCCGCACAGCGATCGCCGCCCCGCCCATCACCGCCGATACCGTGGTCAGCGTCTTCAGCTCGTTGCGCTGGTTCTGCAGAATGCTGATGTTGTTGCCGCTGATGCGGTAGAAGGCAGCAAGGTCACCAATCGCGCCGTCGATGTCTTCCTTCAGGCCCTCGTAGTCATCGACCGCCGTCTTCATTGAAACACGCGCCGCCACCATCTGCTGCAGGATCTGCTGCAGGCGTCCCGGCGCACGCCGCGAACCGGTCCATTCTGCGGGTCGGGTAAACCACAGGCCGTAGTCCGGTGACTCGATGGTCGTATACGGCACTTCCAGCACCCGGATCGCGCCGGGATTGAAGTTGACATTGCCGAGCGCGCAGCCGTCGGCGAGGGGTTGCGCCGCGCAGTCGACGCCGTCGTCACCGGTGTTGGCTGGTGCCGCCGCGACGCCGAAGAAATTGACGCCATTGGGCATCGGCGTGTAGATGCCAGTGAAGGCCTTGATTTCGATCGGACTGGCGAGGCCGTCGGTGCCGCCATCGATATCGAATGCGGTACCGGCCAAAGTCGGCACATCCACGTATTGGTAGTGATAGATGTCCGGTCCGTCGTAACCGGCCGGATAGACGCCACCGGGTCCGATGTCGTCCGCATAGGGATAACCGAAAATTTCGATCAGCTGATTCGTGAAATCCATTTCCTGATCGGATGCGGCTTCGGTCAGGTCATCGACCGAGTCTTGATTGCGGCGCATCTGATTGGTCAGTTGATTCGCGAAATCCCACACCTGCAACACGTTGTCGACCGCCGCGAGTGCGCGCTCGTAGACCTGCTCGAACTGCGTCTTGTTGTCGTTGATCAGTTGCGAAGGATCGATGTCGAACGGCACCACCGATTTCGCGAGACCGAGCGGGTTCAGGCCCTTGTCGGCCTTGTCGACCTTGCCCTGGATCACCCGGTAATGGCTCGCGATCTCGTCGAGTTCGGCGACGTGATTGCGGTCGATGCGCTGCAGCCCAACATGCTGCGGATCCGGATCTTCGTCCGGCAGGATGGCATTGACGGTCACCCAGTCGTAATAGGCACCCATGCCACCACGACGGCCCCATTCGGCCAGTCCCCAGGCGCGCTGCGGATTGGTGTCTTCATAACCCTGCCACTGCCCGTTCGGGTCTTCGACATAACCGGCGCGATACGTCAGATCGACGATCTCGGCACTGGTGCGCGCCTTGGCCGCGGCGGTCTCGGCGAACTGGCGCTCGTCGAGGAAGTCGACGTCGATCGGCGCACCGGCCACCGAGATCGACTCGGTCTGCGGATTCCACGAGAAGAACGGGTGGCGCAGCAACTCGTAGTAGATCGTCGACGCGGTCAGGTAATGACCCCAGGCATCGCCATGACCCTGCGGGAACATGATGCGGGCATCGCTTTCGTCGATCACGCCGCTGCGGTTCTGGTCGGACACGTTGTAGCTCAGCGCATACGCGACTTCGCCGTCACCGGTCGTGAAATTCCAGAAGAAGCGGTTGTACACCGGGCGTGCCGCGATCGGCCCGGACGTGCTGTCACGACCGCGCAGCAACACCAGTTCTTCCGAAAGCAGACCGTCGACCTGGTTCTGGAAGTTGAAGATGCTTGGCGCCAGCGAGAAATTGCCGTCATTCGTGGTGATGCCGATGGTCGGATCCTGGGCGTCGGCATAGGCCTCGTTGCCGAGCAGGGTGTAGAAGTCGACGAGGCGCGATGCAACGAGCAGGATCGCGGCATTGGCCGGGCCGTAATCGACTGGCGGTGTCGAACCGACCGACAAACTCAGGGCGCGACGCATCACCGTGGTGTAGGCCTCGATCAATCCGAAATTGTTGATGTTGTTCGGGTCGTTGTTGAGCGCGATCGGACCTTCGTAGCGTTCGCCGAGCTGGATCAGCATGCTGGCGTAGTTGTTGGTCGCCGACTGGCCGAAGTTCTGCACGCGCGCTTCGTACGGATTCAGGCGGTCGAGCACACGCTTGACCCAGCCTTCGGCCAGTTGCGCCGCTTCGTTCAAGGGCGTGCCGCCCGGCTGTCCGGCCCACAGGCTCCAGCCCGTGGTGTTGTTGCAGGTCGGCAGGCCGCGATAGCGCACCAGATACCAGTTGTCGGACAAGGTCTGGATATTTGCGCCTTCAATGCTGATCTCGACCTGGCCCTGCGGATTGCTGACCGGGAACTGGATCCAGCCGTTGAGCTGACCGGTGGCCGGATCGGGCAATGGCGACGGTGGACCTTCGCCGGTATCAGGATGGAAGAACCACTCGAACTCGAGTGCATCCGGATTGCCGCCAAAGTCGCCGCTGTGACGCAGCACCAGTTGCTCGTCGAAGATGTTCTCCGGCGAGATGACGTTGATCTGGCCCTGATACGTCTTGATCAGCGTCGCCGTCTGTGGCGGCGGTGGCGAGGTCAGGCAGCCGACCTTGATCACTTCGAGACTGACCGGCAACGGATTCAGCGACGCATCGTTGTTGAAGGCGATCGTCATGTAACCACTGCCCTGCGACAAACCCGCCGACAGCGCGGCGCTGACGCCGGTTGCAGTGAAAGGTTCGAGCACGAAGTCGTTGTTGAGATCCTGGAATCCGATCAGCACATCGCTGTCGCTGACCGCACGCGACTGGTCGCAGACGCGTACGCGCTGCTCGTTGAGGTGCGAAGCGAGGCAGATGCCGCCGATATTCTGCGGGTTGCGTGACTTGCGAAACAGCGCTTCTACCGCCTGATCCCAGTTGCAGCCGTTCGCGGCGGTTGCGCACTTGCCGGTATAGCCGCTTTCCTCGTTGCCATCGCCACCATTGAGGCGCTTGAGTGCGACGCGGTCGCGCTTGGACAGCACATTCAGCAGCAGGAACGGTTCGCCCGCGCCGCTTTCATCGAGCAGGCCCTTCAGCACCAGACGCTTGTTGATCGGCTCAAAGCGCAAGCGGGTGCGGATCGACGCCGGCAGCTTGATCACGCCGTCGGCCGAACCGAGGATGGCATTGGTGCCATCGGTTTGGAACTCGGTCGCGATGCTCGACGGAACGGCGGTCAAGGCGACGAAGCGCGGGTTCAATGGGTCAAGCAGTTGCGCCAAGGTGTCGCTCGGCAACGCATCCGGTTGCGTGTCCTGAATGTCGTCGTAGACAACGGCGACCGAGGCCTGGTTGAGTATGTCCGGCAGACCGCGCTTCGGCGTCAGCAGGGTTTCGCCGCTGATCAGCAACGGACTCGACTCCGGCCAGGTGATGTCATAACGAACCACGATCGGATCGAGCGGCGAGGCGGTGCCGCCCTCACTTTCCGGCAGGCGCGCGAGCCACGGCACGCAGTCGCCGGTCGACAAATCGTTGTCGTCGTTGTTGTCGAGATCGGTGAAGTAACCGGCCTGTGCCGGATAGAAATAATGCACCGAACCGCTGCCGGCCGACTTGGCCCACAACTGGTTCTTGTAGTCCTGGAAGAACGGCGGCGGCGGCTGCTCGCCGACCGCTTGGCCGAGCACATACGATTCCGCGCAGCCCGGCAACAGGCGCACCGGATACGGCGGCGACACCGTGGTGCCGGCGATACCGGGGAAGCGGAACGATTCGAAGCCCGCGCCGGTGGCCAGCACCTTGAACACGCGGAAGCGCCACAGCGCCGTCGCGGTATGGAAATATTTCACCAGCACGTAGGGATCGGAAGCTGCGGCCTGATCGCCTTCAAGGCCGCTGCCGAAGTCCGAACGCAAAGCGAACACCGCATCGACGCCGGTACCGGTCGATGACGGCGCCAGCAGCGCATGTTCGTCGTTCGGGTTGAAGCCAGGCAGATTCACATCGTTCTGGATGTAAACCTTCACCGACGGGAACTGCAGCGGATTCAGTGGCGACTGACCGAGGGTTTCGCCGCCTTGCTGACTGGCGACGATGATGCGATCCGGATCGAACGGCCAATGCGGCTGGTAGCGCACCGCCTTTTCCGGCCAGTACACGCCCTTCGCCTTGCGGTGATACCAGGCGACGACGAGCTCGCGGTCCTGATCCTGCGGCCGCGCGATGCTGTAACGGTTCACCGGAATGATTGCGCCAGTACGGCTTGCGCGCGAATACGCGGCATCGCCACCGGCGCCATCGTAATAGGCCCGTTCGTTGACGACGTAACCAGTACGACCGGGCTCGTCGTGATGCGCGTCGACGATGCGTTGACCGATTTCGGCCAGCACATTGTCGGTGAACATCGGCACGGTGCTATACGGCAGGGAGCGAACGATCTCGACCTGGGTCGGATAAGTCAGCGGGTCCAGCGTCGGTCCATTGATGTAGACAATCGTGCTGGTGCCAGCGCGCGTTGCGCCAAAGCGACCGGAACTCACTGTCGCGCCACTGCCGCCGCTGACCGGGTTGATCAGCTCCAGCACTTTGAAGTCGCCGGTCGCCGGTTCGGCATTCACCGGCGCGCCAACCACATGGACCTGATAACAGTTGGTTTGCGCATTGTCGGCGCAAGGCGCCGTCGGCCAGGCGATGTTGCCGAGGCTGCTGACGCGCGCGCTCGATTCCAGCGGCGCGCCGATCACACGCCAACGCACCTCGATGGCTTCCGAGGGTTGCAGCGGGATCAACTGCGCATTCTGTCCGGAGACCTTGGTCCACAGGAAGACCTTTGCGGCGAACGCGTCGAAGGGCGCGCCGTTGCGGATGAATTCCGGCGTATAGACCAGATTGTCGAGCTTGGCGTTTGGTGGCGGCACCAGGGGCACGCCCGCAATCCAGGCCTCCTCCTGGAAGAAGCGGCCGTCGGTGCCGAGGTTGAGGATGAAGCCGTCATCGCCACCAACCGCAGTCAAGGTGTCGCTGATGCCGAACTGTGCCACCGACTGGAAACTGCCTCCGACAAAAACCGTGCCGACGCCGTCCGTGGTCAGGCTCAGACCGCGATCGACACCGCCACCACCGGCGCGTGCCGGAATACCGGTCACGGCATTGAGATTGCCGCCGCCGGTGGCCCAGCGCCAGTTGCCGTCCCGGGTCAAGGAGGCGATGTAAACGTCGGGATTGGTGGCCCCGGTCGCTTGCAGGGTGCCGCCCGGATCATTGAAGAAGGCCGCTGTTCCGACAAAGCCGCCGGTCGCGTAGACGTTGCCGGTCGCATCCGCGGCAATGCCGTAACCGTCCGCTCCAGCGACGCCCTTGAGCCATGAACAGGTCGGCACGCCGTTCGTGGTCATGCTCATCACAAAGGCACCACCGCTGCCGGTCAATGAACCGCAGGTGCTCGCGAGTGCCGCGTTGTAGCTGCCGTGCAACAGCAGGCGTCGGTCGCTGTTGACGCTGCCGTCAAGCGCGAGGCCATTGATCTTCAGCAGGTTTGGCAAAAGTGTGGCGCCGCCGAGCGTCGGCGCACTCGACACGACATTGCTGAGGCTGAACAGGAACGGCGCGTCGGCACCGACCTTCTCGATGCGCACGTTGTCGACGTGCCACCAGTCGAAGTTGTTGCCGCTGCCGTTTGTCAACAGCACACGGATCTGGAAATTCGCGTGCCGCGCTTCCGCGCCGAGCACGTAGGCGCTGGCGCCGCTTCGCACAAAGTGCTCGCCGGGCGTACCGCCACCGGGAAAGCCTTCGATGTTCTGCCAGACATTGCTGGAATTCAAAAACTGGACGTAGAAGTCTTCGCCTGCGTCCGGATTTTCCGAAAACAGGTAGTCGAGCCCACGCAGGATGTCCATGCTGACCACGACCGCCTGGGCCGAGGACATGTCGAACGGCACCGTGCGCACGTTGTTCGCTGACCAGTGCAACCCGAGGTGCGCGTCGTTGAACCAGAACGGGTTGCCGCTTTGCACCGTGGCCAAGCTGGCATCCGAGGGAATCCAGTTGGACGACAACACGCCGCTGTTGAAGTTGTCGAAGAACACCGTCTGGTAGCCGCCAGCCGGCTGCAAGCCGAGCACGTGTACGCGCTGGTCAGCGTCGATCACGATATGGCTCGAGGAATCGAATCCGGAAGCGGCGCCGTCGCGATCACGTGCCCAGATCCAGTCGCCAGTACTGCTGATGCGCGCAACGAAGAGATCCTTGTTGCCGGTGCTGCAGGCGCCGCTCAGGGTTTGCGCATTGGGTCCGGCAAAGGTCGCGCTGCAGCTGTAGTTGCCGATCAGGACCGCAGATTCCGGTACCGGCGGGATGACCGCCGAATCGCCGGGCGCGGTGACCACGCCAACGGCGCGGTCATTGCCGCCGCCGCCGATATTGCGCGCCCATTGCCAGGCACCGACGGTGTTGATTTTCGCGATGTAGGCGTCGAAGTTGCCAGCGCCACTGCCAACGCTGCTGCCGCCGAAGTTGGCCTGACCGTAGAAGTCACCGACCAGATAGACGCTGTTGGCCGAGTCGAGCGCGATGTCGCGCACGCTGTCGACCGAGGCACCACCGGCGCTGCGTGCCCAGATCACCGCACCGCTGGCGCTGAAGCGGGCAATAAACACATCCTGCAGCCCCTGCGCGATCAGCGTCTCGGAACCGAGGTTCAGCGATCCGCTGAAATTGCCTGCGGCATAGACGTCGCCGCTGGGCGCAGTCTTGACCACGACCACCGCATCCTTGCCGAGACTGCCCAACGCCTGTGGCCAAGCGGCTCGGGCGGTAAACGGTGTGTATGCCGCCAACGACGTGGCCAGCACCATCAGCAACTTTTGATATCGATTCGCGAACATGCGTTTCATCCCCTGTTACTGATTCAGGACCGGAACGGCGGAAACGCGCCGCAGCCGAAACTGTCCGGAAGTGAATATCGCGTTCTTGTGCAAGCCGGTGATCGACTCGGAAAACACGCCGCCAACAATCGAGTCACCCCAGCCCGGCAAACTGCCGCCCTGCGGGTCTTCATTGGTGAAACTCAGGCGCATGTTGCGTGCCACCTGATAGGCCTCGACCTTGGCATTGGTGAAGTTGTCGTCAAGGTTGTCGTGATCCGGGTGAAAACGATGCAGGAACGGATTGGTCGGCAGCGTCGGCGTCACCACCGCGTTCGTGGTCAATTCCGAACCCGGGCCGAAGCCCCCGGTAAAGGCCAGGGTCTGCGGCTCGAAGTCATAGGCGACGGTGCTGAAGCGGATGCCCACCGAGGCGCCGTCCATATTCGCGGCACCGGAATACGCACCAATCAGGTTCTTGTCGGTGATCAACACGTAACGACCCGGTTCCGCGACTTCGTTGTAGGCCGGATTGACGCTGCTTGGCTGGGTCGTGCCCTCGTCCCACATCTGGATCACGTCCTTGAGCAGACTGGCCTCACCGGAGGAATTGACGTGAATGAGAAAGCGCTGGCTGAACGGACGACCGACCGGCATCGGCGTGGTGCCTGCCTGCTGGGCCTGACTGACGGCATCGACGGTGACGTCGCCGACCCACAACCCGGCGAATGGACTCGCGCTGACCTGTTTGCCGTTGGCAAGACGGACGATGGCGCTCGGCTGGATGGTGTTACCGCCGAGCGCGAGCAACACGCGCTGACCGGTCTCATCGGTGATGGCGATGACTTCTTCCATGCGATCGGCATTGAAGTCGCGGCGCACGACAGCAAGGGTCAGGAACACGTCCTTGTTGACAGGGGCATCGAGCACCAGCGTGTCCTGCAGATTTGGCCAGCCAACTTCGCCGGTTTCCGGGTCCTCATTGCGAAAGCGCAACGGCAAGGCGCCGTTGCCGATGCGTTGAATCTGGAAGCTGCCGTTGGCGCCGCTGCGATTGCGCAACACGACACGGATCTCGTCCAGCGCAGCGCTGAACTCCATGGCGCTGCCCTGATCGAGCACCAGCTGCAAAGGCCCCTGGAAGCCTGAATTGCCCTTGGTGTAGATCCAGTAGGCCGCACCCGGCGCGATCACTTCGGTGGCCGGTGTCGTCACCAGTTGCCACTGACCGTTCCCGGACAGTTTGTAGACCGGCTGGCCCACGTGTGCCGGCGATTCCGAAAAGAACTCGGAAAAGCTCGGCCCGTTGCTGGTGGCGACCGGCAGGCCGGTCAGCGTGAACGCGTCTGAACGCCAATCGGGCGCGCGAAACACCGGCTTGCCGGTGATCGTGACCTGGCGCGAGGTGGTGCCATCCAGGCGCACCAGATAGGCGGTATTGCCGTCGATACGGAACAGGTTGCTCAGGAATGCCTCTGGCCGCGGCTGCGGGAACCAGCCGAACCAGCCTTCGATGTTCTCGAGTCCTTCGGACGGATCGCGGATGAACTCCGCGCCACCATCGTTCGGCGCATAACGCCAGACGCTGCGAATCGGCATGCCGGCAAAAACAGTCTCGATCTCCGGCGCATTTGGTGTCAGCTCGATGTGCACGGCATTCCAGCCCGGCTGCAGGGTGATCACCTGCTGCACATCCGCCGCGTGGCTCGCGCCGAAACAACAGAGCAAGACCGCCAACAGGCGGAGACTGATCTGATCGACAAATCTCTGATCGAAAAATCTTGGCGTCGACATGGTCGTTTCCATGGTCATGTTGCGGGCATGGCAGGGGGTTGTGGCGGTTTCGCTTCCGCCGGCGGTGCGAGCGGCACGATGCGTTCGAGCCCGGCCTCGCGAATTTCAATGGCACTGCGTTTGCGCAGATCCTCTCGGAACGCTTCCTCGGCGGCACGCAGTTTGTCCTGCAACAGGCGCTGATGGATACCGGTGGACAGTTGTTCGAATTGGCGTTCGCGCATTGGCTCGATCTCGACGACCCGCACCAGATATACCCCATCCTTGCCGCGCAGGGGCTCCGAGACATCGCCGGCCGCCGCCATGCCGACTGCAGCTTGCAACACCACCGGGTCGTAGCGATAACGGTCAAGTTGCCCATCGCTGATCCAGCCGATCATGCCACCGCGATAGCGACTGGCCTGGTCTTCCGAATATTCACGCGCCACGACACCGAAATTCGTCACCGTCGCGTCCAGCTTGCGGGCTTTGCCGAGGGCTTCGCGCGCACGCGCCTCGGCGGCTTTCCAGACCTCTTCACCGGCACTTTCGGCCACCTTGAGTTGAATCATCGCGACCCGGCGTCGTGCCGGCACCACGTAGTCGGCGGCATGCGCATCGTAATGCGCACGCACTTCGGCATCGGTCACCACAATCTTCTGCTGCTGCGCACGCAAGCTGCGTTGCAGGTATTGATTCACCAGTGCCTGGTCGAGCAGATAGCCGACGTCCGGGTCATCGTCGATGTGTTCGTTTTGTGCGGCATTGACCATTGCACGACGCAGCACCATGTCATCGAGCAGCGCACGCTTCTGCACCATGTCCTGGTACTGGCCCGGCGTTTGACCACCACGGCGCTGCATTTCGGCGATGTACATGGGCTCGGTGATGTAACTGTCGCCGACACGGGCCAGCCAGACCGAAGGCGCCGGCGTATCGTTTCGACCCTGCCAATACGTCGCGGCGATCCAGCCGACGACGGCACCGATAGCGAGACCGATGATGAGTTGCCGCTTATCCATGCTTATTGCACCTTCCATGTGGGTTCGTTCGCACGCGTGGTCGCCGGCGCCAGCAGACTGACCAAATCCTCGAAGCCGTCGGCGAACAGCACCGGTGTGATGACGTCGACGTCGCTGGCGCTGTTGTCGGCGGCATTGAAGTCGAGCCCGCCCGGCACCGTCGCCGTCACCTGCTGGGTAGCGGTGCGCGGCGTCGAGACATCGAGGTCCGGATCCACCGTCGCACGCAACAGGTAGACGACGCTCTGGCCGCGCGCGAGGCTGACGGTATCGGTAATCGCACCGCTGCCGGATGCGGCGCAAACGGCACCATTCGGCGACGAGCAGGTCCAGCTGGCATTGATCAGCTCAGGGGCGATCGCGGACAGGACCGCGACATTGTTGGCGGTCACCGAACCGACGTTGTCGACCACGATGCGATAGGTGGTCTGGTAGCCGGTCGGCACCGTCGTGCGCTCATCATTGATGCTGACGCGCACGTTGGCACCTGCCACCAGCTGCGTGACCTCGACGGTGGCATTGTTCGCAAGGATCGGATCCTGATCCGACGTGGTGGCCGAACCGCTCAGCGAGAACGTGGACAACGTCGACGACATGCCGCTGAGCAAGGCCGTCAACGTCACCGTGGTCCCACTCGGAATCGTACCCAGCGAGCAGCGACGCAGCAGCGAAGTGACAATGACGCAGCCCGGCGGCCAGGTGATCGAGGCCGAATTGGACACGCTCAGTTCGAGCAGGACGTTGTGCGCATCGGATGGACCGTTGTTGTGCAACTGCACCCGGTACGGCAGCGCGACGGTGCCACCCGGATCATACGGATCGAGCAGATCTTCGATGTCGAGGACCAGATCCGGCACGACCAGAACGGTGTCGGTGTCCGTCGCGATGTTGTTGGTCGTCACCGGATCGGTCGGCGCACCTTGCACCGTCGCGGTCGCGCTGTTGGTCAGCGAGCCGGTTGCACCCGATGCAACGGTCGCGTTGAGTACGAGCTGCAGGCTGCTGCCCACCGGCATCGACGCGAGGAAGTCGACGTCACCGTTGCCAGACGGCGGACAGCTTGCTCCGCCGGTGCCCGCGCAAGTCCAGGTGGCCGATTGCAGCGTGGGCGGCAACACGTCGCTGACACGCACCATGGGTGCATTGCTCGGACCAGCGTTGCCGAGATTGATCTGGTAGCTCACCGGCGTGCCGGCGGTAACGCTGGATACCCCGTCGGACTTGGTGATGCCGACGTCGGCCACAGCGACGATGGTGGTCTGCACCGTACTGACGTGATCGGTCGGCGTCGGATCGACGGCACCGCTCTCGGGCACCACGCTGGCTTGATTCTGCAGCACACCGACGTAGGCCGGATTGACCTGGGCATTGATCGTGAAGCTGAGCATGCCACCCACATTCAAGTTGGTGGTCAGCGCGATGCTGCCGCTGCCCGATGCCGGGCAAGTGGCACCGCCACTGGCGACGCAGGCCCAGGTCGGATTGAGCAGGACGGCACTGAAGGCATCGTTGATCACAATGCCCAGGGCGTTACTCGGGCCGGCGTTGCGGACTTGAATCTGATAACTGATCGCCGTGCCGGCAGTCACCTGCACCGGACCCGTCTTGGCAATCGAGAGGTCGGACCGCACCAGGATGTTCGTGGTGTCACCTTCGCTGTTGTTACCCGGACCCGGGTCAACGCCCGAACCTGGCTGGATGGTCGCCGTGTTCGACAACACGCCACGCGCACTCGGATGCACACGCATGTCGAACAGCAACTTCGCATCGCCACCCGCCCCGAGATCGACATCGGTGGCGATGGCATCGGTCGTCGCGGTCGCGGACAGGCAGCGCGACAACGGCCGCTCATCCATCAAGGCGATCACGCCCGGTGTGGCCGAACTGCTGTACAGGTCGCCGCTGCCGCGCAAGAACAACATCTCGTTGCTGGCCCCGAGTACGCCGCCGGCCGGGCTGAAACGCAGTCGGTGATCGAGCGCGCCATTGTTCCAGTCGCGCGCGAACACATGGATGCCGCCGGCATCGCTGAGATACAGACGCGACCCGAACGCATCCAGCGTAAGCGACCGCGCCGACACCAGACCCGGAATCGCAGTGACACTGCCGGCCAGGGTCAAGGCACCGTCGTCGGCGCGTGCGAAGCGCACGATGCCGCTGCTGCCGAGCGCGTACAGGCCGGTGTCGCCAGGAGCAGCCACTAGATCGCGGGCGCCAGCGAGTGCCGACAATCCGGGCCCGCTGCTGCGCTGCGCACCTTGATACGTGAGCGAGCCGGTCGCGACATTCACCGAGAAGCGGCTGAGCGCATTGGACAGCGTCGCGACGGCATACAGGTGACGGCCATCGTCGGTGAGATGCAAGCGGCGGATCCCACGAATGACATTGCTGTCCGGCACGATTGTGCCCAGACCATCCGCGACGCGTTCAACGAAGCTGAGCAGACCGGTGACCGGGTCGCGATTGAATACGGCGATCGTGTGCGACGCGGCCGTCGTTGCAGCCACAAATACGCGGCGGCCGTTCAGTGCGATGACGACATCGGTGGCACCGAGCAGACCGGTTACGCCGCCGCTGCCAGACGTCAACTTCTGCACGAAACGCAGGGCACCCACGGCGTCGCGAGCGAACACCAGCAGACTGTTCGAACCGGCTGCGGTCACCAGCAGATGGCGGCCATCGGGCGTCATCGCCAGATTCGACGCACCGGTCAGACCGGCCACCGTGGTGTCGCCGAGCACGGTGCCATCGACGATGACCGTGGGTGCCGACAGCGTGCCGTCGGGCGCGCGTGGCAACACCAGCAAGGCATTGCTGGTGCCATTGACCGCAAACATCTGTGTGCCATCGGCGCTGGTGGCCATGGCACCGACACCGGTCAGGGCCGGCGCGGTGGCATCGGAAATCGCGCTGCTGAAAGCGATCGGCAGATTGGCGCTGCATGACCACGAACCACTGCCGGCCGCAAATCCAGCGGTGGTCGCGGGGAACATCGGCGCTTGGTCGCCAACCCTTGCAAGCAAAGCATCAGACACGCCGGCGTTGGCGACATCGATCGTGTAGCGCAGCGATGTACCGGCGACGACATCGGCAAGTCCGTCACTCTTGGCGATCGACAGATTCGGTGCTGGCTGCAGGGTGTTGGTATCGCTGGCGTTGTTGTCGGCGGGATTGAGTTCCTCGCTGGCGACGCGGGTCTGCACACTGGCGCTGTAGACCAGGCTGCCAAGTGCATTCGCAAAGATGTCGCCGCCGACCGCAAAGCTGACGTTGCCGCCGGGTGCGATATCCACAGTCTGCTCGCCGAGCTCACGCGTGCCGCTGACCGCGCAGCGCGAACCGCGTTCGCGTGCCCAGACGCCGACACCGCCGGAGGGCGAGGTCGCGGTCGTATACAGCTGCTTGCCGTTGTGCGACAGCGCGAGCGCGGTGCCACCCGACAACACGGCGGACGCGGTGGCATTGCGCTGTTCCAGCAATTCCGGCTGGGCGCCGAGCAGGCTGAACAGATGCAGGGCACCGCTCGCATTCGAGATCACGTACAGACGCGCTTGATCCGGGTCGTAGACGATGCCGCGCGGCTGAATCATGCCGCTGACGCCGCCGCTGCCATTGGCGATCGAGAAATCGAGCGAAATCGATGGGGTACCGATGCCGTTGAAACGGAAGCGGCTGACGCGATTGCCGACGGTCGCGGCGACGAAGATCTGGTCCTCGTAGACACTGAGCGCCACCGGTGCGTTCAGCACGCCGGCACTGGTCGGGAACTGGAATTCCTGCGCGCTGACGGCAAAGCTCAGCGCACCGTTGCTGATGTTGCGGGCATAAGCGGACAGTGACTGATTGGCGCTCGCAACGGCCAGCAGATGGGTATTTCCGGCACTCCAGGCGAGATCGGTGACGCCATTGAGGCCATCGACTCCGGCATCGGTTTGGCGCAGCACACTGGTCGGCGTCAACGCCCCATTGGCTGCATTCACTGCGAACACTGCGATCGCATCGTCGGTACTGCCCGCGACGTAGAGGTGGCCACCGCCCGGATGCATGAGCAAGGCGCGCGCACCGCCGAGACCATCGATGCCCGCCGTGCCGTCCTGATATTGACGGATGAAGGTCAGCAGGCCGGTCGTGATGTTGCGCGAGAACAACGCAACCGCGTCTGCGTTCGTCGATGCCACATAGACGAAACGTTCGTCCGACGACAGGATCAGATCGGCGGCCCCGTTCAATCCGGTGACCCCACCGACACCATCGCGATACACCCCGATCTCGGAGAGACTGCCGTCGAGCGGGCTGCGGGCGTAGGCAACGACCGCGCCAACGCCGCCGCGACTGCCGGCGGTGTAGACGAAATTGCCGAGCGCACCGACCGCGATCGCAGTGTGGTTGGTGGTCGCGCTGACGACGCTCTGGGTCAGACCGAGACTGCCGGCAACCGGGGTCGCGAGACAGGTCCAGTCGACGTTGTACAACGCAGGTGGAATCGCGTCGCTCAGCAACGCACCACTCGCGTAGGTCGGGCCGAGATTGCTGACGACGACCTCGTAGGTCTCGCTCATGCCCGGCACCGAGATCGTCGGTGGGTTGTTGATATTGACGACGAGATCCATCGCTGGCGACAACACGGTATCGGCGTCGGTCGCGCTGTTGTTGCCCGCGACCGGGTCGAGCGTGCCACTGCTGGTGATCGTCGCGGTGTTGCTCAAGCGCCCACTCGCGGCCTCGCCGACGACACCGGTCGCGACAATGGTCACGCGCCCACCCACCGGCAGATTCACCGGTGTGCTGATGCTGCCGATGCCGGAGCTGAGGCACAGCGCCCCGCCACTTGATGTGCAGGTCCACGCGATTGCATCGAAGGCATCGGGGAAGACGTCGGTCACCGTGGCGCCGACGACGTTGCTCGGCCCGTTGTTGCTGGCGACAATGACATAGCTGACGCTTTCACCCGGCGCGACGCCACCGAGCCCGTCGAACAGGGCCTGTCGGAACGACAGACTGCCGTTGGCCGGCGTGCGCTCGAATGCGGCGGCAGCGTTGTCGAGATCGGACACGCTGTACAACTGGGTGCCGTCGGGTGCGACCAGCACATCGCGAACGCCGCGGAGCCCGAGCACCTGGCCACCGGTGAGCGGGGCCGGGTCGCCGTTGTTGACGCGCGCGACGAAACTGACTGCGCCCGTACCGCCATCGACGGCAAATCGACCGATCGCATTGCTGCCGCTGCCGGCGACATAGATCCAGGCGCCGCCCGGTGCAAAACGCATGCGGCTGGCGCCGAGCAAGCCACTGGTTCCGGGAACGCCTTCGACCTCTTCCGGCGCACGCCCGGATTCACCGGTGCTACCCGCCAGACCATCCGTCAACACCTGCGCCGGCGACAGTGCGCCGCTGGGCACGTCGCGCGTCAGCCGCACCAGGTTGCCGGTATCCGCCGCGAGCACGTAGACGCTGGTGCCGGCCGCATTGATCAACAGCGAACGCACCCCGGCGAGACCGCTGAAGCCGCCCTGACCATTGACATAGCGCGCCACGAAACTCAGTTGCCCGAAGCCGGAACTGCCGGCGTTCGGATTGCGCGCAAACACGGCGACGCTGTTGGTCGCGGCGCCGAGCACGTAGACATGACGCCCATCGGGTGCGACCTGCAATGCGACCGGCTCGCCGATGCCGTCGACACCGCCGACAGCATTCTGGACCAGACTCTTGTACGTCAGTCGCCCGTAGTTCGCAGACCCGGAATCGATGTCGCGCTGGAAGGTCGCGATCGCGTTGGAGAATTCGCCCGCGACGTAGACATGCGCGCCGTCCGGGCTGTGCGCCATGGCGCGTGCGCCGGACATGCCACCGACGCCGAAGATGCCGTTCTGCTCGACTTCGACGAAGCTGAGGCGGCCGTTGCCGCGATCGCGCCGGAAGGTCGCGACGCTGCTGTCGGTCGGACTGGTGGCATAGACATGATCGCCGTCGCCACTGAGCAGGATGTCGCTGACTGCGGCCAGACCGAGAACCCCGGCTTCGCCACTGCGCAGGAAGGAATTGAACGCCAGTGATCCGAACTGCGGACCAACCGCAAGCACGCGGTCATAGACACCGATGGCATTGTCATCACTCGCGGCGACGTAGATCTGCGCGCCATCGCCGGTCATGGCGACCGCCCCGGCGAGACCATCGAACTCGGCCAGGCCGTCGGTTTTGGTGATCGCTAGATCGGCGACGACCGAGGTCGTGTCGGCGTCCTGCGCCGTATTGTTGGACGGATCGGTGTCCTGACTGGTGCTGATGCTGACGGTGTTGACCAGCGCGCCACTGTAGGTACTGGTCACCGGCACATCGAGTGTGATGGTGATGCTGCCGCCCGCGGCGATCCGCAAGGGAATGGCGTTGAGACTGCCGCTGCCGCTGGTCGGACAGAACGAATCGGTCTGACGTTCGAATTGCGCGAGCGCACTTTGCTGCGTGCCGGCGACGTAAACCTGATTCAGGGCATTGTCGATGACGACATCAGTGGCACCGGACAACCCGTCGACACCGGCGCTCTCATTTGAACGCAAGCCGAGGAAGGTCAACGTGCCGTCGGCAGGGTCACGGATGAACCAGCTCAATGAACCGCCCGAACGCGCCGTGACGTAAAGGTGCACGCCATCGGCCGTGAGTTGCGCGCGACTTGGCGCCAGCAATCCCTGGGTGCCGTCGACGTCTTGCGCAACGCTTGAAGCAAAGGTCAGATCACCGAACGTACCACTGCCGCTGACGGCGTCGCGGGTCAGCACCAGCACACGATTCGCGTCGGCGGCGGTGACGTAGACAAACTCGCCAGACGTATCCAGTACGGCCGACGACGCACCGGCCATCGACACACCGAAATCGTTGCCATTGCGCGTATTGCGATAAGAGAGCCGACCATTCGCGGCGCGCGCAAACGTGCTGATGCTGCCGCCAGACCCGGAAAGCGCATACACATGCGCGCCGTCGGCACTGACCGCCAGATACTCGACACCGTCGAGCCCCGCAACCGGGCCACCGGCATCGGAAGCGTCGTTGACGCCGTTCTGTTCCGATTCGATCCAGGTCAGCATGCCGGTGACAGCATCGCGCGCGTACACGGCGATGGCGTCGTCGTTGGCGCCGGCGACGTAGAGATGTTGCCCGGCTGCGCCCGGACTCAGCACCAGATGCACGGCCTGGTCGAGGCCGACATTGAAGCGCTGCGTCTGCACCAGATCAACGCGCAACTGGCCGCCGCTATTGCTCAACTTGAAGACGCTGACGGCATCCGAAATTCGGCTGGCGACGTACAGGAACTGGCCGTCGGCGCTGGCGGCCACGGCGCGCGCGCCGGCCAGTCCATCCACCGTTACCGCGTTCAGCAGCGAACCGTGGACGATGCTGATCGCAGCGGTCAGGCGACCATCGAGCGGGTCACGTACGAACAGGTTCAATGCGTTGTCGGTCACACTCGCGCTCGCCAAATACGCACCCAGTGGGCCTGCGCCATCAAGATCGGCGGTCAAGGCCAGACCACTGACACCACCGAGTGCATCGACACCCGCGACACCTTCGACGTAGCTGTCCACAAACTCAAGTGCGCCCGAACCGGCCGCGACACAACTCCACTGCGCGCTTGCGGCGTCAAAGCCGGCGCCCAATGTATCGGTCAGCGTGAATGGGCTGACGGCATTGTCGAGATTGCTCAAGCCGCTGTTGCGCACCACGATTTCGTAGCGCACGGTTTCACCGGCAACCACCGACACGCGGTCATTGGTTTTGGTCACCGACACATCGGCACGCGGCGTCAGCGTGGTGGCGTCGGTAGCGCTGTTGTCGAGCAGATTGTCGTCGCTGAAACGTGGCGGCAAGGCGACGGCGGCATTGTTGCTCAGGGTGCCGAGCGCGTCCGGACGAATGCGTGCGCTGATGCGATATTCGAGGGTGCCGCCGACGCCGATATCGACATCGTCATTGATGTCACCGCTGCCACCGGCACTGCAGCTGGAACCGGTACCGACGACAAACGAGGCCACCGCGTTGTCGCCGAACCCGGCGGCGTAAACATTGCGCGAGTCCTCACTGACGGCGATGCCGTAAACACTGTTCAAACCATCAACGCCATCGACGCCGTCGCTGCGGGTTTCGAGCAGGGTCAAGCTGCCGAACGCGGCACTGGATCGATTGGTGTCGCGGTCGAATACCAGCACGCTGTGTCCGAACTGGGCGCCCACATAGACGCGCTCGCCGTCGGCACTGATCTGGACGTCCCGCGGCCCATTCATCCGGGCGATGCCACCGGCATTGTTGTTGTACTGGAACAGCGTCTGCAGGGTGCCGACCGCCGTACTGCCCGGATCAAGGATGCGCCGCAACACATAGAGGCGGTTGCCGGTTTCAGCAGTGACGTAGACGTGTTCGTTTTCGGCCGGATCGGCGCTTTCAGGCAGGGTGATCGACACGAGTTTGTCGCCTGCGCCGAGCACGCGCGCCTGGACGAAACTCAATCGCCCGAAATTCGCACTCGCCAGCACACGGTCGCGATTGAACGCGACGACCGCATTCGAGATCGCGCTGACCCCAAGCACCTGCGCACCATCGCGACTGACCACGAGGTCACGGATACCGTTGAGACCGGTGACACCGTCGCTGCCGCTGCGCACGACCGCGAGCGGCGTCAGGTTGCGCGTGCCGACATCGCGCGTAAACACTGAAATTGCCGCCTCGAACGAGGCCGCGACATAGACGTGGCGGCCGTCGTGATCGACGGCAATGCCGCGTGCACCGAGCAGCGCATCGACACCGCCGACGCCATCGCGCAGCACCTGTCGGAACGTGAGCTTGCCGTAGTTTGGCGACGCGTCGTTCGCTTCGCGATCGAACACGGCGAGACTGTTTCTTTCCTCGCTGCTGACAAAAACGCTGAGCCCGTCGCGGCTGATCTGGATCGCGCTCGGCCGCTGCAGTCCGCTGATGCCGGCAACGCCGTCGACATAACCCGCCATATATTCAAGGTGCTCGCCCGCAGTTTCGGGCGTGAGTCCGCTGGTGCTGTTGCGGGTGAAGGCGACGATCGAATGATCTTCGAGGCCGATCGCATAGACGTGGTCGCCGTCGCCGCTGACGACGACATCGGCGACTGCGGTCAAGCCCGCCAGCGTACCGCTCGGAGTCAGGGCATCACCTTCCTTGTCGCGTTCGATAAACGCGAACAGCGGATCCGGCGCGCGGCGCGCGTATACGGTCAAAGGCGGCGTGGTGGCCGCGGCCGATGCGATCAGCACATGTCGACCATCGCTGCTGAACGCGACGTCGGCGGCGAGCGCCAAACCCTGATGAGCGCCGGCCGGTGTACCGTTGACGAACTTGGCCTCGTAGGCCAGTCCGCCGCTTGCGACATCGCGGCGCAACTGCAGCAAGGTCGACCCGGCGCGATTGACGGCGAGCAGATGCTCGCCATCCGGCGCCAGCGCGAGATGCACCGAACCCGCCAACGGATTGGGCGGCGTCCCCGGGATCGCCAGCGTGGCGGCAGAATACGCGGTGTTGAGCGTCAGGGTCGCCGCCATGATCGGGGTCTGGGTCGCGACGGTGAACTTGAGCAGGTTGATATGCGCCGCCGTTCCGGCCGCCGCGTAAAGATGGCGCTGAGCCAGTGCGACGACGAGGTCGGTGATGCCGGCGAGATTGGCGTGCGTTACCGTCGCGGCAAACGTGAGCCGTCCGATCGGCGTGGCGCCGTTGACGGTGTTGATCGCAAATGAACTCACCACCTGACCGCTTGACGATGCGACGAACAGCAAGTTGTCGGTCGTCGACAGCGCCATCGCGCCCGGCGCTGCCGGCACGCTCAAACTGTGCTGGATGTCGTGGATCGGCAGACCGCTGACCTGATCACGGCGGTAGATGCTGATGACATTGTCGCCGCTCACGAACAGATTCTGGTTGGTCACCACCAACTGTCGCGCGACTGTCGGCATGCCAGTGGTGACACTACCCGCGAACGCGACCTTGCCGTAGTTCGGATCGGCGATGTTGGTGGTGCGATTGAAGGCGACGATCGCAGTTTGCGAGAGCACGTAGAGCATGCTGCCATCGGGCGTGAGCGCGACATCAATGGGCGCATCAAGGCCGGTGACGGCGGGTCCGCTGTCGCCCGGATCATTGCCGCCCTCGACCTCGGTTTCCAGCGCCGCGACGGCACCAAATGTCAGGCCTGGGATCGCGTCGCGCGTGAACACGAACAGCGCATCGGCGGCGGTGCCGACGACATAAACATGACGGCCGTCGGCGCTCGCAGCAAGCGCATTGCCGGCGGTATTCGCGGCGCCAACCTGATCGAATTCGCTCAGGTCACCGGGCACCGGCGTGGTTGCGGCACAGGTCCAGGACACGCTTTCAAGTTCCGGTGCGAACAGGTCGGTGACACGGGCGCCGAACACGTCATCGGGGCCGGCGTTGGTGACGCGGATCAAGTAGTCGGTCGCATCGCCGGGAATGGCATTGGCGCGCAGGTCGGTCTTGGTCAGCGTCAGATCGGCTTCGCCGGAGAGACCCGATGTCAGGCTCGCCGAGGCATTGCCGGCACTCGAACTGAGTTCGGCGGTATTGATCACTTCGCCGCTGGCAATGGCGGTGGTATCGACGGTCAGGGCAACTTCCAAGGCGCCGCCCGGATCGAGTCGCACCGTCGTCGACAATGCGCCGGTGCCACTGGCTGAGACGCAGTCGGTGCCGCCGGTGGGATCCACGGTGACCAAGCAGTTCCAGCTTGCCGTAGTGGGGTCGAGCAAGAGGCTCGTGAGCGGATCCGACAGTGTGGCGTTGTTGATGAAACTTGGGCCGTTGTTGCTGACGCGGATCAGATAGCGCAGGCGGTACGGCGGGCCAACGCCACCTGCACCGAGCGAAACCAGCGATGTCAGCGACTTGCTGATCGTCGGACTGCCGGTCGGCGTGAGCAGCGTATTGTTGTCGGTGGCGCTGTTGTTGCTGGGATCGCCCTCCGTGACGCCGGCCGGCAGGGTGGCGGTTGCGGTATTGCTCAGTGTCCCGCTGGCGCGCGCATTCAGCCGCCCGCTCACCGTGAACACGACGCGCGACTGGCCGGGCAGATCGACATTCGCGCCGAGCACATTGTTGGTGATCGCCGCGGTCGGCGTGCCGACGCCGCAATTGGCGCTGTTGGTGTTGCAGCAGGCACCATCGAACGCGGTGCATTGCCAACTGATCGAACCGGCATTGAAACCGGCGGTACCGGGGGCCGTGTACAGCGGCAAAGTGTCGCTCACGGCGACATTGTTGGCGGTGACAAAGCCCTCATTGGAAACCGTGACCTGGTAGCTGTGATTCAGCCCAGGCACAGCCGTGGTTGCGTTGTCGGTCTTGAGAACCCTGATGTCGGTGTTAATGGAGATATTGGTGACGACCGGACCACTGCTGTTGTTGCCGGCGGCGCTGTCAATCACTGCGGCATCGCCGCTGCTGACGCTGGCGCTGTTGCTGACGCTGCCCGTCGCCAAACCGCCGACGGCCGCATACACCAGCACCTTGCTGGAACTGCCGGCGCGCAATTTGAACCCGGCATTGTTGATGCTGCCGGTGCCGCTGCTGATTTCGCCGGGACAACTCACGTCCGGCAGGTAATTGCCGACCACACCGTTGTCGCTGGAGCAATATCTCCAACACGGCACCGTTGCACCGGCCCCGCACTGGAAGGGATCGCCTTGAAGCTGGGCGGCGAAGGTGTCGCCCAGCAATGCACCGAGTTCGCCGACGCCGTTGCCGATATCGCTCGGGCCGAGATTGCGGACGGTGATCTCGTAAATGAATCCGGACCCGGGATTGACTGCCGCAGGCCCGGTCTTGAGCACCGACAGGTTGGCGCGGCGGGCGATATTGAGCACCTTGGTCGCGGAATTGTTCGTCGTCGGCGTGTCGTCTTCACCGCTGGCCGCAGTGACGGTTGCCGTCAAATTCAAGGGGCTGGTCAGCGCATTGCTGCGGTAGGCGATGACGAGGTCGATGTCGACCGAGGCATCGTTGGCCAGAGTGACATTAGTCGCAACGCTGCCGGTGCCACTCGGCGACGAACAGAGCGCCGGCGTGCTGCAGCTCCAGCTGACCGAGGCGACTTCAGTTGGAAAAGTCATGGCCACGGCAGCCGCGCCGCTATCGGTCGGACCATTGTTCGTCACCCGCACGGTCAGCGTATTGCCGGCCGGACCCGGCAGCGCGCCGGTGGTCCCGGGTGTGTAGGTGGTTGCGGTTGTCGGATTGAACGCGATCGCGTAATCGGTTTTCGGATCGCGGGTCAAACTCAGCGTTTCCGTGTTGTTCGCTGCGGCGGTTTCGGACGCAAGTGTTTGCGCAGTCGCGGTGAAGGCCAACGGGCTGGTCAGCAGCGAACTCGCGACGGCGATGTTGCTGATCACGACATTGCTGCTGGCGGCGTCCGCCAATGCGACCGTTGCGGAGACATTGCCGGAGCCGCTAGCGGGCGTGCAACCCGCACATGTCCAGGTTGCGCCGCTGGTACCCGCCGGCAAAGTCACCGTTACGGTGGCCGCTGGGCTGTCGGTCGGGCCATTGTTCCTGACGCGGACGGTCAACGAACTGATGGTGTTGCCGGGCACATAGCTGGTCGGCGGCGTATTGATGAAATTGACTTCAAGATCGGTGTCCGGGTCGCGCACGCTGCTGACGGAATCATTGACCGTGGTTGCTGCACCGCCGGACTCGCTGTCGCTCATGGTCGCCGTGACGACCAGCGGCGCACTGGCCGTCGACGACGCAAACGTCACGAGAAAGGTGAACGTCACCGTGCCGTTCTGGGCCAAGGTGCCCGGGTCCTTGCTGCTCAAATTGCCTGTGCCCGTGGCTCCGCCGCCGCCAGGGCAAGAGGTGCCGGCACCGGTCGCACTGCCACACGACCAATTGACCGTCGCCGAAGCCGGAAAAGTCGTGGTGACGTTGGCCGAGCTTTCAGTCGTCGCGCCGGTATTTCCGAGAACCAGTGTGTAAGTGCTTTGCGTTGCGCTGCCCGGGACATACGTCGCGGGGCCGGTAAACGCGATAGTCGGCGTCACCTGAGCCAGCACCGGCAGGGAGAGCAGCATGCCGACGCACGCCGTGGTGGCCCGAATCCAATTCAAAGGCCGGTTCGACGGCCCTACTGCTCGCTTCTGGTCCACGTAACCCCCGGGTGAATAACGGTCGTTCGAGACGCGAACCTTCCCGACTCGTGTGATCCAAGTCAAAGAAAGTTGGCGGCGGGGCGACTATAGCCACGCGCCGCGACGGTCGGGCATTTATTTGTGTCTCAATGTGTAGCAACCAGTCGCGCGGCCTGAAACTTGCCCTGCCGCCCTTCAGTCTTCCTCTGCTCAGCATCGCAGACACGACCTCGCCCGCAGTTACAATCGCGGCCTTTCGACGGATCCGAACCATGCAGACTTGGCTAGTCACCGGCGGCGCCGGCTTTATCGGCGGCAATTTCGTGCTCGACCTCGTCGGCGCAGGCGAACACCGCATGATCAATCTCGATGCCCTGACCTATGCCGGCAACCGCGACACGTTGGCACCGCTTGAGCGCAGCCCGCATCACAAGTTCATCGCGGGTGACATCGCCGACCGTGAACTGGTAACCCAGTTGTTGACGCAGTATCAGCCGTCGGCAGTGATCAATTTCGCGGCCGAGAGCCATGTCGACCGTTCGATCGACGGACCCGCTGAATTCATCCAGACCAATGTCGTCGGCACCATGAACCTGCTGCAGGCGACGCTTGGCTACTGGCGCGAACTGCCGGAGCCCGAGAAATCGGCGTTCCGTTTCCTGCACGTGTCGACCGACGAGGTCTATGGGTCGCTCGGCGACAGTGGCGCCTTCCGCGAAGACACCCCTTACGCGCCGAATTCGCCATATTCCGCGAGCAAGGCCGCGAGCGACCATCTGGTCCGCGCCTGGCATCACACCTATGGCCTGCCGACGCTGACCACGAATTGCTCGAACAACTACGGGCCGTACCAGTTTCCGGAAAAGCTCATTCCGCTGATGATCCAGAAGGCGCTGACCGAGCAGCCATTGCCGGTCTACGGCGACGGCCGCAACGTGCGCGACTGGCTGTATGTGCTCGACCACTGCCGCGCCATCCGCGCCGTACTCGAACGCGGCCGCGTCGGCGAGGTGTACAACGTCGGCGGCGACTCCGAGCGCATGAACATCGATGTCGTGAACACGATCATTGAACTCGTCGACGCGCGCCGTCCGCGTGCTGACGGCAGTTCGCGCAGCTCACTCATCACCTACGTCCGTGACCGCCCCGGCCACGACCGCCGCTACGCCATCGACGCCGGCAAGATCCGCAACGAACTCGGCTGGGCCCCCATCGAATCCTTCGAATCCGGCATCGCGAAGACCGTCGACTGGTATCTCGCGAATCAAACCTGGTGCAACCGCGTACTCGACGGCAGCTACCGCGGCGAACGCCTCGGCGCCGCATAAGGAACTTCCATGAAAGGCATCATCCTCGCCGGCGGCGCCGGTTCGCGACTGCATCCGCTGACCTTGGCACTGAGCAAGCAACTGCTGCCGGTGTACGACAAGCCGATGATTTATTACCCGCTCAGCGTGCTGATGCTGGCCGGCATTCGTGAGGTATTGATCATCAATACGCCGCACGAACAGGAACTGTTCCGGCGCCTGCTCGGTGATGGATCAGGTTGGGGCATGAACATCCAGTACGCGGCGCAGCCGAGCCCGGACGGACTGGCCCAGGCCTATCTGATCGGGCGCGAATTCGTCGGCGGCAAGCCCTCGTGCCTGGTACTCGGCGACAACATCTTCTATGGCCACGGCCTGACCGAAGTGCTACGCCGCGCCGCCGCGCAGACCGAGGGCGCGACCGTGTTCGGTTATTACGTGAAGGATCCGGAACGTTATGGCGTTGCCGAATTCGATGCCGCCGGGCGCGTGCTCAGCCTCGAAGAAAAGCCGAAGTCACCGAAATCGAATTACGCCGTCACCGGACTGTATTTCTACGACGGGCATGCGAGCGATTACGCCGCCGCATTGAAGCCGTCTCCGCGCGGCGAACTCGAGATCACCGATCTCAACAAGGTCTATCTGCAGCAAGGAAATCTGCGCTGCGAGAAGCTCGGTCGCGGCTATGCCTGGCTCGATACCGGCACGCACGAGTCACTGATCGAAGCCGGCAATTTCATCGAGACGATTGTGTCGCGCCAAGGCCTGCGCGTCTGCTGCCCGGAAGAGATCGCGTTCCAGAACGGCTGGATCGACGCCGAGCAATTGCTGCGCATCGCGGCACCACTGGTGAAGTCCGGCTATGGCGACTATCTCGCCCGCATCGCGCGCGGCGAGGGCATGCGATGAGAGTGATCGACACCATACTGGCCGAGGTCAAACTCATCGAGCCCGACGTATTCGGTGATGCCCGCGGCTTCTTCTACGAAGGCTGGAATCGCGCGAGGTATGCCGAACTCGGCCTCGACTTCGACGTGGTGCAAACCAACATGTCGCGCTCGGCCAACGGCGTGCTGCGCGGCCTGCATTACCAGTGGCCGAATCCGCAGGGAAAACTCGTCAGCGTGCTCGAAGGCGAGGTCTATGACGTCGCCGTCGATATCCGTCGCGGCTCGCCGAACTTCGGCAAGTGGACCGCCGCCGTGTTGTCCGCAGACAACAAGCGCCAGATGTGGGTGCCACCGGGCTTCGCGCATGGTTTTGTCGTCACCAGCGAACACGCGCTGTTCCATTATCTGGTGACGACGCCCTATGACCGTGCGGCCGACGCCAGCCTGCGCTGGGATGATCCGGCGCTGAAGATCGACTGGCCGATCGCGCGTCCGTCGCTGTCGGACAAGGACATCAAGGCACCGTTGCTGCGCGATATTCCCGAAGCCCGTTTGCCGACGTACACGGAATGACGATTCTGCTGCTGGGTGCCGACGGTCAGGTCGGTTTCGAATTGCTGCGCGCGCTTGCGCCTCTGGGTTCGGTCACCGCAACGACGCGCAAGGGCGTGCTGCCCGATGGCACGGCGTGCGCAAGCTGTGATCTCGTCGATCACGATGCGCTGCGCGGGCTGATCGCGTCAACGCAGCCACGCTGGATCGTCAATGCCGCGGCTTACACTGCTGTCGATCGCGCCGAGGACGAACCCGAACTCGCGCAGCGCATCAATGGCGATGTACTGGCCGTGATCGGCGCCGCCGCAAAGCAGATCGATGCGTGTGTCGTGCACTACTCGACCGACTACGTGTTCGACGGCGCCGCCACGCAGCCCTGGCGCGAAGACGACCCGACCGCGCCGCTCGGTGCCTATGGCCGCAGCAAACTCGCGGGCGAAGTCGCGCTGCGTGCGTCCGGCGCCGCGCATCTGATCCTGCGCACCGCTTGGGTTTATGGCCCGCGCGGCAACAACTTTCTGAAGACGATGCTGCGCCTCGCGCGTGAACGCGATCGCCTGACTGTCGTCGCCGACCAGACCGGCACACCCACCACGGCCAGCCTGATCGCCGACACCACGGCATCGATGCTGCGCACGCTGCAATTCGCAGCAACGAGCGACTCGCGCTTCGGCACCTACCACCTCACCGCCAGTGGCCAGACCACCTGGCACGGCTTCGCCAGCGCAATTGTCGATCACGCCCACGACGCCGGTCTGATCCCACACAAGCCTGAAGTCGCCGCCATCACCGCCGACCAATTTCCGACCAAGGCGAAACGCCCGTCGTATTCGGTGCTCGATACGAGCAAGCTGCAGTCGACGTTTGGTCTCGCGCTGCCGGACTGGCGTAGCGAGTTGGCGAGGGTGATGGAAAGCAGCCCTGAGTAATTCGGCGTCGGTGGTGGAAGACCTCCGATTGCGCGGCGTTCACCGGCGCCGATGGCACCGCGGACTTGAGTTCGGGAACGAACAGACGCGCTGTCGTAACGCACCTAGATTCCAAGTCCTGCTTAGAGCTTCGCCCATAAGGCCGCCATGAACCTCTCTACCCTTTTCATCGCAGCCTTGATCATCCTCCCGGCCATCGTCTTTGTGACTTGGGTTTTGTTCGCAATTGCCAAGGCGAGCGAGGACTTGCGTGCATTCGCCGGATTCGAGGGCATGCACTTCGAAGAATGCCCCCTCGAAATAGACGACACCGTGACCAGTGGGGCGACCATTCTCAGGTTCAATCGGCCGCGTTGATGACGCTACAGGCGGATTACTTCGAATTGCATCGACGGGACGTCAAGGCACGCAGATGATTGCCTCACCGCATTGGGTGTTGCTGACCTGTGTTGCAGCCGGCGTCGGTGCGTGGCTGCTGTTCTCGAACTTCGCCGGCGGCGAAACGAAGATCGAGCGGCGTATTGAACGCCACTACGCGCTCGAAGACCCGCGTTTCATGGACGAACTCGGCGTGCTGCTCGGGCCGCCGTTCCTGCCCGGCACGAAGGTACGCGCGCTGCTGAATGGCGACGAGATTTTTCCGCCGATGCTGGCGGCGATTCGCGCCGCCAAGAACTCGATCACCTTCGAGACTTACATCTACTGGTCGGGTGACATTGGCCACGAGTTTGCCGAGGCTCTGGCCGAGCGCGCCCGGTTGGGCGTGAAGGTGCATGTGCTGCTCGACTGGGTGGGCAGCGCGAAGATGGACAAAAGCCTGGTGGCCAAGATGACTGAAGCCGGCGTCCAGGTGCAGCGATTTCATCCCCCACACTGGTCACATCTCGGACGCATGAACAATCGGACGCACCGCAAGCTGCTGATTGCCGATGGCCGCGTCGGGTTTACCGGCGGCGTTGGCGTGGCGCCGCACTGGACCGGCCAAGCACAGGACCCGTCGCACTGGCGGGACACGCACTTCGAGGTGGAAGGCCCGGTCGTGGCGCAGATGCAGTCGGTCTTCATCGACAACTGGATCAAGGTCACCGGCGACGTTCTCCATGGCCCGGACTATTTCCCTGCGCTCGCACCCGCCGGCGCGTCGGCCGCGCAGATGTTCAGCAGTTCGCCAAGTGGCGGCAGCGAGAGCATGCAACTGATGTACCTGATGGCGATCACTGCGGCATCGCGTTCGATCGACCTCTCGGCCGCGTATTTCGTCCCCGACGCGCTCACCCTGCAAGCACTGGTCGACGCTTTGAAACGCGGCGTCAAGCTGCGCATTGTGGTGCCCGGCAAGCACACCGACAGCGACGTGGTGCGCAGCGCCTCGCGGGCCACCTGGGGGCCGCTGCTCAGTGCCGGCGCCATCATCGCCGAGTACGAGCCGACGATGTACCACTGCAAGGTCATGATCATTGATGGCCTGCTCACCTCCGTCGGCTCAACCAACTTCGACAACCGGTCATTCCGGCTCAACGACGAAGCGACGCTGAACATTCTCGATAGCGAATTCGCGATCGCACAGACCGCAACCTTCGAGGCCGACTTGGCACTGGCGCACCCGGTGAGTCATGCCGAATGGCAAGCAAGGCCTGCGCGCGAAAAGATTGGCGAATGGCTTACGTCAGTGATCGGCTCGCAGCTCTGACCATGTACGCGGTCGTACAGTCGCGGCGGCGTCATCGGCTGGCTCGCCAGCATCATGATGAAGACCAATGACCAGCAAGGCATGTTTCTCAATGTGGTCGTCGGCATCGTCGGCGCCATGCTCGGCGGCTGGTTCATCTCACCGCTGGTCGGCGTCAGCACCATCAACCAGAACAACTTCAGCATCCCGGCGCTGTTGGTTTCGTTTGTCGGCGCAGCCATCCTGTTGGTACTGGTGAACCTTTTCCGTCGCAGAAGTGCGCGCGTCGGCATCGGCCGATTATCCTATCCCGCCACCTAACGCCTCGCCGAATCGCCTCGAAGCATGCAAATTGATCGCCGGCCAACACTCGCCCTCTTCGACTTCGACGGCACCATTACCACGCGCGAAATGTTGCCGGACTTTCTGCATTACGCGGTGCCGAAGTGGCGGTTGCGATTCTGGAAGCCGTGGATGATGCCTTTGGTGATCGCGGCACGGGCGGGCTGGTTGAGCGGCTCGACGTTGCGCGCAGTGCTCGCCTATGTCGCGTTCCGCGGCATGCCGGAAGCGGCATACGAAGCCAAGGCGGTGGCCTTTGCGCGTGATGTCCTGCCCAACGTGTTGCGACCGGAAGCGATGTCACGCATCGCCGAGCACAAGGCGCAGGGCGACACCATTGTTGTGGTGTCGGGTGCGTACGATGTCTATCTCAAGCACTGGTGTGCGCAGCACGGGCTCGATCTGATCGGCTCGACGCTCGAAGCCGCGAACGGCGTGATGACCGGTCGTTATGCCGGTGCGCAATGCGTGAACACCGAAAAGTCGCGTCGTGTCCGCGAACGCTTCGATCTTGCGAAGTACGCCGAGATCCACGCCTACGGCGACACCCACGAAGACCTGGACTTGCTCGCTCTGGCGCAGCGTAAGTTCTATCGTGGACTGGAAGTCGCCTGATCGCAGCGAAACGTTTACGATCGACGCCATCCACGGAGACGAGTGCATGGCGACGATCAGCAAGTACGGCATGATTCGGCATCTGCGCGCCGAGCCCAACCAGTTCGTGCTGCACTTCCAGAACGGGCGCGTGAAGCGCTCGGGCGCGGGGCTCGCCTATTGGTTCATGCCCTTGTCGGCAGCGCTCGCCGAGGTGCCGGTCGAGGACATCGCCACGACCTTCGTGTTGAACGAGCGCTCGCGTGATTTCCAGGCCTTGAAGGTGCAATGCACGGTGGTCTATCGCGTCGCCGATCCGGCTCTCGCGGTTTCGCGCGTGAATTTCTCGATCGGCGCCGACACCGGCACCTGGGTGCAGCGGCCCCTCGACGCTTTGGCGACGCTGTGGTCGCAGCGCGCCCTGCCGCCGACACGCAGTTATCTGGCCGCCGCCACGCTTGAGGAAGCGCTGAACCGCGGTTCCGACGCGATCCGCGACGCGCTGATGAAAGCGTTCCGCGCGGACACTGAAATCGCCGCGATGGGGCTCGCGTTGGTCAATGTCGTGATCGATCAGCTGGCACCCGTCGCCGATGTCGAGAAGGCACTGCAGACACCGGCGCGCGAAGCCATTCAAGCCAAGGCGGATGAGGCGATTTTCCAGCGCCGCGCGCAAGCCGTCGAGAAGGAACGCGCGATCAAGGAAAACGAGTTGACCACCGAACTCGAACTCGAACGCAAACAGGAATTGTTGATCAAGCAGCGCGGCGACAATGCGCTCAATCAGGTGCGCCAGAGCGCGGCGGCGGAAAACGAGAAGTCGCGCGGCGACCTTGAGCGCATGCACGCGATCGCCGAAGCGGATGCGAAGCGCCAGAAAATCGCCGCCGATGCCGCCGCCGAGACGCAGCGCGTACTCGCGTCGGCGCGGCTCGACGAAACACGTTCGCAACACGAAATCTGGCGCGATACGCCGCAGCACGCCGCGTCCGGCATCGTCATGTCGCGATTTGCCGAGCACATCAAGTCGATCGGGCATCTGAACATCACACCCGATCTGCTCGCCCAACATTTCAAGGAATGGCTGGGCAATTCGCCGGAAGCAAAATGAGCCCGGCCGAATGAGCAACGCCTCGCATCGGCTGTCGCGCATCGTGGTGATCACGCGGCCGACGCCGCTCGAACAGTTGATCAACCGCTACGGCACCTATTCGCAGGCGCGTTTCTGCCTGTCTGCGACCGGCGAGAGCATCGACTGGTACGAGGCCACGCACGAACGCCTCGAAGGCGGACTCGGGCGTGCGCTGCAGGGCATACCGCAGGATCGTCCGTATGTGCGCGTCGAACGCCATGACCTCGACCGCTTCCTGTTCGCGCCGGATGATCTGGTGCTGATCGTCGGCCAGGATGGACTGGTCGCGAACGTCGCCAAGTATCTCGATGGGCAGCACACGGTCGGCATCAACCCGGACCCAGCGCGCTACGACGGCGTGCTCTGCCGCCATGCGCCCGAGCATGTCGCCGCCCTTACGGCAGCGCCGATTGCCGGTGACCCGCGTTGGCGCATCGAAGCACGCGTGCTCGCCGAAGCCCTGTGCGACGACGGCCAGCGCCTGCTCGCCTTGAACGAAATTTTCGTCGGGCACATCACGCACCAGTCGGCGCGCTATCGCATCCGCGTAGGCGAAACCGAGGAACGCCATTCGTCCTCGGGCGTGATCATCGCCACCGGCACCGGCGCCAGCGGCTGGGCGCGGTCGATCGTGCGCCAGCGCGCGCTCGACGTCGCGATGCCGTCCACGGAGGAAGCCCGACTCGCCTGGTTCGTACGCGAACCCTGGCCCTCGGTCGCAACCAAAGCGACGCTCGACGTCGGCAACGTCGATGCCGCCACGCCGCTGTCGATCGCTTCGGAAATGAGCGAAGGCGGCGTCATCTTCGCCGACGGCATCGAATCCGACCGCATCGAATTCGTCTCCGGCCGCCGCGTGCAACTGCGCATCGCCGAGCGGCGCTTGCATCTGGTGGTGCCGGCGGCGGTTGTGTCAGGGCGTTGAGCGGCTTCTAGCCCGACCCTTCTGGCATTAAGATGCCGCGCCCCCATGTCAACGGGTCGTTCCAGATCCGACTCTCAAGCAGGTTCGCATGCTCATTCCCGTAATTCTCTCCGGCGGTGCCGGGACGCGTTTGTGGCCGGTGTCGCGACGGCTGTATCCGAAGCCGTTCATGACCTTGCCCGATGGCGACACGTTGATCGGCAAGACGCTGGCACGGGCGCTCGCGGTCGCGACGCCGGGTGCACCGATCTATACCGTGACCGGCCGCGACTACGGCTTCATCACCCGTGACGCCTACGCCAAGCATGCCGGGTTCGACCCGGTGCGGGCGCGCTACTTGCTCGAACCGAGTGCACGCAATACGGCGCCGGCCGTAATCGCGGCGGCATTGAAGATCGCAGCGCGACATGGCGACGATGCGCTGATGCTGGTGCTGGCCTCGGATCATCTGATTCGCGATGTCGATGCCTTTGCCGAAGCGGTGACGCGCGCAGCGACGCTGGCGGCAGCGGGTCACCTGGCGACCTTCGGCATCGTGCCGACGCGCCCGGAGACCGGCTACGGCTACATCGAACGCGGTGCCGCGATCGGTACCGACGGCTACACCGTCAAGCGCTTCGTCGAAAAGCCCGACCATGCAACCGCGACGCGCTACCTCGAAACCGGCGGCTTCTACTGGAACTCGGGCATGTTCTGCTTCCGTGTCGGCACCCTGATCGAGACGGCGGCGCAGACTTGCCCGGACGTGCTCGCGGCAACGCGCGCCTGTCTCGATGCGAGTGCCGATGACGACAGCTTCGTGTTCGACGCCGAACGCTTCGCGGCGATTCCAGAGATCTCGATCGACTATGCGGTGATGGAACGCGCCAGCAACCGCGCCGTGGTGCCGGCGAGTTTCGACTGGAGCGACATCGGCTCATGGAACGCGTTGAGCGACCTGGTCGAATGCGACGAGGTCGGCAACCGCAGTCTGGGCGAAGCCGTGTTTGTCGGTGCCGCGCGCAACTACGTGCAAGGCAGTAAGCGTGTGATTGCCGCGGTCGGCGTCTCCGATCTGATGATCATCGACACCGAGGATGCGCTACTGGTCGCGCATCGCGAGCAATCGCAATCGGTCAAGTACGTCGTCGACGCGCTGCGACGCAGCCAGCACAGCACGACCGAGATGCATCTGACCGTGCATCGACCCTGGGGCAGCTACACCGTTCTCGAAGACGCGCCCGATTGCAAGGTGAAACGCCTGACCGTGAAGCCGGGACAGGTGCTGTCGCTGCAGAAACACTATCGCCGCAGCGAACACTGGACCGTAGTCCGCGGTACCGCGAAAGTGCGCGTCGGCGACGAAGAAAAACTGTTGAACCGCAACGAATCCGTGTACATCCCGATGGACACGCTGCATCGTCTCGAAAACCCGACCGATGCCGACATTCACCTGATCGAAGTGCAATGCGGCGACTATTTCGGCGAAGACGACATCGTGCGCCTGGAAGACCGCTATGGCCGCTGTTGAGCAGCCGCTAAACTGCGCCCATGACCAAGATTGTTGAACTCAAACCGAAATCCATCCCGGCGCGGCTGCGCGAGGCGATGCGTGCGCGCACTCTGGTGCGGCTGTGGCGTGAAGGCCTCGAAGCCGGCAGCTTCACCGGTTATGTCGCCGCGCTCGGGCAAGAGCGCTTCCTGCTCTGGGCGATCGGCGACTACATCGGCTTCGACGGGCTGTTCGTGCTGCGTTACCGCGATGTCACCCGCCTGGAAGTGCCGGATCATCATGCGGATTTTCTCGAAAAGGCGATCAAGCTGCGCAAGATCGAGCCCGATCTGCCGGCCGACTTCCCGGTCGATGATTTGCAGAAGTGCCTGCTCGCAGCCGTGGAACGCGCGCGCGTGCTGAGTTTCTATGTCGACACCGAAGCCGAAACTGAAATCTGCTACATCGGCCGTCTGCTCGAATTCGAAGCCGAAGGTTTCACTGTGCAGGAAATTTCGCCGCATGCAGAATGGCTGCGCGAGCCGTCATTTTTCGGCTGGGACGAAATCAGCTGCATCAGCATGAGCGAGCCTTACGCGATGGCGCTCGCCGATGTCGCCGGCGATCCACCGCCGCTCGAACAGATCAACGCCGACTCGCGCAGCAAGCATTGATGGCCACCCCGACGCCGACCGCGATCACCCTGCATCGCGCATCACATGTGCTCGAAGTCGCGTTCGACAGCGATGAGTCGTTCCGACTGAGCTGCGAATACCTGCGCGTGCATTCGCCGAGTGCCGAAGTGCAAGGCCACGGCCCGAGCCAGAAGATCCTGCAGCTCGGCAAGCAGCACGTGAACATCAACGAGATCCGCCCGGTTGGTCAATACGGCGTCACCCTCGTTTTCGACGATGGCCACGACACCGGCATCTACAGCTGGGACACGCTCTACGACCTCGGGCGCCACCACGACCAGTACTGGCCGGAATATCTGGCCGCGGTAGTGGCAGCGGGCGGGTCGCGGTAGGGCCCAATCTCCGCGATGGTCGCGGCTGGGGCCGCACCATAGAGCTACAAAGCGATCACGCGCCCTTTTCCATCTGTTTCATCATCGCCGCGAGGCCGCCTTGCAGGGCGTAGCTGTCAAAGCCGACCTTGCTCAGGATGAAAGCCGCGGCAGCGCTGCGTTCGCCGGTACCGCAATAAACGATGACGCTGCGTGTTCGGTCGACTTCGTCGATGCGTTCGCGCAAGTTGAACAGCGGGATGTTGATTGCGCCCTTGATGGCCTTTTCGTCGAACTCCTCCGGCATGCGCACATCCACGATCTGCGCACCGGCTCGCGCCAGAATCGACGCTTTCGCCGGCGTCACCCAATCCACCACCGGCGGCGTCAGGATCTCGGCGAAGTCCTTGGTCGACAGCCGCATCAGCTTGCCGTCGGTCTTCATCGACACCGTGGCGTTGCGCACAGATTTGGTCAGCAGCGCATCCTCACCGAAAGTGTCGCCACGCACCATGTAGGCGACGACCGAGTCGCCGCCCTCGGTCATCTTCGACACCTGCGCCGAACCTTCCTTGAGCACGTAGTAGTAGTCGGCTTCATCGCCTTCGCGCACGATGATCTGATCCTTGATCGCGATCACTTCTTCGAGGCGCTGGAACAGGCGCTCGACCGCTCCGGTCGGCATCTTGTGCAATGCGCGGTTGTGCAGCAGACGGAACACCCAGCGATTGCCGGCCGGGTCGTCGCCGTAGTGCTTGAACGCATCGGTCTTGCTGAGCTGATCGAACACCATGATTTTTTCGGCATAGCGCCGGTCGAGCTTGATCAGTGTCGCCGTCAGCGACTCGACGGTGGCGGTGAAGCGCCGCGGTTGCAGGTCGCCGAGCGGATAGCGGCCCTGCAGCGAGGCACCATCGGTGGTCTTCATCTTGCCGTCGGGATAGTCGCCGCGGACAATGCCACCAACGACGTAGATCGTGTGGTCGTCGGTGTCGCCGGCACGAAACAGCACCGCGTTCTTGCCGACCTCGACCTGCTCGGCTTCCTTGGCCAATTGCGCGACGCACTCGGCGCCGAGTTTGTCGAGCGGGTAAAACTTCGCCAGTAACGCAGCGTCGACCGCCATGGAGGGCTCCGGATCATCACCTGATGACCTTGAGTGTAGACACTGATCTGCACCTGCGGAAGCGCGAATCGTCACACAGTCTGCCGCCACCAGGGCAGCGGACTTCCGGGGACACGACTTTCGGAAAATTCGCAGCCCGCTTTCAGCACATGGCGCAAGCGCGGCGGCGCGGCGTGCATCGACACTGGCCCACCCGATGGAACCATGACCATGCGCCTTGCCGACCTCGCCAATGCCGATCGACCCCGAGAACGCCTGCTGCGACTGGGCGCCGAGGCCCTGAGTGACGTCGAACTTCTGGCGCTGTTCCTGCGCACCGGAAGCCGCGGCGAGGACGTGCTCGCATTCGCGGCGCGGCTGCTGAACGACTGTGGCGGTCTCGCCGGCCTGCTCGCGGATCGCGGCGATGCACTGACGCAGATCCATGGCATCGGCCCGGCCAAGCGCGCCGAACTGATGGCGATCACCGCACTCGCGCGGCGGTTCCTGGCGCAGCAGATGGCGAGGCCGGAGCCCTTGCGTGACCCGGCAATGGCCGCCGACTACATCGCGCTGCGCCTGCGCGGACGTCCGGTCGAAGTATTCGCCGTCGCCTTTCTCGACACCCGCCATCGTCTGATCGCCTTCGAGGAAATGTTCCAGGGCACGATCGATGGCGCCAGCGTCTATCCGCGCGAAGTGGTGCGACGCGCGCTTGAACATCGAGCAGCCGCGGTGATACTTGCGCACAATCATCCGTCCGGCGTCGCCGAGCCAAGCCTGGCCGACATCGCCATCACTGCGCGCCTGCGCGACGCGCTCGCGCTGGTCGAAGTCCGTCTGCTCGACCATTTCATCGTCGGCGACGGCCGCCCGTTGTCGCTTGCGGCACGCGGGCATGTGTGACGAGAGCGCGCTCGGAATTGCTCTGAACACTGACGAATGTTCAATTGAGGATTGACTCTCATGGCCAAACAACTCGAGCTTCTGGACGGTTCTGAAATGTGGCGCCAAACTCCGGCCACAATGCCAAACACCGCCGAACATCGCTTCAATCTCCGTCTCGACCCTCAGATTTTTTCTGACATCGACCAACTGCGAACAGAAGTCGCGGGCAACGTCTCTCGCAACACCTGGTTGCTGCAAGCGGTCGCGGAAAAAATTCAGCGCGATCGTGCGCGTTTGGTAAATCCATCGATACGCGAAGGTAGGACAGGGCGCCGTTTTTATGAATTCTTCGCAGGAGGAGGAATGGCGAGGGCCGGCCTGGGCGACACTTGGGACTGCATTTTCGCAAACGATTTTGATCCCGCAAAAGCGAACGCCTACCGAGATAATTGGGGTGACGGCCCAGAGTTGTTGGTGCGTGACATCAACAAGCTTGGATCAACTGACTTGCCTTGCGCCGCAGACTTGGTGTGGGCGTCGTTCCCTTGCCAAGACCTGTCATTGGCAGGCGGCTACAAGGGGATTGGTAGTCGGGATGGCGCAAGCCAAACCCGCTCTGGCACTTTTTGGCCGTTTTGGCGACTCGTAACCGAATTGATTAGCGAGGGACGTGCGCCAAGCTCAATCGTGCTGGAAAACGTCACTGGGATACTGACCGCAAATGATGGACGCGATTTCGCCGCCATCAGCGAATGTATCGCTGACGCGGGATACAAGTTCGGTGCGGCGATCATCGACGCTCGACACTTCCTCCCACAATCGCGGCCACGAGTGTTTTTCTTGTGCATGAGGGAAGACTTGTTCTTGCCAGACACATTGTTGACCGATCAACCAGTCAAGCCATGGCATTCGGATGCTTTGGTTCGTGCTCAGGCTTCGCTTTCGAATAACGCACGACGTTCGTGGCTGTGGTGGAACATCCCGCTACCGGAAGCGCGCGACACAGTGTTTGCCGACTTAATCGAAGAATCGCCGATTGGTGTCGAATGGCACAGCGAGCGCGAAACGCGAAAGATCATCGACATGATGAGTCCACTGAATCGAGCGAAGCTCGATGCTGCAACGAGATCAGGCCGTCGATGTGTGGGTGGCGTGTATCGTCGAACTCGCCTCGATGAGGCAGGCAACAAGGTTCAGAGAGCTGAAGTTCGATTTGATGACATTTCGGGCTGTCTTCGAACCCCCTCTGGCGGATCCAGTCGACAAATGATTCTTCTCGTGAACGGCAAGCATGTTCGATCGAGACTTCTGTCGCCTCGCGAAGCAGCGCGACTGATGGGTCTTCCCGAATCCTACAAACTTCCCGCGAACTACAACGCTGCCTATCACCTCGCGGGGGACGGAGTCGCGGTGCCAGCGGTCGCACATCTCGCCAGAAACTTGATCGAGCCGGTGCTCAACTTGAACTTGAGTCCAAACCTGTGAGCTCACTTCGAATGAACTTGGAACTCGAAAAATTTGTGACTGAACGTCGATTCACCGGAAAAGGTGCTCTCGCAGTTGCACTCGTGGTCACGGATCATGCACGAACTGCACTCGCAAATGATGGGTTTCCGATGGATGCCTCACGCTACCTGACCGATCAAGGTGGACAGGTTCAAGGCTTGGGCAAGAGCTCGGTTCAATCGATCCTCAATCGTCACGGCATCGATCGCGTGCTTGCGGAAGAAGGCGGACGAACCAGCCGCGGGAGTATCGGCAACATGACCGCCTATGTTGGTTTGCTGAATCAGTTGCATGAATCCGGCAATCTTGAAATCGACCTCATCGAAAAATTCTGGGTTTCAAAGGTAAACGCATTTTTTGCGGGAAAGCCATTCAGCTTGAGACTCGACGCGTCATGGGGCATCCGAGCTTCCATTCGCAACCTGATGTCTCAGGTCATCGAGCGGCAACGAACTGCGACCGGCACGATGTATGTCGGCACGGTGATGCAGCACCTCGTGGGCGCAAAACTGGATGTTGTACTTGGCGCGGGCGTGCTCATACACCACAGCGCGAATCAGAGCGACCAAGGCCCCAACCGACACGGCGATTTCGATATCGAAGATGTAGCAATTCACGTGTCCGCCGCGCCAAGCGAAGCGCTTGTAAGAAAGTGCCAAAGCAATATCGAAAAAGCGAAGCGTCCGATCATCATTTCAACTCACAAAGGCGTCGTGCTTGCGGAGGGCCTGTTGGAAAACGCCTTGCTAGCGAATCGTGTGGACTTGATCGAATTCGAGCAGTTCATTGCGACAAACGTTCTCGAGCTTGGTCGATTTTCTCGGGACACCCAGCATGCGACGCTTGATCAGATACTCCGCGCGTACAACAACATTGTCGACATGCACGAAACCGATCCGAGCCTGAAAATTCAAATTTCTTCAGGAAAGTGATTCGTCCAACGGGTCTCGTTGGGTTGTTTGCGCGTCCCAATTGAAGCGTTTGTTCCGCGCCAACTTCCCTGCAACGCCAAGCCGCGCCTATACTCGGCATGCAGGTTTGGGAGGGGCGCAAGCCCAAGGCCGTGATCGAAGGTTTGCAGGACAGTTTTCCCGCTGATGCAATCGAGGTCCGACTCCAGGATCACGAGGAGGCACGTCGTCTGATCGGCGAGCGCCGGCCTGATGTGCTGGCCCTGTTCGCGCAGCGTCGCGCCCTGCTCGGCGAAAACTTCGGTGCTGCCATTGCCCACGCCTGGGATCGCGCCGAACGCGCACTGAGCCTGAGTCTGGTGCGTCTCGCCATCCGCCACGGGCGCTTCGGCTCCGACTATCACGACTACCACAATGAGATGCATGCGCTCGAGATCCTCGATCGGCGTATTTCACGCGTGATGCGCGAAGCCGGACCGCACACGCTCGCCGGCATGGACTGGATCGCGCTCAGCCTGTTCGCGAGTTGCCACGATCTGCGCCAGCGCGAAGTGATCGATACCGGCCATCCGGTCGGCAGCAACGAAGCCGCGAGCATCGCCGAGACGCATCGCATCCTCGACGCCTGCGGCTTCGATCGCAGCCAGGATCGCGGCCTGTATCTGGCGCTCGAGATCATGATCGCCGGCAGTACGTTCGATGCGCGCCCGCAACCTGCGGATCGGCGCGCGTACAACACGGCCGAAGTGATCCATGCCGGCGGCCCGTTGGCGCCGCATCTGGCGAGCGAGATGGACCGCATGAACCCGAAGTGGCGCGAGCAGCCGGACATCGAACGCGCGCTCGACCTTGCCTTGATCGCCTCGGATCTCGACACCGCGAATGTCGGCGAGAGTTTCATCGAACTCTGTGACAGCTCGGCCCGCCTCGCCGGCGAACGCGAAATGCGCGCCGGCCGTCCACTGGATTCAGTCGCCTCGGGTGCGCCCATGCTCGGCTTCGTAACCAGCGGTCAAGAACGCTATTTCTTCGACCTGCACCGCTTCTGCTCGCCGCTCGGCGAACAGGTCTACGCCGCCGGCAAGGCCGCGAACGCCGACAAGGTGCGCGAGATGTCAGTGCGCCTTCGCACCGAGTTCGACGAACGCAGCAAGTCCAGTTTCAGCGGTGCCGACGTGTTGCGCGCGCAGCAACGCGTTGCCTGGGATCTTCAGTAGGAGCGCCCTTGGGCGCGATTTTTCTGTTCACGGCACGAACCAGAAGAACCCGACCGCGACCGCCGTCGGAGCCAGCGCCGCCAGAAACAATCCCAGCGGACTGATCGATTGCTCATCGAAGTGCACGCGCAAGATGGAAAACCCGGCCGGGTTCGGCGCGTTCGCGATCACCGTCAAACCACCGCCAGTGATCGCGCCAGCCACCAGCGCATACTTGAATTCATCCGACAAACCCTCGACCAGCGAACCGAGATAAGTCAGCGCCGCGTTGTCGGTAATCGCGGTCAGTGCGGTTGCGCCGAAATAAACCTGATCGGGGGACATGCCGACCAGCAACGGCTGCAGCCACCAGCGCTGCATGCCGCCGAGCACCACCAGACCGGCGAGGAAAAACGCCACCAGCAAGGCCTCGCGCAAGAGCAGTTTGTTCTGGAACTGCGGGTAGGCCTCAGCGATCGCCAGGAACAGCAGCAACAAGCCGAGAAACACCGGCGCGTCATGTGCGAACACGACGATGCCGGCGATCAGGCCGAGATGGGCAAGCGTCAGCAACAGCGGCACCGTCGTCGCCGCTGCGCGGTTCTCGTTCTGCACGGTATCGGCGTCGGCATTGACATCGCGCAGCGTCAGCGCACCCAGTTCCCTGCGGAACCACCAGGTCAGCAACACGGCGTTGACCAGCACTGCCGACGCGGCGCGCCAGCCGAAGTGCGACATCATGAAGGCGATGTCCCAGCCCCAGGTGTTGGCCACCATCAGCACCGGCGGTGCCGCGTACGGCGTCATCACACCGCCGATCGAAATATTCACGAACAACACGCCGAGCGCTGCGTACTTGAGCTTCGAACTGATTGGCTGCGCATAGAAGCTGTCGCGCAAGATCAGCGCCGCAAGCGTCATCGCCGCCGGCTCGGTGATGAACGACCCGAGCAGCGGCACGAAACTGAGAGTCACGGCGAAGTACGCAGTCGCCGCCGGCATGGGCAACAAGCGCGCGAGCACATTCACGAGGGACCGTGCGGCATCGAGGACCGGTCGGCTCGCGGCTACCACCATGATCGCGAACACGAACAGCGGCTCGGTGAAATTCAGTCCGTCGACATAGGCCAATGCTGCCGGTTTGCCGTTCGCGAACACCAATACGCTGAACAGCACCATCGCCCAGAACCCGAACACGACCTCGACTTCGCCAAGCAGATGCCAGACACCCGCATGCGTCGGCTGCACATGCGAGAGATGGTCGAAAAACTTGGTCGAGAAGGTGTGCAGCACCGCCACGACAAACAGGGCAGTGGCAATGACTTCGATCGTTGCGGGCATGCGGCGCTCCATAAGCAAGCCCCAATTCTAGTGTCTGATGCGACGTGGCTGACGCGCGTGCGCAACGCTCAGCGCAGCTTGCGCGCCTTCAGCTGTGCCCGCAGCGCGTCCAGCGGCACGCTCGCGATATCGCCACCGTCACCCCGTCGCGGCTGCGATGCTTCCGGCGCAAGGGCTTGCGCATAGACCACTTCGTAGCTCGCGGGTACGCGTTGGTCGTCGCCGCGAAAGCGTTCGTAAGCTTCGAGCATCGCCGCAAGTTTGCGCTTGCCGGTAAGTCCGCGCGGCCGTCCGGCATCGGCATTGCCGGCACCGATGCCCTTGAGTTCGCGCATCAGGATTTTCGGATCAGAATAACGCAGCGAATAGTGTTCGACATCGAGCATCGGGTCGCGAAAGCCGGCGGCGAGAAGGCGATCGCCGATGTCATGCATGTCGATGAAAATATTGACGTGCGGGTCGCTGTCGACCGCCGCGAAACTCTGCCGCAACTCGGTCAGGGTGTCCGGTCCGAAAGTGCTGAAAAACAGCCAGCCGCCGGGCCGCAATACGCGGCGAAATTCGGCGAATACCGGGTTCAGGTCTTCGCACCACTGCAGGCACAGGCTCGAGAACAGCAGGTCGACGCTTTGATCGGCAATCGGCAGCGCACGCGCGTCGCCGCAGACGCGGCGGAACGGTCGCCACCAACCGGCACGCGACTTGGCGACGCGCAGCATCGGCAAGGCCATGTCCAGCGCGATCACCTCGGCCTTGGGAAAGCGCTTGCGCATCTCCGCGCTGGCGCGACCGGGACCAGCACCGACATCGAGCACACGCAGCGGCTCATCGCGGAGCAGACTCAGTCGCTCCAGCAACTGCTGCTCGACCTGATGCTGCAGCACTGCGAGCGCATCGTAGGCATGGGCCGCCCGCGAAAATGCGCGTCTGACGCGCGCCACATCCAGCGTCATCCGCTCTCGACCTCGCGGATCAAGTGGTCGAGCTGGGCACTGACCTCGGCCAGATGGGTCAGAAACGGCGCGTGCGCGGCGCCGCCAATCAGGTGATAGCGACCACGGGCGGCGGTGGCGGCCCATTCCATCGCCTGCCACGGCACCAGCCGGTCGCGGCTACCCGGCACCCAGACGCTCGGGCAGACGACGTGCGACAGGCGATCGCGGTAGTCGGTGTGCTCCAGCGCGTACAAGCCCATTTCCAGCACGGCCGTGCTCGGCTCGCCGCGAACGAACACGTGCTCACGCAGTTCGCGCAGGCAAGCTTGGGCGTTGTCGTCGCCATGCGCTTCGAGTGCAAGAAAGCGCTCTATCGTGCCCCGGTAGTCGCCGCTGAGATCAGTGCCGAACTGCTGCAACACGTCCATCGCCACGCCATGTTCCCAACCGCCGCGAGCGACGAAACACGGCGATGCGCAGATCATGCCGAGGCCACGCACTTGCGCCGATGGCGTCAGCGCGGCACGCAGCGCCACCAGACCGCCCAGCGACCAGCCCACCCAGATCGACGGCGGCACGCGGTGCGCGACACGGTCGACGCAGTCGGCCAAATCGAAACCGTCCTCGCCCTCGCGACTGAAGCCGTGTCCGGGCAAGTCGACGACATGCACGTTCGCATGCCGCGACAGGCGCTCCGCCAGAGGCTTGAACAGACCGCCGTGCATGGCCCAACCATGCAGGAGCACGATGGAAGTGCTGGAACCGTGGCCATAGGTGTCGATGTGCATGACTCAACCCCCCGAAAGTCGCTTGAGAATTTCCATTGCGTCGACCGCGCGATCGCACGGCACAAAGACATGATCATGATGGTACGCCGCAACCATGTTGCAGGCGATACCGGCATCGGCCAGTGCCGCAGCCACGACGGCTGTCAAACCGACCGCCGCCAGCGAAGAGTGCACGCGCAGGGTGATCCAGGCGCAGGGAAAGGTGTGCGCCTGACCATGGGCATCGGCGACCTCGCGGGCGACGATCAAGGTCCAGCCTTCCACTTCGCGAAACGACAACACGGCGTCGATATCCGGAAGCACGCCGGCAACGCTGCAGTAAACGAATTCACCCGGATGCAACTCGGGTTTCAACGCGCGCAGAATCGCCGTGAGGTTGACTTCGCCGATCATGCCGAGTGACTCCGCGCCAGCGCGTCGAGCAGCGCGTCGACATCGGCTTCGGAATGCGCTGCTGACAGCGTGATGCGCAAACGTGCGGCATCCTCCGGCACCGTCGGTGGACGGATCGCCGGAACGTAGAAGCCTTTGTCGGCCAGGCGCTGCGACAGTTGCATCGCCTGCACTGCGTCACCAATCAACAACGGTTGGATCGGCGTGATCGACGGCATCAGTGTGTAGCCGAGTTGCGCGGCACCCTGCCGGAAGCGTGCAATCAGATCTCTCAGATGCGCACGTCGCTGCGGTTCGCGGCGGATGATGGTGATCGCGACCGATGCTGCAGCAGCAATCGCCGGCGGCAGCGCCGTCGTGTAGACAAACGGCCGCGCAAACTGAATCAGCGCATCGATCAAATCGCGAGAACCGAGCACCAGCGCGCCGCCGCAACCGACCGCCTTGCCGAGTGTGAGCATGCGTAGCGGGACATCACAGGCATTCAGGCCACAGTGTTCGACACTGCCCTGCCCGTCCGGTCCGAGCACACCGAAGCCATGCGCGTCGTCGACGTACAGCAGCGCGTCGTGATGACGCGCCAGTCGCGACAGTTCAGCGAGCGGCGCAATATCGCCATCCATGCTGAACACGCCGTCGGTCGCCAGCAGCTTCGGAGCTGCGCCGGCACTCACGAGTTGTCGCGCTGCGGCATCAACATCGGCATGCGGATAACGGACGAGTTCGGCACCAGCGAGCTTGACGCCGTCAATCAGGCAAGCATGGTTCAACTTGTCCTGCACGCAGACATCACCGCGTTCAAGCAGTCCAGCCAGCACACCGAGATTCGCCAGGTAACCGGTCGAAAACAGCAACGCCGCTTCATAACCTAACCACTGCGCGACCATGCGTTCGAGTTGGCCATGCGGACCGCGATGTCCGCCGAGCAGATGCGCCGCAGTGCTGCCCACGCCCCACACGTCGGCCGCGGACTTCATCGCCGCGATCACTTCGGGATGCTGGGCGAGACCGAGATAATCATTGCTGGCGAACGAAACCAGTTCACGGCTTCCGCTGCGCAGGCGCACACCTTGCGCCGACTCGATTTCCGTCACGCCACGCCGCAGTCCCGCCGCATCTCGCTCAGCGACGCGCGCCTGCGCGCGAGCCGCAATCGTGGTGGCTTCGCTCAAGCCACGGTCTCGACGATATCGGCATGCACGGTATTGACGGCTTGCGTCACAACCAGCGGCCTCAGGCCGAGTTTGGCAAATAGCGCGCGATCGGCTTCGGTATCCGGGTTGCCTGTGGTCAACAATTTTTCGCCGTAGAAAATCGAATTCGCGCCGGCGAGGAAACACAGGGCTTGCAGTTCCTCGCTCATCGCCTCGCGCCCGGCCGACAACCGCACCATCGATTGCGGCATGGTCACGCGCGCCGCCGCAATCGTGCGCACGAATTCGAAGGCGTCGAGTTCGCGCTCGTCGGCGAGCGGCGTGCCGGCCACCTTGACCAGACGGTTGATCGGCACCGAATCCGGGTGCGCCGGGAGATTGGCCAGCGCGGCGATAAACGACGCGCGATCACGCCGCGTTTCACCCATCCCGACGATGCCACCGCAGCAGGTCTTCATGCCGACGTCGCGCACATGCGCAAGCGTGTCGAGGCGGTCCTGATAGCAGCGCGTGGTGATGATCTCGCCGTAGAACTCGGGCGAGGTATCGAGATTGTGGTTGTAGTAGTCGAGGCCGGCTTCCTTGAGCGAGCGCGCCTGCTCCTTGCTCAGCATGCCAAGCGTCGCGCAGGTTTCGAGGCCGAGGGCCTTCACCGCGCTGACCATCGCATTCACTTGGGCGATGTCACGGTCCTTCGGCGACCGCCATGCGGCGCCCATACAAAAGCGCGACGCGCCGGCGTCCTTCGCCTGCTGTGCTTTCGCGATCACGGCGTCGAGGGGCATCAGCTTTTCCGCCTTCAGTCCGGTGTCGTAGCGCGCGCTCTGTGGGCAGTAGGCACAGTCTTCCGGGCAGGCGCCGGTCTTGATCGAGAGCAGGGTCGAGACCTGCACCGCATTCGGATCATGATATTCGCGATGCACCGTTTGCGCGCGATGCAGCAGGTCGTTGAACGGCAGGGCGAACAGCGCTTCGATCTCCTCGACACGCCAGTCATGGCGTTGACCGTCCGCCGTCGAGCCCGCGCTCGCGCGTGGGGTGTCGCAACCACCGCCGCAGCTGTTTTCGTCGCTGTCGTTGATCCGTTCCGATTGCATGCTCTGTTCCCGCAGATGGCGCACGAGGTCGCGCTAAAGTGGGCGAAGTCTTATGAGCGCGACCACAACTGTCAACGAGCTTCGTTTGAACCCGGTTGACGGCTGGTGGCGTCGGGTCGGATTCCGCGTGCTGCCGCCCCGCTGTCTTCTGTGTGGCGAACACGCCGGCGCGACGCAAGAGCTTTGCATTCGCTGCGCCCAGGACCTGCCCTGGAACCGCGCGCAATGCGCCCGCTGCGCGTTGCCACTGGCGCACGCTGCCGAGTGCTGCGCGCGCTGCTTGAAGCGGCCACCGGCCTTCGACCGCGTGCTGGCGCCCCTGCAATACGCCTATCCGCTGGACGCGCTGATCACCCGCTTCAAGTTCAACCACGATCTCGCCGCCGGCAACCTGCTCGCCGATCTGATGATCGACGCGATCAGCCATTCGGCAACACCCCTGCCCGACTTCATTGTGCCGGTGCCACTGCATCGCCATCGACTACGCGAACGCGGCTTCAATCAGTCGCTCGAACTCGCCAAACGCATTGCCCGCGCGGTCGGTCGCGAGATCAACCTTGAAGCCCTGCAACGCACCCGTGCCACCGAAGTGCAGTCGGGACTCGACGCGAAAACCCGGCGTCGCAATGTCCGAGGCGCATTCGCCGCCAATACCGCCATCGTCAACGGCAAGTCGATCGCCTTGATCGACGATGTCGTCACCACCGCCGCCACCGTGCACGAATGCGCAGCGATGCTGAAGCTTGCCGGCGCACATGAGGTCAGTGTTTGGGCGGTGGCGCGGGCGCCGGGGAGGTCCTGATCCTGAGTTTGTCGGCGCATACAATATATTGTATATACTCGTCCATGATCGACCCCAAACCCGTCGAATTTCGCGGCAGCGCATTGGATGACCTGCGCGCTTTTCCGGTCTTGGCGCGACGGGAGGCCGGGCATCAGCTCGATCAGTTGCAACACGGCATGATGCCGGACGACTGGAAGCCCATGCCATCTGTTGGACAAGGCGTGCAGGAGATTCGCATTCGAGACGTGGCTGGTGTGTTTCGAGTCATTTATTTGGCAAAACTCGCTGACGCGATCTACGTGCTGCACTGTTTCCAGAAGAAAACACCGAAGACCAGCAAGACCGATTTGGATTTGGCCAGTCATCGCTATCGTCTATTGTTGAAGGAGTTGAGTCCATGAATAACATGCGTCGCGCCAGCGTCTGGGATGCCATCGAAGACACACCTGAGGAAGCCGAAAACATGAAGCTTCGCTCCAAACTGATGATGGCCCTCAAGCAACACATCACCCGCAACGGCCTCAGCCAAGCGCAGGCTGCCAAACTGTTTGGTGTCACCCAGCCCCGCGTGTCCGATCTGGTGCGCGGCAAGATCGGGCTGTTCGGTCTGGATGCACTCGTCAATATGGCCGCAGCCGCCGGATTGCACATTGAAATGCGCGTGCTGGAAACCGCATAGCGGGCTTCGCATGGAGCCAATTAAGTCGCAGTCCAGCGTTATCGCCGCGAGTGATCCAATGCATCCATCCACCGCAACATCTGCTGACGCCGCGGCGGATCGAAATTGATGCGGCTGCGGTCGCGGCCGACCATGGCGTACAGGCGCGGGTCCATCACCTTGAACCAAAGTGGCGGTACGTAGCTGAGCAGGAACATGCCGAAGTAGCCGGTCGGCAATTGCGGTGCCTGGTCGAAATGCCGCAGGCATTGGTAGCGACGCGTGGCGTGGGCGTGATGGTCGGAATGGCGTTGCAGATGGAACAGCGCCCAGTTCGAGACGATGTGGTTGCTGTTCCAGGAATGCTCGGGGCGGCACGGTTCGTAGCGACCATTGGCCTGGCGTTTGCGTGCGATGCCGTAGTGTTCGATGTAATTGGCGCTGGTCAACTGGAAGTTGGCCCAGAACGAGGCGGCGAGCAGGAACGGCAGCACCGCCGCGCCCAGCCACAGGATCAACAGCGACCACAGCGCGACCGTGATCAGGCTCGTCTGCACAATGTCATTGCCAATGTGCCACCACGGCTTGCCGAGACCGGCCATGCGCTCGCGCTCCAGCGCAAAGGCACGTCGCCACGCCCCCGGCATCTCGCGCAAGATGAAGCGATAAATCGACTCGCCCAGACGTGACGAGGCCGGGTCATCAGGGGTCGCGACATCGCGATGATGGCCGCGATTGTGCTCGACGTAGAAGTGGCCGTAGCCAGTGGGCGCGAGCACGATCTTTGCCAGCCAGCGCTCCAGTTCGGAACGCTTGTGTCCGAGTTCATGGCCCACATTGATGCAGAAGCCGCCGACCACGCCGGTCGCGATGACCATCGCGATCAATCCATGCAGCGGCAACGCGTGCCGCGCCACGAACCATGCGGCGAACACGAACATCGCCCACAACAGCGGCACCATGGCGTAGGTGATCCATCGATAGAAAAGGCTGTCATCGAGCGCCGCGATCGCGGAATCGGGCGGATTGCTGCGATCTTCACCACCGAGAAAGTCCGCCACCGGCAAAGCCACGTAAAACAACAACACCGGTAGCCACAACAGGCGCGCGTCGGCAAACGCGAAGTACATCCAAGGCCCGGCGCCCGCGAGCAAGGGCACAAGCACCGAAAGCAGCCAGGCATGGCGTTTCGGATCACGGTAGCGGATGGCTTCATTGACGATCGCGTTCATGGCTTGGCCGATAGTGAATAGTTGCTCCAAATTCTGCGCTGATCGGCATGCGCCGCCCATGCCGATCGCTGGCAGTTTTTCGTCAATTCGTGCCACGCTTGCGCCGCGGTTCATACCGAGGTCATTGCATTGCGCGAGCCAACTTCCGAATCCGACACCACGGCATTTCATCCGGTGTACCTGCGCATGATGTTGGCGCTGGCGGTAAGGATGGGGCTCGATGCGAAAGCACCGTCAGACGCGTCGCAGCCGACGAGCCTGGCTGGCGCGCAGATGCTGATCGCGAGCTTGCTGCGCCACAGTCAAGATGCCCGCCTCGGGCTGCGCTTCGGACGCGAGGTGCAGTTGCACGCGCATGGTGAAGTTGGACTCGCCGCACTCACTGCAGCCACCTGGCAGGACGCATTCGCCACGCTCGCCCGCTTCGGTGCGCAACGTGCGCCGATCCTCGAATTCGACATGGATACGGATGTCGCCGCCGCGTCCCTGTGCATTCGCGCGCGGCAGCCACTCGGCATCATTCACGACTTCGTGTTCGACGCCTTCGCCGCGATCGTCGACCAACTCGGTGCGGCGCTACTCGGCGCACCCGCCAGCGCCCTCGTGCACCATCTGCCTTATGCGATGCCGTTCGCTACCGAGGCCTACCGCATGCATCTTGCGGGCAACGTGCGCTTTGACAGCAGCGATGGCTACCGGGTGTCGTGGCCGTCGGCCTTCGCGCGCCGCGCCTGTTTGACCGCCGATGCCGAGGCGCATGTACGCGCGGTCGCAGAATGCCTGCGTGCGCACGACCGCAGTGCGCACGGCGAAGTCAGCGCGCGCGTCCGGCATCTGCTTGCGGCCAACAACGGTTCATGGCCGACGGCCGAACAAGTCGCCGCACAACTGCATCTGTCCCCACGTAGTCTGTTCCGGCATCTCGCCGCCGAAGGCAGCAGCTTCCAGACCCTGTGCGACGCCGCGCGCATCGAACGCGCGCGTTTCCTGTTGATCGAAACCGATCTGCCGGTCAGCACCATCGCCGAACGCCTGGGCTACGCCGACACCAGCAACTTCGCGCGCAGCTTCCGTCGTCTCAGCGCAACGACGCCGATCGCGTTTCGGCGGATGCATCGGGGTCGGGGCTGACATCCGCGGCAGTCGCATCGGTCTTGTTGGCTAAGGCCACAACCATCCCCACCCACAACGCCGCGCCCGCCCAATGACTCAGCCGGAACGCGCGGAAGCACTCGTCGCGACCACGGCTGCGGATCATCCATTGCTGGGTGGCGATCACCAGCGCCGCGCCGACCCAGCCGACGGTGTAGGCGTGGCCGAGTTGCAGGCGTGATCCAACCAGCCACATCGCCACCAGAAAGCCGGCATGCAGGATGCCGATCGCGACCGTGTCCATGTCGTCAAACAAGATCGCGGTCGACTTCGCGCCGGCCTTGAGATCGTCGTCGCGGTCGACCATCGCGTAGATGGTGTCGTAGGCGGTGCTCCACAGCACATTGGCGAGGAACAGCAGCCAGGCGATCTGGTCGATCTCGTTCTTCTGCGCCGCATAGGCCATCGGCACCGACCAGCCGAAGGCCACGCCGAGCCACAGCTGCGGCAGATGCGTATGCCGCTTGAGATACGGATAAGCGATCGCGAGCAAGGCACCGACGACCGCCAATTTCATCGTCAACGCATTGGTCATGGCCACCAGCAGCAAGGCCAGCAGCATCAGGACCGCGAAGACCGCGAGTCCCTCGCGCGGCGTCACTTGTCCATTCACCAGCGGCCGGCCGGCCGTGCGCTTCACCTTCGCGTCCAACCAGCGGTCGGCGTAGTCGTTGATCACGCAACCAGCGGAACGCATCACCACGACGCCGAGCGTGAAGATCAGCAGTAGTGACCACGACGGCACACCTTCAGCAGCCGACCACAAGCCCCAATACGTCGGCCACAACAGCAGCAACCAGCCGACCGGTTTGTCGAGTCGCATCAGCACGGCGTAATTGCGCGCGCGTTCGCGCCAGTCGCGCGCAGCCGCGGGTATTGCAGCCGACTTGCGCGCAGCCGGCGTCGACGTCCGCCGCGCCTGGGAAAGGGGTGCCTTGCTCATGCGCCAATTGTGCGGGGAAACCTGCCACCGACGCGAGCGCGACTTGCGAAACGATTGCGCCGCCTGCTGCAAAGCCGCGAACCGTGTACTTTTCGAATGGCCCTGACCGCTGCGATCACGCGCCGGCCGGTGCCGCCCGCGGCAACGACAGCAGCACTTGCAGCCCGTGTCCGGGCGCGCTGTGGACATCGATTCTGCCACCGAGCTTCTGCGTCACCAGGTTGTACACCACATGCAGGCCGAGCCCGGTGCCGCCCTGGTTGCGCTTCGTGGTGTAGAACGGCTCGAAAATGCGCGCGAGTTCGTTCGCGTCGACACCACGACCGTCGTCGCTGAACGCGATTTCGAAGCGCGCGTCGTCCAGCGCCCGCACTGCAATGATGATGTGCCCGGGCTGTTGCGATTCGAACGCGTGTAGCAAGCTGTTCTGGATCAGGTTGGTGAGCACTTGACCGAGCGCACCCGGAAAGGAATCCATCGCCAGACTCGCTGGGCACTGCACGTCGAGCGTGATCGGCCGACCCTTCCAGGTGAGTACCAGACTATCGATCAACTCTTGCAGGAAGCGATCAAGGACAAAGATGCGACGTCCATCCGAAGTGCGGTCGACCGACACCTGCTTGAAGCTGCGGATCAGTTGCGCGGCGCGTTCCAGATTGCGCGAAATGATGCCGCTGGCGGTCTGCGCGGTATCGACGTAGGCGTCGAGGTCGCTGCGTTTCACGGCGTCCTGCGCCAACAAATGGGCGAACCGCCGGGTACTTTCGTCGAGATGTGATCCGGCGGTATAGGCGACGCCGATCGGCGTATTCACCTCATGCGCCACGCCAGCCACAAGCTGTCCGAGCGAAATCATTTTTTCCGCTTCGACCAGCTGCCGCTGCGCAGCGGTCTTCTGTGCAAGTGCCGCTTCGGCTGCAAGCCGCGCGCCGTCGAGTTCACGCGTGCGCTCGGCCACTTCGACTTCCAGACGCTCGGCGTATGAACGTGCTGCCGCCCGATTTTCCTCGGCGATGCGGCGCACGCGCTGCAGCACCGCGATGGAGAACGCGATGACGATCAGCGCCGAACCGATCTGCAGCACCAGCGAAAGCCAGGGCGCGTCCGCGACGATGCCCATGCGTTTGAGCAGGTGCACGCTACCCGAGACGAAAAACAGGATCGCCGCCAAGTGAAATGACAGCACCGGCCGGTGATGGCGCATCGCCTGCCACGACACCACGGGCACCAGCACCGTGGCCACAATTGTCCCGAGCGCGATCAGCGTATTGCCGACCCAGGCCTTGATCAGAAACACTGGAAACGCGGTCAACATCACCAGCATCAACGGCTTGAAGATCAATCGATCGCTGCGCGGTGAGGTTTCCCACAAGCGCAGGAAGCCGCGCACGAACATCATGATGCAGATCACGAATGCGCCACCCGACAAATTGGCGAGCGCGTTGCCGATCGGGCGGAAGCCGAGTGGCAGCCACGAATACAGATAACCCTCGCTGAGCAACTGGTAGACGACGTTGCCAGCGGCAAACGCGACAAACAGCAAGTACAGGCGATCGCGCAGGGCGACGTAGATTGCAAACACATAGATGGCGATGGCAAGCACGATGCCGACGAACAGGCCGAACCAGAGGTAGTCGCGACGGTCGGCGTTCGCCAGTTCCGCCACGGTCGTGACGCGCAGATCCAAGGCTAGGGCCGAGGCCGAGTCGATGCGCAGGGCAAGGCGCGTCGTGGCGCCGGCCGGCAGATGCAATTGCGTCACCGCATGCCGGGAAACAACATCAGTGGCGGCGCCGAGATCGCGAATTGGCCCGAAACCCGTTTGCGAGAAGACGTGGATCTGGTGCGCACTGCCACGCCAGAACACGAGCAGGCGATCGAGGTTCGTGTCGCTGTCATTGCGCAAGTCGACGCGCAGCCAATGGCGATGTCGCGGATAGCCGAGATTCGGTGGCTGGCGCGAAAACGTGAGGCTCGGCGCAGCGAACTTCGCCGCCAGCACATCGCTGGCGGTGAACTCGGCAGCGGGATCGGCATAAACCGTCAACGCACTGCCAATCTCGACTTCGACGTCGTCGCGACTCAGCGTCACGGGCGCTGCAGTCACATGGCCGCCGCACAGCAGCAAGGTGCCGAGGATCAATGCCGGTAGCCGAAGCACATCGCAACGCATCGCATCTCCAGCGCAGTCAGACTCCGGCCCCGCCAGAGAACGACCAGACTATGCGCGCACTCGGCACGGTGCGCAAAGCGGGTATCAAATTTGACGATTTACACGGCATCCGCGCACCTGCTGCGCAGTTGTCCGCCGTATGGCCGTGCCGATGCCCCATGCTGTCGCTGCGCTGCACATCTCACGCAGCCGACCGTGACCCGGTGTAACATTTCCCGGCTGTGCGGGGTGCGCATCGGGGTGATTCGAGTGATGTTGTGTTGGCTTCGCAGTTTTCGCGTTTTGTTGGTGCTTTGCCTGGCGCAAGTTGCACTGGCGCAAGACTTCACGGCGCAAGGTACGCAGCCCGGCTTGGCGGTATCGCTCGACGCGCCGGACGAATGCATGACCTGCCACGGTTCGTCCGACGCATCGACCAACTTCATGCCGCACGACTCCTGGAGTGGGTCGATGATGTCGCACGCCACGCGTGACCCGCTGTTCTGGGCAGCACTTGATGTTGCGAACCGCGACGTTCCCGGGGTTGGCGACTGGTGCCTGCGCTGTCATACCTCGCAGGGTTGGTACGGTGGCCGTGTACGCAAGACCGGACTGCCGCCGCCGAACGACCTGGTGGACGGTACCAATGGCTGTCTGTTGCAGGGCGATCACGACGACCTCGACAACGCCAACAACGACTACACCGGCGTCACCTGCCACAACTGCCATCGCATGAACCCGACCGGGCCTCTGGGTGAAGTCGCGCCCTTGGGCAACGGCAACGTCTGGCTCGACGATGCATTGGACTGCAACGGCTACTTCGGCCCGTGTCGCAAGGGCCCGAAGCGTTACGCGACGAGCAGCCCGCTGCAGCCGCCGCACGGCTGGGAATACTCGGCGTTCCTGACCAGCAGTGCGCAATGCGGCAGTTGCCATGACGTTTCCTCGCCGACGGTCAATGGCGTACCTCTGCGCACGCATGTCCTGACCGACGGCAGCAATACCGGCCGCGCCTTTCCCGCCGAGCGCACCTACAGCGAGTGGAAGCAAAGCGACTTCGGTGCGGTACTGCTGGCCGATTCGTTCGAGTTGGCGGGTACGAGTTCGGCGACCAGTGCGCCGAACACGGACTGCCAGGACTGCCACATGCGCAAGTCGAGCGCGCTGGATGCGCGAACCTGCACGCAGAATGCCCCGGGGTCGCGCACGAATGATCTGGCCGTACACGAATTCGTCGGCGGCAACAGCTGGATGCTGCGGGTGATCAAGTCACTGTACGGCGGCATGGCGCAACTTGAACGCAGTGCCGCGATCGATCGCGCGATCAGTTGGGCCGAGGAAATGTTGACGCAACGCAGTGCCACGATCGGCGTGATGCTGGATCCGCTTGCCGCCGGCGCGTCGACCCTGAACGTCCATGTCACCGTCACCAACCAGGCCGGCCACAAGTTGCCGACCGGTTATGGCGAAGGGCGGCGTATGTGGCTGCAGTTGACGGTACGCGACGCAACGAACAATTTGATATTCGAGAGTGGCGCCTGGGACGCGGCCAGCGGTGAACTCGATCTCAGTCCGTTGCCAAAAATCTACGAAGTGCAGCAGGGCATCTGGGATGCTGGAAGTGGCACCTGCAAGATCGAGGACGTCATGGGCCGAAAGCTGTTCCATTTCGCGCTGAACAATTGCATCGCCAAGGACAACCGTATTCCGCCGCGCGGATTCACGCCCGCAACCGCAGATGATCCGCTCGGTCACGAGCTGCGCCCGGTCGCGTACAGCTATCCCGAAATATCGCCGGGCTCGGGCGTGCTACGCCACTTCGATGTCACCGACTACGCCATTGCCGTGCCACCCGCAACGCCGCGCCCGCTGCAGGTGAGTGCGACGCTGCGCTATCAGGTCGCGAGCAAGGACTACATCGACTTCCTGCGCGATGAAGCCGTCACCCATGCGCAGCCGAGCGAAAACGCGATGTGCAACCGCAGCTGGACGATTGGCCCGGCGAACAAATCGCGCGGCCAACTCATGCACGATCTGTGGAGCGATCCCATCCTCGGTCGCTCGCCGCCGGTCGACATGGTCGGCACCAGCGCGCAATCGACCACCCCACCTTGAGCCGCCATGCGCCCACCCATTATTGTCCGACTGCTCGTCCTGCCGATGCTCGCAACGCTCGTCTCCTGCGCCCGCGCGCCAACCTTCAATAGCGCCGCGACGGTCGCCCATGTGCCGACCATCACCCTGACCGATGGCCATGTCGCCGTGCTGGTGCGCGAATATGATGACGAGATCAAGCTCGGCGATGGCCGAGAGCAACGGCTGCATGTGGCTTATTTCTGGGATTACACCGCAGCCACTGCACGCGAGCGTCACACCGCTGTCGATGGCACAACCCTGAAAGACGAGTTGATCCCGGCGCTGACGCTGAATGCGACCGAAGCAGAACTGGCCTATGCCGTTGCACTGCTGCGCCAGGATCCGGCCATCGACGCACGCTTCACCGCCGACAGCGATATCTACGGCGGCTTCAGCTATCGCGAACCGGGACACGCCGACTGCGATGTCGGCTCACGCTGCATCCACGTCATCGTCTCGCGTGATCAGGGTCGCTACAAGGTTGTCCACGCCATCGTTGACCTTCAGCGAGCGCGCGTCGTCGACGACAACTACGATCCCGAACTCGGCGGCATCGCCGAATCTCCAACCAAGGCTGGAAAGCGATGAAAAAACCTCAGTCCCGTCAGCGCATCCAGCTGCTGGTCGCCGGCACCGGCTTGTTCGCTGTGGTCAACGCGTTCGCTGCAAGTCCCACCTGCGGAGTCAATGAGACTTTGCTGTCCTGGCCCGCCGTCAATCCGATCTGGGAGATGTGCTACCTGCGCCCGGGCCTGAGTTCGGGCCCGCGCGGTTCCGGGCTCGAACTGCGCAACGTCTATCTGAATGGCAAACTGGCGCTGAAGCGCGCGCATGCGCCGATGCTGTTCGCCGAATACACGACATCAACCTGCTACCGCGACTGGAAGAATACCGACGGCCCCAAGATTACCTGGGCGTCGGTGCATCCGTCGTTTCAGCGCAGAACCACAACCAGTTGCGACCGTTCGAAGTCGGCGACGGCTTCTTACGGCACCTGCCCGTATCAATTGGTCATCAACGGCTCGGGTGGCGATCCGGTCGGCACCTGCGCCACCGGTGTCACCGTCGAGGACGCCGGCAGCTATGTCGAATTGACCACGCAATATGATGCCGCCTGGTACAAATATTCGTCGCGCTTCCGCTTCCATGCCGACGGCTCGTTCGAACCCGAATTCGGCTTCGGCAACTCCAACGGCACCAACAACAACACTACCCATTGGCACCACAACTACTGGCGCCTCGATTTCGATATCGACGGCGCCGAGAATGATCTGATCAAGCAGAACAACGTTGTGCAGCCGCTCGAATTCGCGACGCTGCGCTGCAATCCGGTCACCACGCCGGCGTGTGCCGAAGAGCGCAACTGGCAAGTCGTGGACACGCTGACCGGGCGCGGCTTCCAGTTGCTGCCCAGTGCCGACGATTACGTCACGCCAACCAACCAGTCCGGGCGAAACCTGCATCTCGTGGATGTTATTGGCACCGCATATGCCATGAATGAAGTGTCTGATTTGGCGACAGAAAACACGGGCGATTGCGTTGCCAATCACGCCGCATTGGCGAATAGTCAGGACATCGATGGTGCTGCCGGCGAAGGCACCGACGTCGTGATGTATTACCGGGCCGGCGTGCGCGATCGCACCGCAGGCGGCATCGACCCGCAGGACTCGATGGTCTGCAAGCGGGTCGGCCCGATCTTCACGCCGATCGGCGCCTGGTTTGATCCGGTCGAGCCCTTGCCGGACGATGTGTTTCTGGACGGGTTCGAGGACGTAACCGTTACGGCCCCTTGATCAGGTTCATGTTCACCGTGTCGCCGGTGAACGTCGCGTTGTCGGTCGGTGTGATCGAGAAATGGCCGCCGCCGTTCGCGCCGATGTCGTCCCACCAGCCGGGCGCGCCGCCGGCCCACCACGTGTAGCCGATGAACACGTCCTGGTTCGCTTCGAAGTACGCGACGAAATCCGCCCACGCCGCTGGCGCCAGTGGCTCGGTCGCAAGAAAGCCGATCTCGCCGAGATAGACCTTGTACCCACGCAGGCGTGCCTCGTTGACGACAACAGCCATGTGCTCGCGCGCTGCCGTGGCCGAGGTGATTTCGGTCGTGCTGCCGCCTTGATCGGTGTCGAGATAGGTATGCACTTCGACGACGAGGTTGTTCAGCGGATCGCTGATCGGCTGCCCGGGTCCGTTTGCGTTCAACCAGCCGTATGCGTTCGAGTGCTTGACCGCGTCGGTGTCGTAGAACGCATTGCCGATCTCCCACGTGCTGGCGGCGCTGTAGCCATTGCCCGGAACGTAGATGCGGTTGCTGGCACCGGCAACGCGGATCGCCGTGACGCCGGCTTGCGCGATCGCCCACCAGCCCATCGTCGACATGTTGTTCGGCTCGTTGACCAGGCCAAACGCGACGCGCGGATTCGCGCCGTACACGCCCGCCATCTTCGTCCAGAAATCGCTCCAGGCCGCGAGTGGCACGGCGGCCGTCCCGACCAGACCGCCACGCCAGCGCACACCGCCGGCACCGCCCTGCGCATTCGCCTGCCACGGCTCGATGACGACCTGCATGCCCTTGACGTCAGTGGCGTAGTCGACGATCGCCTTGTAGCGATCGAAGTAGAGTTTGTAGTTGCCGACATTCGATGCCGGAATCGTGCCCATCAGGCTCGACTGCATGCCTTCCCAGGAGAACAGGAAGCGGATCGTGTTCATGCCTTTCGACGCGAAGTAATCGATCAGACGTGTGTCGTGCACCGGATAGTGCGTGCCACCGATCGGCCCGGTGCCCTGGTCGAACGCCGCATAGTTCATCTCCATGCCGACAACATTGGTGCCACGAAAGCGTGCGGCGGTAACGTGCGTGCTCGCCGGAATCGGCCAGATCGCGATGCCGCCGAAACCCGGATACGTCGTCGCCGCCGCGAGCGTCTGCCCTGGCGCGCTCAGGTAGGACCCGACGCCGGGCAAGCCGCCAGCGCGCGGTTGTGGCGTCAGTGCGTATTCGAGCACCGAGAACGTCTTCTGGTAATTCGCCCACAGGTCACCGTCACCATCAAAAGCAAGTCCACCCACAGTGTCGCCCTGGAACAGCGCCGGATTCACATCGATCTGATGCAGCGGCGTGGTCGCGCCGAAACCGGCGTCGGCCAGTTGCCATTCGGCGTAGGCGGAAATTGTCGGCTCGCCATTGTTGCCCACCCAGAGGCTGCCGTCGGCATCGAAGGCCAAGCCCTCCGGGCGGTTCAGCGCATTGCGCGCAGCAAGCGCGACATTGCTGCCGATGCGATCGATGCCGCCGTTCGCGGTGTTCATGCGCACGATCGTGTGGGTGTTGTAGTTGCTGATCCACAGCCGGCCCAGCGCGTCGAACTCGAGCCCGGCGGGCACATCGAGACTCGCTGCCGTCAACACCGTCGCGACCGGATTGCCGCTGGCGGCAAGATCCGACATCGCATACTTGAGCACACGGTCGATTGCGCCAAAATTGCTCTGGGTGACGTAGGCGTAGCCGTCGAAGAAGGCGAGATCGAACACTTCTCCGGCATTGCCGCCTAGCGAACCGATGGTCACGTCGGCAACCGGATTCGCATCGTTCAGCAGCGCGTTGCGGGTGTAGCGCAGCAGCCGCTTGGTCGCACCGTTGTCGACCGCCCAGAGGTTCCCATCGGGTGCGAAGGCCAGCGCATTCGGCTTCACACCGGCACCAAGCGGCACACTGCGCAGGAACGCGAAGCCGCCCGCCTCGCGCTGGTAGATGCGGATCGAAGCCGTCTCGTGCTGCGGCACCAGCATCAGTGCGGGCTCGATGATGGTAAGCGAAGCCGTGTTCGGCGCGCCGAGCGAGGCGCCAACCGCAGCCGACAAGGTCAGACTCAGCGTTTCGTTTGCCTCGGGCAACACATCGTCGATGATCGGCACCGTGATGATCTTGTCGGCGGCATCGCCGTTCGCCCACATCAGTGTGCCGTTGCTGTCGGTGTAATCGTCCGGCGTGATCGCCGTGCCATCGCCGGTGGCATAGTTGACCATCGCGACACCATCGCTGCCGCCGACACGCTGCACGGTGATTGTCGCAGCACCATCGAGTTCACCGACACTGAACGTGCTGGCGCCAAAGCGCAGCGTTCCAGGCAGGGCCGGACCCGCGCCTTCGAAGCTGTCGAGAAAGATCTGCGGCGACTGCGCCGAGATCAACTCCACATCGTCGATGTACAACACCGGCTGCGCACCCGCGATATCGGACTGCAGATCGAATCGATCGAATGTGCCGGCGAAATTCAGCAGCGCATCCGCGAAACGCACCTCGACCAGCCGCCACGTATTCGCCGCAATCGCGCCGCCAGCGATGAAGCTGTCGAGATCGACATTTGCCAGCGGTTGCGCACCGAGATTGTTGGACAGGTAGAAACGCAGTTGCTGCCCGCCCACCGCGCCACCATGCACATAGAAGCGCACGCCGACATATTGAGCGGCGGTGAAGTTGATCGTTTCATGCGGAAACGCGACGGCATTGAAGTTGCTTCCGGTGAATGCGATCGACTGCGCCGACGCGTTGTGCGTGGTGCCCGCGTGGTTCAGGTCGGTGCCACCGCCATACGAATAATTGCCGACGAAGCCGTTTTGCAACGCATCGTCGTAGACCACCAGATCCTGCGCGGCAGCGCTGCCCACGAACGCGAGCAGGATCGAGCACAGGATCAGGCGCATGATCTGTTCCGTTCGCGGCACCGGAATACGGCTGCGGCATTGTGCGCCGTTTGCAACGGGTTTGCCGGACGCGAAAAAAAACCCCGCATCGCTGCGGGGTTTTTTTTCGAACAACAGCGTTGTGCGTGGATCAGAAATCCATGCCGCCCATGCCGCCGCCACCGTGGTCATGTCCACCACCGGCGGAGGCCGATTCTTTCTTCGGTGCTTCGGCGACCATCGCTTCGGTCGTGATCATCAGGCCGGCGATCGAGGCTGCGTTCTGCAGCGCCGTGCGCGTAACCTTGGTCGGATCGAGGATGCCGAGCTCGATCATGTCGCCGTACTGGCCGGTCGCAGCGTTGTAACCGTAGTTGCCGGTGTTCTCGGCAACCTTGTTCAACACCACGCTCGGTTCTTCGCCGGCATTGGCAACGATCTCGCGCAGCGGCGCTTCCATCGCGCGCATGGCGATGACGATGCCGTGGTTCTGGTCTTCGTTGTCGCCCTTGAGCACACCGATCGCCGAGAGCGCACGCACCAGCGCGACGCCACCACCTGCAACCACACCTTCCTCAACGGCTGCGCGCGTGGCGTGCAGGGCGTCTTCGACGCGGGCTTTCTTTTCCTTCATTTCGATTTCGGTCGAGGCACCGACCTTGATCACGGCAACGCCGCCCGCGAGCTTGGCGACGCGTTCCTGCAGCTTCTCGCGGTCGTAGTCCGAGGTGGTTTCCTCGATCTGCGCCTTGATCTGCTTGATGCGGCCTTCGATGCCCTTCTTGTCGCCGGCGCCGTCGATGATCGTGGTGTTCTCTTTCGAGACCTGGATCTTCTTCGCGGTGCCGAGATCCTTGATCGTCGCCTTCTCAAGGCTCAGACCGACTTCTTCCGAGATCACGGTACCGCCAGTGAGCACGGCCATGTCTTCGAGCATCGCCTTGCGACGATCACCGAAGCCCGGGGCCTTGACGGCGCAGACCTTGACGATGCCGCGGATGGTGTTGACGACGAGCGTTGCGAGCGCTTCGCCTTCGACTTCTTCGGCGACGATCAGCAGCGGCTTGCCCGACTTGGCGACGCCTTCCAGCACCGGCAGCAGGTCGCGCACGTTCGAGATCTTCTTGTCGTACAGCAGTACGAACGGGCTTTCCAGTTCGGCGCTCATCGACTGCTGGTTGTTGATGAAGTACGGGCTCAGGTAGCCGCGGTCGAACTGCATGCCTTCGACGACGTCGAGGCTGTTTTCCAGACCCGAACCTTCTTCGACCGTGATCACGCCTTCCTTGCCGACCTTGTCCATGGCCTTGGCGATCAACTCGCCGATGTCATGGTCCGAGTTCGCCGAGATCGAACCGACCTGCGCGATTTCCTTGGACGAATTGCACGGCTTGCTCTGCTTCTTCAGCTCGGCGACCGCGGCGACGACAGCCTTGTCGATACCGCGCTTCAGATCCATCGGGTTCATGCCGGCGGCGACCGCCTTCATGCCTTCGCGGATCAATGCCTGTGCGAGCACGGTCGCGGTGGTGGTGCCGTCACCGGCGACATCGGAGGTCTTGGAAGCGACTTCCTTGACCATCTGCGCGCCCATGTTTTCGAACTTGTCAGCCAGTTCGATTTCCTTGGCGACGGAGACGCCGTCCTTGGTGATGGTCGGCGCGCCGAAGCTCTTTTCGAGCACGACATTGCGACCCTTCGGGCCGAGCGTGGCCTTGACGGCATTGGCGAGAATGTTGACGCCGCGCAGCATGCGCGCACGGGCATCTTCGGAGAAACGGATTTCTTTGGCAGCCATGATTGCTTCCTTAAAATATTGGGTTTTCTGTCGTAGGAGCGCGCTTGCGCGCGATTTTTCCCGGCGGTGCCAGAAGCACAATCGCGCGCAAGCGCGCTCCTACATCGAGATTGGGGTTTGCGAGTCTGGTTTAGCCGAGGACCGCGAAAATGTCGTCTTCCTTGATGAAGACGTATTCGACGCCGTCGACCTTCTGCTCGGTGCCGCTGTACTTGCCGAACAGCACCTTGTCGCCAACCTTGACCGACAGCGCACGCACCGTGCCGTTGTCGAGCGGCTTGCCGGTACCAACAGCGACGATTTCGCCCTTGATCGGCTTTTCGGTGGCCGAATCCGGGATCACGATGCCGCCAGCGGACATCTTCTCTTCTTCCATGCGCTTGATGACGACGCGGTCGTGGAGTGGTTTGATATTCATGTAGCCCTCTGCAAGTCGTTGATTAAACAGTTGATTGGACGGGTGTTTCGAAAGATTTCCCGATCGGTTGTTAGCACTCACCGTCGATGAGTGCCAATTCTAACCGCGCAAGATTGCCGTGAGAAGGCAGCTTGGGGACGGCCGAGAGATGGGGCGGTGGTGATCGGTTTCAAGGGCAGCACCCTGGCTTGAACCCATCAATGCGAAGGGCCGCCTCGCGGCAGCCCTTCGGTTGAACTCGGCGGGCCATTTAGCCCGCCAGACCAGTCTTCCGATCGATCACTCGAAGCCGTCGAGGAACAGACCGTCCGCCAGAACAACGATGTTGAACAACACCGGGGCAGAACTGTCGACACCGCCGCTGGCCGTGCCGCCCGAGTCTTGCAGGACAGCACTGATGGTGGCGGAACCGACGGCACCCGAGAGCGTGTAGGTCAAGGTGCCGTTTGCAGCAATTGCTGCGCCGCTGACAATGTTGCTGACGTCGCTGCTTTCCTGGACGGTGTAGCCGACGATCGTCTGACCACCTTCGTTCGCGCCGAGGTTGCTGGCGGTCACAAACGTGTTGACGGTCTGCAGGCCCGTTGCGCCCTGGATGTGCGAGCGATTGCCAAGGACGGTAAACGTCGGTTGGTCATTCACCGCAGCAACGACCACGTCGAACACCGAGGTCGCGGTCAAGCTGCCGCCGTCCGTGACGGTGACAGTGATCGTCGCGGTGCCGAATTGATTGGCTGCCGGCGTCACCGTGACCGTGCGTGCTGCACCGGCACCACCAAACGTGATGTTCGCGTTCGGCACCAGCGTCGTGTTGCTCGACGTACCACTCAGCGTCAACGCGCCTACAGCCGTTTCGGTATCGCCCACGGTGATCGCGATGGCACTGGTAGCGGCATCTTCATTGACGTTTTGCGGGGTCACGGCGCTGATACTCGGCGCGGTGTTGCCCACGGGCGGTACCGAGCACACCGACGAATTTGCGGCAACGGAAACGTTGTCGATGCGCACGCCGTTCGATCCGGCAGCGACCGCGCTGCTATCCAATGCTGCTCGCCACTTCAGTTGTACCGACTGGCCTGCGGTGGCAGCCGGCAGGTTGATCGTTGACGTGATGTAGGTCGGCGCAGCGGTTGTTCCGCCGGACAAACCACTCCAAGCCTGACGACCGGCGATCGGACTGCCGAAGCTCGCGCTGATGGTTCGGTTGTAGCCACCGGCCACGAAGGCATTGCCACCCGTGGTGATGTCCTGAAAGGCACCGCCATTGACGTTGTACTCGAGCACCGTGCCGTCGAAACCCGTGGTCGCACCGGTTTCCATGTTGTAAAGGTTGCGGAAAGTGATCTGACCACCACCTGCGGGCACGATGAACGACGGGCTGAGCAACTCGGTGTTGCCGATATTGTTGATGTCCGGCGTAAACATCGCATTCGGCGCACTCGACGGATTCGTCGCCGACGACACCCAAGCAACAGCAACGCCGGTCGCTGGCGTTGCGGTCCAGCCGGCGGGCACTGCCGGCGCCGTCACGCCATCAAAGGTCTCGGAAAGCGCGCTGGTGACCAACGTGGTGCCCAACTGCATCGTGAACGTGGCCGTGCCGAGATTCAAGGCACCATCCTGCAGGGCCAAGGTCAAGGTGATGGTGTTGCCGCAAGTGCCCGAAGCCGTGAACGTGAAGTCACGAAGCACGTTCGCACCACCGCCGACCACGACGCCGTAGTTTTGCGCGGCGCTCGGCAAGGTGACGCCACCCGTGGCTTGCAGGGTTGCGACCAGATTGGTGCTGTTGGTCGTGCTGGTATTACGCAGCGGCAGCGAAACCGTCACTACTTCGCCCGGATCCGGCGCACTGTTGGCCGGCACGAAGTTCTCCGCGATCACCAAAGCCGGTGGCGCGGTCGCAATTGCTGGCGAACCTGCGATGCAAGCGGTGATCGTGGTGGTGTTGCCGTTGGTCACAACGACGGCGTTAATGGTAACCGTCGAGTAATTCGTTTTCGACACCGTGGCCGAGTAGGTGCCGGCAAGTGCAGCAATATTGCTTTCGAGCACGCCGCCTGCGGCCGTCTGACGGATGTAACCGCCGCTGATGCTGACGTTTGCACCAATGATAGGTGCGCCGCCGTTGCAGTCGGTGATGTTGGCCGCGATGAGACCGCGCGGCGGTGCAATGCAACCCGGGTACTTGAAGTAGCCGACTTGCGTCTGCCACGCGGTGCTTCCGGTCGGGATGATTTCCGATGCAAAGTAGAAGGTGCATTCGTCGACCGGATCGACGCTCATCGAGGCATAGTCGCCCCAGCGCCCGGAGGTGCTCGACTGCACGCCCAACTGGGCCTGGGTGAAGAAGTTGACCTCGCCGTTGTTCATGGTTCCGGCGGCGGTGGCACCGCGACCGGCAACGACCATGTTCGCCTTCAGCGCCGTGCCCGCCTGACTGTAGCCGAGTGCGATACTGCCCTGGTGGTCCTGGGCGATACTGCCCATCCAGTTGTTATTTCCCGCCACGGGATCAACAGCACCGGTGAGATGCGTACCCTGATCGAACACGGTCGGCAGTGCGACGGCATTGCTGCTGTGCAGTTCGAACCAGCGAATGCCAGCCTGGTAGGTCGTGGGCGTGGTCGGATTGACGCCGCCGACATTGACGGTGAAATTGCCGGTCCATGAATTCGTCGGGCTCGCGAAGCTGCCCAGGTTTCGGTAGGCAAGGCGGAACATCACGCGATCGGCGATCGCATCCAGCGCGGTGGTCGTTGTCGCCGAACCCTGCTCGATGAGATTGCGGCTGTTTGGCGAACGCGCATCGAAGGCTGCCAGCGCGATGTCGGCACCGAGCAGACCATTCGGTCCGGCAATGCCGGTGGCCTTGAATGTGGAACTGGCGGGGGTCGCGAAGTTGGGCACCAGTTCGTAGACGCGCAACGAGTCGGTTTCAGCCGCCACAAATTCGTCGGCACGGAATTCGTAAAAGCGGTTCGGCAGACCCGCGGGCGGCGGAATGAAGCCGTCCAGATCGGTGGGCAGCACACCACCCGCGTTCGGGTCGGCAGCAAATCGGTTGAAGTACACGTAACTGGCGGTGGGATCACCGGCCAGCATCTTCACGCGGTCGAACACCCAGAAGCCCGCACCCAAGAACGCGGTGCCAGCCTGGTTGAACTGATTCGTCGTCAGGTAGTAACCGTCCGGCCAAACGCCGTAGTGCGGGTAGTCCTGGAAGTCGGTGGTCGGATTGACGAAGTCGTAGGCATACCAGGCACCGGTCGGATCCGGGGTCTGCGAGACCGCGATGCACTGGTGCCCGGGAACGCCGTTCACTTCGAATTGGCTGATCATCCAGCGGTCGGCCAGGTTGTCGTAGACCACGACCGGGTCACCGTCATCGCCGGTGCGGCAGGCATTGCCGGCAGGCAGACCGGTAAAGAACGTGGTGCTCTGCAGTACCGGTCCGCCAGCGAAGAACGGCGTGCCGGTCTTGTTGTAAATCTGGACCCGGATATTGCTGGTCAGCACGTAATGATTGGGGCCGACATCGCCATTGGTATCGGGCGGCAGAAAACCCCCACCCTGCGCGGAGTTGAAGCCGACGAAGGTGGTGGCCGTGGGCATCACGTTCGGTGCGCGCTGGTTGTTGAACTGCAGCAGCGGGTCGGTGAATCGGCCATCACCGGCACCGGCGCCAAGACCTGGCACGGCGTATTTGACGCGTTCGTTCTCGTTCTCTTCTTCGTATTCCTTGACACCCAGAGCCTGCGCCGGTGACTGGTCGCGCATCAGGTCACGAATCGGCGGCGTGAGGCCAAACGCGCTCGGCTGCACATGATAGGCGCCATTGGCCAAGGGCACGGCGAGCTTGCCATTGACGACGAGATCGACGTCTTTGGGCTTGAATTTTTCATTGGCCTGCGCCGTTGAAACCAGCAAAAGCATCGATATCGGCAGTACGCAGCGAAGCGCGCGCACCACATGTCCAGCCGTGACAACACGGCCAATTTTTGACAAACCCATGACTAAACCCCCAGTGATAGAACACGCTGCTTGACGCACCCACGCGTCAGACATGTCCGTCGAAATTATCACCGGATAGAACCCCTGTCACGAATATTCACACAGCGTTCATGGCGCGAATTCAATGACTCGACAATATGCTGCGTCGCGCCATTGGCTGCGCCCACTTGTGTTTTTAATGAACCACCGCCCCCCACCCTGCGCCGCTCGCCCCGCACTGCAACACGGCGGTCGCAACAACACCGCTAGAATGCGCGCCCCAAAAATCCCCGGATTGACCTGATGCGTATCGTGCTTCGTAGCGCGCTGTTGGCGCTCGCTCTTACCTCCACTGCGATGGCGCAGTCGGTGTCGATCACCGGTGGTGTGCCGGCGGTCGAAACGTTCAATGTCATGGCCGGTACACACAACACGACGGCGAGCACGGTTCCGTCAGGGTGGGCATTCTTCGAAACTGCGAACGCAAACTCGGCGACTTATCTGATCGATGATGGCACTTCGGGTTCTGGCAACACGTTCAGTTACGGCGCAGCCGGGGCCGGCGACCGCGCACTGGGTGCACTCGCCTCGGGCAGCGTCGTCAGCACCTTCGGTGCCGCGCTTCAGAACAATACCGGTGCCGCACTTTCGGAACTGCTGATCCAGTACACCGGAGAGCAATGGCGTCAGGGTACGGCCGGTGGCGCGGACACGCTCAATTTCCAGTATTGCATGACGACCTGCGCGCTGGCCGACGCCTCCAACGATGCCGACTGGATCAATTTCGACGGGCTCGATCTGGTCGCACCGGTGACGAATCTGGCCGAAGGCACCAAGCTCGACGGCAACCTCACGGCCAACCGCATCGCGAAGACCGGGACGATCACGGGCTTGTCGCTCGGCACCGGCGCCCAGATGTCGATTCGTTGGTATGACACCAACGATGGCAATGTCGATGATGCGCTCGCGATCGACGACTTCAGCGTCGGACTCGCAGTCGACAATCCACCGCAGCTCAGCGGCAGCAGCCCGAGTGGCAGCGCGGTGCTGGTCGACAGCAACGTCGCGCTGACGTTTTCGGAAGCGGTGACGACGACCGACCCGTGGTTCGAACTGAACTGCGCCGGCGTTATCACCGGCGTACTGAGCGGCAGTGGCAATGCGCGCAGCTTCGATCCGACCGGCGACCTGCCTTACGCCACGCTGTGCACGGTCACGCTGACCGCAGCGAACATCCGCGACATCGATGGAACGCTCGATCCGATGGTCGGATCGAACACGTTCTCGTTCACGACCGTCGCCGACGTCGCTCCGAGCGTCACTTCGACTGTTCCGGCGGATACGGCGACCGGCGTCAACATCAATGCGAACCTGACGGTCACCTTCAGTGAAGCGGTGACACCGACGATACCGAACTGGCTGCAGCTGAATTGCGCCAGCTCGATGGCGCACAGCGTCGCGATCAGCGGCGGGCCAGTGACCTGGACGATCAACCCGGACAGCGATTTTGCCTTCAGCGAATCCTGCACCGCATCGATCGCCGCGAACGCAGTGCAGGATCAGGACGGCAATGCCGATTTCATGGCTGCGCCGAAAGCCTGGTCGTTCACGACCAGCGCCGATCTCGTACCGACGGTGACGACGACGACGCCGGCGAACGGCGCGATCAACATCACGTTGGCGAGCAATATCACGGTCAACTTCAGCGAGCCGGTCACCACGTCGCTCGCTTCGTTCACGATCAGCTGCGCAAATTCGGGCGGCCACAGCTTCGTGCTCAGTGCGTCGCCGTCGAGCACTTACACGCTTGATCCGGACAGCGATTTCGCCGAAACCGAATCGTGCACAGTCACCGTGATTGCAATGCAGGTCGTCGATACCGACGGCGTGCCAACACAGATGGACGCGAACCACGCGTTCACGTTCACCAGCGGCACGCTGGTGCCTGACTACTACGCCGGCGTCGACGCGAGTTCGTGCACGACGCTGCGCACGACGTTGCACGCGCTGATCGACGACCACACCGTGCGTCCCTACACCGGCGCGCCGGTCGACGTCTGGACAATGATCGAAGCCGGCGACGAAGATCCGAACGATCCGGGCAAGGTGCTCGATGTCTATCGCAACCGCGACTACACCAAGATCACGGATCGCGATCAGGGCAGCGGCGACGGCGCGCTCGTGTACAACCGCGAACACACTTGGCCGCAATCGCTTGGCTTCGCATCGGCAACGGGCGATCTCGGCTTTCCGAACGCACCACGTTCGGATGGACACATGATCTACGCATCAGCCAAGGACTGGAACGCGGACCGCGGCAACAAGCCGTATGCCGACTGTCCGCCACCGGGTTGCGCGTCGCGTTTCACCGACACGCATCCGATTACCGGTGGCGCCGGCAGCGCGCCGAATTGCGATTACGCGCTTGGCAACTGCAACTGGGTGCAGAGTCCGGACGGCAACACCGGCAGTTTTGAAGTTTGGAAGCGGCGCAAAGGCGACACCGCGCGCGCCGTCTTGTACATGGACATCCGCTATGAAGGCGGAGTCGCGACCGGCGGCAACACGGTCGGGCAGGGCGAACCCGACCTGGTCGTGACCGACACGCGCAGCCAGATTGTCATCACTTCGGGCAGCCCCGCCTACATGGGCCTGAAGGCCGATCTGATCCGCTGGCACAACGGCGACCTGCCGGACCAGTACGAACTGCTGCGCAACGACGCGATCCAGTCCTATCAGGGCAACCGCAATCCGTTCATCGACCATCCCGAATGGGTCGACTGCCTGTTCAATTGCAGCTGCGGCCCACCGTCGACGCCGCCAGTTGCAGTCGCCGACAGTTTCAACGTCAATGAGAACAGCGGCGGCAACCTACTCGACGTGCTGGCCAATGACACCGACGTCGACGCTGGCCCAAAATTCGTGCAGTCGATCACTCAGCCCATGGTGGGAGGGGTCGTCGCAATTGGCCCGAGCGGCAGCAATGTGACGTTCACGCCGAGCGCGAACTTCTGTGCATCGACGAGCTTCAGCTACACGCTGAATGGCAATTCGACGGCCACGGTGTCCATCACGATGACCTGCGACGACATCTTCGACAACGGCTTCGAGTAAGCCGCAGGCTTGCGATCAGTCAATCGCCTCGACCCACACCGGCGTGCCGTTGAAAGCGGCATTGCCGGTGCCGGAGTCGAGATCGCTATCGTCGGTCAGGTCATTGATGCTGACGCCGTCGAGCTGGCCCGCGGCCGCAAGCTTGACGCCCTTGATCTGATGACCGAAGCCATGCGGCAGCGACACCACACCGCACATCATTTCGTCGCTCGCTTGCACCGTCACCACGACCGCGCCAACGCGCGAGCGCACACGCACTTGCTGGCCGTCCGCGAGCGCGCGCGCCTGAAGATCCTGCGGATGCATCAGCAGCTGATGGCGCGGCTTGCCCTTGATCAGCCGCGGCGCGTTGTGCATCCAGGAATTGTTGCTGCGCACATGGCGCCGACCGATCAGACGAAGCGTCTGCGGTGCGTCCACCGGCGTTTGTGCAAGTTCCGCAATCGCCGCTGCAAGCAATTCAATCAATAGCGTCGGCGCGCATTCGATCTTGCCGCTCGCCGTTTCCAGCCGCCGTAGCAACGACGGCGCCAGCGGGCCGAGATCCATGCCATGGGGCGCAGCAAGCAAGTCGTCGAGCGTCACACCGGAGCCACCACGCGCAAGCGCTGCAGCGATCACTTCTCGCGGTTCGGAAAACGGCGTATGCGCCTCGTCACGTGCGGCTTTCAGCGCACGCACGACACCCTCATGTATCTGCCATTGCGCCAGCGCATTCGCGGGCAAGGGTTCAATCGGCGCGCTCAATCGCGTAACGCGACGGATGGCGAAGGCATTGAAGAAGATGTCGTAGTGATCTTCAGCGAGATGCGAAGGCGGTGGCAGGATCCAGTCGGCGTGGCGCGTGGTCTCGTTGATGTAGGGATCGATCGCGACCCGGAAGTCGAGTTGCGTCAATGCGCGGTCGAGCGCGGCACCGTTCGGCGTCGACAACACCGGGTTGCCGGCGACGGTGATGAGCGCGCGGATCTGGCCCGCACCTGGCGTTTCGATTTCCTCCCGCAACACCGCCACCGGCAATTCACCGCTGACCTCGGGCAATTGCCGCACTCGCGAATGCCAGCGTCCATGCGAACCGCGCGACGTACCCGGTCCGGTGATCGCAAACACCGGCTCGTTCGGCAGGCAACCGCCGCTGCGATCGAGTTGTCCGAGATAGATATTGATGAGCTGGATCAGATATTGCGCGACGCTGCCGAAGCGCTGCGTCGATACACCCATGCGGCCGTACACGGCGGCATTTTCGGCGCGATACAGCTGTGTCGCGATTTCGCGAACGACATCGAGGCTGATGCCGGTGCGTGACTCGAGATCCGCACACGACACAGCATGGATGCGCGCCAGTGCGATGTCGAAGCCGTCAATTTTTCCAGCGTAGGCATCGAGACGGGGCGGGCCCAGATCGGTCAGGGCCTGCAGCAGGGCGATCAGCAACAGTGCGTCCGATCCGGGTCGAATCGCGTGATGCGCCGTGGCGATCGCGGCGGTTTCGCTGCGCCGTGGATCGACCACGATCAGCGCGCCACGAAGCGCGATCGCTTTCAGGCGCACGGTCACATCAGGTGCGGTCATCAGACTGCCGTTCGATGCCAGCGGATTCGCGCCGAGCATCAGCAACACATCGAGGCGATCAAGGTCGGGAATCGGCAGCAGCCATTGGTGCCCGTACATCTGCCAGTTCACGAGTTGGTGCGGCCACTGGTCGACCGAGGACGCACTGAACACGTTGCGACTGCCCACAGTGCGGATCAGCGGCGCGGTATACGCCATCAGTCCGAAGTGATGCACGTTCGGATTGCCGAAGTACAAGCCCACTGCATTTTTGCCATGCTCAACCTGGATCGCATTCAGGCGCGCGCCGATGGCCGCGAAGGCCTCGTCCCAGGTGGCCGGAACCCAGCGTTCGCCATCGCGGCGCATCGGTTGCGTCAATCGATCCGGGTCACGTTCAAGATCGAGGATGGCATTGCCCTTCGAACAGATGTGGCCACGACTGAACGGATCGGCGTCATCGCCACGAATGGCATCGAGGCGGTTGTCGACATAGCGGAATTCGAGGCCACAGATGGCTTCGCACAGGGGGCAGGCACGAAAGCGTTGATCGAGGCGGGTCATCGTTGTCGACTCTGCGCAGCGCATCAGATGTCGCTGATATCCCGGTAGTACGCCTCGACCGGGCCCGGATGCTTGAAGGTGATCGGGTTGCCGCGGCGATCGAGGGTGCGGCCGGCGGCGACGCGGATCCATGCTTCGCTGATGCAGTATTCATCGACGTCACTGCGCTCGACGCCTTTGAATCGGATCCCGACCCCACGCGCCAGCGCATCGGCGTCATAGAAGGGGCTTTTCGGGTTGGTAGCGAGGCGATCGGGCGGTGTGTCGGCCATGGGGTACTCATTTTTCAGTCGGGGTTGATGGGCAAAGCGTAGCGACTTCGCCGGCCGGCGCGAACTTGGCATGTGCGCTGTGGTCTCCTTTCCGGATCAACTGCCTCGCATCACCTGCCCGCTTCCGCACCGCGTAAGCCACTGCCAAGATGGCGGGTCTCAAGTACGAACTCTGGAAAACCGACATGAATCGCATCACCGCCTGGTCACTACGCCTGCTCACGCTCTTCGCGCTCGCCGCATTCGGTTCCGCCCAGGCCATCGACGAGGACGATCTGCTGCCGGTCGGTGAGGCCTTCCGTCTGCAAGCGGAAGCGGTGACGCCGGGCTGGGTCGAGTTCCGTTGGAAGATCGCGCCCGGCTACTACCTGTACAAGGAGCGCATCAAGATCACGCTCGCCGACGGCATCGACTTCAAGGCCAACCCGCTGCATCTGCCGCCGGGCTTGATCAAGGAAGACCAGTTCTTCGGGCGCATGGAAACCTATCGCGATGCCGTGACCGCCAAGTTGACCGGGGCCGCCGGTGACGGCGTGTCGATGCTGCGCTTCAAGGTCAGCTATCAGGGCTGCGCCGATATCGGCGTGTGCTATCCGCCGCAGCGTCAGGAAGTGATCGTGTCATTGCCGGATCCGACGCGGGCGCAAGCCGTCGAAAGCGCGGACAGTGCAACGATGGATGCGACCGCAGACGCCGACGTGGTCGCGGATCTGTCGACGACCGAACCCACTGCCACGCCGTCGTCGGCAACGCCCGCTGCCCCGGCGGTAACGGGCTTCGTGTTGCCTGGGACCGCCGCACCTGTGGTTGATGCCGATGCCCTGCCCTTGCCGGAAGCCGAAGCTTTCAAGGTCGACGTGATCGCGGTCAGTGGCACCGAACTGCTGGCGCGCTTCGCGATGCCGAAGGACTACTACCTGTATCGCGACCGCTCGGCTTTCATCCTGCCGGACAACGGCGTCGGCGATCTCGGCACGCCGAAGTGGCCAGCGAGCCGCAGCTTCGATGATCCGGAATTCGGTCGCGTCGAGGTGTATTTCGATCTCGTCGAAGTCCCGATCACCATTGCGCGCAGCAGCGGTGCGGCGGCGAAGACGCGGATCCGGGTCAATCTGCAGGGTTGCCAGCTCGACGGCATTTGTTATCCGCCGATGACGCGCGAGATCGATGTCGATCTGCCCGCCGCCAGCGACGCCGAAATCACGCAAGCACGTTTGGCCATCGCGCCCAAGGGTTTGCCGGATCTGCGCGCCAGCAGTGCCGCGCCAGCGGCGGCACCCGAGGGCAGTGCCGACTTCTTCGCGAACAGTTTGCGCGGCGGCAATCGCGCCTTCGCGATGCTGGTGTTCCTGCTCGTGGGCATCGGTCTCGCGTTCACGCCGTGTGTGTTCCCGATGGTGCCGATCCTGTCCGGTATCGTCGCCGGCGCTGGCGAAAACCTGAGCACGCGCCGCGCCTTCACGCTGTCGCTGGTCTACGTGCTCGCGTCGGCGCTGGTGTTCACGCTTGTCGGTGTGATTGCCGGACTCGCCGGGCAGAACCTGCAGGCGCTGTTCCAGAAACCGTGGATCCTGATCAGCTTCGCGATCGTGTTCGTCGCACTCGCATTGTCGATGTTCGGCTTCTACGAACTGCAGTTGCCAAGCCGCTGGCAGACCAAACTGACGACCACTGGCAACAAGGTCGAAGGCGGTTCGCTGACCGGTGTGGCCATCATGGGCGCACTCTCGGCGCTGATCGTCGGCCCCTGCGTGGCCCCGCCGCTTGCGGGTGCCGTCGTCTACATCAGCCAGACGCGCGATCCGATCTTCGGCGGGCTGGCGCTGTTCTCGCTCGCGCTCGGCATGGGTTTGCCCCTGCTCGCCTTCGGCACCGGTGCCGGGCACTGGATGCCACGCGCCGGACGCTGGATGGAACTGGTGAAAGTCGGCTTCGGCATCGCTTTCCTTTGGCTGGCGATCTGGATGCTGGAACGCATTCTGCCGCCAAGTTCGATCATGTTCCTCGCCGGCATCCTGCTCGTCGGCAAGGGCGTGCATCTGCACGCGCTGGAACGCCTGCCGGAAAATCCCACCGGTTGGCAGAAGACCTGGAAAGCGATCGGCCTGATTTTTTTGATTCTCGGCATCCTGCAGTTCATCGGCATGGCCTCGGGTGCGCGCGATTGGATGCGTCCACTGGAAAATATCGGCCGCGGCGGGGCAACGAGCGTCGGCATCGAAAGCCGCGAACTGCAATTTTCCAAGGCGAATTCGATTCCCGCATTGGACGCCACCATCGCCGCCGCGAATGCCGCCGGCAAACCAGTGCTGTTCGATTTCTATGCGGACTGGTGCATCGAATGCAAACGCATGGAGCGCAGCACCTTCCGTGATGCGGCCGTCGTCGCCGCCGCTGGCAGCTATGTACTGGTCAAGGCCGATGTCACCGAGCAATCGCCGGAACACGTGGCCTTGCAGCAACGCTTCGGCATCATCGGTCCGCCGGCGACGTTGTTCTTCGGCCGTGACGGCATCGAGATCCGCAACGAACGCCTGATCGGTTTCGAGGACGCGGCTGAATTCGCCGCGCGACTAGGCCGCGCGCGGCAATGATCGCGTCGCGAGACGCAAGCAACTCAAGCAGCCAACAGGCTGCATCGGGCAATGCGCGAGAGTGCTTCGCCAAGCGACTCGCGTGCTATTGCGGTGTCGTAATTGGCTTGCCCGCGCAGCCACCACCCGTCACTCAGTCCGAAATAGCGGCACAGGCGCAAATCCGTATCTGCCGTGATTGCACGCTTGCCGGCGACAATGTCGCCAATGCGCTGTGCGGGAACGCCAATGTCTTTGGCCAATCGGTATTTCGATAGTCCAAGCGGCTTCAGGAATTCTTCGTTCAACATTTCACCGGGAGAAACCGGAGCAACTTTACGCATGTGCATACTCCTTCAGTGATAGTCCACGATTTCCACACTCGACGCGCCTTGCTTGCTCCAGACAAAACAAACTCGCCACTGATCGTTGATGCGGATACTGTGCTGACCGCGTCGAGTTCCTTTCAATGCTTCCAGCCGATTTCCCGGAGGTGCGCGAAGATCATCCAGTAACGCAGACCAATCGAGCTGTTCAAGCTTTCGCAACGCGGCACGCTCGATATTGATCCAGCGCCGAACCCGCTTTCCGAGAAACAGTGCGCTGGTGTCCTCGCATCTGAAGCTTACGATCGCCATGCATTCATAGTAACGCCATGCGTTATGCTTTTCATCAAGAATCTACTGGGCGCTCCCGCTCCGCCTAAATGGCGAGAAGACGCCGATGGTCAATCCGTAACGACTGATCGCGACGAGGCGGTTTCGAACGCTGCCACTGGCACCGAACGATTCACCGCAACCCCGCACCCTTGCCGAAACTGCGCGTCACCGGCTTGATCTGCACTGAAGCGCTGTCGCACAACGCGCATTGCCGCTCAGCAGAAGAAGTCCGTGAGGACGATGATTTCGAGACCGTGGATCGAGATTTGGCCATTTCCATGCCAAGCAGACTTGGCGACTCGGAAGCTATGTTTCGCTCGGTTGGTAGGAAGAAACAGTTGCTTTCAACTGTTCCGCATAGTTGAAGATGTCATCTACCGTCTCAAGCGCAAATTGCTCTTCTTCCTTCGCCGCATTGAACACGCCAAGTCGCAATTTCTGCACGTTGTTGAAGCGTAGTCGGCAGACCGGCTTGCGATTATTGTCGTCAAGAATAATCGCGCAATAGCTCTGCGCATCGCGCATGACGATGCGCTTCGGACTTACGATTCCACGGAGAATGGCGCGTACCGCGTGAAACCCTTCCAGCTCATCTGCCGACGTCACAACCTGCGTCTCGACCGTCGCTTCGATGGTCGCCGCCGCGACAACAGGCTCGGTGACAGTGACCGAAGATGGCGACATCGCACCTTTGAGCCGTTCGTTGATGCGTTCGCCGATGAGTTGTTCAAATGCGCGCTTCGTAATCAGTGAAAACTGATCTTTCACTGATGGCGTAAATCGCTTGTTTCCGAGCAAGTCTGACGACACGAGCCGAACGAACTCTTCGGATGGCGCAATCATCCATTCCGCCAAGCGTGCCTGAATGGAACGCGTGTATTTGAGGTCGTTCGCGGTTGTGAGAATCGTGTCGAGATCGAAAGCGGACTTGGCGAATTTCTTCAGCTCCTCGACGTCGCGATCCTTGAAATCCAGGATGTTGAATTCGAAAAACGGCTTCTCGTCCATCTTGTTCGGTTGCTCAAGGTCCGTAAAAAACCTGTAGACGAGGCCGTTGGTCAGCACTCCGAATCGCGCCGCGGTGACGTGGAAATAGCGAAAGAGCTGTCCCGCATTGTTGATGCTCAGATCTGCGCCAGCCTTCTTGCATTCGAACAAGATAATCGGCTTGGCGTCCTTGAGAATTGCGTACTCGACCTTCTCTCCCTTCTTGGTGCCAACGTCGGAAATCAACTCTGGCGTTACCTCCAGCGGGTCGAATACGTTGTAACCGAGTATCTGGATGAAGGGCATGACCATCGCATTCTTGGTCGCCTCTTCCGTCTGAATCATGCTCTTTGTGGTCGCGATTCGCGACGATAGGACGCGCAGTTGATCGATGAAGTCCACGAGATGCTCTCCCTCAAGCTTGAACGGTGTGTGTTTGTACCACCACGTCGACGCAATCATTCCTTATCTGGCGGATCGCCAACGACGGAGACACGCGCAGTTTCGCGCTGTCTAGGGAATTTCGTCAACGTCAGTGCGTCAACGCCGAACTGCGCGAATCCACTGGTCAAATAGTCCTTGTGCATCTGCGCCACTTGTTCGCAGAGAAGATCGACGATGAGGTACTGACTGCGAACTAGCTCGGAGCATCACGAAACGCGCGCAGGACGCTGTTGATGCGCGTTTGGTAGCCGACGCCCTGGGCCTTGAACCATTCGAGCACGTCCTGATCGACGCGCAGGGAAATGGATGTCTTCGCCGGAACTGGCCTCAGGCCATGCCGGACCATGCCGCGAACGACACGGCGCATATCGGCTTCCGGATGTTCCAGCGTCGGCTTGCCTGGTGTGTTGCTCGCGCTCAGACGCGCCCAGTCAGTTCGCGATTTCACGGAAGTAGATTTCGATTTCGCGTTGCGTGACTTTGCGGAAAGAGAAGATGCGGATTTCATGTTCGCTCTCCGTGTGTGCAATCGATACGCGTCGCCCGGTGGAGCACATTATCCATCAACATTCCATCATCGCCCGCGCATGCCACGCCACATGCTCGCCGATGAAACTGGCGATGAAGTAGTAGCTGTGGTCGTAGCCGGGGTGGGTGCGCAGGGTCAGTGGGTGATGGGCTGCGGCGCAGGCGGCTTGCAGCAGGTCGGGGCGTAGTTGCGTGGTGAGGAATTCGTCGGCTTCGCCTTGGTCGATCAGCAAGGGCAGACGTTCGCTGGCAGTGCGGATCAGTTCGCAGGCATCCCATTCGTGCCAGTTGTTGCGGTCGTCGCCGAGGTAGGCGCTGAAGGCCTTGTGGCCCCAGGGGACTTGTGTCGGCGCGACGATCGGCGCAAACGCGGAGACGGCGCGATAGCGGCCCGGATGGCGCAACGCCGTGACGAGCGCACCATGCCCACCCATCGAATGCCCACTGATGCTGCGTGTGGCGGTCGCCGGGAAATTTGCTTCGATCAGGGCCGGCAATTCCTGAGCGATGTAGTCCTGCATGCGGTAGTGCGCGACCCAAGGCGGTTGCGTGGCGTTGACGTAGAAACTTGCGCCGAGACCGATGTCATAACCTTCGGCATCAGCGACGCCTGCACCGCGCGGACTGGTGTCTGGCGCGACGACGATCAAACCATGCTCGGCGGCAAAACGCTGCACGCCGGACTTGGTGATGAAATTCTGTTCGCTGCAGGTGAGCCCGGACAACCAGTACAGCACCGGGCAGCGCTGATGCGCGACCTGCGGCGGCAGATAGACCGCCACATTCATGTCGCAGCACAAAGTGCTGGACGCGTGCCGCCACACGTCCTGCCAGCCACTGGCACATGCGCGATGTTCGATGCGTTGCATGGTGTTGCTCCGGCTTCGCTCGCAATCAGAAATGGATGACGGTGCGGATCGATTTGCCTTCGTGCATCAGCGCGAAGGCTTCGTTGATGCGATCGAGCGGCAGCGTATGCGTGACGAATGGATCGAGGTCGATCTCGCCGCGCATCGCCGCTTCGACCATGCCCGGAAGTTGCGTGCGCCCCTTCACACCACCGAAGGCAGAACCGCGCCAGACGCGCCCGGTGACCAGCTGGAACGGTCGCGTCCGGATTTCCTGACCAGCGCCGGCAACACCGATGATTATCGACTCGCCCCAACCCTTGTGGCAGCACTCGAGCGCAGCGCGCATCACCTCGACATTGCCGATGCATTCGAAACTGAAGTCGACGCCGCCGTCGGTCATCTCGACGATCACCTCCTGAATCGGCCGCGCATGGTCTTTCGGATTCACGACATCGGTCGCGCCCATCTGCTGCGCGAGTGCAAATTTTCCGGGATTGGTATCGATGGCGATGATGCGACCCGCTTTGGCCTGACGCGCACCCTGGATGACAGCCAAGCCAATGCCGCCGAGGCCAAATACCGCGACGCTGTCGCCCGCCTTCACCTTCGCGGTGTTGTGCACAGCACCGATGCCGGTGGTGACGCCGCAACCGAGCAGGCACACCTTTTCATGCGGCGCTTGCGGATTGATCTTCGCGAGCGAGATCTCGTTGACCACGGTGTACTCGCTGAACGTGCTGCAGCCCATGTAGTGATAGATCGGCTGACCCTGATACGAGAAGCGCGTCGTGCCGTCCTGCATCAGTCCCTTGCCCTGCGTCGCTCGCACTTTCTGGCACAGATTGGTCTTGCCCGACTTGCAGAATTTGCACTCGCGACACTCGGCCGTGTACAGCGGAATGACGTGATCGCCGGGCGCAAGACTGGACACGCCCTCGCCCACTTCGACAACCACACCGGCACCCTCATGACCCAACACGGCAGGGAAAATGCCTTCGGGGTCATCGCCGCTGAGCGTGTATGCATCGGTATGGCACACACCGGTGTGGCTGATCCTGACCAGCACCTCGCCGGCGCGCGGTGGCGCGACATCGATCTCGACAATCTGCAGGGGCTTGCCGACTTCGAAGGCAACAGCGGCGGGTGATTTCATGGACTGCTCCAGATTGGCATAGCGGATGGTTGTGCAAGGCGCATCGACGCGAAGTGAAGCGCTCGTCGCAACCGCGGATTCAACGCGGGCCGTTCTGCAGGCGATCGAGATAACGCGCGAGCAGGTCGATCTCCAGATTTACCGACGTGTCCACCACAGTTTCCGCGAAGGCAGTGACCTGCAAGGTATGCGGGATCAAGGCCACCTCGAAGTGGTCGTCGGCGACGGCATTGACGGTAAGGCTTACGCCGTCGATCGCGATCGAGCCCTTCTCGGCGATGAATCGCGACAGGGCGCGCGGCACCGAAAAACGCCAGCGCGTCGCACGCGCGTCCGCTTCGATCGCAAGCACCTGACCGATGCCATCGATGTGCCCGCTGACCAGATGGCCACCGACCCGATCGCCGAAGCGCAAAGACTTCTCGAGATTGACCAGGCGACCGATCGCCCAGTTGCCAAGCGTGGTGCGCGCCAGTGTCTCCGTCGACACGTCGGCTTCGAAGCCCTGCGCATCGAACGCGACGACAGTCAAACACACACCATTGACAGCGATGCTGTCGCCGATCTGCACATCGTCGAAGCGGAGCGTCGTCGAGTCGACGCGCAAACGCACATCACCACCACGCAAGCTGAGCGCAGCAACCCGACCCGTGGCTTCCACCAAACCCGTGAACATGCTCAGTCCTTCGCAACAGGGCGCAAAACCAGACGCCGATCGACGCCGACACGACGTTCGTCGACGCAGTTCCAGCGCACGCCCGCGGCGACATCATGGATGCCGTCCAACGCGAACAATGGCCGCGCGTCGGCACCGAACAAGGCTGCAGCCTGATACAGCACGAACTCGTCGACCAGACCGGCGCGCAACAGACCTGCGGCGAGCTCGGCACCGGCTTCGACATGCAATTCATTGACGTCGCGCTGCGCGAGTTCGGTCAGCAGGGCGGCGAGATCGATGCGCCCGGCAAGCACCGGCAACGACATCACCTCGGCGCCGGCGGCGATCAATGCATCGCGCTTGTGCGGGTCGGCATCAGGCGCTGCACAGATCAGCACTTTGGCACCGCCATCGTGCAACATGCGCGCGCTGATCGGTGTACGCAAACGCGTGTCGGCGATCACGCGCAGCGGTGCGACATGGGGCAGATCGATGCGCACATTGAGCATCGGATCGTCGGCGAGCACGGTGCCGGCGCCGGTGAGGATCGCCGAGGCGCGTGCGCGCCAGCGATGGCCGTCGTCGCGGGCGGCGCTACCAGTAATCCAGCGCGAAGCGCCATTCGCCAGTGCGGTGCGGCCATCGAGTGTGGCCGCAAGCTTGACGCGCACGAATGGACGCACACGTTCGATGCGTGAAAAAAATCCGGGATTCAGTTCGCGTGCGGCGCTCGCCATCAAACCTTGCGCAACCGCGATGCCCGCAGCGGCCAGCTTCTCGAATCCGGCGCCGGATACCTGCGGAAACGGATCCCCGCCCGCCGCGACGACACGCTTGACTCCCGCAGCGATCAACGCATCCGCACACGGCCCGGTGCGTCCGAAATGGGCACAGGGTTCGAGCGTCACGTACGCCGTCGCGCCGCGCGCGCGTTCACCGGCTTCGCGCAACGCATGCACTTCCGCATGCGCTTCACCCGCGCGTGCATGGAAGCCGCGACCGACCATGTCGTCGCCATGCGCGATCACGCAGCCGACGCGCGGATTGGGATTCGTCGTGTACATCCCGCGCGCGGCAAGCCGCAGCGCTTCGGCCATGTGCGCATGATCGATCGCCGTGAATGCGGTCACGCCGCGGCCGCCAGCGCCCGCGGCGCAATTGCCATCACGCTGGCACAGGCACCGCGCAGGGACAGTGTCGCGATGCCGTCCCAACCGAGCTTGCGGTAGAGCGGCTCCTGCCCGGATGTGTACAGATGCAGGACAGGAATACCGAGCTGATGCGCCATGTCTTCGCAGCGACGCACGAGCTCAATGCCGAGTCCGCGGCCACGACAGTCGGGGCGGACATACAGGCTCGCCAGCCAAGGCGACCAGGCGCGGATATCGTCGTGGTCGTTCTCGAGCAGACTGACCGACCCGACGACCTCATTGCCGTCGAACGCGACGAGTGTGGTCGGTATCTGCACGCGCCAGGCATGCGTCGAAAACTCGGCGAGCATGTCCGGCACGTTCATCGACGGCACCAGTGGCTGCCATTCGCGCACATGCCAGTCGGCGAGCAAGGCCGCATGTTCCATGCAGTCACTCAGGAACTCGAAACGCCATGCGGTCATGGCTTGCCGCGCTCGCTGCCCGGCGCGACATCGTCGAGCAGGGACATCTGCTTGTCCGACAGCGACGGCAGGTCGCGCTCGAGTTGCTCGACTTCCTCGCGGAAGGCCTGCACATCTTCGAAGCGCCGATACACCGATGCGAAACGCACATAAGCAACCTGGTCGATGCGGCGCAGCTCGCTCATCACCCAGTCACCGACACGCCGTGCGGGCACTTCGCGGTCACCGACGGCGCGCAGCCGCTTGGTGATCGCCGCGATCGCCGCGTCGATGCTGGTCGCACTGGCCGGCCGCTTGTGCAGGCAGCGCTCCAGACTCGATCGCAACTTGGTCGCATCGAACGCCTCGCGGCGACCATCGTGCTTGACGATCATCGGCAACTTGAACTCGACCGATTCAAACGTGGTGAAGCGCTCACTGCACGTCTCGCACTGCCGCCTGCGGCGCACTTGCGACCCTTCTTCGGTCAAGCGCGAATCAACAACACGCGTATCGGGCTTGTGGCAGAAGGGGCAATGCATCGTTCAATGATCCTCGTGTACTTCTCCTCTCTCCCCCCGCGGGAGAGAGGCCGGGAGAGAGGGGGCCTTCGAAGCGTACAAGATCGCTTCCAAAACCGAATCGGCTCGCAGCAAGATGTCGTCATTCCAGAACCGCAACACGCTGAATCCTTGAGATTTCAACCACGCGTCGCGGGCAGCAACGGCGGCGGATTCGAGATGCTGAGATCCGTCGGCTTCGACGATCAGTTTCAAGTCATGGCAAACGAAATCGACGACATACTGACCGATCGGCTGTTGGCGTCGGAACTTCAAAGCATCGAAGCGATGCGCGCGCAAATGAAACCAGAGCCGTGCTTCCGCTTCGGTTGAACGTCCGTGCAATTCACGCGCGATGTCGGTCAGTGGCTTCGCCAATCGCTCGCTCCGAACTCACCCTCTCCCCTGCCCCTCTCCCATCAAGGGAGAGGGGAAAGGCAGCTCAGACGTACACCGGATGCTGCTTGCACTGCAGCGTGACGTTGGCGCGGGCGCCGTCGATGACGGCGCTGTTGGTCGGGTCGTCGAGCACGTCGCAGATCCAGTTTGCGAGCGCGACGCAGTCGGGCTCCTTGTAGCCGCGCGTGGTCACCGCCGGCGTGCCGATGCGCAGGCCCGACGTGACGAAGGGCGAGCGCGGGTCGTTCGGCACGGCGTTCTTGTTGACCGTGATGTGCGCCGCGCCAAGTGCGGCTTCGGCGTCCTTGCCGGTCACATCTCGACCGATCAGGTCGACCAGGAACAGATGGTTCTTTGTTCCGCCGGAAACGATCTTGTAGCCGCGGCTCATGAAGGTGTTTGCCATCGCCTGCGCATTCAGCACGACCTGATGCTGATAGGTCTTGAACTCTGGCTGCAATGCTTCCAGAAAGGCGACCGCCTTGGCCGCAATGACGTGCATCAGCGGGCCGCCCTGCGTGCCCGGAAACACCATCGACTGCAGCTTCTTCTCGATTTCCGGGTTCGCTTTCGCGAGGATGATGCCGCCGCGCGGACCGCGCAGCGTCTTGTGCGTGGTCGAGGTGACGACATCGGCATGCGGCAGCGGATTCGGATATTCGCCCGCGGCAACGAGACCGGCGACATGCGCCATGTCGACAAAGAAATACGCGCCGACCAATTTCGCAATCGCGGCGAATTTCGACCAGTCGATGATCTGCGAATACGCCGAAAAACCGGCGATGATCATCTTCGGCTTGTGTTCGACAGCGAGGCGTTCCACTTCGGCGTAGTCGATCAGGCCGGTGTTCACGTCGATGCCGTATTGCACGGCATTGAAGATCTTGCCGGAGAAATTCACTTTGGCGCCATGCGTCAGGTGGCCGCCGTGGGCAAGGCTCATGCCGAGGATGGTGTCCCCGGGCTTGAGCAGGGCAAGATAAACCGCAGCATTGGCCTGCGAACCCGAATGTGGCTGCACGTTGGCATAGTCGGCACCGAACAATTGCTTGACGCGCGCGATCGCAAGCTCTTCGGCGACATCGACATATTCGCAGCCGCCGTAATAGCGCTTGCCGGGATAACCCTCGGCGTACTTGTTGGTCAGCACCGAACCCTGCGCCGTCATCACCCGCGGGCTGGCGTAGTTTTCCGAGGCGATCAGCTCTACATGATCTTCCTGGCGCTGCACCTCGTGTGCGATGGCCGCGGCGAGTTCCGGATCAAACTGTTCAATCGATGTGGTCTGGCGATACACGGGATGACTCCAAGGCAGCTCGGAAAGATCGCGATCTTAGCGCAGCCGCCCTCCCGGCTCGCCCGATCGGGCCGGCACCGATACGCTATGCGGCCCGCTCAAGCGGCCGTTCCATGGATGCCACATGTCCGATTCAACCATGTCAAACACAACAATGGCGTCGCTCGCGGCGCTAAACGAATTCATCCGCACCGGCGCGTTCGAACGCGCGATTCAACTCGGCGAATCCCTGATCGCGCGCAATTCTGGCGATCTTCGGGCACGTCTGGCGCTGGCGACGGCTTACAAGGCGGCGGGGCGGACCGACTCGGCCTTGCAGCACTACGACATCGCGCTCGGACAGGACGACACGCAGGCGCAAGCGTGGTTCGACTTCGCATTGTTGCTGCAACAAGTTGGTGAACGCGACGCCGCGATGCACGCGTTGCAACGCCATTTGGCGCTGTCGCCACAGCACGCTGCGGGCTGGTTTGCGCTCGGCCAATCGTTGCTCGACGCAAATCGCGTGAATGAGTCGGAAGCGGCGTTCGCGCGCGCCGTGGGCGTCGAACCGGCACTGATCGAACAGCGCTTCAAGCTCGGCATGGCCGCCATGAACAGCAAGCAATTCGATATCGCCGCGATCCACTTTCATGCGGCGACCACGGCGCGTCCCGACTGGCTCGATGCGCAACTGCAGTTAGGCCATGCCCTGCTCAACCGCGGCCGCCATGATGCGGCGTACAAGATCGGTCTGCGCGCGACGCAGTTGGCGCCCAACGATGTGCGCACGCACGAATTGCAGGCGCTGGCGCTGGAGCTTGCCAACGCCAATCCGGCACAGTTGCTGCCCATTCGGCAACGGCTGGCAGAGATGTTGCCGCAGTCGACCCCGCACCAGTTCCTGTATGCGATCGCGAGTTCGCGCGCCGGTCGCTATGACCTGACGCACGCGGCATTCGATCGCACCCTGCAATTGCACCCGGGCTTCCTGCCCGCAATCTGGGCCAGGTTCCAGACGCCGCGCGCGCAGTTTCACGGCGACGACGCATCAATCGCGCGCTACATCGCCGACTGGGACAGCGGAATCGCCGATGTCGAAGCGCTGCCGATCGATGACCCGGCGATGCGCGCCCGGCTTGAATCGAGTGTCGTCGCGCAGAGCAATTTCTACCTCGGCTACACCGCGACCGATGTCACCGCGCGCCAGCTTCGATATGGCCGCCTGTTGCGACGCATCGCCGACAACGTCTTCGGCAAAGCGGCGGCGAAGTTGCCGCGCGCGCCGGTCGCGGGACGCCGATTGAAGGTTGGGTTCATCACCCCGACCCTGCGCCACCACACCGTGATCAAACTGTTCGGCGGCCTGATGCAGCATCTGCCGCGCGATCGCTTCGAGGTTTTCGCCTACGGCATCGAGCACGTCGTTGATGACTGGACCGAGAACTTGCGACAGACACTCGATCACGTGCGCATTATCGATGCACCGCTGACGCAGATCGCGGCCAGCATCAACGCCGATCAACTTGACGCCATCGTCTATCTCGATATCGGCATGCACGCCCGCAGCGCCTGCCTCGCCGCCACACGTCTGGCGCCATTTCAGGCGGTGTTGTGGGGGCATCCGGTGACGACCGGTCTCGACACCGTCGACGCCTTTCTCAGCTGCGCCGCAATGGAACCAGCGCTTGGTGACGCACATTACAGCGAGCGCGTGCTGCGCCTGCCGGCACTCGGCTGCTGGTACGACCCCACAAGGCTCAAGCTGCAACCGGCGCAAATGCAGCGGATCGAGGATGACCGCATCCGCATCCTCTGCGTGCAGAGCGCGTCGAAGTTGTTGCCGATCCAGGACGAATTGTTCGCGCGCATTCTCGCCGCCAATCCGCGTATCGACCTGATCTGTCTGACCGGTGCCGCAACGGCGGTGCTGCCTGCCATCCGGCAACGCATCTGCGACCACATCGCCGAACATGGCATCGATGTCGCGACGCGCGTGCAGGTTCTCGGTTCACTGCCGGAAGCCAAGTTCCTCGAACATTTATGGCAGGCGGACATCGCGCTTGATGCGATCGGCTGGTCCGGTGGTGTCACTGCGCTGGAAACATTCTGGGGCGACGTGCCGATCGTGACCGTGCCCGGCGAATTCATGCGCGGTGGCCACACGTTTGCGATGCTGGAACGCATGGACCTGCCGGAATTGATCGCGACCGACGGCGACGACTATGTCCGCAAGGTACTGGCGCTTGCCGCCGATGACGGAGAACGGACGCGACTGCGCGGGTTGATCGCCGCGCGCAAGCACCTGCTGTATCGCAATGACGAGGTCGTCGCGGCGCTGGCCGAACTACTGCAACACGAGGTTACAAAGCGGATCGGCTGAACACGCGCCCGCCGCTGGACTTGCCAGGCGCTAGGTCGGACAATCGGCGGTCTACTTCTCGCCGCGTTGGGCCAAGCCATGCAATTCATCTACACCATGAACGGGGTCAGCAAAGTCGTGCCCCCGAAGCGCGAAATCATCAAGAACATTTCGCTGAGCTTTTTCCCCGGCGCGAAGATCGGACTGCTCGGCATGAATGGCGCCGGCAAATCGACTGTGCTGCGCATCATGGCCGGCGTCGACAAGGACTTCAACGGCGAAGCGCGCGCGGCGCCGGGCATCAAGATCGGTTATCTGGAGCAGGAACCGAAGCTCGATCCAGACAAGACCGTGCGTCAGGAAGTCGAGTTCGCGCTTGGCGAGATTTTCGACGCCAAGGAAAAGCTCGAGGCCGTGTATGCAGCCTACGCCGAACCTGAGGCCGATTTCGACGCCCTCGCCGCCGAACAGTCGCGGCTTGAAGCGGTGCTCGCCTCGGGCGATGCCGACACCTTGAACCAGCAACTCGAAGTCGCCGCCGATGCGCTGCGCCTGCCGCCCTGGGAAGCGATCATCGGCAAGCTGTCCGGTGGTGAAAAGCGCCGAGTCGCGCTGTGCAAACTGCTGCTGTCAAAGCCGGACATGCTGCTGCTCGACGAACCGACCAACCATCTCGACGCCGAATCGGTCGAATGGCTGGAACAGTTCCTGGCGCGCTTCCCGGGCACCGTCGTCGCCGTCACCCATGACCGCTACTTCCTCGACAACGCCGCCGAGTGGATCCTCGAACTCGACCGCGGCCGCGGCATTCCGTGGAAGGGCAATTACACCGACTGGCTGACGCAGAAAGACGAGCGTCTACGCCAGGAAGAGAATTCGGAAAAGTCGCGCCAGAAAGCGATCCAGAAAGAGCTGGAATGGGCGCGGCAGAACGCGAAGGGCGGCCGCAGCAAGGGCAAGGCGCGTCTGTCGAAGATCGAGGAACTGCAGTCGGTCGACTACCAGCGTCGCAACGAGACGAACGAGATCTTCATACCACCGGGCGAGCGTCTCGGCAATAGCATCATCGAGTTCAAGAACGTGTCGAAGGCGTTCGGCGATCGGCTGTTGATCGACGAACTCAGCTTCACCGTGCCGCCGGGCGCAATCGTCGGCATCATCGGGCCGAACGGCGCCGGCAAATCAACCCTGTTCCGCATGTTGATGGGCGTCGAGAAACCGGATTCCGGCGAAATTGTCGTCGGCCAGACCGTCAAGCTCGCTTACGTCGACCAGAGCCGCGAAAAACTCGAAGGCACGCACAACGTGTTCCAGGAAGTGTCCGGCGGCCTCGACATCCTCAACATCAATGGCATCGAAGTGCAGTCGCGCGCCTATCTCGGCCGCTTCAATTTCAAAGGCCAGGACCAGCAGAAGATGGTCGGCAACCTGTCCGGCGGTGAACGCGGCCGTCTGCATCTCGCCAAGACCCTGCTGCAGGGCGGCAATGTGTTGCTGCTCGACGAACCGTCCAACGATCTCGATATCGAAACCTTGCGTGCGCTCGAAGACGCACTGCTCGAATATCCCGGCAATGCCTTCGTGATCTCGCATGACCGCTGGTTCCTCGACCGTATCGCGACGCATATCCTCGCGTTCGAAGGCGACAGCCACGTCGAGTTGTTCCAGGGCAACTATCGTGAGTACGAAGAGGACAAGAAACGTCGCCTCGGTGCCGATGCCGACCGACCGCATCGCATCCGCTTCAAGGCGCTGAAGAAGTAAGTCGCGATGTCCGCGGCGTTGAGTGCGATCAAGGCCGACGCCGCGCAGCATCCGGAGCAATCAGCGCGGCGTAGCGCCCTGCTGGAGCAGGCGAGTCAACTCACGGCGGCTGCCACGCTGATGGCGTTGCCGACGCGCCTGCCGAGCCTGAGTGTCGTTTGCTGCTCGATCAAACCCGAAATCGAAGCGCGCTTTCGCCGCGAAGTCGCGCGCTGCTTTGCGCAGTGGCCAGAGGTCGAGGTCTGCGTGCTCAATGACGCCCGCTCGCTGGCCGAGGCCTACAACCGCGGCGCGGCGATGACGCACGGCGAGTGGATCGTGTTCTGTCATGACGACATCCGCTTCGTCCGCGAGGATTTCGCGGCGCGCCTGTTCGCTGCGATGGCGCAGTTCGACGTGCTTGGTCCCGCGGGCGCGATTCGCGCGGACGGTCCGGCAGCGCTCTGGGGCGGGCCGTTCAGCGGCTTTGCGCAAGTCAGTTATCCGCTGCCCGACGGTCGCTATCTCGCGACCATCGCCGGTGTCGGCGCGGTGCATCAGCGTGCGCAGCTGTTGGATGGCTTGTTCATCGCCGCGCGCCGCAGCGCCTGGCAACAGGTGCCTTTCGATGCTGGCCGCTTCGATGCTTTTCATCTGTACGACATGGATTTCAGCCTGAGCTGCCATCGCCATGGACTTGCCGTCGGCGTTGCCCAGGATCTGCACCTGTTGCATGATTCCATGGGCAATTTCGAGGAGCGCTGGTCCGACTATGCCGACCGCTTCGTGCGCAAACACAACTTGATCGTCACCGACGCCCACCAGGACCCGAGCCGGGCCGTGGTGCTGTCATCGATCAGCGCGATCGCACCATTGTTCGACGCGATCAACGCGGCCTGACGAAGGCCCGTTGTATGCCTTGGCCGAGCATGCGCAGGCCGAGCATCCCGGCCAGAATCACGCCTCTCGGCGTCCACGCGCGCACGCCCTCGTGTTGTGCGAAGTAACGCCACAGACTGCGATGCTTGTGCCAGATGACGAACCATGGGCGACGCCCACTCGATGTGCCCTGCACGTGAGTGATCGCGATGCGATTGGCGATCGCGACACGCCAGCCCTGGGCACGCACACGCCGGCACAGATCGAGGTCTTCAGCGTGCAGGAAATAACCTTCGTCGAATCCGCCGATCTGTTTGAACACGCTTCGCGGCAGCAGCATGAAAGCGCCGGAAACGGCATCGACGCCGCTCAGTTCCTCGTCCCGCGGAGGCAGCTCCAGACCTCGTGCGGCGAAGCGGCCGAATCCGGGAAAACGCGCAAGCTGCGTGTACAGCATGCGCGCCAAAGTCGGGTCGCGTCGCCGCGCTGCGGATTCAGGCCGACCATCGGTGTCACGCACATCGACACCCAGCACGCCAATCTGGTCTTGGGCCGTCAGGATGACTCGGGTCTGCGCCAGCGTGTCGGCGGCCAACAGTGCATCTGGATTCAGGAACAACAGCCAAGGCTGCGAGGTCGACGCGGCGCCGTGATTGCAGGCGACCGCGAAGCCGGCGTTGTGATGCATCGGCAGGATACGCAGACGTGGGTCGCGGATGTTTGTGAGCGCCGCGATCGAACCGTCGTCACTGGCGTTGTCGACCACCACCAGTTCGCCGCACTCGGCATTGGCCAACGCCCGCGTGACGCATTCCAACAGCATCGCACCGCTGTTGTGCGCGACGACGACGATGCTGACCGTGCTCACGTCGCTCAGCCGAGGCGGCCGCTCGCGACCAGCTCACGCGCGGTGCGCCAGATCGTCGGCCAGGCGCGCATGTAGCCAGCGTAATCGTTCAGCTCGCGGCGCAGGCGTGCGGCGGTATCAGTGGCAGTCAATCCCGCGGGCCAATGACCGAGGCGCGGCGGACCGTCATAAAGCATGGCCTCGGCGTTGACTTTGATGACGGCCTGCAGGTCGGTCGTCCAGTAAACCGGCGCACGGTTGCCGGCTTCCGCAGCGACCGCCTGAAGGCGCGCGATCTGTCCGCTGTAGCTCGCCGTCACGTAGTCGCCAAGCATGCGCAACAAGGCGTGGTCGCCGGCGTTCGCCAGATCTTCCAGTCGCGCCGCGGCGGATTGCAGTCGCATCTCGGGCGATCCGGCAAACAGGTCGTCTTCGAAGCGACCAAGGAAATCGACCAGGAAGTAATTGAAGTTCTTCATCGCGGCCTGTTTGCCGGGCGCCATGAACGGGCGTTCGACATCGCGCAGATGGCCGACACTGGTCGGCAAATGCAGGATCCAGGCCTGTGGATCCATGATGCGAGTCAGCGCACCGAAGGTCCCGTCCTCACCGCGTTCGTCCGGCGCCACGAACGGCGGCAGCTGCGACAAGTCCTGGGCAAACGGTGTGAATGGCGTTGACACCATCGACGCCGCGCGGTCCGGGCCGACCCAGACCTTGCCCGACTCGATCAGGCGCAGGTAACGCGCGCGGTCGTGATTGAGGTCGTGGCTGCTGGTCGGGTCGAGCAGGAACATCCAGTCGCTGGTCACCGATCCACTGTGGCCGCGATGCCCGTTCATGGTCGCGGCAATGCGCGCCTGCGGCACGAAATTCGGCAATCGCGACGGCGCGATGCGGCGCCACTGTTCGCGTGTCGGCAAGAGATGCCCGGCGCGGTCGAAGACATGGCCGATCGGTGCGCCGCAGAGGTCGAGATGCCACTGCATCAGGTCGAAATCGGCATCGAGGCCGCTGTTCATCGCGGCTCCGGTGTCGGTGTAGAAGCGCACCGTGGTCATTTCGTGCGCCTGAATCTCGATGCCGTTCTGCAGCTGCGGGTGCAGCTTCAGCGGCAGCACGAAATCGTCATCGCCAAACAGGATGCGCTTGCCGGCGCCGAGCAGCAGCGCGAGGTTCCAGCCACGGCCCGGGCCAGTGCGCGGTTTGCCATCGCGGGTGCGACCGATCAGGCCATCGATGGCAGCGCGTTGCTCAGGCAATGCGTCAGTCAATGTTTGATGTGCGCGTTGCCAGACATCGGCGTCGATGTGGCGCACGCCGCCACCGACACGTTCGCCGTGCTCGTGCAGCAGTCGCGCCTGTGCTGCGCGCGCTTCGCTTGAGCGTGAGTCGTCGACGACGGTCAACGTCTGCGCAACGCCGCCCTTGGCCTGATGTTGGCGCAGCGATTCGAGCAGCGTATTGAGCTGCGCTGGTCGATCGCAGGCCCGCACGAATAATCCACCTGAGGGCGCTGGCGTTGATCCCGCTGACTCGGTGAAGCCAGCCGCAAAATCTTCGGCGGACGTGATCAGGCCGCGCTCGACGAGCCCGTTGAACACGCGGCGAATGCCGTCGGTCGGTACGTTCGGCGTGTCCTTGCGGATCGCCTCGATGTGTTCATCGGCGCTGCGAAATTCGCGGCAACGATCCAGCGCATGCAACACCTGGTGCGTCATCACATGGGGCACGTCTTCATGCTGCGGCCGGAAGATGCATTCGCCATTGCCGAGATCGGCGACATTGCCCGGAACCGTCGCGAACATCGTCGCATTCGGGTCGAACGCGGGCTTGGGCGTGACGTCCAGATCGAAGTTGAATTCCATGCGCTTGTTTCCGGTTATTTGCGGCCGAATGGCCAGAATCGGCGGCCATTGCTGCGCTGTTCAAGTTCACTCACGCGCGCGTTTGCCTGTGCCAGCTTTTCCGTCAGCTCGGCGATGGCCGTCTGCTGCTCGGCGAGTACGACGCGGGCGCGCATGTTGCGGCGCGTTTCCTGACGATAGTCGTCGTAGACCGACTCGACGACGTCGTCGAACAGCGCCAGATCGGGCAGCGCCGGGAGGTCAGCTTCACGCTGCGCGCAGACAGCGACGTAGTAGATCGGCGCGCGCGCCAGTCCGGATTCGACGCGGCCATCGGCATGGGTCGACTGCACCAGCGACGATGCCTGCGTCGGTGCATCAAGCGACCAGATCGTCGAATGGAAAGCGAGACGCTGGCCATACAGGCGCACGCAACGGAAATGCCGCGACAGCAATTCCACCAGTTCGTCGCGATACAACTCGCGCACGTGGAATTCGTTCTGGAATCCGGTCGCGTCGGAATATGTGGCCTTGTCTGGCGATGAAATCAGCGCGCAGCCGCCGGACGCGAGCGCCGTGGCGAGACCGCCGACAAGCGCATCCTGCGCTTCGACGTGCTCAAGCGTTTCGAACGAAAGCACGAGATCGAACTGTTCCGCGCCGAACGAAAGATTCGTTGCGTCACCTTCGCGGAACTCGAGATTCGGCCACAGGCCGTATCGGGCACGGGCGTGACGCACAACTTCGCTGCTGACGTCTACCCCGACGACTTGGCGTGCAACGGGTGCGACCAAGGCGCTGCCGTAGCCTTCGCCACAAGCCACGTCGAGCACACGCTTTCCTGTTGCGATATGCCGAGCAAGGGCGTAGCGATGCATATGCTCGTACCAGATTTCACGCACGCATTCGGGCGTAAATCGTTCGCCGGTAAAAGGGAGTTCTTGCAAGGCCAGTCCAGTCAGATCGAGTCAGGAAAGTCGCAGTGCCACCCGCGAGCGAATGGCGGCCAGCGGGTCACGCGCGATGAAGTCGGCGACTTCGTCATTGTAGCGGGGATAACGCGCCGACAATCGCGACAGGTTTTCACCACCGGGGCGCTCGCCGGTGGCTGCGAACGATGCGTGGCCGACATGTGCGACATAGGCGGTCGGACACAGCACGTTGCGCCAGCCGTGGGCTGCTGCGCGTTGGCAGAAGTCGTTCTCTTCGCCGTAGCCACGGCCAAAAGTCGTCTCGTCAAAGCCACCGATGCGGCGAATGGTTTCGCGCCGGATCCACATGCAGAAACCGACGCCGGTCGGCAGGTCCACTGCCCCATCGCTTTCGGCGGCGAACGCGTGCGCGCAAGCATCCAGATCTTCGGGCAACGGATTGTTCGTGCACATCAGCGGAAACGAGCAGATTTCGGCATTGTTCGAGAACGGTGTGATCGTTGCGATGCGGGCATCCGACGCAGCGCAATGGTCGATGGCGGCGAGAAACCCAGATGTTGGCAGCGTGTCGGAATTGAGCAGCACGACATCTTCATCGCAGGCCGCGATGCCGCGATTGACCGTCGCCACGAATCCGCCATTGCGCGTCTGCGAAATCAAGTTTGCATTCGGGTGCGCGCCGATAAAAGCGTTGATGACCGTCGCCACACGGGGATCGGTGGAGGCATCGTCGATCAGGGTGACGGCCGTTTCTGCACTGATCGAGGTAGTCAGTGCTTGCAGACAAGCTTCGAGTGCTGTGGCGGCGTTGAACACCGGAATCAGGATGCGGGTCACTTCGAGTGCCAACGATGCGGCAGATGCACCATGCCGACCTCGCGGCTGCGCCCGGTGACGATCAGGGTGCGCTCAACGGTGTCGAACAGCCGAATGGCCTCGGGATCCATGGCGTGCAAGGCGATCACATACGTGCCCGGCAACAACGCCAACTCCGGGTAGATGATCGCGAACCGGTAGGTCTGCTCGGTGACCTTGATCGGTTGCACATGGTCGAGTTCGCTGGACACGCCGAACACCGGCGTGCCGTCGTTGCGCTTCAAACCGATGGCGAGCACCGGAGGTCGCGCATCCGCGCTGCGCACCAGCACATCGATGTCGAGCAGACCGTGCATCGGCAACAGCGTGGGTACATCGGCCGTCTGGCCGTTGACTGCAACGTCCACCACCGCGTAGTCGCCATTCGCCGTCAACTGCCGCTCTTCGGCGCGCATGAATGCAGACTTGCGTTCGTGATGGGCGAGATAGCGCTGGGTCACGTCGAATACGTCGCCGTAGGCCTCGACCTTGCCCTGGTTCAACCACATCGCATGCTTGCACAACTTTTGAACGTGATACATGCCGTGGCTGACCAGAAGCAGCGTGCCGCCGTCGCGGAGATAGCCTTCGATCCACGCGATGCATTTTTTCTGGAAGGATTCGTCGCCGACCGCCAGTACCTCGTCGGTGATCAGCAGATCGGGCTTGGCCGAGGCGACCACAGCGAAGCCCAGTCGCACCTTCATCCCTGAGGAATAGTGCTTCACAGGTTCATCGATATAGGCGCCGATGTCCGCGAAATTGATGATGTCGTCGACTTTTGCTTCGAGCTCGCGCGCGCTCATGCCGAGCAACATGGCGTTCATGCGGATGTTGTCTCGGCCGCTGTAATCGGGATGAAAGCCGGCGCCGAGTTCCAACAGCGGCGCAACACTGCCATTGAGCACGACGGAACCGCTGCTCGGCTTGGACGCACCGCAAATCATGCGCAGCAATGTTGATTTTCCGGCGCCATTTTCACCAATCAGTCCAAGTGACTCTCCGCGCCTCAGCGAAAACGAGATGTCGGTGAGGATGTTGGCGGCACTGCGATACGGACGCCCGGTAATCGCGTCCCACACCGAGCGCAGCCGATCGCGGCGCTGGTGAACGCGCGGAAAGCTTTTGCCGACGCCGCGCACGTCGAGCAGCACTTCGTCGCTCACAGGAAGTCCTCGATGCGACGCAGGAACCGTGGCGTGATCGCGACCGCGAGGCTCAACACGATCACGCTGACGACGGCCGGCACAATCAACACATCGAATTGGTAGCGATTGAAAAGAATGCCATCGCGGATGGTCTCGATGACGCCCGCCATCGGATTGATCGCCAGCCATTCGCGGAGATCAGGCCGCAGTTGTTGGCGGTCGAAGAAGATCGGCGTCAGCAGCATCCAGAAGGTCAGAATTTGCGGCAGCAGCGTCGCAACGTCGCGGAAGAAGACATTCAGCGGTGCCAACAAGAGGGAGAGCGCGACGGCATTGACCACCAGCAGCAGGTATGCGGCCATGGCACACAGCCAGCCGAGTCCGATGCTGACTTTCCCGAGGATCGCCAATACCACCAGTACAATCAGAAAGGACACGGTATGAATCAGGATGGCGCCGAGCGCCGGCACCAAAACCAGCCAGACGCGCGGCAACGCGATCTGACCGATCAAGGCAGCATTCGCCGTCAATGCGCTCGTACCGCGAGAGAGAGCGTCGGAAAACGCGTACCAGGGCCACATGCCGAGCGCGAGAAATGCAATGACATCGCCGCCGACGCGATCGCCAAAGCGTGCGCCGAGCAGTTGCACGAAAACGAAGGCATAGACCGACAGCAAGACCACTGGCGTCAGAATCACCCACGCAAAACCCGCGAAGGTACTGAGGTAGCGCTCGCGAAGGTCACGTGCGAGCAGTGCCAGCGCGAGCGATACGGAATTCACGGGGATGCGTTACTTATCTGCGGTGCTGACGTCGACTTCCACTTCCGTGACCAACGAATGGTCACGGATGCTTAGTGTGCGGGAGGACTGGACGCGTTTGCGTCGGTCGGTGCGGCAGCATCGGGGACCGATGCCTTGTTGCCAGACTCAGGCTGCTTCAACGGAGCATTATCATCCTCGGACACTTTGAGCGCCGGCACGCCATAGCGGTCACGGAGCGGGCCGATGGTCTCGGGGCTCGCGGCCTCAATCGGCAAGTTTTTCAACTTTTCAACGTGCGCGCCCTGAAGTTGCTTGATGAACTTTTCACGCTCGGCGGCAACGAGCTGCTCTTTGATGTCATCAAAGGCATAGCTCTTGGCGGGCTCGCGTCCTTTCAGCTGGATCAGGTGGAAGCCGAACTCGGTCTGCACAATGTCCGACAAGTCGCCCGGCTGCTTCAGCCCCCGAACGGCGTCTGCAAACGGTTGAACAAAGCTATCAACAGCCTGCTTCTCGTAGAGTCCAGCGTTACTCGCAACACCCGGGTCATCCGAATTCGCTTTTGCCAAGTCTTCAATGGTCGTTTTCCCGGCCTGGATTTCCGCCTTCCATTTCGATAATTGCGCCTTCGCTTCAGCCTCGGTTCGCTTCTTGGTATCAAGCAGAATGTGCGCAACCGACACAGTTTCAGGCGACTTGAAAGCATCGGCGTTCGAAAGGAACTTCTCTCGGGCAAGTTGCGTAAGGTCGGGAACATCCGCGTGGTCGCGGATGTAATCTAGCCGATGGCGCAGCAATACTGTTTCGGATGCCTGCTCGATTTCCCGCTGAATAATCGGATCCTTGTCGAGACCCAATTCGCGGGCCTCGATCGCCATATTCCGGCGCATCAGCAGGTGACTCAAAAGCTGCTCGATGCGCTTCGGGCTGTCGATATACCCGGCTCGATCGCCCATTGGCATCGATGCCAGATGGGCGTCCACGTCTATCGCTTCAACGGTTGCGGCGCCTTGTTTGGCCAACACCGAATTGGTCCGGTCAACCACTTTGGTTGGCGTCGTTTCCGCGAAGGCGTTGACGGATGCAAGAGCGAACAGAATTGCAAATGGTTGACAACGCACTATCAATTCCCTCCGACCGGCGAGATCAGCCAATCACAATACGGCAAGCCACTGCTGCACGAACTGGTCGAGAATCCAGACGCCTCACTTGAAAAGACCGCATTGATGTAGTAGGTCTGGTTTGGATCGAGGTAGCAATAGAAACCCGCCCCGGTGGCGGGCTTAGTGCCGACTTTCCACGTCAACTGCGCCTCACCGGACGTCGTCTTGCAATTGCCATCGGTGACCCACTGAAAGTCACCGGGACATGGACTGATCATGACGGTGATGACGCCTGGAGCCACACCGGACTGCACCCAAGCAATCCCGCCAGTCGCACCGAGAGTGGCGCCCGACGTAGAGAACCCCATTGCCACATATTTTCCGGTTTCAATGTATGCGTGAGCCGCTTGATTGGAATGATTGAAGCTGGTGCCCAAAAGCGGAGAGTACGTGCTCACCTGGACCTGTGCGCCCAGTGAAAACTCGTTGTTTTGCTGACTCGAATAATAGTTCTGCATGCTGGTCAGGCGCGTGATGCCGCTCGGCTGCGGCCGATCCGGGCATACTGCGGTTGGCGGCGGTGATGCGACGGCAACTGAGACAGTTCCGCTTTGCGTTGTTCCGCTCGAATTCTGGCAGTTGACAAAGAACGAATAGTTCCCGGATGCGCTCAGGTTGATCGTTGTCGGACTGGCCACAGTATTGCTGTTCCAGCCACTCACACCCGAAGAACTCGCGGTGCAGGTCACGGTTGTGGTCGACGATGTTGCCCAGGTCAAGGTCACCGAGCCACCACCGGCCGGCAGCGATGAATTGTTTACCGCGAGTCCGGTGCTGAAAGTAGGTGCGCCTTGCGTCGGCGTTCCTGAGGGGCACCAGCTATCGCCCAAGACGCCTGCCTCGGCGACAGGGTCAATGGTTACATCGCCTGAGGAAGGACTGATGGTGACGTTGCCAGTGATCGGCACCCGGTGATAGCGGAAATTTCCGGTTGTTCCGAGCTTCAGCACCAAGTCCCCAGCCAAGGAAGATCCGGAAATTGCCATGAAAACAGCTACTTTGATCACGTTTCTCATGTGGTATATCTCCTCTAGCCCGGAAGAATAGCAGGCGGGTGTTAAGCGTACATTATCAAGATGAACTTGACCTGCGCGTCTTGAAACCATCGTTGGTGGTTGCTGGGCAAGAGCTAAACACGCGAGAGGTGCACAACACCGCCGACAATGCTCGTTTCAAGTTCGCGAACCGTCGGAAGGGCTTCGCCAGAACTTCGAGTAGCAACCGTTGAGTCGACATTACTTTACCGTCGCTGAGATTCAGGCGCTTGCAGCGGAGAAACATGCAAATGCGCAGAATTCCACACCGGCTTGCGAATGCGTTACCCAAAAAAAACCCCGCCGAAGCGGGGTTTTTCAAACTTGATCAGACACCCAATTACGGGCCGCCGACCGGAGCCGATGGGCAGGCCGTAAACGCACTCACGCCGCTTGGAACAACGCAACGCGAACCCTTGTGACGCCAGATACCCGCAAAGTTCGCGAGAACGCTGGTGGTCTGGGTATTTTCAGCCCAGAAACCAGTGACCGGCATACCGGTGTAACGCTGGCCAGCCACGTCAGCGCGCGACAGGTGCAGAGTCATCGGAACCGCTGCGGTATCCCACATGCGAATCTTCATCCAACCTTCGGTGAAGCCGAACTGACTGACGTTGACGTTTGCAGCCAGCTTCGAGCCAAGAACCAAGGTCGAACCGGTGATCGCATTCGTCGCGTCGAAACCGCTCGGCTGGTTGAAGGTAATGACCTGCGCTTCCCAGAACAGCTGAGGCGTGGTCACTGAACCCGGCAAGGTCGGGGAGAAGTCAACGCATGCGTCTTCGCCGCCGTCCAAGCAATCCGAGAAGCCATCATTCTCTTCGCGGTTGTACACGTTCAGGCGGATGTCGACCGGAGCGGTACCGGCGCCTTCAGTGCCGGTGAAGCGGTTCTGGAAGGGCGCGACCGCGGTGGCAACAATCGCCGGATCCACATAGAAGCGCTTGGTCGGGAAGGTAACAACCCATTCCGAAGCCAGGATCGGCGTGCCTGCGGAGTCAGCAACCACTGCGTACTCGTTGAAGATGGCGTCATGCATGTACACGGCCGAAACCGCGTCAATGGCATTGCCCGGCGAGTGCGAGGTCTGGATCAGTGTGCCGTTGTCAAACACCGTTGCATTGGCACCCGACGCGGTCGGCCAGTTGGCATTCGCCAAGCTCGGTGACGTCGTACCTGGCGCGAAGTGCAAGCGCGAAACGGTGAAACCGTCGATGGCGTCAGCCACGTAGGTCAGCTGCGTGCCGTTTGCGAAGTCAACCAAGGCTGCGCCGCCAAACAACCCACCACCACCGTTCGCGGCGGTTGGGGCGATCACGTCGATCGCACCGTTCGATTCCGACCAATAGTCGGCCGAAGTTGCGCTGGCCGTCCAGGCCGTCACGACTTGCTGGCAGTTGGCCGGAACGCCGCCCGAATGGGTGATTGCGTCGAGCGAATCGAACGCGCTGTCGTTCGTGACGATACCCATTTCGATCACTTCAAGGTGACCTTCGCGGGTACGATCCAGACCGTTCGGGCCTGCATCGTTGTTGGCGATGACACCAGCGATGGTGATGTACTGGAAGTTACGGAAGGCAACGTAACGCAGGCCATTCGCCGGATTGATCGGCAACGTAATGTTCGTGCGGATGTTCGGCACGGTGCAGCTGGTGTCGTTGGTCGAGAGGACGGCCGGGCCAGTAGCTGTCAACGCATAGACCGCACCGGTCCACACGTCGTACTGCGACAGGTACAAGTTGAAGTCGAGTACTTCGCGGCTGTTTCGGCCTTCTACGAAGCGAACCTTGACCGCTTTGCCGAACTCGGTCGTATTGACGATCGAGACCAGCGTGTTATTTCCACCGTTGACGGTGTAGTAGGGGTAGATCAATACCTGACCGAGACCATCGGGATTCAGGTTTACTGCGTTGGCGACACTTGCGATGCCCGCCACACCGGCGATGCCCGCGATTACCGCGTTCGTCAGGGCGTTCTTTTTCATCACTACACTCCTAAAATTTGACCACAGGGCTTTTGCTCGCGACTCGCTCGGCTCGGTCGGCTTCTTCGGCCGCCAGAACATAAAGCTACGCAACAGCAATCGTAATGCTAGAGGAACGATTTGATCAATGCAAGCGATCTAACGCGCTTCCTTCGGCAGATGGTACCAGACGCCATCGATGCGGAGCCAGTTCTCGCTGATTGCCCCGGCGCTCGACTGCGGCGTCGAGATTCCGCGCAGCATTGTTTCCGCGGAAATGATCATGTCGACCTTGCAAACGTCGGGATTCTCACATTTATGGTCGGTGTAGAGCGCCGCTTTCCACTTGATTTGACGGGTTCGCACCCATTCGGCGTATTGCTCCGGTGTCTTCGTCGCGCGATAGCCGGGCGTGAGGTAGGCGTACGCGCCCGTAGCATCGCCAGCGACCAGCAGTTTCCAGCGATCGGTTGCGCGGCGCTCGAGCGGCGCCTGCGGATCGGTTGAAACTTTGACTCCGTCCGTTGTTGATGGTCCGGTGCCGGTGACTTGCGACGGCTGATCTTTCTCTTGCGTGTTCGCGCAAGCGGCAAGCAAGGTCGCCGTTGCCAGCACCAAGATGCGCAACATGTATTCAATTCTCATATGAAACCTTCTCCGATGATTCACAGTGTTATTGGTCTTTCTTGTTCAGGAGCGGCTTCAGCCCCTTGAATCGTTTGCGGTACTCGTCGGTCATGTCCTGAGCCGCTTCGGCGCTGTCGATCACCGTGGGCGTGATCAGCACGAGCAACTCCTGTCGCAGGAAGTCCTTGTTGGAACTGCCGAACAGTTTGCCGATCAGCGGAATCTTGACCAAGCCGGGAACGCCCGCGTGTCCATCGCTCGCCGTCTCGCGGATCAGACCACCGAGCAGCACCGTCTGACCGCTTTGCACCGCGATTTCAGTCTGGATCGTGCGCTGGTTGACGGCGACGTTGCCAGTCGGGTCCGGCGTCGATTCCGGAGTGCTCTCCTCTTGCGAAATTTCGAGATAGACAAGACCACCCGGATTGACGCGCGGCGTCACTTCCAGCTTGATGCCGGTGTCGCGAAACTGCACGTAACTCTGGCTGCCGTTGTTGACGCCGCCGACGCCGCCGCCGTTCGGGTCGGTCGTCCCGGTGCCGCCGCTGTAGGGATTAAATACTGCGCTGACGACCGGGATCTGCTTGCCGACATTGATCGATGCGTCCTTGTTGTTCAGGACCACCAGAGATGGCGCCGACAGCACCTGAACGTTGGACTCGCTCTGCAGCGCATCAAGAAAGGCTTCGGCTTCGACGTTGAGGAAGGTCCAGGCCAGTCCGGTGCCGCTGGCTTGACCGGCTGCACTGCTCCAGACATCGCGGACAGGATTGGCGCGACGCAGATTGCGATAGCGCAGCGCGTCGGCACTGCTCGAAGCGTTTTCAAAGAACCATTTGACGCCGAAGCTGAGCTTGTTGGTCAAGTCGACCTGCAGCACCTTCGCTTCGATGTGCACTTGCAGCGGCACGATGTCCAGTCGCTTGATGGCACCGAGGATCGAATCGTACTCACCGGCCGTAGCGCGGATCATCAACGCATTGCTTTCTTCGATCGAGGTAATGCGGATCTCGTCGCTTTGCACGATGGAAATGCCGTCATTGCTGGACGTTTGCCGCGCCACGGCAGGCTCACGCGGAGGTTCGGACTTGTTGCTGGACTTGATCTCGACCGATTCCACGCCCGGAACGACGCCGCCCACGCCGCGCGGCTGCGCGCCTCCCGATGCCGCCTTCTGGCCAGTGAAAATTTCGGTCAGCTTCTCGGCGAGATCCACGGCCTTGACGTTCTTGACGTAGTAGACATAGAGCTGGCTGCCGGACTCGCTGCCGCCGCGATCGAGCTTGCGCAGCCATTCCTCGGCGTCGTCGAGGTAGTCGGGCTGCGGCGTGATCACCAGCACGGCATTGATGCGCTCGATCGGCAGAAAACGGAACAGACCGGCGAGTGGCGTCGGGCCACCTTCACCGAAAATCTTCTCCATCTCCGGCACCACCGTGGTGGCTTCGACGCGCTCCAGCGGAAACACACCGACCGACATGCCCGCGAGCCAGTCGACGTCGAAGATCTCGATCGTTTGCAGGTACGCCTCAAGATCCGAGCGGATGCCGGCGATCAGGATCATCGAGCGCGTGTTGTCGGCCTTGATGATCGAACCCTGGCGGGCGTAGGGCTGCAGCATCTCCTGCATCGCCGTGGCCGCGATGTATTTCAACGGCACGACCCGGATTTCATAGCCGCGCGCATCCGCTGCCGGACCGACGCGCGGAATCAGGTTGCCGGGAATGGCCTGTGCGATCGGCAGCACGGTGTAGCGGCCGTCCTTATATACGAGTGTTGCGCTGTTCCAGGCGAGCAGCATCTCGAGCACACCCATGGCCTGATCCATGCTGATCGGCTTGGCGGTCGAAAACGTCACTTGACCTTGCACACCAGGCGCGACGACATAGTTGTGGCCGAGCAGGTCACCGAGAATCGCCTTGATCACAGCCTGCAGCGATTCGCCTTCGAAATTGAAGACGACATCGCCTTGGCCTGCAACGTCCGGCGCACGGCGCTTGGCCGCCTCGGCATTGATGAAAATGCCGGTACCGCGCTGGACGGCGCGACGTGAATCGGCACCGTCGACACCATCGGATTCGATAGCGGCTACGGGGAGCACCAATGCCGGATCGACCTCGTCCAGCGCGGGCACTGCCACGCTTGCCGACTCGACCTTCTCGATGATCACGGGCTCCACGGGAGCCATCGCGGGCGGTGGCGTCACTGGTTCGGCGACAGGCACCGCGGCTGCGGAGGTGCTCGCGGCACTCTTGCCTTCAGTCTGACCTTGATCGGCCTGACCGACGGCGGCCGACCCGCTCGGTGCCGGCGCTGGCTCTGTTGGCATGCCATCGGCGAGCAGGCCGAACGACCACACCAGCGCGGCGCATCCCAGCATCAGTTTTTGCATTGCGTGTGTTGACACGTTGTTACTCCATCAATTCGTCTGGTCCGAGCGCATGCGCTCGGCTTCTTCACGCAGTTGTCGGCGGCGCTCTTCAATGCGCTTGCGAATGTCTTCGGCGCGCGCCTGGCTGGCGGCATCGTCTTCTACCGTCGGCGGCGGCGGCGTCGGCGTTGGCGAGGCTGCCGGCGACATGCCCGCTGGCGACTTGCCGACCTCGGGCACCGTACCGGGCATCATCTGCACACCCGTGGATACTTCATTGACCGCGAGTTCCAGCGACTGCCTTCCAAGCCCTTGTCCTTCGAAAGTCGCACCGCGCGGGCTGACTTCGACCAGCGACCAGCCTTTTTGTTCACCCGGCAACGGCCGGCCGACGCGCACCACTTCGGAAACGCCCGTATTGTTGTCCTTGACGATCGCCAACTTCACCGTGGGCGTGATGATCACACTGGTCAGGGTGGCATTCAGCGGCTGAACCTCGGCCCCGGCCGGTTTGTCAGTCACCGCGGCGGACACCGGCGTAGGCTTGCGGTCTTCGTTGAAGATCGGGCGATCGAGCACTTCCGCGTATTCAGTCCAAACCGGCAACTTGAACGCGTCGCGCTTGAGTGACAGTGGTGCGGCCGGCGTGCCGCGCACACCCTCAGGCAGCACATAACCGGTGCCGAGGCCCAGGCGCTGCGCGACATCAAGCGCGCCAAACGTGCCGGCCAGGCCCAGCAGACCGATGCTGATGCGGCGTGCCGGCGTCATGGCTTGCTCCCGGCGGTTTTGGCCGGTCCCGGCTTGCGAATGAAGCCGAACAAGTCGAAGCGGATATCGAGGTAATTGCTGAGCGTGTTCTGGCCCGGTACCAGATAACCCTGCTGACGGAAGATCGCGAGTTCCTCGACGAACAGCATCGGGCTCGCACTCTCCAGGTCATAGAGAATCCCGGCGAACGGCTCGAGGTCGCAGCGCAGGCGCACCTTGATCACGACGCGCTCGAACGGATCCGGCTCGGTCGAGCGCGAATACTGGTTCATGATGATCTGGCAGCGCTGCGCGTCGGACGCCGGCACATGCGCCGCCACAACCTGCTTCAGGCGCTGGGTCAACCCCGCTGCTGCAGCGTCGAAATCGCCTTCCGGCAGAAATGCGGGGTTGCCCGCTTCATAGGTGCGCACATCCGCGAGCTGGCGCTCGATCAGCGGCTTCTGGTCGGCCTTGGCCTTGAAGCGCGCATATTGCTCGCGCAGATCGCCGATCTCGTCGGCGATCGCGAGATGGCGCTCGGTGAACCACCAGTGCACGCCAAAGACATAGACCAAGCCGACCGCGATCAGCAGCAGCAACAGCGCAAGAAAACGGCCGTTTTCAGCCCTCGGCAGCAGCTGCATCGGCAACCTCCGCAAGCTTGGTCTTGGCCCTGGCCTGGATCATGAACTGCTCTTTCTGGGTGCGCGGGTCCGGCGTGATCGCACCCTGCACCGCGGGTCCTTCAATCAATGCCGACTTCTGCAGGATCGCGATCAGCGCTGACGCTTCGCTGCTGGCACCCTGGATCTGCACTTCGCCGCGATTGACCGACAACCGCTGCAACGACGTGTTTTCTGGCAGTCGCTCGGTCAGGTCCTTGACAATATCGATCACGATCGGATGCACCAGCTTCTTCTCGGTCAGGAAGTTGGCACCCGATACCGCATCGGTCAGTTCGGCATCGAGTTTCGCGACCTTGCGCGACTCGACACGGACCCGGTCCACATCCGCCTGAAGACCGGCGAGGACGCGTTCGCGGTTGTGGATCGACAGCGACATTGCGCTCCAGGCGAGCACCACGACGATTGCCGACAGCAGCCAGTTCAATTGCCGTTCGCGCTGCGATCGCGGCGCGCGCGCGTCGGGTGGCAGCAGGTTGAAACCGCTGCGACGCCCGTCGGCACCCAGAATATCGATGGCATCCAGGGCCAATCCGGCGCTGTTGACCGGCGCCGTCGCCGCGTCGACCACGGTTTTCGGGGCGATCAGCAGGTCGAGCCCCAGCTGTCGCGCAACCAGATCGCGCTTGGTAACGCGGTGGTCGAAGCGCACCTGGTCCGGTTTGAATGGCGTCTGCCGATCCATTTCGAAGGCGATGACCTGGGCAAGATTGTCTTCGGCCGCGAGCGGCAGGCTCAGGTGGCGGTCGAGCACGCCGCGCCGCTCGACGATCAGCACCAGATCCGCCGGCACTTCCGAGCGCGCACGCAGGGCGATCAGTGCCGACTGCCAGTCTTCGCTGACGGCATCGGCAGCAAGCTGATGCACGTCGGCGTCGCTTTCGCCGGGAACCCGGGTCAGCGTGAAACCGCCCTCGGACGCTTTTTCAATGCGAATTTCATCGCGCCGCTCGACGAATTGGTCGCGAACACGCACGGGCAGGAGCGCGGCCAGTTCGCCGCCCCACCATTCCAGAAAACGGCGTAGCCCGCTGTTGCGGTAGGTACTTCGAAGCCGCGCAATGCGCTTGCTGAACAGGTTATCGGGCATCAACCGGCGCTCCCTTCGCGCCATTGCAAGATCGTGTAGGCGCGCGCGCCGGCAGCGCCGCCGAGACGAATCGTGGCGTTCACTTCCGTCCACGCACCATTGGCCAATGTGGCCTTCGATCGAACAGTATAGGTGACACCACCGCCGCCGGACAGCAACGGGGTGCCGTCGGGCAGGGTCAGGCCAGCTGCGGCCGGATCGCCGGGCTGAACCTGCTGGCGCAAGGCGATCAGTTGATCGGCCAACTCCGGGGTCATGTTCGGAAAGCTCAGCAACACTGCACGCGAGGCAGAACCGGCATTCGGCGTGTCGGTGCCGCCCCATATGGTGAGGTCAGGCTCCAGGCGCCGATACAGCTCGTAGTCCATGCCCATCACCTGCTGCAACTCGCCGACGGTCTGGAAACCTGTATCGGCGGCACCATAGGGATAGTCCTCACGCTCGTAGTCGGCGTCTTCGGCGCCCATCGGCTGAGTCAGGTCGTCGGCATCGCGCCAATCCAGCACGGCATCGGAAATCTGCTGGGCCAGGCGCTCATCGATTCCGGACGACGCGAAGAAACGCCGCATCACTTCGCCATTGGCGGCATTGATATCGAGCTTGCCGGATTCGTCCTGGACGCCGACCGAGATTTTTGCGCTCTCGAATTCGAAGTCGTAAGGTCGGCCATCACCGACCCAGCGCGTCAGCGGGTCGGTGTTGCGCAATTCCCAGACCGCGCGCGAAATGCCGACTTCGGCCATGTAACGCGCGCGCGTCGACTCGGCGAGATGTCGCGCCTGCAGCGCCTCGGTGCGCGAAATCACCGCGAATCCGGCCAGCAGCACGGTCAACAGCAGCAAGACCCAGATCACCACCACAAAGGCGATGCCGGACTGACGAAGGCGCATGCTCAACCCCCGCCCTGGTTGATCGAGCCGTAGAACGGATCGTAGAAGCCGGCGTTCGCGGAATTCGCCAGCACCGGCACCACGATTTCCGGCCAGGAGTAGCCCGATTTTTCGTCCATTTCGAATTTGATGCGCACCAGCACCGGTTGCGTGCCGGGCTCGTCCCATTCCTGTTCCCAGTCGCCGAGCTTGCCGGTTTCGTCCAGACCGCGGTATTCGAAGCCACCGCGACGAATGCCTTCGATCAGCACCACCGGATCGCGTTCGGCCTCGCGGCCGCCGTCGGGGTCGTAGCCGTTCAGCAGGTCATGTGCGAACACCAGTTCCTGCCCGCCGCCGCGCCCCGACTTCAGCGTCAGCGTCTGCACATAGCTGCCACCCCGGCTCAAATAACCCGGCATCGGCGCGACGAAGCGCATGACGTCGGCTTCACCTTCGAAGGTACGGGTTTCGCCGGTGCTGCTGTCGACTTGATAGGGCAAGGCGAGCGCGTTGCGCAATTGGCGGCGAATCAATTCCTGCGCGACGCGCACGCGATTGGTACGGTCGATCAGGGCTTCGCCGCTGCGCGCGGCCTTGGTCGTCGTGGAAATCCCGGCCCAAGCGGCGGCCATCAGCATGCCGAGCAGCAGGATCGCGACCAGCAATTCGACCAGGGTAAATCCGCGCGGGTGCCTCATTCGCCGGGTCATCCGCCGATCCCCGGTTGCACGGCGCGCACGGTGACAAATTTCGAGGAGCGTTCGTTCTGACTCGGCCCCCAACGCACGACCAGTTCGATGCGATAAAGCTCAAGCGGCGCATCACCCTCGAAGCGTGCAGCGTCGGCGGGTGGCTCCCACTCCGTCACCTGCATGTCCCAACGGTACTTGCGGTCGAACTTGCCACTGCTGGCGCCGAGCTCGATCTTGGCGTCGACGCCGGCGGCATCAATGATGCTCTGCGCCCACAAGGCGGCATCCGTCTGATCGGCAGCGCGGCGCGCATTACGCAGGCTGCTCGAAGTGATTTCCATCATCACGCTGAAACCGATTGCGAACACGACAAACGCGCCCAGCATTTCGATCAGCGAAAATCCGCGTTGGTTGCAGCCAGCGCGCATCAACGGTCTTCCTCGATGCGCACTTCGCCGGTCAGCCACGCGATCTCGACGCGCCATTCCTTCTGGTCGCGCGTCAAGGTCACGCGGCCACCGCTGGAACTGCCATCCGGAAAGAAGCGGATCTGGCCCTTGCTGTCACCCGTCTGTTCGGTCGCTGCGGTCAACAACTTCATCTGCAGCTCCTCGGGCAATTGCACCGGCGGTTTGCCGGGTACTTGATAGGTGCGGGCTTCGACATCGACTTCGAGCGAACGTTCCTCGCCATTGACGATGGCGAGTCCGCGTGTCTGGCGCATCGCCGCGGTCAAATCACGCACCGCGGCGCGGGTCTTGGCGCCAGCGAGATTGCCGCTCAGCGACACCGCTGCCGCACCGGCGACGATCGCGATCAGTGTCAGCACCGCGATCAGCTCGATCAGCGAAAACCCGCGGGGCCTGCGCATCGGCTCAATCCTGGTCAGCGACGACCGGGATCACTCCCAGTTGCCGATGTCGCGCGCCCATTTCTCGCCGCCGGGCTGACCGTCAGCACCGAGCGAAATCACGTCGAAATCACCGTGTTCGCCGGGCATTTTGTATTCGAATACGCGTCCCCAGCCGTCTTTCAGGTCGGAATCACGCGCATAGGGGCCGGCCCAGTTGTCGGCATTGCCCGGCTTGCTGATCATGTCCTGCAATTGCTCAGGCGGACGGCCGACATCGAGCGCATAGGATTCGATCTTGGCGCTGACCGAACTGACCTTGGTCTTGCTGGCCTGCCACTTGCCCTTCTCGGCCTGACCGAACACCTTCGGCACGACGATGCCGGCAATGATGCCGAGCAGCATGATCACGGCGAGCAGTTCTACGAGGCTGAAGCCGCGTGCGCTGCGGGAATGGTTGTTGAATCGATTGAATGCGTTAAGTCGCATGGTTCACTCCACTAAAGAACTCATATCCAGAATCGGCAGCACGATCGCGAGCATGATCATGCCAATCATCACCGCCATCAGCACCGTCAACAGCGGCACCAGCGCGGCGAGCAGACGTTCGACCGAATTGCGTACGTCGGTATCGTAGGTGTCGGCCACTTTCATCAGCATGCCGTCCAGTTCACCGGATTCCTCGCCGACCGCGATCATCTGCAGCGCCAGGCGCGGAAAGCGCTTGCTGGCACCGAGCGCAAAAGCCAAACCAGAACCGGTCTTCACCTCAATTGCAGCGGCTTCGACCGCAGCAGCGAGCACAGTGTTCCCGAGCACATTCTTGGCGATCGACAACGCGTTCAACAACGGCACGCCGTTCTGCAGCAAAGTACCCAGCGTGCGTGCCAGACGCGCGGTTTCGACCTTTTGCGCCAGCTCGCCGATCTTGCCGAACGACAGCAACCGCGCTTCCCACAAGGCGCGCGAGTCGGGCTTCGCCCATTGCTGGTTGATCCACCACACGAGCACGCCGATGCCGATCAGCATCAGCCACCAGAAGCCCTGCAGGGCACCAGCGATTGCGAGCACGATCTTCGTGATCAGTGGCAGGTTGTCGCCGAGCTCGGTGAAGATCGGCTCGAAATTCGGCACCACGTAAACCATCAAGGTGACCAGGGACAGGATCACCATGCCGATCAGGATGGCCGGATAGATCAGCGCATTGACGACCGTGCCCTTCAGTTGCCGCGAGCGTTCCAGATACTCGGCCAGACGTTTCAGCGTGTCGGTGAGTGAACCCGAGACTTCACCGGCGCGCACCATGTTCACGTACAGACGCGAAAACACGCCGTGTTGTTGTTCAAGCGAAGTCGACAACGTGGTGCCGCCGCGCACCGCGTCCTTGATGCGCTCGACCATGCGCCGGCCTTCTTCGCTGTCGGGCTGTTCCGAGAGCATGTGCAGCGCACGATCGAGCGGCTGCCCGGCGCCGAGCAGGGTGCCGAGCTGCTGCGTGAAGCTGACGATCTGCGTCTGGCTCATCGCCGGACGACTGAACAGCTGTTCGAAATTGAAGCCACCGCCGGCACCCGCTTCCACCGCTTCGATCGGCAGATTGCCGGCATCCTGCAGGCGCATCACCACTTCGTCGCGCGACGCCGCTTCCATCTGCCCGACCAAGGTTTCGCCGGTCGGCGCCACCGCCTTGTAGCGATACAAGGCCATCAGCGCATTCCCGGCTCAGCGACGACGCAACACATCGGATCAAGATTCCTGACAGACACGCATCACTTCCTCGATGGTCGTGGTGCCCAACAGCGCCTTGATCAGACCATCCTCGTACATGGTGCGCATGCCCTCGGCGCGCGCCGCCTGCTCGATCACGCCCATATCGGCATGCTTCATCACCAGACGCCGCAGCGGATCGGTCATGGTCAGGAACTCCATGATCGTGGTGCGGCCGAGATAACCGGTCGGCGTCAGGTTCGACGGCGTCGGTTTGAACAGCCGGATCGGGCGGTCCTCGGTGAAGGTTTCGAGCTTGAACTCCTGCACCACTTCCGGCAACGCCAGATAGGGCTGCGCATGCGTCGGCTCAACGCGACGCACCAGACGCTGCGCGAGAATGCCGTTGACGGTGGACGACAGCAGATAGTCCTCGACACCCATGTCGAGCAGGCGGGTGATGCCGCCGGCAGCGTTGTTGGTATGCAGCGTAGACAACACCAGATGCCCGGTCAGCGCCGACTGGATCGCGATCTTCGCGGTTTCCAGATCGCGCATTTCGCCGATCATGATGATGTCCGGGTCCTGACGCACGATTGAGCGCAGCGCGTGCGCGAAGTCGAGACCGATCTGCGGCTTGGCCTGGATCTGGTTGATGCCTTCGATCTGGTATTCGACCGGGTCTTCGACGGTGATGATCTTGACGTCGGGCGTGTTGATCTTGCTGAGCGCCGTGTACAGCGTGGTGGTCTTGCCAGAACCGGTCGGGCCGGTGACCAGCATGATGCCGTGCGGCAGTCCGAGCACTTCCAGAAAACGCGGCAGGAACTGGTCGGTGAAGCCAAGCTTGTGGAAGTCGAGCACGACCGATTCTCGATCGAGAATACGCATCACCACCGATTCGCCCCACGACGTGGGTACGGTGCTGACGCGCAGGTCGAGCTCCTTGCCCTGCACGCGCAGCATGATGCGGCCGTCCTGCGGCAGGCGGCGTTCGGCGATGTTCAGCTTGGCCATGATCTTGATGCGCGAGATCACCGCGGCCGTCGAACTCGCTGGTGGCGATTCGACTTCCTCGAGCACGCCATCGATGCGATAACGCACTTTCAGCCGATTCTCGAACGGCTCGATGTGGATGTCCGAAGCGCGCGCTTCGACGGCACGCTGGATCACCAGATTGACGAGGCGGATCACCGGCGCTTCGGACGCGAGATCACGCAGATGCTCGACGTCGTCTTCCGAGCGCGTGGCGTCATCGGACAGGTTTTCGACGATCGTGCCCATGGCCGAACGGCCGGAGCCGTAGTAGCGCTCGATCAGATCGTCGATCTCCGAGCGCAGGCCGACGCGCACATGGACGATCTTGCCGGTGGCGAGGCGCATCGCCTCGATCGGATACGGGTCCTGCGGCTCGGCGACGAGCAGGCTGATGTCGCCCTCGCCTTCGCCGATCGGCACGACGTGATATTGCTTCAGGAAGCGCGTCGACACCTGCACATTGGGCGGTGGCGCGTCCGGGCATTCCTTGGCCGAGAGCAGCGGCAGCTTCATGACGTCGGCGAGCGCTTCGGCAGCATCGCGTTCCGACACAAGGCCCAAGCGCGTCATCAGCGAGATGAAATCGCCTTCCGGATTTTCCTCGTGCAGGCGCTTCGCGCGGCCAAGATCCGCCTCCTTGAGACGCCCGCGCGCGATCAACTGCGCACTGATGCGTTCGTCGAAGCTCGGCTCGATGGCGGCGGACGCTTCGGCGATCGGGGTGTCGGTATCAGTGTCGGTCATCGGGAACTCGGGGGCGGGGACTGCGTTCGACCATCCTGACCGGGCAAGGGTTCCGGCTCAAGCGGCATCGCGTCGCGCACCTGTTCGATGAACTCGCGATTGAAGATCGCCCAGACGATCACGGCACCGAGCGTCGGCAGCACCAGACGGCTGAACTGAAAGAACAGCGCGATGAACTCGAGGTTCACGCCGTGGGTTTCGGCCAGCTGCAGGCCCGCCGGACCGAGGTCGATGAACAGCGTCTTGCCGACATCGATCACGGTCGAAAACACATGCGCCGGAATCAGTATCACCCAGCCGACCAAGCAATACACCAGCCGTCGCGCAAAGCTGCGCTCGTCATTCGGCGTGGCCAGGATGAGCCCCCACAACACCGCCAAGCCGTAGGTGTAGAGCAGCACATTGACGTCCGCGATCGCGGCCGGAATCTGGCCCGGCGCCAATTCCATCCCGGGCGGCGGTGGCACCAGCGCGGTGATTTCGAAGTGGTGAAAGTTCTGTCGCCATGAATGCACGACACCGGGCAACCAGGCGTCGATCACCCAGTGACTCAGCCGCGACACCGGCCAGGTAACGACGCTGCGCAGAAAGAACCAGAAGAAGAACCCGAGCGGCATCCACAGAAAACACAGCGCAAAAAACATGCGCAGCGACACCGGCTGCGGTGCCTCAATTTGCTGTGCATCAGTGTTGTTCGACGTGGCGGCTTCAATAGTCATGGCTCAACCCACCCAAACGCGCGCATTGCGGAACATGCGCAACCACGGCGAGGCCTCATTGAAACCGCGCGGCGCGTAACTCATCTGCACTGACCGGTGCACGCGCTCGGGATGCGGCATCAGGATGGTGACGCGGCCATCGGGAATCGTGAACGCGGTAGTACCGGCCGGCGAGCCGTTTGGATTGGCCGGATAGTTTTCCGTCGCGAGCCCCCTTGCATCGACAAAACGCATCGCTGCGATCGCCTGTGCGGCGTGTGCGGGCGTGTCGAATTGGGCACGGCCTTCGCCATGCGCGACCGCGATCGGCGCGCGCGTACCGGCCATGCCGGCGAACAGGATCGACGGCGACTCGAGCACCTCGACCAAACTTGCGCGACCTTCGAACTGTTCGGAACGATTGCGCAGGAATCGCGGCCAGTGCTCCGCGCCAGGCACAAGATCCTTGATCGACGCGAACATCTGGCAGCCATTGCAGACGCCGAGCGCGAACTTGCGCGGGTCGGCGAAGAACTGCGCGAATTGCTCGGCCAGATCGCCGTGATAACGAATCGACGCCGCCCAACCGCGCCCGGCGCCGAGCACATCGCCATAACTGAAACCGCCGCAGGCAGCGAGGCCCTGATAGTTCGTGAGCCGGTCGCGGCCTTCGATCAGGTCGGTCATATGTACATCGAAGCAGTCGAAACCGGCGCGCGTGAATGCGGCCGCCATCTCCACCTCGGAATTGACGCCCTGTTCGCGCAATACCGCCAGCTTCGGACGCGCGCCGGTGTTGATAAAAGGCGCGGCGAAATCCAGCGCCGGATCGAAGGGGATGGCCGCGTTCAGGGCATGCGCGCCTTCGAGCACCGACTCGCGCTCGGCATCGGCGCAGGCCGGATCGTCGCGCCGCGACTGCATCGCATGGCTGACCGAATGCCAGATCGCGAGCAGGTCGGTGAGCGCATGTTCGGCGATGATCGCGCCACCGTGACTGATCGAAATCTGCAAGTCGCGCCGCGGCGTCGCGACGACGCGCGCGATCGCCGACAAACCATGCGCCGCCAGCACCGCTTCGAAACGCGCGCGATCGCGCTCGGCGACCTGTACGAACACGCCAAGTTCTTCGTTGAACAGATCGGCAATGACGTCACTTTGCACGTCGATGTCGAGACCGCTGCGCGTCGCAAACGCCATCTCGCACAACGCTGCATAGGCGCCGCCGTCGGAACGGTCGTGCCAAGCGAGCAACAGCGGTCGCAGCTCGGTGAGCGCATCGAAGAAGCGGCGGAACAGCGCCGCGTCATCAAGATCAGGCGCGCTGTCGCCGAGCTGATTGAAACACTGCGCGAGGATCGAACCGCCAAGACGCTGCTTGCCGCCCGCGAGATCGAGCAGCCAGACGCGGCTTTCGCCGACATCGTCGCGCAGTTGCGGCGTCAGGGCACCGCGCACGTCGGCAACCCGCGCAAACGCGGTCACGATCAGCGAAACCGGCGACACCACGCTGAGCTCGGCGTCGTCGGACTGGGCGTCACCGTTATGAAAACGCGCCTGCATCGACAACGAGTCCTTGCCGACCGGTATCGACAGCGACAGCGCCGGGCAAAGCTCGAGTCCAACCGCCTTGACCGCGTCGAACAGGGCGGCGTCTTCGCCCGGATGACCGGCCGCGGCCATCCAGTTGGCGGACAGCTTGATGTCTTCGAGCCTGGTGACCGGCGCCGACAGGAGATTCGTCAGCGCTTCGCCGACCGCCATGCGCGCCGAAGCCGCGGCATTGATCAAGGCCAGCGGCGTGCGCTCGCCAATCGCCATCGCTTCGCCGCCGAAGCCGGTGAAATCGAGCAAGGTGAGTGCCGCATCCGCAACCGGGACCTGATACGGCCCGACCATCGCATCGCGTGCGCACAGGCCACCGACCGAGCGGTCGCCGATCGTGACCAAGAAACTCTTGCTGGCCACGGTCGGATGCGCGAGCACGCGGCGTACGGCTTCATCCAGGGTGATCTGCGAGCGATCAAACGGCGATAACCGCGGCACGATGCGGCCGGTGTCGCGGAACATTTTCGGCGCTTTTCCGAACAACACATCCAGCGGCAGATCGATCGGCGCTTCGCCAAGAAGATCGTCGCGCACCGTCAAGTGGCGCTTCACTGTTGCGTGCCCGACAACCGCGTAGATGCAGCGCTCGCGTCGGCAGATTGCTTCGAATTCGGCAAGTCGATCCGGCCGCACACCGAGCACATAGCGCTCCTGGGCTTCGTTGCACCAGATCTGCATCGGGCTCATGCCCGGCTCGTCATTCGGAATCTTGCGCAAGTCGATCACGCCACCGACGCTGGAATCATTGAGCAATTCCGGAATCGCGTTCGACAGGCCGCCAGCGCCGACATCGTGGATGCTGACCAGCGGATTGCGCGCGCCGAGCGACCAGCAGCGATCGATCACTTCCTGGCAGCGCCGTTCCATTTCCGGGTTGTCGCGTTGCACCGAGGCGAAATCGACGGCTTCGCTCGAGGTTCCGGAGGCGACCGAGGAAGCGGCACCGCCGCCGAGTCCGATCAGCATCGCCGGACCACCGAGCACGATGATGGCGTCGCCGTCCTGCAATGTGCCCTTCTCGACGTGGCTGGCCTTGATGCTGGCCAAGCCGCCGGCGAGCATGATCGGCTTGTCGTAGCCGCGGGTCAGGGTCGCGCTTTCCGGGTGCTCGAAGCTGCGGAAGTAACCGAGCAACGCCGGCCGACCGAACTCGTTATTGAAGGCGGCACCGCCGAGTGGCCCGTCGCGCATGATCTCGAAGGCGCTGGCCATGCGCGGCGGCGTCGCACGCGCCTGTTCCCAAGGCGCGGGAGCGCCGGGGATGCGCAGATGCGACACCGTGAACCCGGTCAGTCCAGCCTTGGGCTTGGCGCCACGACCGGTCGCGCCCTCGTCACGGATCTCACCGCCAGCCCCGGTACTGGCGCCGGGAAACGGCGAGATCGCAGTCGGGTGGTTGTGGGTTTCACACTTGATCGCGAACGCGGTGTCCTCACGCAGCGTTTGCCAGCGCCGCGAGTCCGGATCGGCCTGCATGCGCTCGGCCATGCCATTGGCGATGACGGCGGCGTTGTCGTGATAGGCGGACAAGGTGCCAGTGGGTGTCGTCGCATGGGTGTGCTTGATCATGCCGAACAGCGACTGCGCCTGGTCGGCGCCATCGATGCGCCACTGCGCGTTGAAGATCTTGTGTCGGCAATGCTCGGAATTGGCCTGCGCAAACATCATCAGCTCGGCGTCGGTCGGGTCACGTCCGAGGCGGGCATAGGCATTCGCGAGATAGTCGATTTCATCCACGCTGAGCGCGAGGCCGAGTTCGGCATTGGCCGCGACCAAAGCCGCTTGCGCATCACCGGCCAACGCCACACGACCGAGCGCACGCGCGCTCTCGTGCCGGAACAAGGCTTTGATGGCCTCAGTGCTGCGAAACACCGACTGGGTCATCGGGTCATGCAATTCCCGCAGCACGCGTGCCTGCGCCGCGTCCGCCAGCGCAGCGAAACCGATGACGCGATAGCGCATGCCACGTTCGACGCGATCCAACGGCAGATCGGCGCCGCGCAGAATTTCGGTCGCCTTGCTTGCCCACGGCGAAATCGTGCCGAGGCGCGGCAACACCACCACCGTATCGGCATCGAACGACGCAGCCACAGCAGTCGCATCCAGCAACTCGCCGTAGCGTGGCAATTGCGCCGGATCACCGCCGTCGATGACGAACACGACGCGAGCGGCATCCAGTTGCAGCGCATGGCCGCTGGCTGCAAGCGCCTGCGTCAGACGGTCGCAACGGAACGATGACCATGTCTCGCGACCGTCAAGCAGGAACATCATCGGATGGCCGAAAAAAGGGCGGAAAGGATAGCCGATCAGGCGAATCGGCCGTAATCCGGCTGGCGGTCAAAAAAATGACGCCGCCCGAAGGCGGCGTCTGCAGGCCTGTGGTCCAGGATTGCGTATTCGGGAATGGCTTACTTGGAAGCAGTGGCATTGATCGCAACAAGGCGCTCGAGCATCTGCGCCGGCGCGATATAGCCGCCGATCTGCGAACCATCGGCGGCCACAATCATCGGCGTGCCCGATACGCCGACCTTCTGGCCGAGCGCGAAATCGTCGGCGATCGGGTTGTCGCAGGTTTTCTTTTCCAGTTCGACGCCATTCTTCGCTTCAGTAAACGCCTTGTTCTTGTCGGCCGCGCACCACACGGTGATGGCCTTGTCGAACGAGGGCGTGTTCGGACCCGAGCGCGGGAAGAACAAGTAGTCAATGGTGATGCCGAGATTGTTGTATTCAGCGATCTGCTGATGCAGCTTGCGGCAATAGCCGCAGTCGATGTCGGTGAAGATCACGACGCGATGTTTTTCGTCCTTCGCGGCAAAGGTGATCATGCGGCTTTTCGGCACGCCGGCGAGGGCTGCCTTACGCATCGTCGACTTCTTCTCTTCGGTCAGGTCGCGCTTCATCGCGACGTCGTAGACCATGCCCTGAACGAGATATTTGCCGTCGTTGCTGATGTAGAGCACCTGGCCCGACAGTACGACTTCGTGGAAACCCGGCAACTTCGACACCGTGATCGAGTCAATCTGCGCGCTCGGCACCAGCGACTTCACTGCTTCCCGCACCTTGGCCTCGCTGGCCGCGTCGGCATGAACCGTGGCACTGGCGGCAAGCGCCAGGGAGAACAACATACGCTTCAACATCGGGGGTATTCCTTTTGGCGGGGACGCCTTGTGGATGGGACGCCGTCTCTCGCGGCACCGACGGAAAGACCGGGGCCAGGGCGAAAAGTTCACAGCGCAAGCAACCATTGTCGCAGACGACGAGGCGCAGGCCAATTGGCAGCCGCTCGGCGCGTCTCGCGATCTGCGACCCGTCTGGCTATCGTAGCCCGCATGCATTCCGTCGCGCGCGCATGAACCAGTTCGAGAGCGGTACCGGCATCGTGGTCTATCGCGCGAGCCGGCTGGAAGCCCTGCTTGCGCCGCTGGAAACCTTGTTGGCGCAATTTCCGCCGCAGCAATTGCTCGCGCCGCAGGTGGTGCTCGCGGCACATCCGGGCATCCGCCGCTGGCTTCGGCAGGCTTTGGCGCGCGAGCGGGGGGCCAGCGGTATCGTCGCCAATCTTGAAGTGCAATTGCCGAGTGCCTGGCTCGACAACCAAACCCGGGCGCTGCTGGGCGTATCCGCGGTATCGCTCGGTCCCTATCGCCGCGAGGCCCTGCGCTGGCGTTTATATGAATTGCTGCCGCAAAGCCGCCAGCCCGAGATCGTCGCCTATCTCGACGGTGCCGACGCCACACGTCGCTTCCAGTTTGCCGATCACCTCGCTGCGCTGTACACGCGCTACATGGTCTACCGGCCCGACTGGCTGGCCCGCTGGCAGCGCGGCGATTTCGCGGTGCCGCGCGCGAACTTCATCGCACCGCTCTGGCAAAAGCTGCGTCGTGACATTGGCAGCGCGCACCGCGGCGAGTTGCTGCTGCAGCTGACGCATCGTTTGGAATCGGTGACTACAGCCGAAATCCTCGACCCCTTGCACGTCTTCGGCCTGAGCCATCTCGCACCGATTGAATTGGACGTGTTGCGCGCGCAGGCGCGGCATCGACTTGTCGTCCTGTATCTGCCGGACCCCTGCGTCGAGTTCTGGGCCGGCATCGGCAACGAGCGTTCGCGTCTCGAACAATTGCTGCAACTTGATACCGACAGCGCCGACGGCGACGCGCTGGAACGCGAACTGCTCGGTCTCGAACATCCCTTGTTGGCCGCCTGGGGACGCCTCGGCCAGCATTTCGGGTTGAGCTTGAATGCTGGCGAAGGGCGAGTGATCTCGGAAACGCGGCACGGCCTCGACCACGACAGCGCACCTGAAACCGACAGTTTGCTGCACACGGTGCAGCAGAGCATTCGCAACCAACGCCCGGACCTCGTCCATGGGCGATTGTCGGCAATGCCCGAAAATCTGACCGACGTCTCGCTGCGCGTGCACGGCTGCCACACGCGCCTGCGCGAACTCGAAGTGCTGCGCGACGCGATGCTGGATGTACTGCGCCGCGATCCCGGCCTGCATCCATCGCAGATGATCGTGATGTCGCCGAACATCGGCGAATACGCGGCGTTGATTCCGGCCGTGTTCGGAGCGCCGGTGGCGTTCAATTCGACCCTGCCCTACCACCTTGCGGACTTGCCGACGCGCGCCACGCATCGCGTCTTCGATGCGTTCGCGAGCTTGCTGGCCTTGCCGCTGGCGCGCGTCAGTGCGCCACAGGTGCTGGATCTGCTGCAGGTTCCCGCGATTGCGCGCGCACTTGGCCTCGATGCCGGCGGTCTTGAGCAACTGCGGCGGTGGCTCGAAGCCGCACGCGTGGCCTGGGGACTCGACGCCAGCACGCGCGAACGCTTCGGTCTGCATGGCTATGCGGAACACAGCTTCGCCTGGGGCATGGACCGGATGCTCGCGGGCTACGTCTATGGCGACGACGCGATCGCCGCCGGCACAATGGACGCCGCCGCCGTACAAGTCGGCAGCTGGCCAGTGGCGCAGGTGGCCGGCCTGAATACCGCAGCGTTGGGATCACTCGACCGACTGCTGTGCGAGTGCGACGCAATCGCCCGCCTCGCCGCCGAGCCGCGACCTTTGTCGGTCTGGTGCGAGCAACTTCATGGACTTGTCGGACGACTGTTCCGGGCGGATCCGAAAGACAGCGGAGAGTCCGACGCCATCGCGGCGTTGACGCGCATGATCGAGGCCCTGCGCAGCAGCGCGGCAGCAGGTGCAGCCGATCCAGAGCTACCTTACGCCTTGCTGCGACAACTGATGCAAGAGCAGCTTGATGCAGTACCGGAACGCCAGGCGTTTCTGCTCGGCGCCGCCACCTTCTGCGGCATGGTGCCGCAGCGTTCCATCCCGTTTCGCTTCATCGCCGTGCTCGGCCTCAATGACGGCGAGTTTCCGCGCACTGCGGGCGACGGCGGCATCGATCTGATGGCGCAGGCACCGCGCCTCGGTGATCGCGATGTGCGCAGCGACGACCGCTATCTGTTTCTGGAAACGTTGATGGCTGCGCGTCAACAACTGCATCTCAGCTTTCTGTCCGAGAGCGTACGCGACGGCAAGCCGATGAATCCCGCAGCACCGCTGGCCGAGCTGCTCGCATTTCTCGAGGCACGCGCACCCGTCCCTGAATCCGACACGAAGAAGCCACCTCCGCGTCCGTGGCAGATTCAACACGCGCTGCAGCCATTCGATCCGCGTTACTTCTCGGCGGATCCGAATTCACCGCACTACACCTATCAATCCGCCTTCGCTGTGACCGCGACGGACGCGACCGCCGCAATGTCGCGATTTGTCGCCCGTGCGCCGCGACCGCCATCGGCCGAGCCGACGTCAGTGCCGGTCGCCCTGCACAGTGTGCTCGCCTATTTCAAGGATCCGGCGCGCAGCCTGTTGCGTACGCAACTCAAGCTCAGCCTCGATTCGCTCGACATTGATGGCATCAGCGACAGCGAACCCTTGCAGGCCAAGCTGCCCAGGCTTGAGCGCGTGCCACGGGCGCTGGTGCTGGATGCGCTTGCACGCGGCGTATTCGACGTCGCCGATGAACCCGCCACGGCCTTGCGTCTGTCGGGCAGCCTGCCGCCGGGCGCACTCGCCGAGATCGCCTATGCCGAGGCCCGCGACAGCGCCCGCGCCATCCTGCAACCCTTGCAAAGTGACACCCTGTTTGCCGGAGGCTTGCCCGCAGCGAGCACACTCGCGCTGGATCTGGAAGTCGGCGGTGTGCGCCTGACTGGACAACTCGAACGCGTGCATCGCATCGCTGGGCAATGGGTTTTGCTTGAGGTGTTTCCGGACAAGGCCGAATCCGACTTCACGTTCAAGGAACGTCTGCCCTTGTTCATCGAGTGGGCGCTGCTGCGGCGCTTGCTGCCGGACGCGGACTGTGCGCTGCGCGTACTGAGCAAGAACGCAAAGACGCCGTGGCTGGATTGCCTTTGCGCGATGCCAAGGGCGGCGCTGGATCACGGACTCGTGCAGTTGCTCGGGTTCTGGTCGCAGGCGCAATCTCGGCCCAGCTGGTATTTCCCGGCCACCAGTTGGGCCATCGCCAAGGCCGACCCGGAGAAACAACGCAAGCTCGGCCGTGAAGCCTGGTACTCGTTCGACGGCACGCGCGGCGAGTCGGTGCATGCGCCGGGCTACGCCGCGTGGCTGGCGCGCGGCGCGGCATTGTTCGATGAGCGCAGCGACGATTGGCCGGAGTTGGTGGCGAACGCCCTGCATCTGGCGCAGGCGATCGGCGCGGAGCGCGCGTCATGACCGAACCGGGCAGCATGGCGCGCGATTGGCGGACGCTCGGCCTCGATGCATCGGTCGCGCAACATCGTCGCACGCTGATCGAAGCGAGTGCCGGCACTGGAAAAACCTGGACGATCTCGGTGCTGTATCTGCGCCTGTTGCTGGAAAGTGGTCGCCGCGCGCGCGAGATCGTGGTCACTACCTTCACCGACGCCGCCAGCCAGGAGCTGCGCGAGCGCATTCGCAGCCGTCTGACCTGGGCACTGCACGAAGCTGCGAGTGCGCGCGACGCGCTCGTCGAAGACAGCGAAATGACCGTGCGCCAGTGGCTGCACGAGCGCTGGCAAACGCTGCCGGTACAACGCGATGTCGTCAGCCTGAAGCTGGCGCTGTCCGAACTCGACCTCGCTCCGATCGGCACCATGCACGCGCTGTGTCTGAAGATTCTCGGCGATGCACCATTCGCGGCCGGCACCGGATTTCGCGTCGGCGAAATGACCAGCACCGACGCGCTGAGTGAGGAACTCGGCGCCGACGTGATCCGCACACTGGCGCATCAATCCGACGACGACGAAGAGCAGCGTGCGGCAGTGGCCGCGTTGTTGCGCATATCGCCAAAGGATCGCGCAAACCTCTTGCGCGCCTTGCTCACCGACGGCGTGACGCTGCGCGCGGCGACCACGACCAGCAACGACTTGCTCGACGATGCGGCGCATTGGTCTGAGCGCCTGCACCAACTCGTCGCGCGAGACCTCTACAAACGCAATGGCAGCAAGATCGCCAACCAGTTGCAGAATCTCGCCGGATTTCTCGATGCCGGCGATGCCCTCGGCGACTACAAGAGCAATGGCGCGCTCGACGATCCCGCCGATCTGGAAGAACTTGTGCGTCCGGACCGCGTCACGCTGATGCGGGACGATCCGATTTATCGCCATGCGGTAGAACTCAACGCGAGACTGAACAATCGCAAACGCGCCGCGCAGTCGCGGGTGCTGCTCGCGCTCGCAACCCGCGTGCGCAACTGGCGCGACGCGCGCTTGAACGAACGCCAGCAACTGAGCTTCGATGGCCTGATCGGTGCCGTGCATGACGCGATGACGCGACCGCGCACAGGCGGCGTCGTGCTGGCTGATCGCCTCTATGCCACTTGGCCAGTCGCCCTGATCGACGAATTCCAGGACACCGACAGTCGTCAGTACGCGATCTTCGATCAGATCTATCGCGATGCCGAAGGCGATGCCCGCGGCCAGTTGATCCTGATCGGGGATCCGAAGCAGGCGATCTATCGTTTCCGCGGCGGCGATATTCATGCTTATCTGCGCGCAGCATCTGCCAGTACGCAATGCATGCGTCTCGGTGTGAACTACCGCTCGGCGACGCCGCTGGTCGAAGCGGTGAATGATTTCTATGACGCCTGCGGCGATGGCTTCGCTGCGGCTCATGAACGCATTCGATACAGCCTGATGAGCGCGGCGGGTCACGCCGACCAAGAGCGCTTGCGCCTGGATGGCGCGCGTGTCGATCGTCCGTTGATCGTGCATGACCTCGCAGCCTTCGACGAAGCCGCGGCGCTCGATGCGTGTGCAAACCTGATCGCACGCTATCTGCAACCCGGCTACGCCGCGCTCGGCGACACGCCACTGCGGCCCGGCGATATCGCCGTGTTGTTGCCGGCCAACCACCAGATCGCCGCAACTCGACGCTTGCTCGCCGCCCGCCGCGTGCCCTGCGTCGGTGCCGGTCGCGCTTCGGTGTTCGAGAGTGAGGCCGCGACCCAGTTGCGGGTCGTGCTTTACGCCATCGCGAATCATCGCGACGCGCACGCGGTGCGTGCGGCATTGGCGAGCCCGTACTTCGGCCTCAATTTCGACGCCCTGCGCGCGCTCGAAGACGACGCCCATCTTTGGCACGACTACGCCGAGCAGTTCATGCAGCTGTCGCTGCGGTGGGACCGTGCAGGTGTGCTGGGCGTCGTCGATGCCTTGCTGGCACAGGCCGCTGCACAACTGCTGAACCAGTCCGAGGGCGAGCGCATGCTCACCGACCTGCGTCACCTCGGCGAGATCCTGCAGCGCGAGTCGACCCGGATGCACGGCCGCGACGAATTGCTAGCCTGGCTGGCACGCCAATGCGAAGGCGCGACGGGCAACGACGAATCCGCCGCGAAGGAGCGTTTGCTGCGCATCGAATCCGATCAGGCGCGCGTGCAACTGCTGACCCTGCATGCTGCCAAAGGACTTGAGTTTCCGATCGTGATGCTGCCGCTGATGTGGGCACATCGCGGGCGTGATGAGGATTTTCCCATTACGACCGGTATCGACGGTACGCGTGTGCTTGATCTCGGCAGCGAGCAGGTTACCGACGCACAACAGATCGCGGCAGGCGAAGCGCGACAGGAACGCATGCGCGTGCTTTACGTCGCGCTCACGCGCGCCGAGCAAGCCTGTCATTTATTCCTTGGCCCACCACCAAAGCATGCCGGGGCGATTCACAACGCGGGGCTTGATGTGTTGCGCGAGCACTGGCAGTGGCCGTTGCTGCAAGCATCGGCGCACATCGAAATCGTTGCGGATGCGCCGACCGGATTCGTCCAGCTGAAGCCGGCGAGTGCCGATCCGACACCGCGCTTGGTGCGCGCGCCGCGCCGCGGTCATCGCCTGCTGGTCAGCCACAGCTTCTCGACCCTGACCCACGGTTTCAAGCAGCTCGTTCTGCCAGACGCGGTGGACGACGCGAGCACGATCCCCGAAATCGAATCCACGGATGACGTTGCCGCCCCGCATCCAGCATTGACTGCGCTCGCGGATTTTCGTGGCGCCGCCTTCGGCACGGCACTGCACGGCATCCTCGAGCATCGCGACCCGACGACGCCGCTCGCGACGCAGCGCGGCCTGATCCGCGAGCAATTGGCGAGCAGCGGCGTGCTCGTCCCGGTAGATCAGCGCGAGCTCTTGATCGACGCACTGGTGCAACGACTCGACGCTTGCCTCCATGCAGACATCGCGCCCGGTTTGCGTCTGATCGATCTCACACCCACGCAGTCACGCGCCGAGATGGACTTCCAGTTCCTGCTCGACCAAGCCGATGTCGGGGCCTTGCGCAATCTCTGTGCGCAACACGGGGAAGACGGGTTGATTCCCGCGCACCTCGGCTGGCACGAACTCTCTGGCTTCATGACCGGCAAGATCGATCTGGTGTTCACGCATGGCGGACAAGTGCACGTCGCCGACTACAAGAGCAATGATCTCGGCGACCGTCTTGATGGCTATCAGGGCGAAGCACTCGATGCAGCGATGAGTCGGGATCACTATCCGTTCCAGGCCTTCATCTACACACTGGCGGTCGATCGCTATCTGCAGGGTCGAATCGCAGATTATCGGCGCGAACGCGATCTCGGCAGCTGTTTCTATCTGTACTTGCGCGCACTGGGCTTGGACGCGGATTCGGGCGTCTGGCGGCATCGTTTTGCGCCGGAGTTCATCGCCCATTCGCAGGCCTTGTTCGCAGGCGTAAGACCCGAGGTACGTCGGTGAGTGCCTTCAACTTCCAGCCGCTGCGCGGGGAATTTTCGAGTACCGAATGGCGCGCGCTTGACCGCGCGCTTTATCGATACGTGATGGCACACGGTGGCTCGCCCCTGCTCTCCGAAATGGCGGCGTGGTGCAGTTATGCCGACAGCCTCGGCCATACCGCGCTGTCGCTGGATATAGCCGAATCAGTCACGGGCCGGCGCTCGTTCAGCGCGGCGGATCACGATGCACTACGCGCACAAACACTCGTCGGTGATGGCAGCGCACCGAGCGCCTTCGTGCTCGACGCCGAGCGCTTCTATCTGTGGCGCAACTACGCCAGCGAACGCACAGTCGCCACGGCACTGCGCGCGCGCATGCAGTTCACGCAGGCTGCTTCGCCATCGCTGGCAACACTGATCGACGCGCTGTTTGCCGACACCGACGCCAGCGCGACCACGCAACAACAGCTTGCGGTGCAACGCGCGACCGAACATCGCCTGTTGGTGCTGACCGGCGGTCCGGGCACCGGCAAGACGACGACCGTACTGCGCATGTTGCTGGCCCTGATCGCTTCCAGGAACAAGCCCCTCAGCATCGCCACCGCGGCACCGACCGGCAAGGCCGCACAGCGGCTGGTGCAGGCGCTGCGCGCTGGCGTCGAACAGATGCGCGAACACATGCCGGAGTATCGGCGACCGCTCCTGGACGCATTGCCCGAATTCGAAGCCCTGACCCTGCATCGGCTGCTCGGCCACGACCCTGCGCGCGGCTTTCGTGCGGGCACCCGTATGCCGCTCGCCACCGACATCATCGTCGTCGACGAAGCGTCGATGATCGACCTGAATCTGCTGCGCGTGTTGTTGCAGGCGACACCAGCGGAATCCACCTTGATCCTGCTTGGCGATGCCGACCAGTTGACGTCGGTCGAAGCCGGATCGGCGCTGATGGACATCGTCGCTGCACTTGGCGTGCTGGGCGCGCCGCAATTGGTGCAACTCGATCACGTCTTTCGCGCCGATGCCGACTTGCTTCCGCTCAACCGCGCGGCGCGCGATGGCGACAGCGCGCGCTTCATGCAAAGTGTCGCGGCAGCGCCGGATGTGATCAGCATTCGTCACATGGTCGACGCCCGCATGTTGGCGCGCGAGATCATGCGCTGGGCGGCCGTGCTGGCAACCAACATTCACAACCTTGTTAGCGACCAGAACCAGCGAGCTCGGCCGCTCAATGCAGCGCAAGTTACGGAGGTTGCCGCCAACGCACTGCGCACATTGGGCCAACAGCAGTTGTTGTGCGCACTGCGCGAAGGCGAATTCGGCGCAGCGGCGGTGTCGCGCCAGATCGAACAGCGGCTGCGGGTCGAACTCGATATCGACCGCGATGAAGTCTGGTTCGCCGGGCGCAGCATCATGATCAGCCAGAACGACTATCCGCAGCGCCTGTTCAACGGCGACGTCGGCATCTGCTGGCCGGACGCGGATGGTCATCTGCGCGTCTGGTTCGACAGCGTCGATGCCGGCGGCGCTCGATCGGTACGCGCCTTGTCGCCGAATACGCTGCCCGAGCACCAGAGCGCCTGCGCCATCACCATCCACAAGAGTCAGGGCTCGGAATACGGCCACGTCGGCATCGTGTTGCCGCCATTGGCCGACAGCCGCGTGTTGTCGCGGCAACTGCTGTACACCGCCCTGTCGCGGGCCCGGCGCAGCGTCGAAATTTGGGGCAGCGTCGAAGTCATCGAAGCCGCACTCGCCCGCCCGGTACGACGCGAGAGTGGATTGATGGCGGCGATCGTGAATGCGGCCGACGGCACTGCAGACTCCGCACTGGTTGCAGCGCTCGCCAAGTTTTCCGACGACATGTTCGCGGATGGACGCCAGCAACCGAAAATGCCCGATTGACTCAGCTTGCGAGCTTGACCAGTTGTTCAATCGTCTCGAAATAACGGCGGTGCGTGCGGCGGATATGCGCTTCAGTCGGCGCTTCGAGCGTGACGATTTCGCGCATGATGCCTTGCGCGTGTTCTTCCAACTCCATTCTTAGCCGCGTCTCGTCCGCCAAGGCGCGCTGATCGTTGGTAAAAGCATGCATCGACAACAGCTCGCCGCGCGATCGGTCGTAGTGCATGAGGAAGATCATTCTCGCACCTCGCCATTGGCCTGACTTTGATCCTTCGAATCCAGCCTTGGAAAGAAGAATAGCCCTGCATTGACCAGGTTTGCATATTGACTGACCCGCGCTACCTGTCGATCACGATAGCCCTCTATTGGGCGACAGGCACCACAGCTTCTAGCCATTTTGAACAGTCCCAAGATTCGCAGCCCGGCAGAAATGTATCGACACATCCGCTACGTGGCTCAAGGCGGACGCGGTCATTGTTTACTGCCTGTGGCAGCCGCTTGTTCAAGACGATGAGGACTTTTGCGATCGACTGCTTGCAGGTCGCGGTATACAGCTCATCGATCGAATAGGCTGCCGGACACTGCAATCGCAGCTCACTCATCCACGGTTCAAACTGCTTGCCTCGGCTACGCAGGAATTTCGCTGGCGTGAGAGCGTGGAACAGACTCTGCAGCTCTGGTGTCGCACAACCTTCGCCTGTCTGTTGGCGGTGGAGGATCAGCGAAGTTTCCCGCGACGGGTTCCCGGCACAGCCCTGCATTAACAGGGCTGCTGCGATGAGAGCTAACAGAAAGCGCTCGTGCGACATGCGGTTCGAGCTCAAACCCCCATCGGATTCAACTTCTCCACATCGATGCCATAGAGCTTGATCGCCTTGGTGACATCCGAGCGTTTGAGCTTGCCTTCATCGGCGAGCGCACTGACGGCGGCGTGGGCGATCCAGTTGCGGTCGACTTCGAAGAAGCGGCGCAGGTTGGCGCGGGTGTCGGAGCGGCCGAAACCATCCGTGCCGAGGACCGTGTAGGCCATGCCCTTGGGCAGATAGGCGCGGATCTGGTCGGCGTACTGGCGCACGTAGTCGGTCGCGGCGATGGCAGGACCGTCTCGGCCTTCGAGTTGCGTCAGCAACCAGGATTTGCGTACATCGGCTTCCGGATGCAGGCGGTTCCAGCGTTCGACATCAGCGCCGTCGCGGCGCAGTTCGTTGAAGCTCGGGCAACTGTGGATGTCCGACTTCACGCCAAAATCGCGCTCCAGCATCTCTGCCGCAGCAATCACTTCACGCAGGATCGTACCCGAGCCCAGCAACTGTACGCGCAACTCGCTCTTCTTCGCCTTTCCGGCGTCGCGCAACAAGTACATGCCGCGGATAATGCCTTCAGCGGCACCCTCCGGCATTTCCGGATGCGTGTAGTTCTCGTTGACCAGGGTGATGTAGTAGTAGCAATCCTCCTGGTCGGTGAGCATGCGACGCATGCCGTCCTGCAGGATCACCGCGACTTCGAACGCGAACGTCGGGTCGTAACTGCGGCAGTTCGGGATCGCGCTCGCGAGCAGATGCGAATGCCCGTCTTCGTGCTGCAGGCCTTCGCCATTCAAGGTCGTGCGACCACTCGTTGCACCGAGCAGGAAACCGCGCGCGCGCATGTCGCCGGCGAGCCAGCACAGGTCGCCGACGCGCTGCATGCCGAACATCGAGTAGAAGATGAAGAACGGCAGCATCGGCAGGTTGTTCGTGCTGTAGCTGGTCGCCGCGGCGATCCACGAGCACATCGCACCGGCTTCGGTGATGCCTTCCTGCAACACCTGACCGGCGGCGTCTTCGCGGTAGTACATCAACTGGTCGGCATCCACGGGTTTGTACAACTGACCAAACGGCGCATAGATGCCGATCTGGCGGAACAGACCTTCCATGCCGAAAGTGCGTGCCTCGTCGGCAACGATGGGTACGACCCGTGGGCCGACAACCTTGTCGCGCAGCACCAGGTTTAACGCCTGCACGAAGGCCATCGTCGTCGAGATCTCGCGCTCGCCCGAGGCCTTCAACAGACGCTCGAACACGGCGAGTTCAGGCACCGGCATCGACTCGTCGGCACGGCGCCGACGCTGCGGCAGCGAACCGCCGAGCGCGGCACGACGCGCCTTCATGTACTGCACCTCGGGAGAGTTCTCACCGGGGTGATAGAACGGCACCGACTCCAGATCCTCGTCCTTGATCGGCAGCTTGAAGCGGTCGCGGATATGGCGAATGGATTCGGTTTCCAGCTTCTTTTGCTGGTGCGTGATGTTCTTCGCTTCGCCGGCCTCGCCCATGCCGTAACCCTTGACCGTCTTGGCCAGAATCACCGTCGGCATGTTTTTCTGGTTCGACGCCTCATGATAAGCCGCGTAGAGCTTGTGTGGATCATGGCCGCCGCGATTCAGGTGCCAGATGTCGTCGTCGGACAAATTCGCGACCAGGGCCTTGGTCTCGGGATATTTGCCGAAGAAGTGTTCGCGCGTGTAGGCGCCGCCGAAGGCCTTGAAGTTCTGGTATTCGCCGTCCAGCGTTTCGTTCATCAGCTTGCGCAGCACGCCATTCGGGTCACGCTGCAGCAGCGCGTCCCAATGGCTGCCCCAGACCACTTTCAAGGCGTTCCAGCCGGCACCGCGGAACACACCTTCCAGTTCCTGGATGATCTTGCCGTTGCCGCGCACCGGGCCGTCGAGGCGCTGCAGATTGCAGTTGATGACGAACACCAGGTTGTCGAGCTTCTCGCGTCCGGCAAGCGCGATCGCACCGAGCGATTCCGGCTCGTCCGACTCGCCGTCACCCATGAAGCACCAGACCTTGCGGTCAGACACCGGCATCAGCCCGCGATGCTCCAGATACTTGAAGAATCGCGCCTGGTAGATCGCAGCGATCGGACCGAGACCCATCGACACCGTCGGCGTCTGCCAGAAGTCTGGCATCAGCCACGGATGCGGATAGCTGGAGATGCCCTTGCCATCGACTTCCATTCGGTAGTGATCGAGCTGCTCAACCGTGAAGCGGCCTTCGAGGAAGGCGCGGGCATAAATGCCGGGCGAAGAATGGCCCTGAATGTAGAGCAGGTCACCGGGATGCGTGTCGGAAGGCGCACGCCAGAAGTGATTGAAGCCGACGTCGTACAAGGTCGCGCTCGACGCGAACGAGGAAATATGCCCGCCGAGTTCGCCCGGCTTGCGGTTCGCACGCACCACCATCGCCATCGCGTTCCAGCGCAGGATCGAGCGGATGCGCCATTCCAGCGCCGCGTCGCCATCCGGCTTCGCTTCGCGCGACGGCGGAATGGTGTTGATGTAATCGGTCGTCATCGGGAACGGCAGATGCCCGCCGGCACGACGCGTCTCGCCGACCATCTGCTCCAGCAGATAATGCGCGCGCTCGGCACCATCGCGGCCGATGACGGCGTTCAGGGCCTCCATCCACTCCCGCGTCTCGGTCGGATCAAGGTCATCGTTCAACAGGTCTTGGATCTGGCTCATAGCTCCCTCCGCACGCGGCGTTGACGCCGTCGATGATCAACAGTCTTGGTTCAAAGTTGGCCGATGCTAACGAGTTTGCCGGGCACGCCCCATCCTGATGCGTTTGAATGCACCGAGGTGGTGCGAGATGAATTTGAGGCTTAGCGCCGGATGCCGCGGGCGTCACGGCAGGCGGGTGTGGCCTTCATTGCGGCCAGCCCGGCGGCGTATTCGTAGGGCGGCTTCCAGTAGGCGGTGAAGCATGCCTGTGGGCAGCATTCGGTGGTGATGTCGTTGCTGCACATGGGAATGGCGCGCATGCATTTCTCGAAGGAAAAATCGAGCGCCGACTGCGAACTGCGACAGGTATCGATGCGTTGCGTGCACATGCTCAGGCCGTCGCGCGGCATGTTGCTGGCACGCACGGCCGGGTCGTCGCTGTCGACGATGCCGTCGCGACGCACCAGACCACCGGCCTCGATCACCGTCTCGATGGTGTCGCCGCCATTGAAAAAGGCGCAGACGCGGAGCGTGCCGTCATCGCGGTACTCGGCGAGGATGCGCGACGCACCGGCTGAATTCATGCGACCAAAGTCCTCGGCGTCTACTGCGCGCAATTGCACCGGCGACAGCTTGCCGCGGATCTGCATCAAACCGACGCCGATTTCGGCGACGCGTTCGCACGGCGACCGATACGGCGTGATCGTGCTTTTCGAAGCGGCACCGCTCAACTTCGCGTCAGGCTCGGAACCCTTGGCACAGGGCGTGTTCGACACCGTGACCGTGCCGTCCTTGGCCTTGCACTTGAAGATATTGGCGGCGTCGACGTTTCTCACCGCGACCAGCAGCGATAGCGCCACGACCAGCCAGTGGATCAGTTCGCGAGGTTGGACATTCATGGTGCTGCACCCGATTCCGGTTCGATACCGCGATTATGCAGCGAAGTTCAGGCCGACGACGTGCCGACGAATTTCGGCGGGAACTGGATGTGGAAGCCGTTGGCCGCAAGGTTGGCGCGCACCACTTCAGTATTGCCGCGCGCCAGCTTGCGTTCCGGCGTCAGCGCCACTTCCAGAACGAAGCCGAGTTCGCCGAGCGTGGCCACGATTTGTGGCGGCAACACTGCGAAGGCATCGCGCTCGCGCAAGTAAACGTAGGTGTCGAGTTTCTTGTCGCTGCGGTAGACGAAGCATTGCATCGGTCGCGTCCTGTATCCGGGTCTCGAATGGTTCACCGTCGGCAACGACAGTGGCGCTTTGCGCCGGGGGCGTCACAATAGCGGCATGCGCACGAAAACACTGTTCAAGATCACCTTCCTGAGTCAGGGCAAGAGTTATGAACTCTATGCACGCTCGGTGCAGTCGTCCGATCTGTGGGGATTCACGACCGTCAGCGAACTGGTGTTCGACGAGACGCCGAACTCGCTGATCGTCGATCCGGCCGAAGAAAAGCTGCGCGACGAATTCAAGGACACAAAGGTGTTGCACCTGCCGATCCAGTCGATCCTGCGCATCGAGGAAGTCGAGAAGCGTGGCACCGCGGTGATTCGCGATGCCACGTCCGGGGACAAGATCACCCCGTTCCCGATCGCCCCGCCGCGGCAGGGCTGATCGGTCTTCGATTAGTTGCCTTGGATCAGGTTGCCCTGAATCAGAACGAGAATTCGGCCGCGATGGTCAGGCCTTCGCTACCGCCACCTGCGAAGTCGAACCACTCGTAACCGCCGCGCAACGAGAAGGTGTCATTCGGCGTCCAACGCACGCCACCTTCGAGCATCAGGCCGTTGTCGGAATCGCTGATCTGCGTTGTACCTGCAATCGTGATCAGTTCACCTTCGGTCTTCGACGAGAAATACCCGACCTTGCTGTACGGCGCCCATGCAGCGTCGCCGTATTCGTAGCGCACGCCGACCGACCAGGCATCGGCATCCAGATCGAAGCCGAAGTCGGCGACGTCGTTGAGACTGGCATTGCCGAAGTCGTGGTACGCGCCTTCGATGGAGAAGTTCTGACCGACATAGACGCCGCCATAGACCTTGCCGAATGGATCGGTATCGACGTCATCGGAGAATCCACGCTGGTCGCCATCGGGTGCCTGGCTGATGCCGACACCGAGGTAGTAGTCGGCTGCGTAAACGGGGGCGCTGAACGCGAGGGCCAAAGCCAGTAACAACGGTGACTTGCGCATGTTGTGCTCCTGAAAGGTGATTCGCGCAGCGGGAATCGCGGCGCGGCCCGCGCATCATCGCTGGTGTCGATGAACCTGCAAGGAACTTGTCCGGCAGCACCATGACGTTTGGCGCTGCCGCGAACTCAGCTTGTCATGTCCACGAAGCTGATGCGCCGCAGCCCTTCGCCCTTGATCACCGCCAGCACATCGACGACGTGCTGGTATTCGGTGTTGTCGGCAACGGCTACATTGATGCCAGGCGGCTTCTTCATCGACGCGACATGTGCGATCTCGGCCGCGAACACGTCCGATGCAATCGCGCGGCCATCGAGCAACAGGCGGCCGTCAGTGAGGATTTGCAATTCGAGCGGCGCGATCTCGATCGGCACGGGTGGCGGCGGTGTCAGCGCCGGCAGGTTCAACACCATGCGCTGGGTCATCAGCGGCGCCGTGATCATGAAGATGATCAGCAGCACCAGCATCACATCGACCAGCGGCGTGACATTGATCGAAGCCATCGGTGGATGGTCATGCGTGACGCTCGTGGCCATGTTGTCGCTCCGTCGGGGTGGGAACATGGCCCAACGCAGCTGCTGTTGCCTCGGGGTTGAAATCGAGCCGAGGAATTTGTGCCAGTTCGATAACACCCTGTTCATCGCCGCCACCCTAGATTGCCGTCCGCCGCGCTGACGCGGCCCGCCAAGGACGACGATTTCAATGCGACTTTTTCAAACGATCACCGCTGCGCTGTTGATGTCGCTTGGGCCTGCAATCGCAAACGCGCAAGACGCCGCAGCGCCGTCGACACCAACACCAGCACCGACACCGGTGATCACATCGCAACTCGACACGGTGACGGTCAGCGGCCTGCAACCTGGCCCCGGCCTATGGCGGGTATCGCATGGCGAGCATGAAATGTGGATCCTCGGCACGGTCGCACCGCACCCGAAGCGCATGAACTGGGACGACACGGCCGTCGAGGAAATCATCGCCGAGTCGCAGGAAGTGATCACCTCGGCCGGATTCCAATTTGGCTCGAAGATGAACATCTTCCGCCAGATGATGCTGATTCCGTCATTGCTGAAGGCGCGCAAGAATCCGAGCAAGGAAAAACTCGCCGAAATTCTGCCTGCACCGCTTTATGCGCGCTGGCAAGTGCTGTCGAAACGCTATCTCGGCCGCGGCAAGGGCTCTGAAAAATTCCGTCCGATCTTCGCGGCGCAGAAACTTTATGCAGCGGCACTCGACGACACGGCGTTGAGCAACACCAACATCGTGGCGCCGGTGGCAGCGAAGGCGGCGAAGCGGCACAAAGTGAAATACACGCAGCCAATGGTCAGCATTGAAGTCAAGGACATGAAGGGACTGGTGCGCGACTTCTCCAACAGTTCGCTGGACGACATCGAGTGTTTTGACAAGACGCTGACGCATATCGAACAGGACCTGCCAACGATGCGTGCGCGCGCGAACGCCTGGGCGATCGGCGATCTGGATCGCCTGCGTGCCCTGCCTTACACCGAGCAATATGGCGCCTGCCTGACCAGCCTGTTCGAAGCCCCGAGCCTGAAGAAGTACGGCTTCGCAAACATGAAACAGCGTGGCCAGATCGCCTGGCTCGAAGCTGCGGAATCCGCCCTCAAAGCGAACCGCAGCACCTTTGCGATGCTGCCAATGAGCGAGCTGCTGAAGCCCGACGGACTCGCCGCAACACTGCGCAGCAAGGGCTATTTAGTTGAGGCACCGGGTGAGGAAAGCCCGCAAGAATCGCTGGGCACTTACCCGTAACCACGATCGGATCCGGGAAGTTTTCGAACTGCGCGGGTCACGCCGTGCCCATCGTCATGCACGGCGCTTCAGATCCAGCGCATCGAGCACGGGCATCAGCCTTTGCGCGGCCAGATCGATGTTCGCGGCATACGGGCATTCTGCGAGTAACGGCGCGTCCAGTTCTTCGCGGATGCTCGCGATCACCTCGTCCGGCACCATGCATTCGGGATCGACGCGATTGGCGATCCAGCCAACCAACTGACATTTGTCGGCCACGATCGCACGCTCGCTCAGGATGGCGTGGTTGATGCAACCCAGCTTGATACCGACCACCATCACCACCGGCAGCTTGAGCGCGCGCACCATGTCGGCCTGCATCAGGTGTTCCGAAAACGGTACCGACCAACCGCCGACGCCCTCGACCACGATGGCATGCGCGCCCAGCGACAACGCCGAATGCGCAGCCAGCAATTGCGGCAATTCGATCGTGCGCCCGGCATGGCGCGCGGCCAGCTGCGGTGCGATCGGCTCCGGTAACGCGATCGGATTCATCAGACCCAGATCCGGCGTCGGCGTCGTCGAATAGGCGCGCAGTTTCTCTGCGTCGTCGCTGATCCATTCATCGCCGCGTTGCACGCAGCCGCTCGCGACGGGCTTGAAGCCATAGGCTTTCAGCGCACGGCGACGGATGCCGAGCAGCAGCGCGCAACTGATGTGCGTTTTGCCGATGCCGGTGTCGGTGCCGGTGACGAAGAACGAGATGGGTAGAGTCATTGCCGAAGCTTAACGCGAGACACTGATAAACTCCGCGTCCGCTCCAATCCGGATGATGACGATGTTCGAGCTCGGCGCAATTCAAACCGACGACAAGGTCGCCGCGTATCGTGATTTGCTGGCGCAAGCGCGTGCACTGATGGCCGGCGAGCGCGACCGAATTGCCAACGCCGCGAATTTCTCGGCGCTGGTCTTCCATGCCTTGCCCGATTTGAACTGGGCCGGTTTCTATTTCTACGACGGCGTTGAACTCGTCGTCGGCCCGTTCCAGGGCAAGCCGGCCTGCGTGCGCATCGCACTCGGCAAGGGGGTCTGCGGTACCGCCGCCGCGACGGCGACGACGCACCTGGTGCGCGATGTTCACGAATTTCCCGGGCACATCGCCTGTGACGCAGCTTCGGCTTCGGAGATCGTCGTGCCTATGTTCGACGCACATGGCCATCTGATCGGCGTGTTCGATGTCGACAGTCCGCGCATCGCGCGCTTTGACGAGGACGACCGGCGCGGCATGGAAGCACTGGTCGAGGCCTATGTCGCGGCCAATGATGTCGCACGCTATGAGGTCGCCGCATGAGCGCGACCACGGTCAAGATCCGCAATGTCGGGCCGAAATCGGCGGCATGGTTGCGTCAGGTCGGCATCAAGACCGATGACGAGGTCAAGGCGATCGGTTCGCTCGAAACCTTCATGAAGGTCAAGCGCGCCGGCTTCAAACCGAGCCTGAATCTGCTTTACGCGCTCGAAGGCGCGGTGCTCGACTGCCACTGGACGGCACTGACGACCGAGCGCAAGAGTGAACTTGTGCTCGAAGTGAATGCGCGCGACGCCGGCTTGCCGAAGAAGAACTACACCTGGTGGCGCCAGGCCCACGCCGGCGCCGGCCCGGTCTCGCAAACCGACAGCGAAGCCGCGCCGCGTGAAGAACGCGAAGACGACCACGGCGTGCAGGAACTCGGCACCCCGGATTTTGGTGGCGGCGGGATTGATTCGCAGGATTGAATGCTTGTCTTACTTGCGTGCCCCGACCCCTCTTGTGCCTGGCCTCGCCGCAAACATGATCGGACTCGCAAATCAGCTTTCGAAACTTCAGGGAGGATCGGCATGAAAAACTGGATCAAGGCACTTTCGTTCTTCGCGTTGCTGGTCAGTGGCACTGCCATGGCTTTCGTCGATCAGATCGCGGTGTCACCCGCGCAGCCAAATTCAAATCAGCCGATCACGGTTTCATTTCGGTCGGGCGGCTGCGATGGCGTCATATGGCCGGTGGCGTGGGAGCTGCAGGGCACGGGAAGCACTCGAGATTTGGTTGTCGAAGGGCTTTACGCGCTCGATCCTCTGTTCTGCACCATTTCGGTAGGCACGACTTCGATCAATATTGGTTCTCTGCCCCCGGGCGAGTACCAGATTCATATCAAGATCGTCGATCCAGACGACGGCTTCGGTGGCATCCCTAGTTTTTCATTCGGCAGCGCAAACTTTACCGTTGGAGAAGCGCCGCATATGCCGATTCCGACGCTGCAACCATTTGGGTTGTTCGCGCTCGTGATCGGTTTGATTGGCGTAGCTTGGTCGGGATTGCGCAAAAAGTCCGCAGCGGTTTCTTGGCTTGCCGTGATCGCACTTCCGGTGCTGATGATGCCGGCAGTGGAATGCGTGGCAGCGGATGTCTTCGTGCTTGAAGTGACCCTGATCCCGCCACCTTCCGGCCCTTCGGAGGAATCGGTCGTCGAGGGTTATGATTTTTCGAGCGGCCAATCACCGCCGTTTGCTGCGATTACGGCGGGTTCACACAGACATGCCGCTTATTTGTTGCCGATTCGCGTACCGCCTTTGTTCGCAAACAGCTTTTGAGTAGAAGTGCCTGTGCATCTCGCGTCGAGTTACTGATCAGCCCTCCCATGACCGAACCTCATTCTCTGCGCGAAGAATTCGCAAATGCCCTGACGCACGGACTGGGCGTGGTCGCGGCCCTGTGCGGTTCGTCGGTGCTGATCACGCTCGCGGCCACGCGCGGCGATGTCTGGCAGCTTTCCAGCGCCATTATTTATGGCATCACCCTGGTGCTGTTGTATGCGGCGTCGACGCTGTATCACGCCGTGCCACACGCGGCGGCGAAAGCGCGGCTGAAAGTGTTCGATCACTGCGCGATTTACCTGCTGATCGCCGGCACCTATACGCCGATCACCCTGATCAGTCTGCGCGAGAGCTGGGGTTGGTGGATGTTTGGCACGATCTGGACGCTGGCCATGCTCGGAGTGATTTTCAAGCTGTTTTTCACTGGCCGGTTCAAGCTGGTGTCGACCCTGATCTACGTCGGCATGGGTTGGCTGGTCATCGTTGCGATCAAGCCGGTCCTGACCCATGTCGATTCCTGGACGCTCGGATGGCTGTTCGCTGGCGGACTGTTCTATACCGGCGGCACCTGGTTCTACATGCACCAGCGGCTGCGTTATGCGCACGCGATCTGGCATGTGTTCGTGCTGCTCGGCAGCGTCAGCCACTATGTCGCGGTGATGGGGCTGGTGGTCGCGAAACGCGCGGTTTGACTCACGCAGGCTTCAACGCCGCAAATTCGCGCGCATTCTCGGGCCACGCAGCGCTCGCGCGGATCGCCGGCAACACGTCCTCGACAGCATCCACGAACTGCCACATCGCGCCGTGCGCGTCGCTGAGCATGCGCTCGCGGATGGTGTGTTCGAGAAAACTGCGCAGGCCGTCGTAAAAGCCCTTGGTGTTGACGAAGATGATCGGCTTGAAATAGAGACCGAGGCGTTTCAAGGTAATCGCTTCGAACACTTCCTCAAGCGTGCCGCAGCCGCCGGGCAGCGCGATCACCGCATCGGAACCGGCGAGCAATCGGTGCTTGCGCTCACGCATGTCCTCGACGATTTCGAGCGTGGCGATGCCCGGATGCTGCCATTCCACTTCGGTCATGAAGCGCGGAATGATGCCGATGACATGACCCTGCTTCGACAAGGCGCCGTCGGCCAGCGCACCCATCGAACCGATGCCGCCACCGCCGTAAACCGTCGTGCAACCGGCTTCGGCCAACAAAGCACCGAGCGTAAACGCCGACGCGTGGTAAATCGGATCACATTGCGCGCTGGAGGCGCAGTAAACACAGATTCGCATGCAAGACCCCGGATTTGGACGCGCAAGATTAAGCGAAGTCGTTCGGAAGTGAGTGTGCTGCGCGGCGCTATCATCTTCGCCGAGATCGGATTGGGGCGCGAATGGTGATTCAGATTCCCGGATACAGCATCGTGCAAACTCTGGGTCAGGGCGGCATGGCGACGGTGTATCTGGCCGTGCAGCAGTCGCTGGGGCGTGAAGTCGCGTTGAAGGTGCTGGCGCCGGCACTTGCCCAGAACAAGGTTGCGACCGAACGCTTTGTGCGTGAAGCGCATATCGCAGCGCGCCTGCATCATCCGAATATCGTCGCGGTCCATGATGTCGGCGTGCATGCCGGCATCCCGTACATGGCGATGGCGTTCGAGCCCGCTGGCACGATCGCGGCCGTGGCACCGGGTGCGCGCGATAGCAACAGCGCGCTGCGCGCAGTGCGCGACATCGCTTGCGCACTCGACTATGCCCACCAGCAGGGCGTGGTGCATCGCGACATCAAGCCCGAGAACATTCTCATCCGTGGCGATGGCGCTGCGGTGCTGACCGATTTCGGCATCGCCCGAACCGCCGAAATCGCTTCCGGACTGACCGCCGAAGGTTGCAGCGTCGGCACGCCGCACTACATGAGTCCCGAACAATGGCGGGGTGAGCCGGTCGACGGTCGTTCCGACCTGTACAGCCTTGGCGTCGTGTTTTTCCAGTTGCTGTGCGGACACCTGCCGTATCAAGGAACGGATGGATGGGCTGTGGGTATGCAGCACATGAGCGCGCAGATCCCGCGACTGCCTGTCGAGTGCGTGCGCTGGCAGCCACTGCTCGACGATCTGCTCGCGAAAGATGCCGGCGCCCGCCCGCAAACGGGGGCCGAAGTCGTCCGTCGCATCGACGCGCTACTGAACGCGCCCACCGTCCTGCTCGCCGCACCGATGGCGACGACTGTGAACAACACCGTACTTGCGCACTCGCCTCGGCGACGCGGCCGGTTCGTGGTCGCGATCGTGGCCGTCGTCGCCGCGGTCGCCGCACTTTGGTGGCAGCCGTGGCGGATTGCGCCCACATCGACGGCAGTCGTGGTCGCGCCGGCCCCAGCAGTCGCATCGATCGCGGTGTTGCCATTCGTCGACATGAGCGAAAACAAGGATCAGGATTACTTCTCGGATGGCCTTTCCGAAGAATTGCTCGATCGCCTGACGAAATTGCCGCAGTTGCAGGTCGCGGGACGCACCTCGTCGTTTTCGTTCAAGGGCAAGAACGACGACTTGCGCAGCATCGGGCAGAAGCTGGGCGTGACCACGGTGCTCGAGGGCAGCGTGCGCAAGGCCGGCAACCGGCTACGCATCACCGCGCAGCTGATCAATGTCGCCGACGGCTTTCACGTCTGGTCGCAAAGCTACGACCGCGAACTGACCGACGTGTTCGCGTTGCAGGACGAGATCGCAGCCGCCGTCGTCGATGCACTGCGCATCAAGCTGCTGCCGTCGCAACAGTCACCCGCGAAACAAGCCTATGTGCCGACGCCCGAAGCCTATGATCTATTCCTGCTCGGACGGCAGTCGCTGCGCAACGACGCGCCGGCGAGTCGCGTCCGCGCCGTCCAGGCGTTCGCGCATGCGGTCGAGCTGGATCCGAACTACGCCTCGGCCTACACCGGCCTGGCCATGGCCGAACTCTTCGTGTCCTACAGCGTGCAATCAGAAGCCGAAGCGCTTGCTGGACGCGAACGCGCGCGCATTGCTGCGGAACGCGCGATCACTCTTGATCCCACGCTGTCGGATGCCTACGCGACGCGGGGTTTCCTGCGTTTCTCCGCAGACTGGGACTGGCTTGGCGCACAGCAGGATTTCGAGAAGGCGCTCGAACTCGATCCGGCAGATGTCCTCACCTTGTTGCGCTACGGCGTACTGCTGGCCCACCTCGGTCGCCTGCCCGAAGCAATTGCCGTCGAACAGCAGGCGACCGAAATCGATCCGATGTTTGTCCCACCGTGGGATGTGCTGGCACGGTGCTATGTCGCGACGGGTGATTACGACAACGCGCGCCGCATGGTGAAGCGTTCGCAGGCAATCGCGCCCGACAATTCCTACCCCGAGAACCTGCTGCGCACCATCGCATTTCTCGAGGGCGACTTCGCGGCGGTGCTCGAGAGCTATCGTCAGCGCCCGCATCCGGTCTTTCGTCTGTTCGGCATCGCGCTCGTCGAGCACGAACTCGGCCACGCGGAAGCTGCGCAACAGGCGTCGCAGACCCTGATCCGGGACCACGCCGACACCGCGGCGTATCAGATCGCGGTGATCCATTCGCGCCGCGGTGAAATGGATCTGGCCTTCCAGTGGCTGGACCGCGCATACGCGCAGCGTGATGGCGGTCTCACCGCAATTCAGTTGGATCCCTTGATCGCGGAGCTGCGGAAAGACGCGCGCTATCCCCGGTTCCTCAGGAAGATGGGCTTTCCGCCCTGACCACGAATTCGTCGCGCAGCGCATCCAGCGCCTGATGTCCGAGTTTTCCGAGATCGGCGCGCCCGTCGCTGTCGAACCAGTAACGCATGGTCGCGCGGATGACGCCGATCGCCGCACCGGCCAGCATACGCGCGCGCAACGCGCTGTCGGCACCACCGCCGAGACGCCGCGCAAAGACTGTCGCCATCGCGTTTTCCCAGTCGTGGTCGACGTCGTGTTCGCGCGCGATCAATGACGCGGTGCTCGCAATCAGGCGTTGCTGCGCGATCAACTGCTCGCGATTGGCCGAGTATTCGCGCGCGAACAATTGCGCGATGCGGCGCAGGCTGGTCAATGGGCTCTCGCCGTTCGGCGCGCCTTCCAGCAGTTCGACGAAGCGTTCGAAGCGTTCGGCGCGATGTGGAAAGGCGAGATCCTCCTTGGTCGCGAAATAGCGGAAAAACGTGCGGCGGCTGACGCCGGCATCGGCGCAAATGTCGTCAATCGTGCTGGCAGCGAAGCCCTGGCTGTGGAAGCGCCGGTTCGCAGCGCGCACCAGAGCGCGCCGGGTCGCATCTTTTTTCAGTTCGCGCAGGGCAGACGGTGGCTTTTTCATCGCCGAGAGGATATAGCTGCGCGTCCATAAAGTGCCACTGAGTGCCACATTCGTGACCCAAGCCCATTCCTACGCCCTTGCCGCAGCGTCTACGCCGATCCTGCACTGGACCCCGGACCCATCGGCCACGACGACCGACCGTCACGACATCACTGCCGCGGCGCACGCCGTTCGCGACACTGCGTACGTGCTGCGCACGCGCGATGGCGGCATCGGCGTGGCACGCGACGGCAGCGTGAGCACGACCGCGAATGCGTCCGCATTGCCCCTGCTCGGCATGCTGCCGCCGCTGTATCCGGAATGGCTGGGCGACCGCTCCTTCCAGGAAACCCACGGCACGCGCTTTGCCTACATCGGCGGCGCGATGGCCAATGGCATCGCCACTGCGCAGATGGTCATCGAGCTTGCCAAGGCCGGCGCGATCGGGATGTTTGGCGCAGCGGGTTTGTCACCGGCGCGCGTCGAGAGCGCCATCGACACGATCAGCCACGCACTCGATCCACTCGGCCTGCCCTGGGGCGCGAACCTGATCCACAGCCCCACCGAGCCGTCGCTTGAGGACGCGATCGTCGATCTGTATCTGCGCCGCGGCGTGCGTCGCGTCGAGGCGAGCGCGTTCATGGCGATGTCGCCTTCGATCGTGCGCTACGCGGCGACCGGATTGCATCGCGATGCCGAGGGCCGCATCCAGCGTCGCAACTGGGTGATCGGCAAGATTTCACGCGAAGAAGTTGCGCGTCGCTTTCTGGAGCCGCCGTCCGCGAAAATTCTCGACGCCCTGGTCAATGCCGGAAAGCTGAGCCGCACCGAAGCGGAGCTCGCGGCGCAGTTGCCGATCACTGATGACCTCACCTGCGAGGCCGATTCCGGCGGCCACACCGACAACCGTCCGTTGCCAGCACTGGTGCCGACGATCCTGCGGCTGCGCGACGAGATCGTCGCAAAACGCGGCGACGCCCGCGTGATCCGCATCGGCGCCGCCGGTGGTTTGGGCACGCCGGGCAGTGCGGCTTCGGCATTCGCGATGGGTGCGGCCTATGTGCAAACCGGTTCGGTCAACCAGAGTTGCGTCGAAGCCGGCCTGCATCCGCGCGCGCGCGCCATGCTCGCGCAGGCCGCCATGGCCGACGTGATCATGGCGCCGGCCGCCGACATGTTCGAAATGGGTGTGGACGTGCAGGTGTTGAAGCGCGGCTCGCTGTTCGCGCCACGCGCACGCAAGCTCTACGAGTGCTATCGCGCCTATCCGAGCTTCGAAGCGATTCCCGTCGCCGAGCGCGAAAAAATCGAACGCCAGATGTTGCGCAACGACTACGCCAGCGCATGGGCGTCGACGCGCGAGTTCTGGCTGAAGCGCGAACCGACGCAAGTCGAACGCGCAGAACGCGACCCGAAGCATCAGATGGCCCTGGTGTTCCGCTCCTATCTCGGCCTTGCGAGTCGCTGGGCGATCGACGGCAATGAGGATCGCGAGTCCGACTACCAGATCTGGTGTGGACCGGCGATGGGCGCGTTCAACCGTTGGGTCGAAGGCAGCTTCCTCGAACCATCGGAAGCACGCACCGTGGCGCAGGTCGCGCTGAACCTGCTCGAAGGCGCGACTGTCGTCACCCGCGCGCAGCAGTTGCGCAGTTATGGCGTGCCGGTGCCGGCCAGCGCTTTCGATTTCCGCCCGCGCCCACTGGGCTGAGTTCTTTGAGGTCACCATGACATCGCATCGTTCGCCCCAGCAACAACCCATCGCCGTTGTCGGCGTCAGCGCGCTATTTCCGGGCTCGCAGGATGCGACCGGTTTCTGGAACGACATCCTCAAGGGCCGCGATCTGCTGACCGATGTGCCGGCCAGTCATTGGCGCATCGACGACTACTACGATCCGGATCCGACCGCGCCCGACAAGACCTATGCGCGTCGCGGCGGCTTTCTCGCGCCGGTGGATTTCGACACCCTCGGCTGGGGCATTCCGCCCTCGACCCTGCCAGCGACCGACACCGCACAACTGCTCGCGCTCGTCGTCGCGCAGTCGGTGCTGCAGGATGCGGCGCGCGAAAATTTCGCGACGATGGATCGCTCGCGCATTTCCGTGATCCTCGGCGTCACTTCGGCGCAGGAACTGCTGTTCTCGATGGTGTCGCGCTTGCAGCGCCCGGTCTGGGTCAAGGCGCTGCGCGAAACCGGCTTGCCGGAAAACGAAGTGCAAGCCGCCTGCGAACGCATCGCCGCGCATTATGTACCGTGGCAGGAAGCGAGCTTCCCCGGCCTGCTCGGCAATGTCGTCGCCGGTCGCATCGCCAATCGCCTCAATCTCGGTGGCACCAACTGCGTGACCGATGCCGCTTGCGCCTCGACCTTCAGCGCGCTCGCGATGGCGGTTAACGAGCTGCAGCTCGGACACAGCGATCTCGCGATCGCCGGCGGTGTGGATACCCTCAACGACATCTTCATGTACATGTGTTTTTCGAAGACCCCGGCACTGTCGCCGAGCGGCGACTGCCGTCCGTTCAGCGACCAGGCCGACGGCACCATGCTCGGCGAAGGCCTCGGCATGGTCGCGCTGAAACGCCTCGACGACGCCGAGCGCGACGGCGATCGCATCTACGCGGTGTTGCGCGGCATCGGCACGAGTTCTGATGGTCGTTCGAAGTCGGTGTACGCGCCGGTCGCGGCCGGCCAGGCCAAGGCCTTGCAGCGCGCTTATGACAGCGCCGGCTACGGCGCTGAGACCGTCGAGCTGATGGAAGCACATGGTACCGGCACCAAGGCCGGCGATGCCGCCGAGTTCGAAGGCTTGCGACAGGTGTTCGGGGCCGCAGATGCGACCCGCGCGCAGTGGTGTGCACTCGGCTCGGTCAAGAGCCAGATCGGTCACACCAAAGCTGCGGCGGGTGCCGCCGGTCTGTTCAAGGCGGTGATGGCCCTGCATCACAAGGTGCTGCCGCCGACGATCAAGATTGCTGCACCGAATCCCAAACTCGAGATCGAACGCAGTCCGTTCTATCTGAATACCGAAAGCCGGCCGTGGATCCGCGGTGACGAACATCCGCGCCGCGCGTCGGTCAGCGCCTTCGGCTTCGGCGGCTCCAACTTCCATGTGACGCTCGAGGAATACGTCGGTGCTGGTGCGCGCGCCGAGCGGCTGCCGACGCAACCCTGCGATCTGTTTTTGATCGCTGGAGGGTCTGCGCACGACCTGCAGCAACGCATTGACGCGATGCGCGCATCCGACTTGCCGCTGGCGCGCATCGCGCACGACAGTCGCGCCGATTTCGATACACACACGGCCGTGAGCCATCGCATTGCGCTGGTCGCGAACACACGCGAAGTGCTGCACCAACGTCTCGATGCGCTGCGGGCGCGGATCACGGCGCAACCGACGCAGGCCTTCGAATTGCCGGATGGCAGTGGCTATGGCTTTGGCGCGCACAGTGGCGACATCGCTTTTCTGTTTCCGGGGCAAGGCAGCCAGTATCTCGGCATGGGCGCGGCGATCGCGATGCAGTTCGCAGCGGCACGCGATGTATGGGATCGCGCCGCAAATTTCGATATGGACGACAACCGTCTGCACGAAGTGATGTTCCCACGACCGGTGTTCAATGATGTCGCGCGCAAGGCGCAACAAAATTTGCTGACGCGCACCGAATGGGCGCAGCCGGCGATCGGCGCGCATTCCGCGGCATTGTTCGCGGTGTTGCAGGAGCTGGGCATCCATGCGGATGCTTGCGCTGGTCACAGCTTTGGCGAGGTTTCGGCCCTGCATGCCGCAGGCGCCTTCGATGCATCGACCGCACTGCGCATCGCGCGTCGACGTGGCGAGCTGATGCGCGACGCCGCCGGCATTGCCGGTGCGATGACGGCCTTGAGTCTGCCGCTCGCCGAGGTGCAGTCGTTGCTCGCGCAGCACAGCCGCGATCTCGTCGTCGCCAACCACAACGCACCGCAACAGGTCGTCGTCTCCGGCGCACTCGATGCGATCGCCGCGTTCGAGTCAACACTGCAGCCGCTTGGCATCGCCTGCCGACGCCTACCGGTCGCGACCGCCTTCCATTCGCCGCTGGTCGCGTCCTGCAGTACGGCGTTTGCGAGCGCGCTGCGCGACCTGCCGCTCGCCGCGACGACGCTGCCGGTATTCGGCAATGCCAGTGGCGCCACCTACGCGTCCGATGTCGAGGCGATATCGTCGCAACTCGCGGCGCAGATCGCGAACCCGGTGCGCTTCGTCGACATGATCGAAACGATGTATGCGCGGGGCTTGCGCACCTTTGTCGAGGTCGGTCCGGGTGGTGTGCTCTGCGGTCTGGTCGGTGCGATTCTCGGCGCACGTCCGCATCAAGCCGTGGCACTCGATCGCAAGGGTCGCGATGGCGTCGAGTCGTTGTTGCTCGGGCTGGCGCGCCTCGCCGTGCTCGGCGTGCCGATGCAAGCCTCGCGCCTGTTCGCCGATACGCGCTTGCCGAATGTGGCGACCACGACGCCGAAACTCAGCGTGCCGATCACCGGCAGCAATGTCGGCAAGCCCTATCCGCCGGCCGATGACCGTGATCTCCCGCGACCGAATCCGCCGCGCGCACTGCCAACCGCGCCCGCGCCTGAAATCGTCTACGTCGATGCGCCCATCTCCAGATCAGTACCCGCAGGATCAGCACCCACAGGATCAGAACCGATGAGCCATTCCTCGAATATTTCCGCCGCCTGGCTTGCCGCCTTCCAGGAAAGCCAGCAGCAGACCGCCGCCGCGCACGAACACTTCCAGCGCACCATGGCCGAGAGCCATGCCGCGTATCTGAAGCTGGCCGAGTCGGCGTTATTGGGATTGGGCGGGGTGATGCCGACCCGTCATGAAATCCCATCGGGCGATGTAGGAGCGCACCTGGGCGCGACCAGCATCGCCGCCAAACCAGTCGCGGCCGGGGCCGCTCCTACATCGCCTGTTGTGGTCGCAACGCCAGCATTGGAACCCCTGCTCCTCGCCATCGTCGCCGAGAAGACCGGCTATCCGGTCGACATGCTGCAACTCGACATGGATCTCGAAGGCGATCTCGGCGTCGATTCGATCAAGCGCGTCGAGATTCTCGCCGCCGTCGACGAACGCGCGCCGCATCTGCCGAAGGTCGATCGGGCGCGGCTGAGTGCGTTGCATACGCTGCGCGAGATTGTGGATTACCTGGGCGCTGAATCCGCGAATGTAGGAGCGCACCTGGGCGCGACCCGCATCGCCGCGAAGTCTGTCGCGGCCGGGGCCGCTCCTACATTGCCTGATGCAGCGGCAACGCCAGCATTGGAACCCCTGCTCCTCGCCATCGTCGCCGAGAAGACCGGCTATCCGGTCGACATGCTGCAACTCGACATGGATCTCGAAGGTGACCTCGGCGTCGATTCGATCAAGCGCGTCGAGATTCTCGCCGCCGTCGACGAACGCGCGCCGCATCTGCCGAAGGTCGATCGGGCGCGGCTGAGTGCTTTGCATACCTTGCGCGAGATTGTCGACTACCTCGGTGCCACATCGGTAAATGTAGGAGCGCACCCGGGCGCGACCCGCATCGCCGCGAAGTCTGTCGCGGCCGAGGCCGCTCCTACATCGCACGATGAACCCACAACAGGCGAAGTGGGAGCGGCCTCTGGCCGCGATTTCTCACACCCCGAACTCGGCCGCTACGCACTCGAACTGATCCCCGCGCCCGCCACCGGTTTCGCCATGCCGGGCCTGCTGTCCGGGCTGCGTGTGCAGGTCATTGGCCACGATGTATTGGCGCCGTTGCTGGTCGCTGAGCTGCGCGCGCGCGGCGTCGACGCGACCGCAGCCATGGAATTGTCGGAAGATGCCATCGGCTGCGTCGACCTGCGCGGACTGCGCGATGTCGCCGATGCCGATGCGGCGATCGCCATCAATCGCGAAGTGTTCGGCGTTGCGCGCCAACTCGCGCAACATCTGCAGACCTCAGTGGGGTTGTTTGTCAGCGTGCAGGACAGCGGCGGTCGCTTTGGACTCGACGCAACGCCCGAGCATCGCGAATGGCTGGGCGGGCTGCCGGCACTGATCAAGACCTGCGCGCTGGAATGGCCCAAAGCAAGCGTCAAGGCGATCGATGTGCAGCAGCAGGGCCGCGATCACGCCGGCATAGTTGCTGCGATCGCCGATGAACTGCTGGGCGGTGGCGGCGAAATCGAAGTGGCCCTGCCGGCCGACGGCAAGCGCTACACATTGCGCAGCGTCGCACGTGCGGTCGATGCGTCAGCGCCGGTGATTGTCGAAAACGATGTCGTGCTGGTCTCGGGCGGCGCGCGTGGCGTCACTGCGGCTTGTCTGCTGGCGTGGGCCGGTCGTGTACGCGCACGCTTTGTCCTGCTCGGGCGCACACCCTTGACGAATGAACCGGCCGCATGCGCGGGCATCAGTGACGAAGCCGGTCTAAAGCGCGCCCTGTTCTCGGCAGCACTCGCAGCGGGCGAGCAACTCGCACCGGCAGCGTTGCTGTCACGCGTGCAACAGGTATTGGCGCAACGCGAAATCCGCCAGACCTTGGCCGCGCTCGCCGCGGCCGGTTGCGAAGCCCGTTACTGCGCAGTGGCGGTCGAAGACCACGCCGCACTCGATACAACGTTGTCCGAGGTGCGCAAGGTCTGGGGCCCGATCCGCGCGGTCGTGCATGCCGCCGGTGTGCTCGCCGACAAGCGCATCGCCGAGAAAACCGATGCGCAATTCGCGCGCGTGTTCGACACCAAGGTGCAGGGCCTGCGCGCCTTGCTGGCCGCGACCTCGAACGATCCGTTGAAATTGCTATGCGTGTTCTCGTCGGTATCGGCGCGCTGCGGCAATACCGGCCAGTGCGACTACGCGATGGCGAACGAGGTACTGGCGAAGGTCGCTGCTGCCGAGGCGCGTCGTCGCCCCGGTCTGCGCGTGAAGTCGCTCGGCTGGGGACCATGGGCCGGCGGCATGGTCACGCCGCCACTCGCCGCACGTTTCGCTGAAATCGGTGTGCCGATGATTCCGCTTGAGTTCGGCGCGCGCATGTTCGCCGACGAAATGAACGACGCTGGCGCCGATGGCGTCGAGCTCGTGCTCGGCGGCGAACCGCGCGCCGAGGCCCTGTTGTTCGATGGCGCAGACGCGCGCGTCGACGCGCTCGAATTGTCGGTGCAACGCGCCAGTCACGCCTGGCTGGAAGGTCATGCCGTCGATGGCGCACCAGTGGTGCCAGTGGTGCTGGTCGCCGAATGGTTGGCACGCGCCGCGCGCAGTTTCCGCCCTGGCCTTGCACTCGTCGCCTTGCATGATCTGAGGGTGCTGAAAGGCATTCGTCTCGATGGCTTCGAAAACGGCGGCGATCGCTTTCGCATCGAAGCGCAATCCTTGCCCGGCACCGCCACCACCGAGTTGCAGATGCATGTGCGCGATCACGCCGGACGTCCGCGCTACAGCGCCCGTGTCGAGTTGCAGCCGTTGCCGGCGACGGCCACCAGCGTGTTGCCGGCATTGGCACTCGACGCATGGCAAGGGGCCGCGCCGTATCCCGAGCAGCTTTTCCATCGCGGACATTTCGAACTGATCGAACAGATGCAGGGGATTTCTGATGACGGCGTCGCCGCACAAGTGCGGGGCGTGCACGCGGCGAATTGGCCGCAGCAGGACTGGCAGCTCGATGTCGCCGCACTCGACGGCGGCATGCAGCTCGCGGTGTTGTTCGGCCAACGCATGCTCGGCGGACCAAATCTGCCGACCGCGATCGACAGTGTGCGCAACTATCCGACCGCAGCGAGCAATGGCCCGATCACGGTGTCCGCGCATCGTCGCTCGGTCTCGCGTTCGGCGGTCACCACCGACATCTATTTCGTCGATGGCAATGGCCAGCGATTTGCCGAATTGATCGGCGTGCACAACCATGCGCTGGCCCAGGCCTGAGTGGTGCCGTCCTTGGCAAGGGCGTTCTCTCCCATCGCCATCGTCGGTCGCGCCTGCGTACTGCCGGGCGCACTGAGCCCGCAGGCCCTGTGGGAAGCGGTGCGCGATGGTCGTGATCTGATCGGCTCGGTGCCCACCGGACGTTGGCGACTCAGCCCCGAACACGCACTGTGCGCGCCGGATGCACCGCGACCGGATCGCAGCTGGTCCGACTGTGGCGGCTATGTCGCGGGCTTCGACGCGATCTGGGATCCGAACGGATTCGCGTTGCCGGCGAGTGAACTCGACGGTCTCGATCCGCTCGTGCATTGGCTGCTGCATTGCTCGCGTGCGGCGCTGGCCGAGACCGTGGTAGGCGGACGTACCGGCGCGGTGTTCGGAAATCTCGGCTTTCCGAGCGCGCAAATGGCCGCATTTGCCGATCAGGTGTGGACCGGGCGCGACACTGGCGTCGATGCGCGCAACCGCCACATGAGCGGCGGCACCGCGATGCTGCTTGCGCGCGCGCTTCAACTCGATGCTGGCAGCCATGCGCTCGATGCCGCCTGTGCCAGTTCGCTGTATGCGATCAAGCTCGCCTGCGATCGACTGCAGGAAGGCAGCGCCGATGTGATGCTGGCCGGTGCGGTGCAACGCGCCGACGACTTGTTTCTGCACATCGGCTTTTCCGCGTTGAATGCACTCAGTCGCAGCGGTCGCTCGCGGCCGTTCCATCGCGATGCCGATGGCCTGGTGCCGGCCGAGGGTTGCGCGATGCTGGCGCTGAAGCGACTCGACGACGCCCGCCGCGACGGCGACACCATCCACGCCATCGTGCGCGGCATCGGCTTGTCCAACGACGGGCGCGGCAAGGGTTTGCTGGTGCCGGATGCGAGTGGTCAGCAGCGTGCGATTCGCGCCGCTTATGCAGCGGCCGGCATTGAGCCCACAGCGGTATCGCTGCTCGAATGCCATGCCACCGGCACGCCGGTCGGCGACGCTACCGAGTTGCGCAGCACCGCTGCGGCTTTCGAAGGCGTCGATGAAGTCGCGGTCGGATCGCTGAAATCCAATCTCGGCCATCTGATCACCGTGGCCGGCGCCGCCGGTCTGATCAAGCTGATCGAAGCGATGCGCGCCGGCATCCGACCGCCGAGCCTGCATGCCGACGTCGCGACACCGACGCTCGCGGAGACGCCATTCCGCGTATTGCATGCGGCCGAGCCGTGGCCAGCCCCGACACCGCGCATCGCCGCGATCTCTGCCTTCGGTTTCGGCGGCAACAACGCGCATCTGATCTTGTCCGAGAACGATCCGACGCTGGTCGCCGAGCCGTCGCGACCGATGCGCGACACATTTGCGATCACCGCGATCGGCTGTGTGGCCGGCGCTGCCACCAATCGCGCGCAGTTCACCGGTACGCTGTTCTCGTCGCAAACACTGCGCAATGCGGGAGGCGAGGGGGCGGTCGATTCCGTAGAACTCGATCTCGCCAGCTTGCGCTTTCCGCCGCGTGATCTCGAGCAGACCTTGCCGCAGCAATTGCTGATGCTGCAAGCGGCACGCGAAGCGCTGCATGAAGCCGGCGCATTGCCACGTGATCGCAGCGCCGTGTTGATCGGCATGGAGCCAGACGCCGAAGTCGCGCGCTTCGGCACGCGCTGGCGTCTCGCTGAAACCGAAGCGGATCCCGGTCGGCGCGCCGCTGCGCAAGGCGCGGTGATTGCGCCACTGGAGTCCGCCGGTGTGATCGGCTGCATGCCGAATATTCCGGCGAATCGATTGAGTGCGCAGTTTGACCTCGCCGGGCCGGCCTTTACCGTGCAAGCCGGTGCGGCATCGGGTCTGCATGCGCTGAGCATCGCCTGCCGCGCACTCGGCCGAGGCGAGATCGATGCCGCTCTGGTCGGCGCTGTCGATCTCGGATGCGAAGCAGTCAATCGCGCCGCGGGCAATCGCGATCCGGCGGATGCTGTGGTCGCGTTGGTTGTGAAACGCGTTGCCGATGCTGAGCGCGATGGTGATCGCGTCTACGCCTTGCTGTCGCCTGCAGACAACGACGCAACGGACGCGGAGTCGATCGACGCGATTGCCGCGGATCTGCGCGGACGTCTCGGCGATGCCGGTGCCGCGGAAGGCTTGCTGCAACTGACTGCAGCCGCGTTGAGTCTGCATCATCGCCAGAAGCCAGGTGGTCAGCCGTGGCTGTCGGCGCAGCCGCGCAGACTCCACATCGCACTGCCGGGTTCGTCCGCCTTGGTCCTCCGTGAGGCAATGACAGCGCCGCGCGTTGCTGAAGCTGCACCGCCGCGACTGCATGTGTATTCGGGCAGCGACAAGGCCGCGGTGATCGCGGCACTGCAGTCGAATCGAACCAGTGATGCCGGGCCGGCGCGGCTCGTACTCGTCGCGCGCGATGCCGAACTCGATACCGTACGCGAGCGCGCACTTGCGCACCTGCAAACCGGCGCGCCCGCGGGGCAAGCAGTGCATTATCGCGATGCGCCGCTCGCTGGGCAGATCGCGTTTGCGTTTGCAGGCGCAGGTGCCGCCTATGCCGATATGGGTCGCGATCTGGTCACGCAGTTACCGCAACTGTTGAACACTTTGGCCGAGCGCAGCCACAAGCTTGCCGTCGCGCTGGATTGGGCCTACGACCCTGTGCTGCCGCAGCCAACCGCCTTGCAGCAGTTGTGGGGCGCGTCGGCGCTGTCGCAGCTGCATCTGGCATTGAGCGAGGACGTGCTCGGTCTGCACGCCGATGCCTGGCTCGGCTATTCCTCGGGCGAGACCAATGCCCTGGTCGCCGCCGGCGTCTGGAATGACCCGGACGCCTTGATGGACGAGATGGCCGCAAGCGGTTTGGTCACCGATCTGCTCGGCGGCGAATTCCGCAGCGTGCAAGCGCTCTGGCAACGTCCGGTGCATTGGGCGAGCTGGACCGTACTCGCACCGATCCATGAAGTGCGCGCTGCACTCGTCGATGTCGAACACGTGCATCTCGCGATCATCAACGGCGATGCCGATGCCCTGATCGCGGGTGATGAGGAGGGCTGCGAGATCGTCGTCGAACGCATCGGCCGCGCGCGATGCCTGCGTCTGATCTATCCGCTCGCCGTGCATGTGCCGGAGTTGTCCGCGGTCGAAGGCGCATGGCTGGACTTGCATCGTCGCGAGACCTCAATGCCGCGTCACGGTCGCATCTATTCGAACGCGCTGGGACGCAGCTACGTCCCGGATCGCGAAGCCTGCGCCCGCGCGATTCTCGAACAGGCCGATCGCACCCTGGATCTTCGCCCGGTCGTGCTGCAGGCTTGGGAAGATGGCGTGCGCATCTTCATCGAACACGGCCCGGGCGGCAGCTTCGGGCGCGCGATCCGCGGCATCCTTGGCGAGCGCGAAGCGCTGGTCGTCAGTCTCGATCGCAAAGGTGCCGGCATCGAGGCGACACTCGCTGCGATCGCTGCGCTGGTCGCTGCTGGCGTGCCTGTGCGCTACGGACAACTCGAAGCGCTGTTGGCCCCGGCGAAGCAACTGCCCGCTGCACAACGTCCGTTACGTCTGCCGGCGCATTGGCCAGAGATCAAATGGCCGCTCGACCCCGCCATCACCTCGTCTGTAGGAGCGCACCCGGGCGCGACCACAAGCCACATCGATACCGCGCTGCAACCCATGCCACGCGCACCGCTGTTGCCGTTGACGACCGTGATCAGAGCATCGCGGCTTCCGCCGCTCCTACAATCGCACGCGCAGCTTGTCGCGCATCGGGTTGCTGTGTCGGTGTCGCCAACGCTCGCGGTGCAGCGCTCGCAGATCGCGCACACCGCCCGCGTGCATCAACAGTTTCTCGCGCTGCAATCCGACGCACATCAGCAGTTTCTGGCGTTGCGGCAGCAGGCTCAGGCGATGTTGTTGAACGTCGCCGCGCAGCCCACGCTGCGCGCTCTCCCCAACCCCTCTCCCGTCAAGGGAGAGGGGCTCAAGACGCCGACCGGCCCGCAATTCACCCGCGAACAACTGTTGATCCATGCCGATGGCCGCATCTCCGAATTGTTCGGTGCGCCGTTCGCGGCGCAGGACCAGTACCGGCGTCAGGTGCGCATGCCAAAGCCGCCGTTGCTGCTCGCCGATCGTGTGCTCGGCATCGAAGGCGAAGCCGGCAGCATGGGTCATGGGCGCATCTGGACCGCGACCGACGTCGGCAGCCAGGACTGGTATCTGCATCAGGACTACATGCCCGCGGGCGTGATGATCGAAGCCGGCCAGGCCGACCTGATGCTGATCTCCTGGCTCGGCGTCGACGCGCACAATCGCGGTGAGCGTGTGTATCGATTGCTCGGTTGCGAATTGACCTATCACGGCGATCTGCCGCGACTTGGCGACACGATCGAATTCGAGATCACGCTCGACGGCCATGCCGCGCAAGGCGATGTGCGCCTGATGTTTTTCCACTACGACTGCGTGAACGGCGCGCGTAAGCAGCTGTCGGTGCGCAAGGGACAGGCCGGCTTCTTCACCGATGCCGAGCTCGCAGAATCCGCGGGTTGCCTGTGGGCGCCGGAACAGCAGCAGATCGTCGCGCAACCGCAGCTCGACCCGCCGGTCGCGACCTGCGCCCGTACATCACTGGACCGCGCCCAACTCGAAGCCTTTGCGGCTGGCCATGCCTACGCCTGTTTCGGCCGCGGCTTCGAATTCACCTGCACGCATACGCGCAGTCCGGGCATCGCTTCCGGCGATGTGTTGCTGCTGGATCGCGTCACCCACTTGTCCGTCGAAGGTGGGCCCTGGCAGCGCGGCTATCTGCGCGCCGAACTCGATATCGATCCGGGACAATGGTTCTTCGAAGGTCACTTCAAGAATGATCCGTGCATGCCGGGCACGCTGATGTTCGACGCCTGTCTGCAGGCGATGGCGATCCATCTCGCGTCCTGCGGTTACACCCTGAAGCGCGATGGCTGGCGCTTCCAGCCGGTGCCGGAACTCGCGTATCAGCTGCAGTGTCGCGGCCAGGTCACACCGACATCGAAACTGCTGGTCACCGAAGTGTTCGTCGAGGAACGCAGCGCCGGACCGAACCCGACGGTTTACGCCGACCTTTTGTGTACGGTCGATGGACTGAAGGCGTTTCATGCGCGTCGCGTCGGTTTGCAACTGGTGCCGGATTGGCCGATGCGCACTGATCCCGGAGAAAGCGTGCGAAAAGAGTTCGCATCCACGGAGATTGACGCGCCGGTTGTCGACGGCTTTCGCTTCGATCGCCAGGCGCTACTCGCTTGTGCACTCGGGCGGCCATCGGCTGCATTCGGACCGATGTATCAGCGCTTCGACGGGCCAACGCGCGTCGCACGCCTGCCGAGCCCGCCTTATCACTTCATTACGCGCATCGCCGAAGTCAGTGAACCGATCGGTGTGATGCAGGCGGGTGCGCGCGTCGTCGCCGAATACGATGTGCCGGATCAGGTCTGGTATCTCGATCAAAACGGCAGTCGGGTGATGCCGTTCGCAGTCTTGCTCGAAGCCGCGTTGCAGCCGTGCGGCTGGTTGTCGAGTTATGTCGGGTCGGCATTGACCGTCGACAGCGAACTCGGCTTCCGCAATCTCGATGGCGACGGCACCGTCCTCGCCGAACTCGGCGGCAACGCCGGCACGCTGCGCACCGAAGTCGAATTGACGGCGGTGTCCGCGACTGCCGGCATGATCATCGAAACCTTCGCCGTGCGATGCTCGATTGGCGAGCGCGAGGTCTACAACTTGCGTACCGTGTTCGGCTTCTTCCCGCCGGCGGCGCTCGCGGCGCAGGCCGGTTTGCCGATCACGTCGGCACATCGCGAACTGCTGACGCGCACCAGCAATGTCACAATCGATCTGAACGACGAGCCGGAAGTTTTTTTCGGCCATCCGAGCCTGCGCCTGGCTGGCCCGATGCTGCGCATGATCGATCGTATCGAAGGCGTGTGGCCGGACGCCGGAGCCGCGGGCCTCGGCCAGTTGCGTGCGGTCAAGGATGTCGATGTCGACGAATGGTTCTTCAAGGCGCACTTCTTCCAGGATCCGGTGCAACCCGGTTCGCTCGGTCTCGAGGCGATGCTGCAGGCGTTGCAGGCCTTCCTGCTGTACGTGAACGCAGGCGCCGACATCCTCGAACCGCGCTTCGAGACCATCGCCCTCGGCCAGACGCACCAATGGAAGTATCGTGGTCAGGTGCTGCCGCATCATCAGACCGTGCATACCACCCTTGAAGTCACCGAACGCGGCACCGGCGCGCGCGGCCTTTATGTGCTCGCAAACGCCAGTCTATGGGTCGATGGCCAACGCATCTATGAAGCGAGCGGGTTGGGTGTGCGGATTGTTGGGGGTTTGTGATTGCTCAGGGCATCGCGACTTCCGTCGCTCCCACATGGGCGAATTGTTGCTTCGGACTGCGACTGTGGGAGCGACGGAAGTCGCGATGCTCTCGATGCTCTCGGATGAGAATTAACCCATGCGCGCTTTGATCCGCGTCGAACGCATCGCCGAGGTCATCGCGGCGATGCCGGTCGATCACGCTGACTGGCTGTCAGCGAGCGAACTGGCGCGACTGGCCACGCTGAAGGTGGCCCATCGCCGCGACCAGTTCCTGGCCGGCCATTGGCTGGTGCGCAGTGTGCTCGCCACGCGATTCGGCGGCGATGCCCGCGACTGGTCGCTGGCGCAACGCCCGAACAAACCACCGGCGATTGTCGGCCACGAGACCACAAAGCAGCTGTCGCTGAGCCACAGCGGCGACTGGATTGCCGCCGGCGTCAGTGTTCATGCCATCGGCATCGATCTCGAACAACGGCGCGTGCGCGATGCCTTGCATCGCTTCGAGGAGCTGCTGCTGGCCGAAGGCGAAATCGCTGGCACGCTCGACAACGACGCCCTGTTGCAACGCTGGGTGATCAAGGAGGCGTTGATCAAGCGCGACCACGGTGCGGCATTGCCCGAGCAACTCGCCGCGCTCAAGATCGCACCGGTCGATGCCGAATCCGCGCCGGTGCAGTTGCTGAGCACGGCGCAGTTTCATTTTGGCGTGGCGATTGCGGCGAATCACGACTTCGAGCTAATTTCGGATCAGGCCGTGCTTGCGCGCAGTGGCTGGAAGGCCACGAACTGATCCGCCCACTGACCCACGCCAAACACCATGCATCACGCCTGCCCCCACCATGCCGAAGCACTCACGCGCCATCCAGTCGGTGGCTGGGTGACTTGGCGCTGCAACCACTGTGAAGGCATCTGGGTGCCGGCCGATGTCGTGAAGCGCGCGGTCAAATCGCCGCGCTGGCCGCAGAAGAGCGCGCTGAAGTCCACCGACTTGCGCTGCCCGGATGATGGTCGCGCGCTGTCGGCGTTCACCACCCGCGGTATCGAACTCGACTGGTGCGCGCATTGCCATGGCGTGTGGCTAGACCGTGGCGAGCTCGCGACGATCATGGCCCAACGGGATGCGCAACCGGCGCAGCACGAGTCGAATGAACTGGTCGAGGAAATCACCGAAGAACTGTGGGACCTCGATTTCACGGCAAACAGCAGCCGCAGCGGAACATCCTCCGCGACACCGCAACGCGCCGACCCCGATCAGTTGCGGGTCGAGTACGACACACCACCGTCGACGCCATCGACGTCGCAGCCTGGCGGCGATGTCGATGTCAGCGCGGCCGCCGACATCAGTGACAACGGCGTATTCGAACAGGCCACGGAATTTGCCGGCGATGCCTTCTCGGCGGTCTTCGAATTCATCGGCGATGCTTTTTCGGCCATCGACTGAGATTGTCGCGGTTGATCATGTCGCGCCCGGCGGCAATCAGGGCGACGGCTTGTCGTGCGTCGCCAATGCAGCGCGTACGGCTGCGACGAATTCCGGATCCGGCACGCTGCCAAGTTTGCTGGTGCGGGCGAGCTTGCGACCATCACGATCGATCAGCAGCAGCTCGCTGGTGTGGTTGAACTCGCCGTCGTTCGTCGCGCGGTAGCGGATGCCGAGCACGCCAGCGACGGTGCGCACATCTTCGGTGCGCACGAGATGCCAACGCTTCAGATCGAGTTTGCGCTTGTCAGCGATCGCGTGCAGTGCCGCGGGCGTATCGCGAGCCGGATCCATGCTGATCAACACGAGCTGGAGTGCGGCGCGCTCGTCCGCCGTCAACGCATGTTCGACGCCTTTCGCGCTGTCGATGATCAGCGGACAGACGTAACGGCAAGACGTATAGAACATCGTGACCAGGGTCGGCCCGGCCGCGGTATCAGACAAGCGGAAGGCGCGCCCGTCCTGATCGACGAATGCGCTGCCGAGTTGGAACACCGAATCACCCGGCCATTCTTTGGCGTACGGCGCAAACGTCGTCGTGATCAACAGCATCATCAAGCACAGTCGTTTCATGGTGTCCTCGCATCGCGTGCGCAGCGGAAGCCCAGGTTCTTGCCGGTGTCATCCGCTTCGAGCGAAGACAGCATCGCCACGCGCATCAGCACCGCGTAGTTGTCGCGGTCGTCCATTGAAATCGCGCCAGCGCCGCAAAAGCGCAGCAGGTCCGGATCGCCCTGTTCGCGGTTGTCGCCCGACACCAGCATCGCCGATGCGTCCTCGACCCATTCCCAGACCAGACCATGCAGGTCGTGGATGCCATGGACATCGGCTGGACGTTGGCCAACGCCTGTGAGCGGCGCACTGGACGAGGTCGAATACCAGCCGAGAATCTGCTCGCGCCAAGCCGGGTCGCTGCGCGCATCGGCTCGCGTCGCGTCGGCTGCGGCGGCGTATTCCCATTCCGTCCAGGTGGGCAGGCGCGCGTCGATCGCTTCGCAATAAGCCTGTGCCGCAAACCAGCTGACTTCAATGACCGGCTGCTCGGCCCCGGCGTCACCGAGTTTGAGTGCGCCGCGCCAATGCTGCAGGTAGCGCGGCTCGGCGAATACGGTCGGCACCGCCGATTGGCGCCATTCCGGGTGCGCGGTAACGAAGGCTAGAAACTGCCGATTCGTCACCGGCCGCGTCATCAACTCGAACGCAGCGACATCGACGCGACCGCCACTGTCCTCGTACTTCAGAACCGAGGCGAAACCCGCTGCGCCCGGCAATGTTGCCCATTCTTCGGCCGCGACGGAAGTCGCGGCCAGACATGCGGCGAGCATCAACGTACGCACAGCGGCCTCAGTGTGCGGCGCCTTCGGCGCGCGGTGTGGCGTTGCGAACCTTGTTCACGTCGGCGGTCGCAACGCGCGGCCCCGCATTGCCCCATGAAGTGTTGACGTAGGTCAGGATATTCGCGACCTCATCATCCGTGAGTTGGCTCATCGGCGGCATCACCGAGTTGTAGTCGCTGCCATTGACCTTGACCGGGCCGGTCAGACCATTCAACACGATGCGGATGATGGCGTCCTTGTCGTTTCCGGCAAGATAGTCCGATTTTGCCAGCGGCGGAAACACACCTGGCAGGCCCGCGCCATTGTCCTGGTGACAGACCGAACAGGTACCGGCATACAGGGTCTTGCCGGCCGCAATCTGCTCGTCCTGCGACAGTGTTCCGGCGGCAGCCGAGGTTGATGCGGCGGTCACCGAGGCCATGCTCCCGGCTTTGTCGCCGAGATAGACCGAGTCGACTTCCTTGCCCGAATAGATGCTCTTGTCTTCGGCACCGTCGACTTTGAGGATGCCGAGCGCGCCCTTGTTGAACGCGCGGAAGATCGAATGGTCGACGAGCACGTAGCTGCCCGGCACTTCCAGATGGAAGTCGGCGATCATCGCGCCGCCGGCGGGAATCAGCGTGGTCTGCACATTTTCCTGGAAGTGCGTACCACCCTCGTACCAGACCTTGTCGAAGATCTCACCGATCAGATGGAAGCTCGACACCAGGTTCGGGCCGCCGTTGCCGACGTAGAGACGCACGCTTTCGCCGACGCTGGCCTTGAGTGCCTTGTCGCCGGTCAACGCCGTTTCCGAGCCGTTGAACAATACGTAGGACGCGTTCTCTTCGATCGCTTTCTGCATGTCGAACGGCTGCAGGCCCTTCTCGCGGAATTTGCCGACCGTGTAGAAGTCACCCTGCATCACATAGAACTCCTTGTCGACCGGCGGCATGCCTTCGGGCGGTTCGACCAGGATCAGGCCATACATGCCGTTGGCGACATGCATGCCGACCGGCGCGGTCGCGCAGTGATAGACGTACAGGCCCTGATTCAAGGCCTTGAAGGTGAACTGCGAGGAATGACCGGGCGCGGTGAAACTCGATGCCGCGCCGCCACCGGGACCGGTGACGCCGTGCAAGTCGATGTTGTGCGGCATCTTCGAGTCGGGATGGTTGTGCAGATGGAACTCCACGGTATCGCCCTGACGCACGCGGATGAAACTGCCCGGCACAGTGCCGCCGAAGGTCCAGAACATGTAAGTGCTGCCTTCGGCAATCGGCAACTCTTTCTCGACGACTTCAAGATTCACGATCACCTTGGCCGGCACCTTGCGGTTGGTCGGCGGTGGCACGTTCGGCGGGCTGGTCAGGATGGCCTGTACCGGCTCACCCTGCGGCGGCCCGAAATCGCCTTTGCGCGAGCCACCGGTGTCCGGCGCGGCGACAGCGACCGTTGCCGTTGAAGCCGCGGGTGGTTTGGTTTCGGAACACGCGGCTAGCGCGAGCATCGCGACTAGGCCGATGGTCGAGAGTGGGATATTCGCTTTCATGGCAGCTCCTGATTCGCCTTGGGACGTGCGCAGCATCGTCCCGTCGCGCGGGGCCGACCTTGATCGAAGTCACTTCCGGTCGCGATTTCTAAACAATATTACGCGCCGGCGCGCAGCACGGCCGAATGCGAACCTGCGCGATCGCGTCGAAACCGCCTGCGGCACGGCATATGGACACGATGGCGTCGCCAAGACCGTGCGCTTGCGCATAGACAGATGCGCCCCGATCACATTTTTGAAACTACACGTCTGACGCGTTGCTGCCCCCGTAAATTTCGACATCGACCGCACCCAGCGCCGTGGCGATAACGCCAAGGTGCAAGCTGCCGCGCAACCATTGGCGTCGCCAATGAACGGGCGACCAAAGACAGACAAGGGAAGCCACGGCGCAGTAGCCCAAGCGCGCACCGATACATTCACGGCGCAGCAGCACGTTCGCGGTGTAGCCGGTGTCGCAGCGTCCATCACGCCGCAGAACCGGAACCTTTGAATGGAAATCGCCGCGTCGCATCCACTCCGGCGTGTCGATCGCGTATTGCGCTTGAACCGGACCGAAGACCACGTCCAGCAACTGCAATCCCTGATGCAACCGCGCCAGCCAATGCGCATCGGCGATCTCATCGTCATCGATGGACGCGATCAGCGGCGCATGCGCATGATCGAGGCAGGCATTGCGCGCCAGCGCGACATTGCCCGCTGGGGCATGGATGTATTCGATGCGCAGCGGCAGCGACCGCGCGCCGACCTCGCGCACGCCCTTGCCGGATGCGACCGGCCACTATCTGGCCCGGCTGTAGCACCGTGCACATTTCGAGTCCTGCAATCTGGTCATCGACTACAGCGCCGCCAACCTCGCGCACCTGCAGGCGGCCAGCGGATTTGAAACTTACTTGCGCAAGGCCATCCTGATCTCGCCGTTGCTGTTCGCCGCCGACTTTTCAATCGGCGAACGCGACCGCGCGCTGATCACCCTGTTCAGCGATGCACAGCAAGGTCGACGCAGGCAGTTTCTGGATGCCGCAAGTCGTCGCGGTCTCGGCCTTTGCAACATCAAGCGCTGTTATGACGTATCCAGTCTGCGGCGTGTCTATCGGCGCAGCCGCATTCTGGTGAATGTGCACCAGACCGATCATCACGACACGCTGGAGGAGTTGCGCATCTTGCCGGCTCTGCTGTGTGGCGTGCTGGTGATCAGCGAGGACGTGCCCCTCAAGGCGCATATTCCCTATGCGCGCTTCGTGATCTGGTCGCGCTTCGAGGATCTGGCGGACACCATCGCCAAGGTTGATGCCGATTACGCCGCCTGGCACGAACGCATCTTTTGGGATCCCGAACTGGTCGCGGTTCTGAATCGCATGCGCGATGCCAACCGAACCGTCGTGGCCGAAATCATGCAATCGTGGGCAGCAGCCGCAACTCTCACCAACCGGAACGCCGAATGACCCAACACGACACCACGACCATCGTTGCGACCTTCATCGTGTACATGGCGATCTGCCTCGTGCTTGGCGTCATTGCCTGGCGTCGCACCACGAATCTGAAAGACTTCATCCTGGGCGGGCGTTCGCTCGGGCCTTGGGTCACTGCGCTCTCGGCGCAGGCCACGGACATGTCCGGCTGGTTGCTGCTCGGCCTTCCGGGGTTTGCCTATCTCGCCGGCTACGAATCGTCTTGGCTGGTCGGCGGCTTGATCGTCGGCACCTGGCTGAACTGGCGCTACATCGCGCAGCCCTTGCGTGAACGCACCGAAGCCTTGGGTGACGCGCTGACCCTGCCCGCGTATTTCGAGCGCGCCTTCGACGATACCCGCGGCCTGCTGCGGCCGCTCACCGCATTTTTCATCCTGGTGTTCTTCGTGTTGTACGCGAGTTCGCAGTTCGTCGCCGCCGGGCGACTGTTCGAATCGCTGTTCGGGTTGCCGTATGCCTGGGCGGTGTTCTGGGGCTCGATCGTGATGCTCGCCTACACCTTCCTCGGCGGCTTCCTCGCGGTGTCGTGGTCAGACGTGTTGCAGGGCTCGTTGATGTTCTTCGCCCTGGTCGCCGTTGCGCTGATGGGTCTCAACGTCGTTGGCGGACTGGATGGCATGCACGCGACCATGAATGCATTCAATGCCGAACTGCTGGACCCGTTCACCAGCGCCGATGGCGCGGCGCTCGGCTGGATCGGCATCGTTTCATCATTGGCCTGGGGGCTCGGCTACTGCGGCCAGCCGCACATCCTCGCGCGCTTCATGGCGATCCGTGACCCGAATGCGATGAAGATCGCGCGCCGCGTCGCGATGACCTGGCAGATCACCGTGCTGATCGCCGCGATGATCATCGGCTTCACCGCGCTCGGCGCGCTGCCGATGCGGCTCGAAGGCGCCGAGGCCGAGAAGGCGTTCATCCACATGAGTACGCAATTCTTCCCGCCGTGGATCGCCGGCATCTGTCTCGCCGGCGTGCTCGCCGCAATCATGAGCACCGCCTCGGCGCAGTTGCTGCTGGCCTCGGCTGCGTTTGCGGAAGACTTCTATCGCGGTCTGTTCCGCAAGCATGCGGGCCCGAAGGAACTGCTCTGGATCGGCCGCCTCGGCGTGCTCGGCGTGGCGGCCATCGCTTTCCTTGTCGCGCTCGACCCAACCAGCACCGTGCTGGCGCGCGTCGGCGATGCCTGGGCCGGCTTCGGTGCCACCTTCGGCCCGGCGATTGTGCTGTCGCTGTACTGGAAACGCATGACCCGCGCTGGCGCCTATGCGGGCATCGTCGTCGGCGGCATCACCGTCGTTACCTGGATGTCGCTCGCCAAATTGGGCGGCATCTTCGCGCTGTACGCGATGGTGCCCGGTTTCTTCGCGTCACTCGTGGCGATTGTGGTGGCGAGTCGCTTCTCCAAACACGCTGAGTAAGACCGCGACACCGCACTCGGCTCAACTTCGCGCGTTGTTCCGGCCCCACAAACATTCCTCACTCGCCCCTCACCGACGTGACGGGCGGCGTCATTCCTGTCAAGACCGAATACACATGGTGCAGACGCCGCTTGCATGGTCGCGGCATCAATCTGCCGCAACGCCGAAGCCTTCGCGCGTCTCTCCCCTACTCAACGAGGTATGCATCATGAAGCTGCTCCTGCTGTTCGCCACGACCGCCGCCATGGCCGTCGCCCCGCTCGCTATCGCCGGTCACCATGAAGGTGAAAAAGAAAACAAACCGCAGACGGTCGTCGACATTGCAGTCGGCAACCCGGATTTCTCGACGCTGGTCGCCGCACTCAAGGCTGCAGATCTGGTCGACACGCTGAGCGGCCCCGGCCCGTTCACGGTGTTCGCGCCGACCAATGCGGCTTTTGCAAAATTGCCGGCAGGTACGCTGGACAATCTGTTGAAGCCCGAGAACAAGGCGCAATTGACGGCGATCCTGACCTACCACGTGGTGGGCGGGAAGGTATTGGCGGCAGACGTAGTCAAGCTCACCAGCGCGAAGACCGTCCAGGGTAGTGACGTGGCCATCGCCGTCAAAGACGGTGGCGTCAAGGTTGACGACGCAAACGTCGTGAGCACCGATATCGCCGGCAGCAATGGCGTCATCCACGTCATCGACAGCGTCATCCTGCCGAACTGAGTCGCCTGCAATGCGCTGCGTTTGCGGGCGCGGCGCAAGCCGCGTCCGCAGACAAATCAGCGCGTCGTTGCCGCTATCGAGCGCCGCGCTGCTCGTCGGGACAATAGCCAGCCGACCGGCACGCACAGCGCAATGAATAACAATCCGGGAGCGTTGACTGACCAACCCGAGGCGTAGATCACCCACACCGAGAAGGCGAGCGCGGCCACTCCCAACATGCGACTGGCCGGCCGTTGTCTGACGTCGACGACCACTGCCAATGCACACAGCGAATAACAGCCGAGCACCAGCACCACGCTCACGTTGAGGATGACGTTGAACTGCGCGTTCAGGGTCGGCGAAACTGTGGCCAGCGCCACCGCGCTCATCATCAGCGCCAGTGAGATCAGTCCGCGACGCGGATGCTGTTCCGGGTCCGATTCGGTGACAAAGCGCGGCAGAAATCCGGCAGCGCCACCGCTGCGCGCGCATTCGCCGGAGACCAGAAAAAAGCCGACGAGGGTGCCGCAGACTTTCAGGATGGCGCAGATCGCGACCACCACACCGGCACCACTGCCCAAGACGCGCGCGACGATGTCAGCAAACGGCGCAGTCGAAGACTGCAACTCGCGCGCGGGAATCACACCCATCACGGCGACCGATGCGGCGATGTAGACCACGCCGGCCAGCACGACCCCGCCGAGTGCCGCGATCGGCACATTGCGCTGCGGATTCTCGACCACGGCGCTAACGAAGTTCGCGCTTTCCAGACCGATGAACGCCCAGAAAATGATCAGCAACGACGGCGGCACGGTGGCGATCAGCGGCTGCCCGGTGACGTTCCACGAATCCATGAACGTCGTCGTGGAGAACGCCGAAAACCCGACGACAATCGCCGCCACGATCGGCAACAGACCGATCACCAGCGTAGCGCTGGAAATGCGCGTCACGAGGCGTGCGCCAAACAGGCATACGATCGTGAACAGCCAGATCAGGGTCAGCGTCATCAGCAGCGAGGCGAACGGCGTCTTCAGCACCGGAAACAGCAGCGCGAGATAGCCGACCGCAGCCAGTGCGACCGCGACATTGCCGATCCAGTTCGTCGCCCAATAGGCCGCCCAGGACACGAAGCCCGCCGCCGGATGCAGCGACTGCGCCGGCCATTGCACCAGGCCATCGGGATTGGGGCGAGTCGCACCAAGCACCGCGAACATGCCGGCCAGCAACAACGCACCGGCGAGCGTGATCACCCAGCCGATCACCGTCGAAGAACCGATCGTCGCCAGCGTCGCCGGCAACAGAAATACGCCGGACCCGATCATGTTGCCGGCGACGAGGCCGGTCGCGAGCACCGGGCCGATCTTGCGCGAACGTGCGGATGCCGAACTCATTTCTGCTGCGTCTGATCGACCACGCCGATGCGTTCCAGCGCCTGCAAGTACTCGACCACGAGCGCCAGCGGCACGTCGCCATACGCGGCAGTCAGGGCATCGCGGATCTGTTGCGCGTTGCGCTGGCCGTCGACGAAGTTCAGTGCCTCGTAGGCGTACAGAGCGCCGTCTGCGTGCTTGCCCTGATGTTCCAGCAACTTCGGGGTGGCGATGGCAACGCGCTTCGCATGGTCGCTGAAGTAGTCGTAGCCGAACGCCGACATCGGGCCGCGCAAGACCTTGTTGCGGCGGAATACGCGCGCGCCATCGCCCTGTGCTGCAGGCCCGGCGTCGGCCACCAATGCGGCGACTGGATCGGTGCGAAATCCGCCATCCCGAGCCAGCACATAGCCGCTCGCTGCACCGATGAAAGCGACGCGCCGCAACTTGGTCGCATCAATGTTCGCGGCTGCGTCGAGGTTGGTGTGGATATAGCGGTCTGGCCAATCGTTGAAGTAGATCGCCGGGATGGCGAACGATGCGTCCTGATAGACCTCGTGGTCGCTGCCCATCTCGAAATGCGCGTTTTCTGCGCGCAGTGGCGCCTTGCCGCCAGCGACGGCAAGCAGCGGAAAGTCCGCTCGGCCGGTCGCTGCATAACGATAGGACTGCGCGTTCACCCACTGCGCAAACGACCACGCCACATCATGCACCGGCGAAGGCAGACTCGCCGGACCACGCGTCACGTGGAAGACCGCTTGCGTCGCCGGGCCACCGCCGACCATGTCCATGTGCACCACCGCCTTGATGCGCGCGGCAAAGTCGGGCCGGGCGTTGAGCAGCGCGATGGTGCCTTCGATCTCTGGTGGCCAGATGAAGCGGATGCTGCGCGCTGGCCGCGGGAGCGCGCCCTTGCCGATCAGCAGTTGCAGCGTACGCGCGACTTCGAGGATCGTCGCGCAACCACTGGCGTTGTCGTTTGCGCCTGGAAGTTGATGATCGAGATGGCAGGAGAACGCGATCTCTTCGTCCTTCAAGGCAGCGTCGGCACCGGCAATCGTGGCGGTGACCACTTCGTAGTTCGACGGGTACTGGCCCGCCTTCACCGACGCTTGCAGGCGAATGGTTTCGCCCGCTGTCAGCCGCGCCTGCAGCGCACGCGCCGTCCGCAACGACACCATGAAGGCAAAGGTCGGATGCGCCGAGAATGTGTCGAGGTGACCCCAGCGCACTTGGTCGATGTTGTCGCCCGACCATGCCGTGCGCTGGTTCTGCGCGGCGCTGACGATGCCCACCGCGCCGAAGCGACCGATCGCGAGATCCTGCACGGCTTCCGGCTGTGCGGACACGAGCACGATCTTGCCGCTGACCTCCTTGCCGGCGTAGTCGGTCGCCTGGTCGCCAGCGCCGACATCGATCAGCTCAGCCGTCACCTCGGAAGACTCGCTGTCCTGGGCCAGCGACACCGGCATCGCCGCATAGTTGGCGATCGGAATTTCGTTTCCGGCCACAAGCTCGCTCAACACGCCGCGCTCCGCATCCCAACCCGGGCGCGAGCGCTGCGTGCCGTAAAAAATCTTGCCGTCGACCGGAAACTTCAGGATCTCGACGCCGTCCAGCCCATAGGCCCGTGCGCGCTCAGCCACCAACATGGCGGCCGCATGAAACCCGGACGAGCCACGCTGACGATGGAACTGCGTCAGCCCTTCCACCGTCCGCAGCGCCATATCGCCATTGACATCAGCGGCCAACACGGCGATCTCCTGCGCATTCAGCCGCGGCGGCACTGCTTCCGATGCGCGCGCTGCTGAGGCCATGAACGCGCCGGACATGCAGATGGCGTAAGCAACTTCGCGCAGGCCAGTGCTATGGCATCGCTGCCAAAAAAGATCTCTCACGAATCATCTCCCCGGTGATGTCTTGCGCGAGCTTGCAGACGCGATGCACTTGCGCGGTCAACGGCAGTCCATGCCCCAGTCCTTGGCGCGATTCTGCAACTCGCAGTTCGCCTTCTTGATCGGCGCCCACACCTCGCGATTCGGATACGTGCCGCTGGTGCAGATGCAGTACACCTGACCATCGGCTCCGCTCAGGCCGCGCAGATCGGGCAACGCGAAGTTGGTTCTGCCGTCGCCGCCGAATTCAGGACCCAGAAGGGAGAAAAGCGCTTGATTGCTTTGAATCTGAATGTGTCGCCCGTCCGCAAGCCAGCAGCCTCTCAACTCCCGCACGGAATCAGGCGGCACCAGGAGGGCACTTCCCATGAAACATTCACTGACTCGGGCCTGCACGGCCTCAGTCGACTCCGTTTCGGGCTTCGGCGGCGCGGGCTCTGGCGGCGCAACATCCTCGGCTGCAGTGGCGTCGATGTCCCCGGTTTCCGGCGCTGCTTCAGCGTCATCGAGTTCGGCGTCGATCACATCGGGGTCACCGACCGATTCTTCCTCGGCATCGGATTCCGCCGCGTCCTCGGACTCATCCGTCCCCATCTCTTCATCGACCATATCTTCGTCAGCTACCTCTTCATCGACAACGTCCTCGTCGAGCACGTCCTCGTCGCCGAATCCGTTGTCGTCGTCGGCCAGCATTTCCTCGTCATCGCTGTCGGACTCATCCTGCGCGAAGACCAGGGGCGCAGCGAATGCGCCAAGCAACATCAGGACCAGCGCGAACTGTTTGAGCATCGGTGCTTCCTTGGCGTGGACGTCGGGTGTGCGCTTGAGCTTAGCGCTGCTCCATCACTTGTTGATGGTCAGTTCGTCGTAGCCGATCACAATGCTGCTGCCGGAGATTTTCGTCGGCCACGCGTTTTGCAATGTCCACACCATGGTCGGGTTGCCTGCCTGGTCGAGGAGCTTGATCGTCACGGTCGTCCGCGCGCGCCAGGCGCTGAGCAAACTGCCCTGCGTAGGGCCTTTCAGCGTGATGTTGCCGACTTTCGCCAACCCCGGCATTTTCTGATTGGAAAAAACCGGCGAATTGCCGTGGCGGTACTCAATGGCCTGGGCTTCGGACTCCAGCCCCGACACCTCCCGGAATTTCCCGGTGCCAACACCCGAAACGTCCACCTCGAAGGTGAACTGTTGAGCGGGCCAGTCGGTGCTCTTTTGGGTCGCGCCGTCGTCCCTTCGCGACGCAGTCGGCGGTGGTGAGGGCGGGGCGGCTGCAACCACGGGCGCTGGCAGGCTTGCCGGCGCTACCGGCTCCGCGCTGTCCGCTGTTTCCGATGCCACATCTTCTTCGAATGCTTCGCTGTCAGTGCTTGATTCATCCGTCAGATCACCCGCGCCATCGCGATCGGAATCCGCTTCTTCCTCTTCCTCACTGACGTCGCCGACGAATTTTCCTCGGCATCGGACTCTGCCGTGTCCTCGGACTCATCCGTCCCCATCTCTTCATCGACCAGATCTTCGTCAGCTACCTCTTCATCGACAACGTCCTCATCGAGCACGTCCTCGTCGCCGAATCCGGTGTCGTCGTCCGCCTGCATTTCCTCGTCCTCGCTGTCGGACTCATCCTGCGCGAAGACCAGGGGCGCGGCGAATGCGCCCAGCAACATCAGCACCAGCGCGAACCTCTTGAGCATCGGTGATTCCTTGGCGTGGGCGTCGGGTGTGCGCTTGAGCTTATCGCTATTCGCTCTCTTCACTGCACCCAAAAAACCGCTATTCCACAGTGACACTTTTTGCCAAATTTCTCGGCTGATCCACGTCCGTGCCTTTCAACACAGCGACGTGATAGCTGAGCAATTGCAGCGGAACGGTGAACACGATCGGGGCGATGAGGTCGCCACAGGGTTCGAGTTCGAGCAGGATTTCCTGGGCGTGGGTGATGCCGCGTGACACCGAACGATCGGCGAACACGATCAGACGACCACCGCGGGCGCGTACTTCCTCGATGTTCGACTTCAGCTTTTCCAGCAGATGATCGTTCGGCGCGACCGCGATCACCGGCATCTCGTCGTCGACGAGTGCAAGTGGGCCGTGCTTCAACTCGCCGGCTGGATAAGCCTCGGCATGAATGTAGGAAATTTCCTTGAGCTTGAGCGCACCTTCCATGGCGATCGGGAACTGCGTGCCGCGACCGAGGAACAGCGCGTGCTGTTTGTCGCCGAAGAACTCGGCGAGCTTGCGGATCTGCGGGTCGAGCGCGAGTGCAGCGGACACCGCCGCGGGCAGATGTTCCAGTTGTGCGACCCCATCGGCATAGCGCGCGGCAGTCAGGCCATGATGGCGACCGAGTTCGAGCGCGAACATCAGCAGCGCGGTGAGTTGCGTGACGAAAGCCTTGGTCGAGGCGACACCGATTTCGGGGCCGGCGCGCGTCATCAGCGACAACGCGGACTCGCGCACCAGGGACGACTCCGGCACATTGCAGATCGCGAGTGAGCCGAGATAGGTCATGGTCTTCGCGAGCCGCACCGCAGCCAGCGTGTCGGCGGTTTCGCCGGACTGCGATACCGACACCAGCAGCGTGTCCGGCATCACCACGAAATCGCGATAACGGTATTCGCTGGCGATTTCGACCAGGCACGGCACCCGCGCCAGCGACTCGATCCAGTACTTCGCGACGAGCGCGGCGTGATAGCTCGATCCACACGCAACAATTTGCACCGCTTGCGTCTGCGTCAGCATTTCCTTCGCGGTTGGGCCGAAAATCTGGGTCAGCACATGGCCTTCGCTGAGACGGCCTTCCAGCGTGTCGGCGATCGCGCTCGGCTGCTCATGGATTTCCTTGAGCATGTAGTGGCGATATTCGCCACGCTGAACAGCATCTGCGCTGAAATGCGCTTCCTTGACCGGCCGCGTGACCTCGGCGCCGCTGGCGTCAAAGATGCGCGTCGAGTCGATACGAATTTCAGCGATATCGCCTTCGGCCAGATACACGAAGCGGCGCGTGACCGGCAGCAACGCGTGGATATCGGAGGCCAGAAACTGCTCGCCGTCGCCAAGCCCCATCACCATCGGCGAGCCCTTGCGCGCACCAACGACGACGCCCGGCTCACGCGCCGACATCACCGCGATCGCATAGGCACCGTGCAGGCGCGGCAGCACGATCTTGACGGCATCGAGCAGACTGGTGCCGTCGCGATGCAGCACATGAATCATGTGCGCCATCACTTCGGTATCGGTGTCGCTGGTGAAGCTGTAGCCCAGCGCACGAAGTTCTTCGCGCAACTCGGCGTGGTTTTCTATGATGCCGTTGTGCACCACCGCGACCATGTCGTTCGAAATCATCGGATGCGCATTGCGCTCGGCCGGCACGCCATGCGTGGCCCAACGCGTGTGCGCGATGCCGGTGTGGCCCGCCAGTGGCGTCGCGTTCTGCAGCGCCTCCAACTCGGCCACCTTGCCCTTGGCACGCAGCCGTTCCATGCCGCGATCGGTCAGCAACGCAATACCGGCCGAGTCATAGCCACGGTATTCAAGCGACTTCAGACCATGGATCAAAGTCGGCACGACATCGCGTCGCGCTGCTACACCAACAATTCCGCACATGTTCGAAAACTCCGGATGCAAGTGGCGGATTCTAGCGGAGCGCGCAAACCAGACCGGGCATCGCGCGGGCGAGTCTCGGGCGAACCGCGACTAGTCGCGACTCTTCTGCCACCAAGCACATGAGGTCGTCGAGTTCGAACAACGCACTCACGACCAGGAATTGCGACCGTAGCGCTCCACGCGAGTGCGCTGGCCCAATCGCGTCACGTCACGGCATCGGCTATTGCATCGCAAAACGCCTTGAAGCTATGGGAGCGACTCCGGGACGGATCAATGGTCGAGCCAATTCGACGTGCGCAGTCGATCTTTTCCAGTCCGCCCTTGAAGTAGCCGTAGCGTTGCAGCGTGCGCTCGAAGGACTCCCAAGTGCCACCCTGAATGGCATCAGGGTCGCGAAATGCGGCCTGATTGGGAATTCCCGCTGCAACTCTCGGGTATGCGCTGCGCACACTCGACCACTCACCGAAGTACCACGCTTCCAATTCTTCGATTGCAATTCGATTAATGAGCTGCATGCGCGTTCTTGAACGCGAACGCGTAGCCAATTTCGCAGGTGCCGCTATTTGCTCGAGTTGCTTCTTCAAGGTTCGGCAGTCTTCACCGTCGCGGTCGACGACAACGACAATGCACCAGTCCTCGGGAATCCAGGCGGCATAGCCGGCCAGGCGTGACTGCAATTTCCCGAGCAGATCACTCTTGCCCTGAAAAGGATGCACTTCAAAAGTGCGGTCGGCAGGAAGCATTCGGGGCAAAAAAGCTCGAAGGAAGGCTTCCATGGACAGTTCTTCGACCAGCAGCTCCAGATGTGTCGCTGCCATCACTTGCGCCCTTTGATCGGCCGAGTAGGAGCACCCTGGTTGACCAATGGATCACCCACCCCGAGCTGCCCTTCCATCCAAAGCTGACCGAGCAAGGCGCCTTGCGACACGAACTCGGGAACACCTGGAAGTTCCGATGCTCGCTGCGTCTGTGTGTATCCAAAATCGTCGCGCCAGAGCACGCGCACCTCTTCCGGGCGTAGTGCATTGAGGAAGAATGGGGAGTGCGTCGTGACGAGCAGCTGCGTGCGTTCGAGAGCCGCGCGACATTCCTCTGCAAGCTCGGGCAGCAAGCGCGGGTGCAGGAAGTTCTCCGGCTCTTCGATGCCCACAAAGGGCGGCGGCGACGGGTCGTAGAGAAGCATCAGATACGCCAGCATTTTGAGCGTGCCGTCCGAAGCAAACTTTGCGAGCACCGGATGACTGAACGGCGCGTCCTTGATTTGCAGGAGCAGGCGCCCATCGGGCATCGTTTCAGCGAGCACTCGTTCAATACGCGGAACACGTCTGCGCAACACCTCGAAAATGCGTTCCAGTTGGGCTCCGTGGCGCTCGCCGAGATACTGAATGACGTTCGCGAGATTATCTCCGCTCTTTGTAAGCCGTTCTTGCGGGCCCGCCTCCGGCTGCCCTCGCGCGCCATCAGCCGACAGGTAGGACACGTACCAGCCGGTGATGAAATCGCGCAGTGCCGCAACGCGAGGATGTTCCGCAAACTGACCCAACGCGTTTACGGCAAGCAAATCGGGAGACTTCAACGGCACTTCGACGCGTCTATCCACGGCGTCCGGCCACTCGCCGCTGACGGCGCGGCCAATCCCCTCGCGATAGTCGAGAAAACGAAATGGCTGTCCATGGCTACCGCGCTTCCAGCGAAGCCACTCTTCGACAACCACTGGTCCGCTTCCACGCTCGTCGACAGCCAAGTGATAGGTGATCAACGGAAAACCGGGCTCACGATATTTGATCTCAATTGACAACGGGCCGTCGCTACCACGCGACTTGAGCTCCTTCGCTCGCCCTCGTTTGTCCCAAGCGCGGCGCAGCCCCATTTCGAAGCACTCGGATAGAAACGCAAATACATCGAATACGGTCGACTTTCCGCTTCCATTCGGACCCAAAAGTACCGTCAAGGGCGTCAAGTCCCTAAATTCCACTTCGCGCAGCGCGCGAAAATTCTGCACTTTCAGGTATTCGATGCGCGCAGGTACAGGCAAACGATCACGCGACGAGCTCATGCGATTTCCTCATTGCACACACGACAGTGTCCGAAGCAGACATGGCACACAGATTAACCGGGACGGCCATGGCACGTTCAGCCATTCCGAACAGGAGCACGGAAATGTTCTTCGACTGCAACATAGCCCGTGCGCCACCGATGCATTCGTTTGCGACTGGAGGCACAAGAGAGGCGATCCATCTATCGATACCAATCAGCGTCCGCCGCGCGGACACCCGGACAGTCGCGGACGCTCGTCTGTCCGCCCGTAACTTCAGCAACTTCAATGCCTTGACGCTGGCACGCATCCTGCGCTGACTGTCCGCATCTGCCACGGACGAGCGCCATGATTCGAGACACTTCAGCCACTGATCGCGTGATGCAAGTCGATACCCGCGGGCTCGCGCGCAGGCGTTGGCTGCTGATCGGCGGCGGTGTGGTCGCGGTGTTGTTGTTCGGGTGGTTGTTGAACCGTTTCTTTGCGAGCGAGCGCAGCGTCGACGCGAGTCGTCTGCGTTTTTCCGAGGTGAAGCGCGGCACCCTGGTGCGTGATGCTGTGGCCGACGGTCGTATCGTCGCCGCCGACAGCCCGAGTGTTTACGCACCGGCGAATGGCAGCGTGAGCTTGGCCACGCGCGCCGGTGCGACGGTCGCCAAGGGTGACGTGCTGGCGACCATCGACTCACCCGAGCTCGACGCCGAACTGGAACGCGAACGCGCGGTGCTGGCGAGCCTCGATGCAACCACGGCGCGCGCCCGCATTGAATCCGAGCGCCTGCGTTTGACCGCCGTGAAGGCCGCCGATGAAGCCGAGGTTGCGCGCGTTGCCGCCGTGCGTGAATTCGATCGCGCCGAACGTGGCTTCAAGAAAGGCGCGATCGCCGAAGTCGATTACCTGCGCGCACAGGACGCGGTGGCGGCGGCCGAGATTCGCGCCAAACATGCCGGTGCCGATTCCAAATTGAATGTCGAAGCGGTCGGCTTCGAGCAGCGCACGCGTGATCAGGAATTGCGTCGCCAGCGCTCGGTCGTCACCGAACTCGAACGCCGCCACGACGAGCTGACGGTGCGTGCGCCGGTCGCGGGCGTGGTCGGTACGGTCGCGGTCGCCGATCGCACCAAGGTCGCGCGCGACGCGCTGTTGCTCGTCGTCGTTGATCTGTCGCGACTGGAAGTCGAGATCCGCGTTCCCGAATCGTATGCGGATGATCTTGGCATCGGCATGGACGTCGATCTGACCCTGCCGAGCGGCAAGATCGCTGGCACGCTCGCGTCGATCTCGCCGGAAGTGATCGGCTCGGAAGTGCTCGCCCGCGTCGGCTTCAAGGACGCGCAACCGGCCGGCCTGCGCCAGAACCAGCGCGCCTCGGCACGGGTGCTGATCGAGAACAAACCCGACGTGCTGCTGCTGCGCCGCGGTCCCTTCGTCGAACAGGGTGGTGGCCGCTATGCATTCGTCGTTCGCGACGGCATCGCCACGCGCCAACAGGTGCAACTCGGTGACAGCAGCCTCGAAGCCGTGGAAGTTCTCGAAGGCCTGAAGATCGGTGATCGCGTCGTGATCGCCGGCACCGACCTGTTCCAGGACGCAACCCGAATTCGCATCGCTGAATGACGGCATCAACGAATCACCGAATTGCCCTCGCACCCAACCGTTTCAACCAAGGACGCTCGCCATGCTCACGATGAAAAACCTCAGCAAGGTCTATCGCACCCACTTGATCGAAACGCATGCGTTGCGCGGCTTCGACATCCATGTGCGCGAAGGCGAATTCGTCGCCGTCACCGGACCTTCGGGTTCCGGCAAGACCACGTTTCTCAATATTGCCGGCTTGCTTGAAGACTTCACCGCGGGCGAGTTCCGCATTGACGGCGTGCCGGTGCAGGGCTTGAACGACGACGCAAGGTCGCGGCTGCGCAACCAGAAGATCGGCTTCATTTTCCAGGGCTTCAACCTGATTCCGGATCTGAATTTGTTCGACAACGTCGATGTGCCGTTGCGCTATCGCGGCTTCAATGGCGCTGATCGGCGCAAGCGCATCGAGGGCGCACTGGAACGCGTCGGCCTGGCCTCGCGTTCAAAGCACTACCCGGCCGAATTGTCGGGCGGCCAGCAGCAACGCGTCGCGATCGCACGCGCGCTCGCCGGTGATCCGCGCCTGCTGCTCGCGGATGAGCCGACCGGCAACCTGGATACGGCGATGGCGCGTGGCGTGATGGAGCTGCTGGAAGAAATCAACGCCCAGGGCACGACCATCGTCATGGTCACGCATGATCCGGAACTGGCCGCGCGCGCGCAGCGCAACGTGCACATCATCGACGGCCAGGTGAGCGATCTTGAGCACAACGTCAGCCTGCTCAGAAAGCACGCCGGAGCCGCGACCATTGCTGCCATCGCCTGAGGATGCCGCCATGTGGAATTACTATTGCAAACTCGGCTTGATGAGCCTCAAGCGCAACCCGTTTCTGACCGCGCTGATGGTGCTGATTCTCGGCTTCGGTGTCGGTGCCAGCATGACCGCGTACACGGTCATGCACGTGCTCGGCGGTGATCCGATCCCGCACAAGAGCAGCCAGTTGTTTGTGCCGCAACTCGACGTTCAGAGCCTCGACAATTTTGAGCCGGGCGACGAACCCGACTTGCAGTTGGGTTACCTCGATGTCGATGCCTTCCTGCGCGCAGCCAAAGGCGACAATCGCGCCGCCGTGTATGGCTTCAGCCCGACCGTCGACGCTGCTCGCAAAGATCTGCCGCCGTTCGGTGACGCCGGGCTCGCCATGACGCGCGCCTTTTTCGAGATGTTCGAGACACCATTTCGCTTCGGCGGGCCGTGGAACACCAGCGAGGACGACAACGGCGATTTCGTCGTGGTGATCGGGCGCAAGCTGTCGGAAAAAGTATTTGGTGACGCTGACCCGACAGGGCGCAGCATTCGCATTGATGATCGCGACTACCGCATCGTCGGCGTGCTCGACCATTGGAACCCGATCCCCAAGTACTACCGCATCCTGAGCGGCGCTGGCCCGATCGAACCCGAGCAGGTGATGCTGCCGTTTCGCAACGCCATTGCGCGCGAATGGCGCAATGACGGCTGGACCAATTGCAGCAGCAATTCCCACGAACCCGGTTTTGCCGGCTTCCTGAAAAGCGAATGCAACTGGATCCAGTACTGGGTGGAATTGAAGGACGCCGCAGCAGTGGCCGAGTATCGCGACTACATCACCGCGCATATCGCCGAGCAGCGCAAATTCGATCGCTTCAAGCGCCCGGACAATGTGCGCCTGCGCAGTGTGATGGACTGGCTGGCATTGAACAAAGTGGTCGACGCCGACACCCGCCTGCAGACTTACCTGGCGTTCGGATTTCTGCTCGTGTGCATCGTTAATGTGATCGGCTTGTTGCTGGCGAAGTTCACTGCGCGCGGCGGTGAGATCGGCGTACGCCGTGCGCTCGGCGCCACCCGCGGCGACATCATCCGCCAGTACCTGACCGAGACCGTGGTGATTGGCGTCGCTGGCGGCGTACTCGGCTTGTTTCTCAGTTTCGCCGGCTTGCGCATTGTCGACGCCTACAGCTTTGAAGCGGCCGGCGTGGCGCGGCTGGATCCGTGGATGATCGCCGCCACCGTGCTGATCGCGATCGCGAGCGCGGTGCTCGCGGGTCTGCTTCCCACCTGGCGCGCTGCGCGCCAAGTGCCCGCATTGCAACTCAAAGCCCAATGAGGCCCGTCATGGCATTTGCTCCGATCTTGAAAACTCTCACCCGCAACAAAATCGGCGTCGCCGTCATCGCCGCGCAAGTGGCGCTTACGCTCGCGATCGCGAGTAATGTTTTTTATATTGTCAGCGACAAGATCAGCGCTGCGAACCAACCCTCGGGTGCCGACGAAGCAAACGTGTTTCGCATCCGCGTCAGTAGCTACCGGGACACAAAGGACGCGCTCGCGCAACAAAAAACCGACGAAGCGGCGCTGCGCGCGATCCCCGGCGTCACCCAGGTATCGATGGTCAACCAGTTGCCACTTGGGCAGTCGGGCAGTAACAGCAGCTTTTTCCTGAAGCGTGACGACAAGGAACCGAAGAGCAACTGCGCGACCTATGAATCGGCCGCATCGATGGTCGGCACGCTCGGCTTGAAGCTCATCCAGGGCCGCGACTTCCTGCCCGAGGAATACATCGAATTTGTGACGCAGCCGTCACGCGGCATCAAGGACATGACGCTGCCGGTAATCATCAGCGAAGCCATGGCGCAAGCGATGTATCCAGAGGAGAGCCAATACCTCGGACGCGTATTTTTTCAAGGCAACGGCGACGGCGCGCAAGAACTTCGCGTGGTCGGCGTCGTCGAGACGCTGGCGACCCCTTGGGGCCGCACCAGCTGGGGATCGAAGACTGGTGGTGAATCGCTGATCCAGCCGGTGCGCATGCCAGAAACTTCGCCGCAATACATCGTTCGCACGGAGCCGGGAACGCAGGCCGAGGCGGTGAAGGCGGCAGAAGCCGCATTGGTCAAACCGGGTGATGGTCGCATCCTGGAGCCCGCCAACACGATGCTGGAGTTACGCGAGCGGCGCTATCGCAACGACTATTTCCTGTCCTCGATGATGGGCACGATGACCGCGCTGCTGGTGCTGGTAACGGCGAGCGGCATTCTCGGCATGGCCAGTTTCTGGGTCGGCCAGCGACGCAAGCAAATCGGCGTGCGGCGTGCACTTGGTGCGCGTCGCAGCGACATCCTGCGTTACTACCTGCTCGAGAATTTCATCGTCACCAGCATCGGCATTGCAATTGGTGTGGTGCTGGCGCTGGCCCTCAATGCGTTCATCGCCGAAGGCCTGCAGCTTGAACGTCTGCCGCTCGCCGACTTGGCGACCGGGGCGGTCATGCTGTGGCTGATCGGGCAACTCGCGACCTGGTTCCCGGCGCGGCGGGCTTCACAGATCGCGCCGGCCACTGCCACGCGCACCGTCTGACGCGCTAAATTCGGTCATGCCTACTGTTCTTGTGATCGACGACAACGCGGGTGTGATCGAAGCACTCGCGTTGCTGTTGTCCCTGCACGACATCGACACGCAGCGCGCTGCCTCGCCGGATGCCGGCCTCGCCGTGCTCGCGCGCGAATCCGTCGACTTGGTGATCCAGGACATGAACTTCAGCGCCGACACCACGTCCGGGCGTGAGGGCGAGGCGCTGTTTCGCGACATTCGCGCGCGCCATCCGGACCTGCCGGTGATCCTGCTGACGGCATGGACGCATCTGGAAACTGCGGTCGATCTGGTCAAGGCCGGTGCTGCCGATTACCTGGCGAAACCCTGGGACGACCGCAAGCTGGTCGCGACCGTGCGCAATCTGCTCGAACTGGGTGAAGCCAATCGTGCACTGACCCGCAGTCGCGACAGCGAGCGCGGGCTGCGCCGTGCACTCGCCGGGTTCGAACTCGGCGGCTATGTCTTCGCCGATGCCGCGACCACGCGCGCCGTGCATCTGGCCTGCCAGGTCGCACGCGCCGATGTGCCGGTGCTGATCACCGGCCCGAACGGCGCCGGCAAGGAAGGCATCGCCAGCATCATCCAGGCGAATTCGAGCGTGCGTGGCGGCCCCTTCATCACCGTGAATTGCGGCGCGCTGCCAGCGGAACTGATCGAGGCCGAATTGTTCGGCGCCGAAGCCGGTGCCTACACCGGCGCGAACAAGGCACGCGAAGGCAAGTTCGAAGCCGCCGACGGCGGCACCTTGTTCCTCGATGAGATCGGCAACCTGCCCTTGGCCGGCCAGATGAAACTGCTGCGCGTGCTCGAGACCGGCAAGTTTTCGCGCCTCGGCGCCAATCGCGAGCGCGAAGTGAAAGTGCGCGTGCTGAGCGCGACCAATGCCGATCTGCCGGCGATGATCCGTCAGGGCCGCTTCCGCGAAGACCTGTACTACCGGTTGAACCTGATCGAAATCGCGTTGCCGGCGCTGGCCGAACGTAGTGCCGACATCCTGCCGCTGGCGGAACACTTCCTCGCCGGCCAGAAGCGGCTCGCGGACGATGCCCGCGCCGCTCTGCTGCGTCACGAATGGCCAGGCAATGTGCGCGAGCTGAAGAACACCCTCAGCCGCGCGCGTCTGCTGGCGAGCAATGATGTCCTGCACGCCGGCGATCTCGGCCTCGTCGGCGCGACGGTCACGACTGCAGCGAGCGAGCGCGGCGAGCCGGATCGTGCCGCGATTGAAGCGGCGATCGCGCAAGCAAACGGCGTCATTGCACAGGCCGCCGCCGATCTCGGCTTGTCGCGCCAGGCGCTTTACCGGCGCATGGAGCGGCTGGGGATTGCGCGCACGTGAGTCGCAACCACCGCCGCCTCAGTCTGCGCTGGCGCTACCTGCTGGCGGCATTGGTCATGGCGATCATCGTCGCCACGGTCACCGTGTTCGTCGATCACTGGCTCGATCCCGCGTGGCTTGCGGCCGTGGTGGCAGTGCTGGTTTCGCTGCCGCTGTTGTTGCTGCTGATCGGCCGCGAACTGGATCCGATGCGCTCGTTGTTCCGGGCGCTGGCCGGCACCGTCACCAGCTATCGCGACGGTGACTTTGCTTTCGGCGTGCACTGGCATCGCGACGACGAATTGTCGGATCTGGTCGCCGCGCACAACGCGCTCGGCGACACCCTGCGCGAGCAGCGGCTGACACTCGCGCAACGCGAATTGCTGCTCGATACCATGGTCCAGAACACGCCGGTGGCAATGCTGCTGTTCGATGCCAACGGCCACATCATCTACGGCAATCTTGCGGCGCGAAAGCTGTTGAACAATGGCCGCCGCATCGAAGGCCAGCATCGCGACGTGATGATCGCGCTCGCGCTGCCCGCCCTCGGCGATGCCCTGCGTCGTGGTGGTGACGGCCTGTTCACGGTCGAAGGCGACAAGCCCGATGATGAGGAAGTCTTTCATCTTTCGCGCCAGCACTTCCGCCTCAACGGCCGTCCGCACGAGTTGCTGATGTTGCGTGGCCTGTCGCAGGAACTGCGGCGCCAGGAAGTGCAGACCTGGAAGAAAGTGATCCGCATGATCAGCCACGAGTTGAACAACTCACTGGCACCGATTGCGTCAATGGCGCACTCGGGCGCCGAACTGACGCGTCGCGGACAGCATGACAAACTCGTCGGCGTGTTCGGTGCGATCGAAGAGCGCGCACGCCACCTCGACAGTTTCATCCGCGGCTACGCGCAGTTCGCGAAGCTGCCGTCGCCCCGTATCGAACTTCTGGACTGGGTGGCCTTCGTCGATCGCCTGCGCGTGGTTGCGACCTTCACGGCACACGGCGATGTCGCGCAAAAGCCGCGCTTCGACGCCGCGCAACTCGAACAGGCCTTGCTCAATCTGCTCAAGAACGCGCATGAGTCGGGCACACCGGCCGACACCGTCGAACTGTCGGTACGCGAACTGCCGAACGCCTTGCGCATTGAAGTCCGCGACCGCGGGCCGGGCATGAGCGACGAGGTGCTTGCGCAGGCGCTGTTGCCGTTCTACTCGACGAAGCGCGGCGGCACCGGCCTCGGACTCGCCCTCACCCGCGAAATCATCGAAGCGCACAACGGCCAGATCGCACTCGCGAACCGCGACGGCGGTGGTCTGGCGGTGACAATCACGCTGCCGCAGTGAGCTAGCGTTTGCGTTGTTTGATCACCGGGCTCGCTTGTTCGAAGTCGGTAGTCCGCAGCGCCGCGTCGCGACCGATGCGATAGACCGAAAAGTCCTTGCGGTCGAATGTCGCCACTTCTGCGATACCCAGACGCTCGGCGATCGCAAGCAGGGACGCATCGGCGAGATCCGGCTTCTGGTCCGCGAAGCGTCCAATCAGCCGATTCATCACGGCCACATCGCGGCGATCCAGATCGACCAGCGCCAGTGCACCGCGTTCCACCGAAGTCAGCAACCGCTGCTTGGTCTGCGCGCGCAGAAAGAATCCGACTTCGGTCAACACCGGCCACGTACTGAACAGACGCACGCTGCTCCCTTCACGACGCAACCACTCGGTCGTCGCGAGATGGTGGCGGTCGGCGTGATGAAACAACGCCAGCCATGGGCCGGTATCAAGCAGGACGCTTCTCACGAACCATCCTGCGCAAGCGTGTGGATACCGTATGCGACAGTTCCGGATCGTCGATCGTCGCTTCGCCACCGAACAGATCGGCCCCGAGCAGGTAGGGACTCGCGCCAAAGCCGAGATGTTGCGCGGCAAGCAATTGCAGTCCGCGCCGCAGCACCTCGCTCTGGCTGACGCCAAGGCGTTGACTCAATTCGACGAGGTACATCGCCTCCGGCTCGGCGAGCCGAAATGAAATGGCCATCAGCGACCTCCGTGAATGTCATACGGTATTACGCTTGGCGGACAGGCGCAAATTCGTTGCTCTGTATGCCAGCTTGTTGGCAGCGATCATACTGCCGCAGTGAGTCGGCGCACTGCGCAGCCGTGTACCCATCAAGTGAGTCAATCACTTGATGCCGCTATCCTGCGCGTCGAATTTCATCAGGGCTTCGATCCATGCTCGCCCAAACCGACCTCGAACCTACGCCCAGGCAGTCGCACTTGCGGCATGAATTGCTGCTCGTGTTTGCAACCGTGGCCGCGATCAAGGCCCTGCTCTGGATGCTCGACCCGACCATGCGCACTTTCATGGGAGATTCGGCAACCTATCTTTGGAACGCGATTGTCAACGAAGCACCGCCGGATCGCTCGTTCACCTATGCGCTGTTGATTCGCAAGACCGCATTGGCGACAGCCAATCTGCAACTGCTCGGCTACGTGCAAAGCGCCATGGGCGTGTTGTTGTGCGTCACCTGTTACGCCAGCCTCCGCGCCGACCTGGGCGTCAGCGGACGCGCCGCCACAATCGCAGCACTGGTCGTGGCGCTCGATCCGGGCCAGCTGTTTTTCGAGCGCATGGTGATGACCGAAGCGTTTGGCACGTTCTGCTTTGTCTTGATGGTTTTGGCGGGTCTTCGCTATGTCCGTTCTGGCCATCTGCATTGGCTGCTCTGGATGGCCCTGTTCGGCACGTTGGTCGCATCATTGCGACTGAGTCTGCTCCCCGTAGTCATCGGTTTCGCACCGCTGCCGGTGGCGGTCTATTGGCTGGCGCACGCGAAGCCCGACCGACGTGGATGGCATCATGCCCTGCACCTCGCGTTCGCGCTGGTTGCTACATTGTCGTTGCACGAGTTGTACAAGGATTGGTACGACCACAAGTCCGACGTTCTCGATCGACGTGACTACACCCATGCGACTGGTCGCATGCGCATCGGACTGCTCGCACCGCTGGTGAAACCGGAACATTTTGAACGCCTCGGCTTGCGCGGCGAACTCGTCGCGCAGGCGAAACCACCGTCCACCGATCCGCGAAATCGCGAAGCACAGATCTGGTCGGAAACCGGGTTGTACCGGCTGATCGAGAAGAACAGTTCGGCACCCGATGCGAGCGCGCGCAAAATCGCGATGTATGCGTTTCGCGACGATCCTCTCGGCTTGGTGCGCATTGGTCTCGCCAATCTCGCCGACTATTTTGACCCCGCCATCGCGGGCACACGCATGCAGGACGATCTGGGTGTAAGGCCGCCAAATGACGGACTGATCAAGATTCTGGACGAACGCTACGGCCACGATGCCCGCGGCGTGGCGACGCGCGCAACGCCGATTTTTTCATACTATGCGAATAGCAGTGCGTGGTGGATTACGGTGCTGTTTGCGCTGCCGTTTTTAGCCGCCGCAATCTGGTGGCACCGGCGCCGCGACGATCCGGCAGTGGCCGGCTTGCTGGCTTTGCTCGCCATCGGCATGTTCAGCTCGCAGGTGCTGTTTTCGCACATCGTGTCGTTCCGCTACCTGCATCCGGTTTCAGTGATCGTTGTCCTGATCTGCGCCTATGGCTTGGCACCGCGCACGCCAGCGAGTCGCTGATCGGCCTGGGCCAGATACGCGAGCATCTTCAATTCACGACGTCCGCGCGTCACGGTGTCGAGAATCAGACCCGATGCCATGGCAAGCAGCGCAACGATCATCATCGCCGAACTCAGGATCGCAGTCGGAAAACGCGGCACCAGACCGGTTTCGAGATAAGTCATCAACACCGGTGCAGCGAGTGCAAACGCTACAGTGGCCGTGCCAATGCCAATCGAACCGAAGAACGCGAGCGGCCGCTCGGACGCAAACAACCGCAGCATCGTCTTGAGGATGCGGAAACCGTCCTTGTAGGTAGAAAGCTTGCTCACTGAACCATCTGGTCGGTCGTAGTAGCGCGTGCTCACTTCGCTGATCGGCGCTTTCAATTCAAGCGCATGCACGGTGAGCTCGGTCTCGATCTCGAAGCCTGCGGATAGAATCGGAAACGACTTGACGAAGCGCCGCGAAAAGCCGCGATAGCCAGACAGGATGTCATTGCAGGCACGACCAAACAGCCAGGACAGAAAACCTGTGAGCATGCGATTGCCGAGCACGTGGCCAGCACGATAGGCCTGCGTATTTTGCGCCACTCGCAACCCGACGACCATGTCCGCCCCATCGGCCACTGCTTCGATCAGCTTCGGCGCCGCTTCGGCGTCATAGGTCGCGTCGCCGTCGACCATCACGTAGACCTCGGCGTCGATGTCGGCAAACTGGCGCCGTACGACATTGCCTTTTCCCTGTAGCGACACATGCCGCACGATTGCACCGGCAGCGCGCGCGATGTCCGCGGTGTTGTCCTTGGAGTTGTTATCGAAAACATAGACACGACAGCCCGGCAGGCTGGCAGTGAAGTCGGCAACCACCTTCGCGATCGTGACGGCCTCGTTGTAGCAGGGGACAAGCACAGCAACATGCCGATAGTCGAATGTTGCCAACGCAGTGGCTGATGACATGAATGGATTCCCGAAAGTTGAGGTGAATTCGGACTAGCCGCGATCCGTGGTGACGAGTACCAAACCGGCGAGGACCAACAACGTGCCTGCGCCGGCACGCCAGCTGATGCGCTCACCGAAAATCAGCACGGCACCGGCGACAACCAGCACGAAGGTCAGGGCGGTGAATGGATAGACCACCCGAAGCGGCAATTTGGACAGGCAATACAGCCACAGCAACGTGCTTAGCGCATAACCGCTCAGACCGAAGAACACGTGCCAGTTGACGAACTGCAGCCAATGCGAGCGTCCCTGTGCCCCGGCCTTGAGCAGTAGTTGTCCGGCCGACGCGAGCACACAGGCGACCAGCAGCAATACGTGGGTCAGCTTCATGCGAACCCGGTCCGAAAGGACGGAACCTGTGGTTGCCGTTGCGGCCAAAGCGACTGGATCATTTGAATTTCCGTGAGGAGCGAATGGGCAACTTCGCCAGCGAAGACCAAAGGACAGGCGAGCACCCGGAATGATACCGACTGTACCGACTGTACCGACTGACTGAGCTACGTCAGATCAACCCTTGCGCGGCCGCTTCCAGCCCGACAGCGTGCGTGCCTTGGCCCGCGCGACGGTGAGCTCGCCGGCGGGCGCGTCGTGGCTGATCACCGAACCGGCACCAATGGTGGCGTCCGCACCGATCGTGACCGGTGCGACCAGTGCCGAATTCGAACCGATGAAGACGCCGTCCTCGATTCGGGTCCGGTGCTTGTTGGCGCCGTCGTAATTGCAGGTGATGGTGCCGGCACCGATATTCACGCCAGCGCCAATCTCGGCATCACCGAGATAGCTCAGATGATTCGCCTTGGAACCACGACCGAGGCGCGCCATCTTGGTCTCGACGAAATTGCCGATGTGCACGCCTTCGGCGAGATCGGTGCCCGGCCGCAGCCGCGCAAACGGGCCGATCACGCAGGTGCCGCGGGTGATCACGCCTTCGAGGTCGCAATGCGCCAGCACCACCGTGCCGGCGGCGAGTTCGCAGTCGCGCAGTCGCGTGAATGGACCGATGCGGACCTCATCGCCGAGCGCGATGCGACCTTCGAGAACGACCTGCACATCGATCTCGACATCGCGGCCGTGGGTGATTTCCGCACGCAACTGCAGCGTCGCCGGATTCGCCATGCGTACACCGGCAAGCAGCAACTCGCGGCAACGTCGCGCATTCAAGCGCAGGCCAAGATCAGCGAGCTGCACGGCATCGTTTGCGCCCAGGGCTTCGTCGGCATCGGCGCAGGAAACGATCGCGGCCGCGCGCGACTCGTTCGCCGCCTTCGCGAAGATGTCGGTCAGGTAGTACTCGCCCTGCGCGTTCGCAGTGCCGAGCGTCGCCAGCCAGCCGCGCAGGGCCTGCGCATCGGCGGCGATCATGCCGGTATTGATGGCGCGAATGGCGCGCTGCGCCGCATCCGCATCACGCTCCTCGACAATCGCGGCGACGCGACCATCGGCATCGCGCAGGATGCGACCATAGCCTTTCGGGTCAGCAAACTCGGCGACCAACACGGCGAGCGCGCCTTCGCCATCGACGAGTGCGCGCAGGCTGCTGGCACGCACCAGCGGTACGTCGGCATAGAGCACCAGCACCCGCGCCGCGTCGGGAATCGCCCCCATCGCCTGCATCACCGCATGCCCGGTGCCGAGTTGCTGCGCCTGTTCGGCCCAGTGCAGGCTGGCATCCGCCGAGAAGGCTGCACGAACCTGATCGCCGCCGTGGCCGTAAACAACATGGATCGCAGCCGGCGCAAGTTCACGCGCGGTGGCGATCACGGTCGCCAGCATCGACTGCCCCGCCACCGTCTGCAGCACCTTCGGCCGCGCCGACTGCATGCGTTTGCCCTCACCGGCGGCGAGAATGACGACATGCAGGGGTGGTGTGCTGATGCTTGATGCGGGCATTGCGAACTCCGTGGTGTGATTTTTCAGACCGGCCAATTGAAACTTTACGGCCGGCCAATCGAAACTTTACAGCCGTCCAATCGAAAATGAATGGTCGGCGTCTTGAAACGGCCTGTGGGTGGAACCTGACCATTGCCCTATCCGAATTCAGTGCGGCCATTGCCGTTCCGGGACACGCCCGCAACTCCCGAGCCTCCGAGCAGCGGCAACTGCCGACGGCCGCTCGAAATCGTCCCGATTCGAGGCCTATACTCCCGTGCATTATTTTCTGACGGCCCATCGCTGGGCTGAGGGGTCATCGCCATGAAGCTCCGCACGCTGGTCTTTGCCACAATCGCTTTCGCAGCTGCAACCGGCGTCGATGCCGCGCAACTGTCGCGCGCCGAGATCAGCCGCATGCTCGGCACGCCCGTTGGCGGAATAGTCGAAATCGCCGATCTCCCGATTGACCTGCAGACGAGGCGTAGCGTGCGCATGAAGCGCATTGATGTTTATGCCGCGGATGCGAAAATCCGCCTGCTCGATTTCGGCAAGAATAGTGAATTACCAAGAAGCAACTGGCTGTCATTCATCGCTGACAAGTCCGTCAGCGATGCACCATATGTTGGATTTGTTATTGCGCCAGATGGCTCACGACTTGACGGTGGAATCTTTGGTGACGACGGACGACTGTTCGCTTTGGAAGGCGTCGCCGGTTCGTCAGGGATCGCGCTGGATGTATGGGATGCCACCGACAAGAACCGCGATGGATCGCCGTTCAGCGGAACATGCGCCAACGATCTCGCGCCGGAGACGCGATTGCCGACTCGAGCCGAGGTCGATGCTGCTTTTGACAGTTTCCCGAAAGGCGCAAAGTCGATCTCGGCGGCCTCGCGATCGGCACGTCTCGCAGTCGATTCCGACACACAGTTTCTGAGCGAACGATTTGCCGACAACACTACCGATGCAACGACATGGCTGACCTCGCTCTTTACGCAACTCAATGTCATTTACGAGCGCGATCTGGACGTGACCTTGCTGATCGGCGATGTTTTCTGGAGGGTAGGCACAGATCCATATCCGTCATTGAACGGCGGCGACCCGTTGGAGCAACTTGACGAATTCGGCGAAGAATGGTCAGCGAACAATGCTGCAATCAATCGCGCGTTTGCGCTGCAGGTGTCAGGCAAGCTCGCCAGCACTGGCGGATTCTCGGGCATCGCCTGGTTGCTTACGAACCGCAACTACTGCACGGCCAAAGGACAAACCTTCGGTGGCTGTCCCGACGGCACCTGCACGTTTGGCCACTACAGTGTGAACCAAACGCAGACGAACACTACGGCAGCAACGGCGCAGGACGCGAAATTCATCGGGCACGAGATTGGTCACAATTTTGGAGCGAACCACACGCATTGCAGCGACGCATTGACGGGGAGCGGCAGCCCGGCTGTTTCGACGAACACCATTGACGCGTGTTTCAACGGCGAAGCCGGCGGGAATGGTGGCTGCTATGGCGGTGCCACTTCCTGTCCTGCCAGCAGCACGATAAACGGCGTCGCTGGTGTTCGCGGGACCATCATGAGCTACTGCCATTTACTTGGCGGATGCGGTAATTCGGCCGTGTTCGCAACCGCCCACGTGACCTACCTGACGCCGTTTATTGCCTTAAACGTTGCACAAAGCTGCTTCACCACTGGCGCGGGCGGCACCATCGCCATTGCCGACCGCACGCTCGGTGAAGCGACGACGCCGATGAATTTCACGTTGACGCGTTCGAACAGCACCGGTACGGCGAGTGTGGTCGCGACGACCGCAGTCGGCACCGCGACGGGTGGCGGTACCGACTACAGCAATGTCAGCAGCCAGACCGTCAATTTCGCCGATGGCTCGGCCACCGCGACCTTGAACGTGACCATCAACAACGACAACATCGACGAAGTTGACGAAACCTTTGTCGTCAACCTGACGACACCTTCGGCCGGCTACACGATCAGCGACACCCAGGCCACCGGCACCATCACCGATGACGACACGTCGTCGATCACGATCAATGATCCGGCCGCGGTGACCGAGGGCACGAGTGTCGGCTTCACGGTCGCGTTGTCGAATCCGAACAGTCGCACAGTCACGGTGCGTGCCGATACGACCAATGGCACAGCGGCCGCGTCGGGCGACTTCACTGCGCGCTCGAACCAGACCCTCACCTTTGTCGCCGGCGACATCTCCGAAGCATTCACGGTGACGACCAACAACGACAACTTGAACGAAGCCGACAGCGAGCAGTTCACGGTCGATCTGAGCAATGCCAATACCGGCGACAGCGGTGCCGTCATTGGCGATGCCGCCGGCACCGGCACCATCAACGACAACGAGCCAACACCGACGATTTCGATTGCCGACGCCCCGCCACAAGCCGAGAACAACGTCAACCCGCTGCGTTTCGTCGTCACGCTGTCCGGCCCCAATCAGGCCGCGGTCAGCGTCACCGCGAGTACCGCCGATGGCACTGCGACGCTCGCGAACAGTGACTACCAGTCGCGCGCCATCAGCGTGAATTTTGCCTCGGGCGTGACCTCGCAGGACTTTGATGTCACCAAGTTTGGCGACGCCACGTTTGAGGGTGACGAGACGCTTGCGGTGAATTTGACGAATCCGACAAGTTCGACGCCGGGCATCAATATTCTCGACGGCAACGCCACCGGCACCATCACCAACGACGACGCCGGACCGGCGGTGTCGATTGCCGACGCGGCGCGTGCTGAAGGAGATGCGGGGAGCGCGAATCTCGGCTTCAACGTATCGATCACCAATGCGGTGGGTGCCGATGTCGTCGTCGGCTTCAGCACCACGCCGCTCGACGCAACCGCCAATGTCGACTACACGACGACCAGCAGCACCGCCACGATCATCGCCGGCAACACGACAGTGACCGCGAACGTGCCGGTGCTCGGCGACAACATCGATGAGTTCGATGAACGCTTTCTCATCACCCTGAGCCCGACGTCGACCTCGACGATCGCCGTCGGCGCGGCCATCGGCACCATCACCGACGACGATCTGGGCGGTGATCCGATCTATCGCGACGGGTTCGAGTGAGCGCCGTTTCGAATCGGCCAACGGTGATCAGTCGGGCAACACGACGTCCGGCTTGATTTGTAGCCGTTTTGCTCGACGTCCAAATCCTCGATCGTCGAAACTGACGAATCGATCGCAAGACGCACTGCACGCAAGATGCAGTGCGTCGGCGAAGTCGAGGCCCTGTCGATGAGTGGCGATGGCGTCCTGAACGGTCTGCCAGCGCTCGACGACGACATGACTCATGCCCAGCAAATGATCGAGCACGGCGCAAAATGCGGCGCGCTCGACCTCGTAGAAGCCACGCATCACCCACTCCAACTCCAGCACCACGGTGATCGGCACAAAAATGGTGCGGGAGCCCAGCATCAGTTTGCGCGCCAGCGGACGCTGCCGCGCTGCTTCCGGATCGTCCGGGTCGTCGCAATAGAAGCGCGCCAGAACGTTGGTGTCGACGGCGATCATGGTGGACGCTTGCGCGACACCAACGTCGCCGCATCGAATTCCGACAGCTTGCGCTTTGCGCCGCCCGCGCGACCGCGTGGAATCTTGATCATGCCGAAGCCGCTGGCGCCATCGACCATGGCCACACGGCGACGCACGAGCAAACGGATCGAGCCGTTGTCGTCGACAAATTCGACCTGGGTACCGGGCGTCAATTCATAGCGCGCCCGAATTTCTGCAGGGATGACGATCTGCCCTTTGGCGGTCAGCGTTGCAGCGGCCATGGTGATGCTCTGTCAGCGGATGTACGTCACTTTAGCATGGGGCTTACCAGGTAAGCTGGCATCAAATCGGCGCGCCCGGCGGAATTACCGGCGACGCGCGCAGCTTGATCGTTTCGGGCTCCGCAAAATAGCGCTGGATCAGCTTCTCGGCCTCGTGCGCATCGGCATTGCCGGCCGGTGTGGCCGCCAACTCGTTGGCCAGCGCACGCAATGCGCTGCTCCAGTCCGCCGCGACGGTGGCATGCAGTTGGCCGCCCGCGAGCACCTGCAAGGATGCATCCAGCAGCACCCAATTGCGCGTGCGTCGCACCAGCGCGTCGGAGTGGCCTGTCTCGCGCCACGAACTCGCAACGAGGGCATCGAACAGATCGCGCAACCCGGGCGTGGTCGCATCCTGCGCGCGCTGCCAGGCGAGCCGGTTCAGTCGCTGCGGCGCGAACGCGAACTGGGTGATCAGCGCCGTTGCCGCAGCGGTCGCCGCATACGGATCGAACAGTGGCCCGGTCTGCGTTGCGAAATATTCCGGGCCGCGGCTGTATTCGTTCGATGGCGGTGTCAACGCCGCGAGCAAGCTGGTCGGCAGCGCCAAGGTTTCCACCGCGAGGGCGCGTTTCAGCGCGGCGATCGCCTGATGCTGTCGCGCGCCCGCGACGGTGCGCGTTCCGAGCTTGCCATCGACGCCGAGGCCATAGTCGTACTCGGCGCCGCCGATCAGCCGGGCGACCGCTTCGCTCTGGTAGCGATGTGACAGATAGATGGGTACCAATCGCCGTTCGAGTTCGCCGGTCTGGCGATCTGGGGGCAGCGCACCTGCCGCAAATCGTGACAGCGCCACGGTACGGATCTTCAGCAGTTGATCAAAGCTCGCGATCGGGTCGTTGCCGAAGTCCCACAACAGACCTTCCGGATGCGCGTCGCCGGGTGCGCGCGCATCGGCATCGCTGACGTAGTCGTAGCCCAGCGCCGCGACTTCATGGCGCAGGCGCGCCAATTCCTGTGTTTCGCGATCGGTAGCGAATTCGCCATAGCCATGCGCGACCACGAACTTGTCCCAGTCGCCGACACCGACACCATAGGGTGATGCCAGCGCCACGCGACCTTGCGCATCCAGCGTCGCGACCGGATGCGGGTAGTCAAGCACCGAGCCATTGCCGGTGCGGCTGGCCGCGAAGTTGTGTGCAAAACCAAGCGCATGTCCGACTTCATGCGCGGCGAGTTGCCGCAACCGCGCCAGCGCCATGTCCAGCGCCTGTTGTTTCAGCACCGGATTGGCGTCAGTCGCATGCGCCGCGAGCAAGCCTTCGGCGATCAGCAAATCCTGGCGTACCCGTTGCGAACCGAGATTCACGTAGCCCTTGATGATTTCACCGCTGCGCGGATCGACGATGCCGCCGCCGTAGGACCAGCCGCGCGTGGCGCGATGCGTCCAGGTGATGGCGTTGTAGCGGATGTCCGCGAGGTCCATTCCGGCGGGCGCGAGTTCGACCTTGAATGCATCGATGAAACCGGCGGCATCGAAAGCATCCGCCCACCAGCGCGCGCCGTCGAGCAGGGCACCGCGCACGGGTTCTGGCGTACCGCGATCAAGATAGAACACGATCGGCTTCACGACCGTGCTGCGCGCCGCGTTCGGGTCGGTTTTCTGCAATCGAAACCGGCCTTGCCAGCGCACATCGAGATTGACCGTCAGCGGCTGCGCGAAATCGAAGCGGCCGACGCTCCAGCCACCGGAACCCGGGTGATAGGCGCGCGGTCGATAGTTCGCATCCGGCAGACGCACCAGACTCAACTGCTGACGCAACGTGATCGCCTTCGGGTCGGCCACCGCCTGTTGCACGAAAGCCCCCTCGCCGCCTCCTGAAAAAGTGAGCAAGGCCTCGAACTCGGTATTGTCGGGATAAGCCTTGGCTGCGGGCGCGAGCACACCGCTGCGTGCGGCATCGACGCCATAGCTGCCCTGCTGCGTCGCTTTCAGTCGATCGCCGACACCGTGTTGGTCGCTGGCGATGAAGCCGGAAAAGTCGGCCAGCCAGGGACCGCTCGCGCTGTCCGCATTCAACAGTTCGCCCGACCACAGCACCGCTTCCGCAAACGCATCACGCGCGGCTGCGGCCTCGTCGGCATCGGCCGCATTGGCGACGAATTTCGTGTTCTGCTGCACCAGCAACAGCTTCTTGCCGAGGCGGCGGAACTCGACCAGCTTCGGTTCACCCGGCTGCGCGCGATCTAGACCGATGTCGTTCGAGCCGAGCGCGCCAGGCAAGGCACTGACCAGCAGCATCGGCGTATCCAGCGCATGCACGCCGATCAGCACTTTCGCCGCCGCGGCATCGACATGCACATCGACGAAGCCGGTTTGCGTGGCCATGCCAGCGGTCGGCGACGGCGGCACGATCGGCTTCTTCGCGAACGTCGCGCTCATCGCGACCAGCAACAACAACGCACCCAGAACTCGCAATCGCATTGGCCATCTCCGTGATCGAAGGCGGAGATTACGACATGCCGCACAGTTGAAAATGCGGACGATCACATCACGGGAACGATCCGCGGCGCGACGGCGTCACGCTTTCGTAGGAGCGGGGGGGGGGGGGGGGGGGGGGGTTGGGGTGGTACCCC
>JAYUVY010000071.1:0-33129 GCA_043753835.1 Lysobacterales bacterium | reverse complement strand
TCTTCGGTAAATCGGGACTTTCGCATACGCTCCTCGCTATGGGGCGGGAGCTATCCTCTCAACTTTCAGCTCGTCCGAAAATCGGCCAGCAGGTCACGTCCACCACATTTCCTGTTGCCACCCGGAAAAGCCTGGTGTGCGAAACGCCACTTCTTCGATGACCGATTCCGGCACTGCGTCCCAGTCGCCATAGCCACCAATTCCACACTCGTCAGTGAAACTGGCGTCGAACGCTTCGTGCGCTGCACCGTCGGCGATGCACCAAGGGCACAGTTGCTCGTCCAGTTCATCCACGGCGTACACCGCGCTCACGTATATCCAACCAGTCGCCCGTTTGCACGAAAGGCAGAAGGCGTTGCTGCGCCTAATGCTGCCGGTCAAAACGGGGTCCGGGTGGTACTTGAAAGTGGGAAGGGAAACGTCTAAAGCATTCATCGATGGAGACCAATCAGTTCGGTGTCGCGAGCTTCAAGCAGATAATGCCGTCAAGAGCGCTTCGTCGACACCACAGCTTTGGCTCGTGACGCACGGGCGCGTGGTGCAGGTCGCACACTGAGTCGCGCAACGTCAATCAGTGAACGCAATGCGTCATTGACGGAGTCCTCTGTCTTGAACACTTGAGCGACGTCCGGCGCAAGCAGCACGAGATTCGATCCGGATTGCACCTGCTTGAGATACTTACCGCGTACGCCGGTTCCGAGATCTTCGCGTCGATACTCGGCGCGCAAGTCGTCTTTCGGGGTTGTCCTAGCCTTGCTCGTAGATTTTGCGCTCATGCCTGGTCGCCTCGCGGGCGCTGATAATGCGAACGCGACTGCCGCGTTCGACGTGGGCCACCACGAGTAGAAGCTGACCCTTCGACATACCGAAGGTGATCCAGCGCTCCTCGCTTCGTGAATGATCAGGATCAGAAAAGGTGTAGGCCAATGGATCGCCGAACACGGAAGCGGCCTCGATGAATGAGACCTTGTGCTTGCGAAGATTGGTCGCGGCCTTGGCCGGATCCCACTCGAAGTCCATGCGCCGGAGTCTACAGCGCCAATTTCAATTTCACCCGCAAACCGTTAGCCCTATTCGCGCCTACGTACCCGGCGTCGTCAGCTTGAGGCCGATGATGCCGGCGACGATCAGGGCGACGCTGGCCATGCGCCAGAAATCTGCGGATTCATTGAACAACACGATGCCGAGAATCACGGTGCCGACAGCGCCGATGCCGACCCACACGGCATAGGCGGTGCCCACGGGCAGGCTGCGCATCGCGATCGCGAGCAGGAACATGCTCAGGATCATCGCCATGCTCGTCCACACGCTCGGCCAGAGCTTCGTGAAGCCTTCGCTGTATTTCAGTCCGATCGCCCAGCCGATTTCGAGCAGGCCGGCGACGATCAGGATCAACCAGTTCACGGCACGCGATCTGGAAAGCGGGCAGCAATCGCCGCAAGCAGTTCCTGCGCAATGCTTGCGGCGGCGAGGGCGGTGATTTCGGACACGTCGAAAGGCGGGCTGACTTCGACGACGTCGGCGCCGACGATGTGCAGGCCGGCGAGTCCGCGGATCAGCCGCAGGGCGTCATGCGTACTGAAGCCGCCGACGACGGGTGTGCCAGTGCCGGGCGCGAAGGCGGGGTCGAGGAAGTCGATATCGAAACTGACGTAGCAGCGATGCGTGCCGACGCGTTCGCGAATGCGCGCGATCACCGCATCGACGCCCTGCTGATGCAGTTCGCGTGCGTCGATCACCTCGAAACCGTGCGTGTCCTTGTTGTGGGTGCGCATGCCGATCTGGATCGAACGCGCCGGATCGACGAGGTTCTGTTTCGCGGCATGGAAGAACATGGTGCCATGGTCAATTCGGCCATCGCTGTCTTCCCAAGTATCGCTATGCGCATCGAAATGGATCAGCGACAGCGGGCCATGTTTTGCTGCCAACGCCTGCAGGATCGGATAGCTGATGAAGTGATCGCCACCGAGGCTGAGTGGCAGTACGTTGGCGTTCACCACGGCTTCGATCTGCGCGCGAATCACGTCCGGGACAAGATGCGGGCGGCCCTGATCGAAAAACAGGTCGCCGTAGTCGATCACATGCAGACGATCGAACGGATCGAACTCCCAGGCGTAAGGGCGACACCAGGCCAATGAGGCCGATGCGGCACGGATCGCGCGCGGGCCGAGGCGGGTGCCGGGGCGATTGGTCGTTGCGAGATCGAAGGGAATACCGAGCACGGCGACATCGACGCCTGCGAGTTCCTTCGTGTAGGTCCGGCGCAGAAAGCTGAGCGCGCCGGAGTAGGTCGGTTCAGCGCGAGTGCCATAGGGCGACTCGCGCGTGAAAGCCAGATCGGTCGCGGCAGGCGTGTATGGCGTGTCGGCGGCCGTCATGGCGTAGGTCAGGCCAGCGCTTTTGCCGCTGGCACGTAGTCGTAGCCGAGATCCTTGGCCACCGCTTCGTAGGTGATCTTGCCGGCGTGCACATTCAGGCCATTCAGCAGATGCGCATCGTCGAGCATCGCCTGCTTGCCCTTGTTCGCGAGTTGCACCGCGAACGGCAGCGTCGCATTCGTCAGCGCGAACGTCGAGGTGCGGGCAACGCCGCCCGGCATGTTCGCGACGCAATAATGGATCACGCCATCGACTTCATACGTCGGCGTCTGATGCGTCGTCGCCTTGCTGGTCTCGAAGCAGCCACCCTGATCGATCGCGACGTCGACCAGCACCGAGCCCGGACGCATCAGCGACAGATGTTTGCGCGACACCAGCTTCGGCGCTGCCGCACCCGGGATCAGCACCGCGCCGATCACCAGATCGGTCATCGGCAGCAAATCTTCGATCGCGTCGATCGTCGAATACAGTGTGGTGATCTTGTCGCCATACAACTCATCGAGATACTTCAGGCGATCGAGCGAACGATCGAGGATGGTCACACGCGCGTTCAAGCCCATGGCCATGCGCGCAGCATTGATGCCGACGACGCCGCCACCGATCACCAGCACTTCCGCCGGTTTCACGCCGGGCACGCCGCCGAGCAATACACCGGAACCACCTTGCGCTTTCTCGAGCGCATGCGCACCGGCCTGGATCGACATGCGGCCGGCGACTTCCGACATCGGCGCCAGCAGCGGCAGGCCGCCCTTGCGATCGGTCACGGTCTCGTAGGCGATTGCGGTGCAGCCGGACTTCACCAGCGCTGCAGTCTGGTCCGGGTCCGGCGCGAGATGCAGATAGGTATAAAGCAGTTGGCCCGGGCGCAGCATCAAGCATTCGGCCGGCTGCGGTTCCTTGACCTTGATGATCATGTCGGCGCGGGCAAAGATCTCGGCCGCAGTGTCGACGATGTGTGCGCCGGCCTTCTCGTACATTTCGTTGGTCAGGCCGATCGACTTGCCGCCATCGCGTTGCACCATGACCTGGTGACCGTGATGCGTCAGTTCGCGCGCGCCAGCAGGCGTGAGGCCGATGCGGTATTCGTGATTCTTGATTTCCTTGGGTACGCCGATCAGCATGATTCGCCCTCCCCGGGCTGTAGTGAATTACGCAGTGGCGCGGATCGTATCCGCGAGCGTCGAGAAAATCCTGTCGATGTGCGATTTCTCGAGAATCAGCGGCGGCGACAGCGCAATGACGTCACCCGTGGTGCGGACCAGCAGATCCTTGTCGTGGAAGCAGGTGGTGAACACGTCGAAGGCGCGTGCACCAGGCTTGCCCTCGCGTGGTGCCAGCTCGATCGCGCCGATCAGGCCGTAGTTGCGGATATCGATCACGTTCGGCAATCCCTTCAGCGAATGGATGCCCTCCGCCCAATAGTTCTCGAGTTCGATCGCGCGCTCGAACAGGTTTTCCTCGGCATAGATGTCCAAGGTCGCGAGTGCTGCGGCGCAGGCGAGCGGATGGCCGGAATAGGTATAGCCATGGAACAGCTCGATCGCGCCTTCGGGGCCGTGCATGAAGGTGTCGTGGATCTGCTTCGACGCAATCACTGCACCCATCGGCACGCTGCCGTTGGACAGGCCCTTGGCGCAAGTGATCATGTCCGGCGTGACGCCGAAGCGTTGCGCCGCGAAAGCCTTGCCGACGCGACCGAAGCCGGTGATGACCTCGTCGAAGATCAACAGGATGCCGTGCTTGTCGCAGATTTCGCGCAAGCGCTTCAGGTAACCATCCGGCGGAATGATGACGCCTGCACTTCCCGCAATGGGTTCGACGATGACTGCGGCAATCGTGCTCGCATCATGCAACGCGACCATGCGTTCCAGGTCCTCGGCAAGTTCGATGCCATGCGGCGGCAGTCCTTTGCTGAACGCATTGCGTCCGATGTCCAGGGTGTGGCGGATATGGTCGACGCCGGGCAGCAAGGGACCGAAGAACTTGCGGTTGTTCGGCAAACCACCGACCGAGATGCCGCCGAAGCCGACGCCGTGATAACCCTTTTCGCGACCGATGAAGCGCGTGCGTTGGCCTTCGCCGCGCGCGCGGTGATAGGCGAGTGCGATTTTCAGCGCGGTGTCGACCGATTCCGAGCCGGAATTGGTGAAGAACACATGCTTGAGTGGATCCGGTGCGATCGCTGCAAGCCGCTCCGCGACCAGAAATGGCAATGGATGGCCCATCTGGAAGGTCGGCGCGAAGTCCATCGTCGCGATCTGCTGTTGCACCGCAGCGACGATACGATCGCGCCCATGACCGACATTGCAGCACCAGAGTCCGCCGGTGCCGTCGAGAATTTCGCGACCGTCGACCGAGGTGTAGAACATGCCCTTGGCCGACGCGAGCAGCCGCGGCCTGGACTTGAACTGGCGATTCGCGCTGAACGGCATCCAGAAGGCGTCGAGGTGCTCGGGTTGCGCGGTCGCCTGCGCAGCGTAATGGGCGGCAAGTTGCACGGTCATGACGGATGTCTGCGAACGGTGAAGAGGGGCGGAACGCTATCAGTGTCAATTAAACTTTACAACGTGGCGCCGATGGTGGACGCTTTGGCCTCCGAGTGTTCAGTATTTCGCATCACGGGCGCGGTGTGAGCAGCGCGGTTCGATCAGGAGCAGGTTTGACGTGGATATCGGACTTCGTCTGCAAGCGGTACGCAAGATCAAGGGCCTGAGCCAGCGCGAGTTGGCGAAGCGCGTCGGCGTCACCAACAGCACGATCTCGTTGATCGAGCAGAACAAGGTGAGCCCATCGGTCAGTTCCCTGAAAAAAGTGCTCGACGGCATCCCGATGTCGCTGGCCGAATTTTTCACCGCCGACTTCGAGGTCAGTGGCATCGACAGTCCGTTCTATCAACCGGACGAGATGCCCGATCTCGGCACCGATGGCATCCATTACTACCTGGTCGGCCAACGTCGCCCGCACCGGCAGATGACGATGCTGCGTGAAGTGATGCCGCCGGGCAGCGACACCGGTGCCGAGATGATTGTGCACGAAGGCGAAGAAGGCGGCGTTGTGCTCGCTGGTCGCGTCGAGATTACGGTCGGCGACACCCAACGCGTGCTTGGCCCCGGCGAGGGCTACTACTTCGAATGCAATCGCCCACATCGTTTCCGTACCGTCGGTGATACCGACGTCATCATTGTCAGCGCCAGTACGCCACCGACGTTTTAGGAGTTCACTGTGCAAAGCCTTACCCAATCCGACTGGCAAGCCCGCGCCGCCACCCTGCGCATCCCGAACCAGGCCTTCATCGACGGCAAGTACGTCGCCGCAGCGAACGGCCGAACCTTTGACTGCGTGAGTCCGATCGATGGTCGCGTGCTGGCCGCTGTATCGCGTTGCGATGCGCTCGATGTTGATCGCGCCGTCCATGTCTCGCGACGCATGTTTGCGTCCGGCGCTTGGAGCGAAACCAAACCCACGCATCGCAAGAAGGTGCTGGTGAAGTTCGCGCAGTTGATCGATGCGCATGGCGAAGAACTGGCACTGCTCGAAGCGCTCGACATGGGCAAGCCGGTGATGGATGCGCTGAGTGTCGACGTCGCCGCGAGCGTGCGTTGCATGAGCTGGACCGGCGAAGCGATCGACAAGGTCTACGGCGAGATCGCTTCTACCGGCAATGACGAACTGGGATTGATCACGCGCGAACCGCTTGGCGTGATCGGTGCGATTGTGCCGTGGAATTTCCCGATGCTGATGGCGGTGTGGAAGATCGCGCCGGCATTGGCGATGGGCAATTCGGTAGTGCTGAAGCCGTCGGAAAAATCACCTCTCACTGCGCTGCGTCTCGCGGAGCTCGCGATCGAAGCAGGTATCCCGGCGGGCGTGCTCAATGTGTTGCCGGGCTATGGCCTGGAAGCAGGCGAACCGCTGGCCCTGCACATGGATGTCGACGGTTTGGTGTTCACCGGATCGACTGGCGTCGGTCGCCACCTTTTGCAATGTGCGGGTCGTTCGAACATGAAACGCGCTTACATGGAATGCGGCGGCAAGAGCCCGAACCTGGTGTTCGCCGATGCGCCCGATCTCGACAAGGCGGCCGAAGCGGCAGCCATGGGCATTTTCTACAACCAGGGCGAGGTGTGCACCGCAGCGTCACGCCTGCTCGTCGAGCGCTCGATCAAGGATGAATTCGTCGCGCGTGTGGTCGAAGCCGGTCGCAAGATGCAGCCGCGCCATCCGCTCGATCCCGCTGCGCCAATGGGCGCGATGGTTGACGAGGGCCAGACGCAACGCGTGCTCGGCTACATCGAAAAGGCCAAGTCCGAAGGCGCGACGCTCGCACTCGGCGGGCAGCGCGTACACCCGGTCGGCGGTGGTTGCTACATTGAACCGACCGTGTTTGACCACGTCGCACACGATCACACCATCGCCCGCGAAGAAATTTTCGGGCCGGTGCTGTCGGTGATCGGGTTCGATGATGAGGCCGAGGCATTGCGTATCGCCAACGACAGCGACTTCGGCCTCGCCGCAGGCGTGTGGACGCGCGACATCAGCAAGGCGCATCGCGTTGCGCGCAAGCTGCGCGCCGGCAGCGTCTGGGTCAATTACTGGGATGGCGGTGACATGACCGCACCCTTCGGCGGCTACAAACAATCCGGCAACGGCCGCGACAAATCGCTGCATGCCTTCGAGAAATACACCGAGGTCAAGGCGACGTGGATCAATCTGGACGCATGATTTTTGGCTAGTGTCACGTTTGTGCTACTTTTGCGCGAAAGGAGAGCGCCATGAGCACTGCGACCACCACCATTCGCATTCCCGAGAAAATCAAGGCGCGAGTCGCCAAGTTGGCCAAATCGTCTGGCACCACGGCGCATGCGTTCATTCTGGAAGCGATTACGCAAAAAACCGAGATGGCCGAGCGTTACGCGGCGTTTCTGAAATTGGCAGCCGAACGACGTGCTGAAATTCGGGCGACTGGCCTGGTGATTGATTGGGAAGATTTGAAGCCTTATCTGGAGGCGAAGGCGGCAGGCAAGGATGCAGATTGGCCCAAGGCGCGTCAGCTGGAGCGCTAATCGTGCCGAGAATCGTTTTTTCGCGAGACATTCAGGACGATGTCTTTCGAATATTGACGCACCTGGGCAAATATCAGGTGGCCAATCCCGACGAGCGAATACGTGAAATCATCCAAGCCATCCAAGTGCTCTCGGTCAATCCCTTGATCGGTCGGACAGTTCAGCGCATGGAGCGTGAATTGGTGATTGGTCGGGATCATCGGGGATACTTGGCCTTGTATGAATTCGATGAATTTGAGGACATCGTTTATGTCCTTTCCATCCGCAGTCAACGCGAAGCCGGTTACGCCGAGTCATCTTCCTCGAACAAATGACGAAAGAACCGCTCCGGCGCGTTCAGAAAATCTCGGGTCAGGCGCACGTGTTCGGTCTGGCGCGCGTCGATCACGTTGATGCCGTCATCGTCGACCTTGAGCACCGTCGCGCCGGGATAGCAGAGCAGAATCGGTGAATGCGTGGCGATGATGAATTGTGCGCAGCGCGATCGATCCATCTGATGCAGCAGCGCGAGAAACGTCAGTTGACGTTCCGGCGACAGCGCCGCTTCGGGTTCGTCGAGCAGATAGACGCCGTCCTCGAAGCGGCCTTCGAACAGCGCGAGAAAAGCTTCTCCGTGCGAGCGCTGATGCAGCGACTTGTGGCCGTATTGCGAGAACCTTGCGCCGATCGATTCCATGTAATCGATCCACTGATGAAAGGTTTCAGCGCGCAGAAAGAAGCCATCGCTGACGCGCTGGCGCCAGCCCAGACGCAACGCGCGGCCGAGTGCATGGCCGTCGACATCGTCACCGAACGACTGGTCTCGATCTCCGCCTTTCGAGTTGAATCCGCACGCCCAGGCAATCGCTTCGAGCAAGGTCGACTTGCCGGCACCGTTTTCACCGACGAGCATGGTCACCGGTGTCTTCAAGCGCAACGGCAGACCGCGCACCAGTGAGCGCACATTGAACGGATGCTTGGCGGGATCATCGATGCGATCGGCGTGAATGCCGATGTCGACGAGAAACGGACTGCCGCTGATGCCGGTGTGAACCTTGTTCTTGCCCATGCCGGATTATTGCGGCAAGTGTCGATCATTCGCGATGCGCGTCAGAGCAGATGGCGCAGATTCGGCAGGTATTTCTCCAGCGAACCGGTGTTCACGGCGACGACGCGTTCGCCCTCGCGCACGAGTTCGCGGTCCAGCAGTTGCGGCAAGACAGCGACACACGCGGCACCTTCGGGCGAGATCCAGTCGCCGCGCATGCGCCACAAACGCGTGAGTTCCGCGGCCGTGTCGACTTCGGAAACGACGACCGCAGCACCGCCGCTTTCGCGGATGATCTGTAGCACGCGGAAGTGACCGACGCCGCCAGGCACATTCAGTCCCGCAGACAAGGTGGTGCCGGTGGGTGGACGCGCTTCGGTATCTTCGACGCCACTGTCGAACGCACGCACCAGTGGCGTCGTGACTTCGCTCTGCACGCAGATCATGCGTGGGCGCCGGGTGTCGATCAGGCCCAATGCTTCAAGTTCGGCAAATGCTTTCCACATGCCGAGCACGCCGGTGCCACCGCCGGTGGGGTAGACGATCACGTCAGGCAATGACCATCGCGTTTCGCCGACGCGCGGCTCTGCGAGCTCAAGGCCCAGACTCTTCTTGCCTTCGATGCGCCAACCTGGTTCCTGGAATGTCGCGACATTGAACCAGCCATCCGACCAGTATTTCGCCTTCAGCAAGGCCGCAGCTTCGCGAATGGTTCCCTGCACCAGTTCCAGATGCACACGCTGCGGATGCAAGCGACTCAAGGCAGCGACCTGGCCAAGAATCGGCATCGGCGTGTCGTCCGGCATCGCGACCACGACTTCCAGTCCACCGGCAAGCGCGTAGCGCACCAGCGAATCGCCGGCATTGCCTTGCGTCGGTACCGCGAGTCGTTTGAGCCCGAAGCGCCGCGCCATCGCCACGACCATGGCCATGCCGCGATCCTTGAAACTCTGCGTCGGGTTGGCGCCATAGCCGCGGTGCGCACGGCCTTCATCCTTGATCCACAACCCGAATCCCGCTGCCTGCGCGACCGGATGTTCGCCGTAATGCAGCAAGGGCGTATGGCCTTCACCGAGAGCGACGATGTGCGACGCATCGTGCGCGTCGTTGACGTCCAATCCCATCAATGCCCCGAACCGCCACATGTCGCGCCGCGTCGGGTCATACCAAGCGGCACGCGGCTTTTCTCGCACCAGCCGCTCGATATCCAACACCATCTGCACCGGCCGGCCGTCGACCGGATCCAGATTCATCAACTGGTCGGCCGGATACTCGATCCCGGAACCGATGCCTTGCAGGCAACGCACGTAAGTCATCGGACTTCCTGTCGATCGATCCGGTCGCCAGCTTGATCTCCTCGGCGAACAAACGGGAGGAGTGGCATTTTGTCGAAGATCACAGACCAGTCGCCCGCAACGTCGGCTCCGACAGCGGCACGATGTCCAAGGGGCCGCGTTGCCAGCGTGACTCGGTCTGGTTGGCGTGGCGCACGTCGAGGTTCAAGACGGCGTTGCGTGTTGTGGAGAACGAGAGTGTGACTTCGCCGCTCGCGACCGAGGTCGCGGGGAGCGCTGAGCAGTCTGGGCAGAAGCCGCGGTAGCTGCGCATCGGGATGGTCTGCGTTGCGTTGTTCGCGCCCGCGCCGCTGACCCAGCGCGGTTGCTGGTTCGCGTCATAGAAATAGACCACAACGCCGCTGGCACCACCTTCGCTGGCGATGGTCAGGCCCCAGCCGGATTCGCTCGGTGTGAACCAGAGACCGCTGCGATCGGGGACCGGCAGCGTCGCGGTCGGGCTGATCGGCACGATAGCTTCCTGACCCGAGCGTGTGCCCATGCGCCATTCGAAATTCGCGTGACGGGCATCGACCAAGGTCAGCTTCACGCTGCCGACGGCCTGCCCAGTCACTTGCCCGTTCTCCGGATTACGCGTGAAGCGGTTCAGCACGCCTTCCCAGGGTTGAGCGATCGCCGCGACCGCCTGATACCAGACCGGTGTGCCGTCGTCTTCGTAGGTGTACCAAGTCGCGGCCATGGCGCCGGCCGCGTACTGCACGTCAATGCCATGCCCGTTGCGTTGCGGGTTCAACCACAGGCCTGCGGCCAGTCGCGGCGCAGTCGACGCAGCATCCGCAGGATTCGAGCCTTGGGTGATTTCGCGCACGTCGCCAATACCGTCGCCATCGCGATCGACACCAAGCCGGCGACCCAGACCTGCGGGCACAATCGTCCAGGTCTGCGGTGCGCTCCCGCTGGCTGCGGCGAGCAGGGTGCTGTCGCTGATCGGTGCGCCGTCCTGCTTGTCGAAGAAGCGATCGCGCGTGGCATCAAACGCGTAGCCGAGCGCGCCGGCATGCACGATCAGATCGACCTTGCGGCTGCGCGCCAAATCCAGCAGTTGCTGCGCTTCGACGCCGGTTCCGATGACGCTACGTTGTTTGCCGACTGCAGCATGAGAATCGCGCGATGGTGGTGCAGGCCCGCCGAGCAGCGGATTGACGTCGCCGAAGTCCGAACCGGAAAACGCGAGCATCAGCGCGACGAGGTCGGCGACTTCCTGATCCGAGCGCACGCTGAAGGTGCGCGCCGACACGAAACGCGATATCGAGTCGACCGAACCGTCGTGCAGGAATCCGAAACCGGCAAGGCTTTCGGGCTTGCCGAGTTCCATGCCGACCTTGTCGTACTGATTTCGCAACTGCGGCACCTTGATCGAGACGTTGGTCGAGCCGTCGGTGCTGACGATGCCGAGATGGTTTTCGCCCATCGTGCCGATCGGCATCACCCGGCCGCCGGTCGAAAAACCGAGCACGCCGAGAAACAGCGGGCCGTTCGCGGCCATGCCAGTTGGCAGGCTGTGGCAACTCGCGCATTGGAATACGGTGTCGAGCAGGCCGCGTGTGTACAACTGCAAGCCGCGGTTCGCATCGCCGGTGCCAAGCGGTAACCCGGGCATCGCGAAGCGGCCACTGGTGTAGTGCCCGATCAGCGGCAAGCCCGCGGGCAGGGTGTTGTCGCTGTTGCGATAGGGGTTCGGTGGAAACGTGATCGTCGCGAGGAAATTCTCGAAGGCCTGCATCTCGTTGGCCGTCAATTGACGATCATCGCCGAGCAATCCTTCAAACGCCGGGTTGAAGGCTTCGATGCCAGCACGGTCGCCGCGCCAATGAAACGGTTCATGGCCGATGATGTCCTGCAGGGTCTGTGTCGTCATCGGCCCCTTCATCGCGTGGAAGTCTTCGCAGGGTCGTGTGCCGACCACGGTCAGGCAGTTCTGGTCGAACCGTGCCGGTGGCTGCGATGGATCGCCGAGATCCCAGGCGAGCCGGTCCATGCGCGCATCGACATGGCAGGACGCGCACGAGGCCTGGCCCAGTCCGGAGGTGCGATGGCTGTCGTAGAGCAAGGGCCGACCGTCGCGGATGCGTTGCGGCAGCGGGTTGAAGACGGCGACGCGCTGCAGTTCCGCATTGGACACCGCGTTGACGACGGACAGCGATGCATCGAAGTGATTCCAGACGAACAGACGGCCGCGTGTTTCATCGAGGGCCAGTGCGACTGGTCCCTGACCGACCGCGATCGGCGCGCCGATCCGGCGTCCTGCTGCATCGATCACGATCACCTGATTCGATCCCATGCCGGCGACCCAGCCGCGCTGTCCATCGCCGCGCCACAGGACGGCGCGCGGATCGCTGATGCTCTGGTCACGCAGCGATTGCGCGACCGTCGACGTCGCGTAGTCGAGATGGGCATTCAGATCGGTGATTTGCTTCGTCGGAGTCGTCGTCGCATCGACGCGCGCCAGCATGGTGCGCACGAAGCGCCCCTTGATGTTCGGCTCGAAGCGCAGTTCGTTGGTGGCGTCGGTGCCGACCATGCTGACCAGACCACTCTGCGGATTCACCGCAATCGCCATGCCGATATTCATCAGGCCACTGGCATAACGCACCGCGAGCGAATTGGCGTCGATGATGGCGAGATCGCGATCCGGCAGATCCCAACCCGACACGCGCCCCGATGCCCCAGCCAGTGGGCCGGATACGAAGCTGGTCCAGTCGTGATTGTTGTCGTCGCGCCAGCGTCGGTCGTCGTGCTTGCGCACGATCAGGCCGACTGCGGGCGGCGCGGCTTGCGGATGCAAGGGTGGCTCGAAGTCGTCGCCGGCATTCGGCGGCGGATTGCGTCCAGCGTACGGGCCGCGCGCGTCGCTGACCGCGTTCGGCAGCGCGATCACATTGGTCGCGAGGCCGCCTGCGAGCAAGGTGGTCGCATTGCCGGATTCGAAGATTGCGGCGTATACGGTGCGGCCATCGCCACTGACCGCGAGCGCGCGCGGGTCTTCGCCGAGAATTGCCACCACTTGCGCTGGCTGTGTGCGATTGGCCGCATCGAACACCCACACCGCATTCGCCTGCGAGCAGCTGACGAACGCCCGCGTGCCTGCGAACACCACATCGAAGGGCTCATCAGCAGTGCTCAAGGTATCGATGACGGTGCGCCGCGCGACATCAATGACGCTGACCGAGTCCGAGATGTGATTGACCACCCAGAGTTCGTTGTCATTGCGAAAGCGCACCGCGACTGGATCAATGCCGACAACAACATGGCCGATCGCAACCGCCTGGCCGCTGCTGACGTCGAACAACTGCACGCGCTGGTCTGCGGTATGCGCGACCGCGAGTACGCGCCGGTCGGGACTCAGGTCAAGTGCATGAACCGGATGGTTTTCCCAGTTCACATACGGCAGGTCTGCGGCGCGCAGCGTGACCGGGATCATCAAGGCGATCAGGAACAGGACGCGCATTGCCACACCTTCGTCTGCCGAGTGTGCAGCTTATCTCGACGCGTCACGCAGAGAAACGCCGTTGCCTCCAGCAGACTCCGCTTTTTCGCGCAAATCGAGTCGCTGCGCTGCATCCTGCGCGTAGGCCTTGCATGCATCCGCGTCGATCAACTTGCCAGTCGACTGCCGCTCGAATAGCCGCGAGAAGGAGGGGTGTGCCGAGACCAGCAGATCGCAGGGCAGGTCGCCTACCAACGCGATGCTGTGACGGAATTCGGCCACGCGTGCGCCGCCGTCGGCGGTGAACTTGAAATCGTCGTGCGAGACCGGGTTCAAGCTGTCAGCGAAGACCAGATCGATGCAGCGATCGCCCTCGCAGTCGCGCCAAGTCCAACTTGCGCCACCCGGCGTGTGTCCGGGCGTGTGGTGGGCGGTCAGCGTGATTGTGCCGAGATTGATGCTGTCGCCATTGCCGATCTCTTCGACCGATGCGATCGGCGGGAAGCGCGTCTCATTGCCGTAGCCGTATTGTGGATCTGCCGCGGTCGCGGCACCGCTGTGCAGCGCCTCCATGGCACCGGTGCTTGCGGCGACCTTCGCGCCGCTGATGCGCGCCAGTGCAGCGACTCCACCGACATGGTCATAGTGCGGATGCGATAGCGCGATCCATTCAACGTCGTCGACGTCGAAACCAAGCGTGCGGATGTTCGCAGCGATCACAGCGGCCGACTGCGGTAGTCCGCCATCGAGCAGGATCAGTCCGGCGCCGGTATCGATCAGCACCGAACTGAGGCCATCGACACCGACGTAGTAGGAATTCCCGAACAACTTGAATGGCGCATGCGGCGCATTCCATGCGGCGCAGTTGTCGCAAAGGATGGGTGTTTGATCATCGACGGTGACCGGTACAGCGACGGTGACCGGTACAGCGACGGCGGCGGCAAGTAGCAGCGGTGCGAACATGGCGAGTCCTGTATGGCGGGGCGAGCACGTTCGCGCCGTTCGCTGTCATTCGCCATGGTGAGTTGCGGCCTGAATGCGGGCAGGATGAAGGCGCTTCGACTTTCTGCTGGTTTGCGGGCGATCTGCATGCGATTTTGCAGTTCTCGCGCGTGCAAACGAAGCGCCTTATGCTGCCCAATGCGCCGGCCGCAACCGAGTAGTGGTGTCCTCCCGATGATTGCAATGCGTTCCTGGATGAGTGTTGCGAATGCGATCTGCGTAAGCTTGTTTTGTGGATGGTTTCTGTTGGCTCCGGGCGCGACTGTGTTGTGGCAGTTGCGTGATGACAGTCTGCGCAGCGGTGCAATGCCGTCGATCGCGGTGACGTGGCAGCGAAGCCTTGCAGGTCGTTTCGAGCCTTGGGCGCGCGCGCGCGTGGGTTCTGGACGTGCCCGTTATTTGTCCATGGACGACATTTCCGGCACCGAATGGCCGATGTTCAGCGCCGTGTTTTTTCTGTGGACAACCGAGTCCTTGCAAACGGCTTGGTCGAAAGGCACAAAGACTGGCCCCGAGCCGAAAGTTGAATGGCAAGGTGCCATCAGTGCAGCGGCTGAATTGATTGTTGACGAAGGCCAGGCGTCGTGGGTCAAGCAGCATTGGGGTAGCCGCTATCTCGACGAGAAAAACCTGTTCTATCGCATGCTGGTGATCAGTGGCATCGACAGTTTTGAGCGACTGGGCGGCGACAACCGGTATCGCGGATTTCTGCTCGAACAGTCGGAATCGCTGGCACGTGAGCTCGATGCTTCAGCACATGGATTGATCGAAGACTATCCCGGACAGACCTATCCGGTAGATGTCTTGCTCGCGTACGCTGCGATTGCACGCGTGCAGATGCGCCTCGGTCATGTCGATTCGGCGTTCGTGCAGCGTGCGCGCCGCGCATTCGAAGGCCCCGCACTCGATTCCCAACGCGGCTTGCCCGCCTATGCGGTGGACGCGGAAACGGGTGAGGCGCTGGATGTCGCGCGTGGTGTCGGCCTGTCGGCGATGCTCACGTTCGCTCCCGAACTCTGGCCGAAGCAGTCGCTGCATTGGTATGAACGCTACGTCGAGCAATATTGGCAAAGCCGCTATGGATGGGTTGGCTTTCGCGAGTACCCAAAGACACCGGACACGTTGCTTGACTGGTCGGTCGAAGTCGACGCCGGGCCGGTGATGGCCGGTTTCGGTACCGCCGCCAATGCCTTCGGACTCGGTGCCGCACGCACGCATGGGCGCATGCAGGAAGCATTCCCGTTGGCGGCTGAAGCTTTGCTCGCAGCATGGCCACTGCCCAATGGCACCTTGCTTGGGCCGCGTCTGGTCTCGAACTTGTCCGATGCGCCGTTTATCGGTGAAGCTGCATTCCTGTTCAATTTCAGTCGCACGCCGCGGCTCCCTGTCGCTCTGAGTTCCGCCAGCGTTCCGCTCGCCGTTTGGTGCCTGCTGGTCGCCGCGCTCTCACTCGGCATTGCCTGGCCATACGTCGCGTTGCGTCGCTGCTGGCGTACCTGGCGACGGTCGGCGTGATGTCAGGCCTTCGGGTGTCCTAACGCAGCAATCAGCTTGCGTGTCGCGCGAATTGCACCGAAGCAGAGCGCATCAACCAGCGTGGGTGCGAACAATTCGGGAGCGCGGCGCTGGCCGTTGAGCATCGTCAGGCTGAGTGCGGTCGCGAGTACGGCGGCCGTGCTTGCGCCGACTGACCCGACCGTTGTCCAAACGTCGACGCCGATCAACTGCTTCGCCATCACCTGCACGAGTGCGAGCGACAACAGCGGTGTTGCGACGAGCACATACCCGACGATCGTTGTGCGCCATGCCGCGATTTTCATGAGGCTTTCGATGGCGACGGCCAACGACGGCGAGACGGCGATTCGCGACAGGCGCACGCGCTGCTCGATGCCGCTGGCCATCAAGGCGACCCAAAGGAAGTTCAGCAGTACGCCGGGTACGATGAACTGTGCCATTCCGCCGTGGCTGGCATTGAACAGACCAGTCGCGATCAGCAGGGTCGCGTAGAACAGAATGCCGAGCAAAAGGCGCAGTCGCAGTGTGCGCAGCGGTGCACGCGCAGCATCCGGCCAGATCGGTGTGCGCAGATGTGCGGCGACGGTGTCGTCGCTGGCGCCGTCAACCAGGTCGGATTCGAAGCGAGCGCGTGACTGCACCGACTGACGCGCCGCGTCGAAACTCCGACCGGCCATGTCATCGAGCATGCGCTGGAACGCAGGCGAACCGGAGAATCGGCGCGACAGCCAGTTCACGACCATTGACCCGAGTGCGATGAAGACGAGGCCAGCTACTGCGTTCACTGCGGCGACACTCCAGTGCAACCCGCGCAGCAGATCGACGCCGATCAGTCCCTTGAAGAACAGCGTGAGCAGTGGCCACCACATCAGCACCGACAGCAGCAGGATCCAGCGCATCATGTGCAGACGGCGTGCGCGCAAGACATCGAACGTATCCTGTACCGACATCAGGGGCGCGCTGCTGTCGAGTCTCTTGATCGCACGCCACTCGTGCAGATCGGTGATGCTCTCCGCGAGCACCAGCAATGCCAACGACATCGCCACCAGCAGGTACATCCAGTCCTGGCTGTGGTTGAAGATGAACGTGCCGAGTGCGAGCAGAGCGATCGTGTCACCGCAAAGCGCCGCGAGCAGCCAGCGCGTGTGCTTGCGGAAGGCAGAAGTCGAGCGTGTCGCGAGCGTCGCGCGTACCGCATCGACGTCCAGTGTGAGTTTCGCGTCGACGCGCGTGCTTTGCTGCTGCCAGCGGCTGCGCATCTGGTCCAGGTCGATGCCGGTCATGAGAGTTTCTCCGCTGCCGCGTGCTCGCGCTGCAGCTGTTGCTTGATGCGACCAATCCGGGTCGCGACATTGGTGGCACTCAGTCCGATCATCTCGGCGATTTCGTCCTGTCCATAACCTTCGAGGTAGAGCAGGATCAAGGCGCGATTGATCGGTTCCAGCGTCGCGATCATCTGGTGCAGCGCGTGCAGGTCGTCGTCGCCGCTTGCGAGTTCGCGATCGGCGGCGGCGAGGTCCATGCCGAACTCGTCGATCGGCAAGGCATCAACGATGCGGCGGGCACTGCCGCGATGTGCCGAGATCGCGACGTTCATCGCGATCCGGTACATCCAGGTCGAGAAGCGCGCGACGCGCGCGTCAAACTTCGGATACGCGCAGAACAGCTCGATGGTGATGTCCTGGATCAGATCGCCGCGATCCTCGCGCCGGCTGCAATAGGCATTCGCGACCTTGTAAAGAATGGCCTTGTGGCTTTGCAGTTCGGCCAGGAAGGCCTCATCGAGGTCGGGTCGGGTCAGGAATCGGGTCAAGGGTTGCGCCTGCACTGGTGGCTACCTTCGGATGAACTTCGGGATCAGACTGTCCGCACCGGAGCGGGACCCTGAACCGAGTTGTTCGCCGGAACTACCCGAAATATCACAACCCTCGCCTAACGCCGAATTCGACCGTGAGTTCGTAGCCTAATTACGTTCGCCGCGGGAGCCGCTACGAAAGACCGCGCATCAGTTCGACCCTGTATTTTTCGGTCAGATGCCTGATGAGTTCCGGACGCCGCTTGCACAAGTCATTGTTCGCAATTCGAAACAGGACTCGATGGTCTTTCTCCACCGCTCGCATCAGTCTGGCCTCTGCATCAAGGTGGCCTCGCAAGAGCGCGTGGCAACCCAGAAGAAAATCGGGTTCTGCCCAGGACGGATCTGCATTGGCTGCCAACTCTGCAAGTCTGACTGCGTCGTCATAGCGCTCTGCCTGATACCGCCAGCGGGCGAACTCAAGGAATGACTGCGCGACGAGAAAACCTTCGAACGGAAGCAGGCCGTCGAGAGCGCTGGTGACGAGTTTTTCACGCGATTCGTCGGCATCGACCATCTTGGCGCTTTGCGCGCCGTCCCACATCAGGGTCCACCAGCTATGGTGATCAAGCATCGCTGCGAATCTGCTCTTGCGGTGCCTGTAGTAATCGAGCCCGTCGAGCGCGACTCGCGCCGCCTCCGCATACTTTTTCGACCGCCAGTACGCGTAGATTTGGCCTGATCGGCCGCCCTTCGTGTTGGCAAAGTAGTTGCGTATTGCGGGAATTCTCGCGAATTGCCCAAGCACCCAGCCAATGACGCGAAGACCGCGCGGAACCCTCGAAGGCTCAATCCGGATCTGCTCGATATCTCTGGAGTTCAATGACATTTGCAGCAGTGTGCGACCGAGGAGTTGCGCCGGTCAACCCGATCGGCTGTGGTTTCGCGTGAACAGCGACAGTCAATCGTGATGCGGGGCTCGGGTCATGGGTTACATCTGGACAAAGGATGGACACAGCCTGACGGCAAAGATCAACGCCTCTGTATCAAGTAATTCGTCTGCTGCCGCGGAAATATCACAACGGTCGGTGGGATAGGCAGCAGATGTTGCGGGCAGACAGGCGCGATGCTGCCATGATCGGGCGCAGCGGGAGGAAATGGGATGCCTTCGTTAATCAGGCTGCATGCAGTTGCGTTGCCCTCGGAAGTTGCTCCGAGCGCAAGCGAGCGTTTCACGCGCGCGCTTGTGGCACTGACAAGAACGGTTTGGCACCCCGACTGCAGCTTTGACTTGGCACTCGGTGCGATCGCGCAGACTGCGGCTGCTGCCCTGCAAGTCGAGCGTGTCTGCATCTGGCAGCACGATCTGGATGCGGGACTGCTGCGGCGAAATCGCGCCTATCGCCGCCCGGATGACGTTCACGAAACGACCGGCATGGTTGAAGTGCTTGCGCTCTGCGACGAAACTTCCCTGGCTGCGTTGAAAGAAGTGCGCACCTTCGAAGTGATCGACGTCGACATTGACAGTGAAACCGCAGTCGGCGAGGAAGAATCGCCAGATGCACTGCGCGACTATCTGCAACGCCATCGCATCCAGGCACTGCTTGCCGCCCCGGCCTATGTCGACGGCGAATTGCTCGGCGTCATCTTTCACGAGAGCATCAACCGGGTACGCAAGTGGACGCGCGACGAAGTCACGTTCGCGGCCAGCATTGGCGATTACGTCGGAATGGCCTTTGAGATCGCGCGCCGGCGCAGCGCCGAAGCCGAGGTCGAACATCTGCGCCTGCATGACGGCGGCACCGGGCTCGGCAATCGCGACTACATGGTCGAAGTGATTCGCCAGCGCCTGGCCAATCCGCGCACACCGGGCGAGACAATAGCCGTCGTGCATGTCTTCGTCGATGCCTCCGGTGGCGTCGCTTGGTCGGCCGGAGCGCCGACCGTGGAGGAAGTCATGGCGCAGATCGCGCAGTGCTTGCGGCGGCTGAGCAGCGGCGCGATCGATCTGGCGCGCGTGCGTGAGAATGGATTCGCGTTTCTGTTGGCCGGCGACGTTTTGCAGCGCACCGTGATCCGGCTCGCCGAGCGGGCCCTCGCGGCGGTGCGTGACCTGGACTACCAGCACCACGAGGTCGTCCCCAATGCGGTCGTCGGCATTGCCCATTCGCAGCTCGACGCCGACAACGACGCGCGCGTGTTGCTGCGCCGCGCCGAAGAAGCGGCCGAGCAGGCGCGCATGGGTGACAAGTTCGGCTATGTCCTGTTTGATCCCGAGCGGCATGACGTGCTGGTCGAGGCGCTGCGCTTCGAGCGCGACCTGCACGATGCCTTTCTCCGCGGCGATTTCGAGGTGCACTACGAGCTCGAATACGACGCTCAGCAGCGTCAATGGGTTGCGGCGGAGTCACTGCTGCGCTGGCGTGATGGCGAGCGACTGGTCACGGCGGCGGATTTCATCGGCGTCATCGAGTCATCGGGCCTGATGCTGCCGGTTGGCCGCTGGGTGTTGCGCCAGGCCTGTCAGGACGCCGTGCAATGGCCGCAGACGTCGGACGGCCACCTGCCGACGGTGCGCGTTAATGTCTCGGCGCGGCAGTTCGAGGAAGAACGGTTGGTCGAGGATGTCACTGCGGCGCTGGAAGCATCCGGTCTGGCGCCGTCGCGGCTGTGCCTGGAGTTGACCGAGACGACGCTCATGCGCGACATCGACCTCGCGCTCGGGGTGCTGCAACGACTGAAGCACATCGGCGTACAGCTCGCGATCGACGACTTCGGTACCGGTTATGCCTCGCTGGTCTATCTGAAGCGACTGCCGGTGGACATGCTGAAGATCGACCGCAGTTTTGTCGAAGGCATGCCGGGGGCGATTGCCGACACCGCGATCGTGAAGGCGGTGGTTGGTCTGGCCGAGGTGCTCGGCATTGGCGTCATTGCTGAAGGCGTCGAAAGTCTGGCGCAGCAGCAGGCGCTGCAGGCGATCGGCGTGCGACGCATGCAAGGCTGGCTGTATGGCAAGACGATGGATCAAGCGAGCGTGTGCCGCTTGCTGGGGTCGCCGGTGCGCGCCGACCATTCAACATCGCACCGATGAAGCTATACCGCACGCACAGCTGGTAACTGCCGAACATCAGCGCGAGGCCGGCCACGAGGGCGAGTGGAAATTCGATCCACCACGCTTGGTCGATCAGCGAACACACGACCTGCAACGCCATCACGATCGGCAGATGCACGATGTACACCCAGTACGAAGCGTCCGCGACATAGCGTCGCGTCGCGCTGTAGCCGTTCAAATAGCGTAGCGCCAGACCGATCAGCGCCAGCGTCCAGCTCCATCCCGCCAGCGCATAGGCGGCGGCATAACAACCAATGGTCCATGCGTCGCTCGGGCCATCACGCCACGGGTCGATGCCGACGGTTGCGAGACAGCTTGCTGTTGCGGCGATCGCAATGGCCAGATTCGCCGGCCAGATCTGCGCGATGCGGTCGAGCAGATCACGTTGACGCTGCAGCAACCAGCCGAATACGAAGGCGCTGCCGAAAGCCGTGGTCGCGGCGAGGTTCGGATACAAGGACTGGTCAGGCGTTGGAATGCCGAACCACAGCGTCCATTTCGGCAGCGACTCAAGTGCGAGCGCAAGCGGTGCAGCGAGTAACACGACTGCGCCGGGACGCGTCAGCAGGCGCATCGCCGCATCTGCAACCCGCACCAACTGGCCGCCGCGATCAAGCAACTCGACGAGCGTACGCAAGGCCAGCATCACTGCGTAACACAGGGTCAGCACGTAGAGGAACCACAGATGCGTCAGCGGGAAATCATCCGGCGTGAATTTCGGGCCAGGCGGTGATTCCTTCGGCAACTCGCCGCCGAATTTGATCAACGCGATCCACACGATCACCAGAATGATGCCGGTGAACACGAGCGGCCAGGCCGACACCAGCGGCACCACAATGCGCTTGAAGCGGTCCTTCGTGAAGGCTTTGATGCCGACGCGCTCGAGCAACAAGCGCCCGAAGAATCCGGCGATCACGAAAAACGTCAGCATCCGGAACAGATGCACCCAATAAAACATTCCGGATAGCGCGAGACTCGCGTCCGCTTCCCCAACGAACCACCAGTGCTGCGCCCCCGGCAGCCAGGACAACGTCAGGTGCAGTGCGACACCGGCGAGCAGGGCAAAGCCGCGCAACGCATCCAGGCCATGCAGCCGTTCACCCGATCCCACGATCGAAGTGGCAGAAGAATTCGTTGACACGTCTCGACTCCAGTTTCACGGGGCCCATTGGCCCATGGAACTGTTGTTCGCTCAGTCGAATGGAAAAATCACAGATCTCCTTCTAGCGTTTTGCACGCTTTGCGAGAAATGCGACTGCGGCATCCAGGATCTCGTCGCGGCCGGCTGCGACCCCGGTGATCGTCGGGTCGACGCGGATTGTCGGCTGGATGCCGACACGCTGAAGCGGGCGGCCATCAGCGTGGCGCACGTTGTGTCCGCCGAAATGCGCGATCAGTCCACCGGGAAGGGTTACGTTCGTGACATCACCATTCGCGCCCATGGTCGGCGTGCCGATGAAGGTCACGTCGGTCGCGACCTCGAACATCAAACAGGTGTGTTCCGCCTGGCTGATCGCTTCGGCATTGATCAACATGACGACCTTGCCGAGGTAGGGTTTGCCAGTCACTTTCGGCAGACGTTGCGAAAACGTGTAGCTCGTATTTGCGAGTTCATCGACGTCAAGATTGAATGATTCGATGTACGGGCGCGAGAATAGGGCGTTTACTGGCGAGACCTTCGTCGTCAGCCGCGGGGCGATCGCCCAGGCGGTGCCATTCGGATAGCCGCGCATGTCGAAGATCGTTGCCTGGGTCGAATGAATCGTGTCGAACATCGCGTCGACCGCGTTTGGCTGCAGTCGCACCAGGTCGACGTAGCCGAAGCCGCTCGGCAAGATGCGCACGGCAGGCCATTTGCGCAGCGTTGCCGGGTACACGTCGGCGCGCGCCATCGTCCGCCTCAGTTCCAGCTTTCGCGTCGCGCCGGCCGGATTGCGCAGCACAAGTGTCGCGACGCTGTCTTGTCCGCCGCGCAACAGACTGTTGTGCACGCCGATCGACAGCGCCTGCGGTGTCGCCGCTGCGATAATCGGCGTCAGTTCGGCGATGCGAGTTGCAACCGGGGCCTGATCAATACTCAACACCTCGTCGCCGCGTTGGACCGGCAATGCCGGATCGAGCACCAGAGTGACAACGCTCCGACCCTGAACTTCGCGCAACTGCAACGGCACCACATACATCCCGATTTTGGCCATCGCCGCATCAGCGCCGACCGTAAAGCTGTGCGAGTCCTGCGTCTGCGCGGCAAGCCGCAGCACAGTATTTTGGTAGTCGATGACATCGCGGTTCGCTTCGAAGCGCGTGATGTACTCCGGCAGCACCGTGTCCCAGCCGCGCCCGATCAGATCCTTGTTCGGGTAGAAGTAGTGGATCGCATTCCAGTAGCGAAACAGCGCGAAAAGGCGATATTCCGTCGTCGGGTAGAGCATCTCGGCATAGGTGGCATCGCGCCCTTCCACCAGCGCATTGTTGGCGACCGCCGGTTTGACCCGTTTCGACTCGAACTTGCGCTTCGCCAGCAATGCAGTTGTCGCCGCCGTTGCGCCGCCTGCGGCGCTGATCAGATCGGCAGCGAAGCCGATGCTGCCATCGGCATTGACCGGTTCCGATGTCGTCAGCCGCAGTTCAACGCCTGGCATCAGCGGCAGTGTCGACACATACGTCGCAGCAGGCGCGGCGCCGTCTTGTACGACGAACGCGTCGCCGCTGCCCTGCAGACCGGCGACGATGTCGAGTGCGGTCGAACGCTGATCGACCAGGACCACGATTTGCGGCGGTTTCGTCTTGCTCTTGCCGACGATCCAGTCCGGTGTCGTTGTCGCCATGGTCGAGTAATAACCACCGGACGTGCGGCCATCCTGGGGCGGATGGCCACTATGCGCACGAAATCGCATCGCCGCGAGCATCAGGTTGTCGTCGAGCAACTCGGGCAGCAGGTCGCGCAGGAATCTGTCGCGTTGATCGACAGCATCGTCGCTGACCTGTAGGGCCGAACGCAGATCGAGCACGATCGCCGGTGCGGTCGGCGCGAGTTGAAGCACCTTGGTCATCGGGTTGTCGTCCTCACCAGTTGCGGATTCCGCAGCGTGGGCTGCGGCAAGCGGGTCGATCCAAAGCGCACCTTCGTGCATGCGAACTGCGTCGATCGGCGCTACTGCGATCGCCGGCGCGGCAGCTTCGGAGATTGGTCGCGCCAGCGTGGCCCGGTCGCCCAACACCGCAATCATCACGTTCATTGCAGCGATGTACTCGGTGCGCGTTCTCGCCGCATTCACCTTCGGAATCGCGGCGATCAAGGCGCCGTCCCAGTCGATCCGGCGCTGCACGATCGCCGGATGGAAATACTTCACCGCGCCCCAGGCTTTGGCCAGGCCGGCGAGTCGCTCGATGCGCGCGACATCTGCGCTCGGTGTTGCGGACGACGCAATGGCCGGAGATCTATCGCCCGCGCTAGTCGATGTGCACACGAGCAAGAATGTCAGCGCGACGGTCATACCGCGAGTGAGTGCGATGATTCGAAAGTGCATGCTTGCTACCTCAGGTTTGAATGACACTCGGTGCGCCGAAATTGGCAACGATTTGAATGTTGATCGACGTGCTGCGTGAACTCGGGTTCGCCAACTCGCCTCAAATCCGGACGCGTTTTCTTCTCCGCAACTGGCCCTACGTCGCTGGCGCAGGGGAGTCATCGCCTGCCTTGCCATCCAATCGATGCGCCTTGCGGCCACCACGTGCATATGGCGGGCAGGCGAGGGTGCCGTCGAGCATCAGTTTTGACAAGCTCACGCAGCGGTCTGCGAGCGCCGCGGCGGCTTCATGCAATACGCTGGAGTCGCGTACCGCGAGCATGTTGTTTTCCATGTCCTCAGCGCTCCAGCCACGCGAATGGGCAATGTAGGGGAACTGCGGAAACTGGCAGCCAATTTCCGCGAAGAAACCAAGCATCTGTCCGGCGACGCCCTGGATGTTGTCCTGGCCGCCAGTAATGATGAAGCTCGCGACCTTGTTCTTGAGCAGATGCCGGTTCGCGATCGTCTCCTGGTTCTGGATGCAGTTCATGCGTTCGACCATCTTGAAATACAGGCTGCTCGCAGCGCCCCAACGGATCGGCGTCGCGACGAGGATCACGTCGGCCCAGTGCACCACGCCTTCGTACACTTTCTCCATCTGGTCTTCCGGGTCCATCTGCGTGATCGAACACGGCCAGGTGCAGGCGCGCGCCGACTTCGAATAGAAACCCTCGCAGGCGCGGAATCCGAGTTCGCGCAGACGGATCGTCTGAGTCTCGCAGCCGAGCGACTGCACCGCATGCGTAAGCGCGGCATCGAGCAGGTCTTCGGAGGTGCTGTAACGTGGCTGATCCGCAGTCATCACCGTCGTGGAAATGCCAAGCACGCGCACCGGGCCCGGCGCACGTACCGGTTCGCGTGCAAGCGCATGCGGTGGGTGCGGCAAGCGGCTGCGCTTGCTGACTGGCGACGACGTCACCAGTACACGCCCAGCCTCCACCTTCACGTCATGGGCGGGCACCGCGTCCGCTTCGTAGCCCGGTTCGCCAAGGCCGGTGCGGCAATGGAATTTCCAGTAGTGCCAGGGACAGACAACGTAGTCGCCGTCCAGACGGCCTTCGCCCAGCGGGCCACCGGCATGGTTGCAGACACCCGAGATCGCGCCGAACACGCCGTCCTTGTGCGTCAGCGCGATCCGGGTCCGGCCCAGTGTCACAGTCTGCACTGCGGCCTTGGCCAGATCCGCGGCTGCACCGACGTCAATCCACTCTGCATCGCTCATTGCCCGCTCTCCAGTTGCCGCAGGGTTTCGTCGCGATCAGGTTACTCCGCCGCGCCTTGGGTCTATCGCGGGCGAGTGACCCGAAACATCACGTAGCCGCGCACGCGCCGCTCATCCTCGCGCGACAGCGTGTTCAGAAATTTCATGTCCGGAATCAGGAATCGCAACCGAGACGTGCTCAGGTCCACGTCCACGACGTACTGGCGCATGCCGATGAACAGGTGGCGCTCGTCGGCCGACAGTGTTGATGAGTTCGGATAAAGATTCGGCCAGGGCGCATCGGCCAGCAAGGTTCGCAGCTTGCCGCCAGCATCGATCGATACCAGCGCATCGGACAACGTGATCAGCAGGGTGCCATTTGATCGAAGCGAGACCGCTTCGGGTGTGCCCGGCAAGCGCGCAACGGTCTGCGCTTGCCAGAGGCCGGTTGTGGGTTCACGGACAATACGGAGGATGGATCCGCTGGATGCGCCGCGATGGCCCGGTCCCTCGATGGCATGCAGCCCATCGGCGCGTTGAAAGAAGCCGGCCACCTGATGGTCGGAGACCTTGTAATTACGCGCGCCATTGCGGCTGAACCAGCTCAGTCCGGCACCAAGCCCGCCGCGATTGAAGCCGACCAGCCAGCCGTCATCGACTTCGACGAAGGTGTCCGCGCGTCCGAACTTGTCGACGCGCGAAATGAACACGGGTTCGTCGGTACGCTTGGCGCCACGTCCCGACTTCAGTTCCGCCATTGGCCGACCGGCCTCCTTGAACGTTCGCCACTCGATGTTCGCTTGATTCGCGGCTGATTCCCAAACGTCGCGATCGGCCTTGCTGGACTTTGGCGGCACTGCCACTTCCCGCCATTGCGCGAGATCGCGCGGATAGTCGGCGGCTGCCGCGGACCGGCTGGATGCGAGCACGATCAGAAAGACGCAGAGAAGTAGACGATGCATGCGCGGCAGAGTCATTCCGGCCTGGGACATAGGCTGACGCCAGTGTGTGACTGCGCCGCGCCGCCGGTCAACGAGACAAATGTGCCAACGCGTCCGCTTGCGTTGTGACGTTGGCATTAAAACGGAGGTGCGCCGATCTCCCTGTCGCCGATCCCCCTTGATCGTCATGGCCTGGAAGTCTATTCTGGTCAGTATGACTAGAAAAATGATTTCCAAAAGAAATACGACTGCAAGGCTCGCCGCCGGGCGCTGGCGCCTTCAGGATGCCAAGGCGCGATTCAGCGAGTTGGTGCGTCTTGCCCATAGCGACGGGCCGCAGCGCGTCACCTTGCATGGCCGCGACGCCGTTGTGATCGTCGATGTTGTGGAATTCGATCGGCTCAAGGGCGGCCGCAGCGGCCAGGAACTGATTGATGTCCTGATGGCATCGCCGCATCGCGAAGTCGACATCGCACCGCGTCGATCGACGATGCCGGTGAGAACGGTCAAGCTGTGAACGGTTGGCTACTCGATACCAATGTCTTGTCGGAATTTCGTCGTCCTCGACCCGACAAAAAGGTGCTGGCCTTTCTCGCGCAGCAGCCGCTCGATCAGATGTTTGTCAGCAGTGTGACGTTCGCCGAAATCCGCTTCGGCATTGAATTGGTCAAGGACCCGGGCAAGCGCGCAGATCTGCAGCAGTGGCTGACGCACAAGCTGCGTCCGATGTTCGCGCAGCGCGTGCTTCAAGTCTCCGAAGACGTGATGTTCACCTGGCGCATGCTGGTCGAAGAGGGCCGCAAGTCCGGCCACACCTTCTCGCAACCCGACCTCGTCATCGCCGCGACCGCAGTCCAGCACGGCCTCACTGTGGTGACGCGCGACACGGTCGATTACACGCGTGCTCGCGCGTCGCTGTTCAATCCGTGGAATTCGTAACGTTCAAGATGTAGATCGTGGGCTGGGTTGAACGCAGTGATACCCAGCACAGGACTGCATTTCGGGCAACTGCTGGGTATCGCTGCGCTCGACCCAGCCTACTCGACGAATGCGTCGTCGTGTTCGAGACCTCGCACAAATGCATCGAAGCTCTCGCCAACTAGGGTGATTTTGTAGTCGAATTCCTGGTCGACGTGGACGACTTTGGGTTCGCCAGTCGGACCGCAATTGCTGTAGTCGAGGCACAACATGTCGTGCCCTGCTGATGGGCAGTCGGCAAAATAGATGCCAATTGGCGGGTATCCCCATTCTTCGATCCAGAACTTGCTGCCGAACGTGCCGCATAGCGAACAGGGTTTCGCACTGCCGATCGAATAGAGGCCCGTTATCGCAATGTGGTCTGTCGCCCACGAAGTTCGCTCACCGGTGCGGTGATTTGTTCTTCTTGGGATACCGCCGTTCTGAGACGCCATCAGTGCGAGATACGCAGCGGGTAGCTTGTAGCCCAAGCTGGCCTCGACGGCCGAGTATTTTTCGGGCGTCAATGGACCATCAACGTATTCTCGATCTGCGTATTCAGACTGTTCCCAGAACTCGGAAAGATCGATGCCTTCCAATGGCTTCACGGCGTCCTCGCTTCGTTCAACTACGCAGGCGAAAGGATACAGGCCTGATTCGCCGCCGGAGCGCTGCTCGATTCAACTCACCACAACGCATCCCGCAACTTGAACCACGCCATCGCCGCGACGAGCATGGGGGTGCGTAGGGTGCGGCCGCCGGGGAAGGGGTGGTGGGGGATTTTGGCGTAGACGTCGAGGCGGGTGGATTGACCGTGGATGGCTTCCGCGATGATGCGTCCAGCCAAGCCCGTTGCGGCGATGCCGTGGCCGCTGAAGCCTTGGGCGAAGTAGATGTTGGGGGTGAGGCGGCCCCAGTGCGGGGCGCGGTTCAGGCTGATGTCGACGTAGCCGCCCCAGACGTAGTCGAGTTTCACGCCCTTGAGTTGCGGGAACACGCGCGCTATGCGGCTCAGCATCGTCGCGCGCAGGTTCAGTGGCTGCAGCGTCGAGTAGCTGGCGCGGCCGCCGAACAGCAGGCGTTGTTCCGCGTCCAGGCGGAAATAGTCGAGTGCCCAGTTCACGTCGGCCACGGCCATGCCGTTGTTTATCAGGGCGCCCGCGCGTTGGGCACCGAGCGGCGCGGTGGCGCCGATGTAGGTACCGACCGGCATGATTCGCGCATCGAGTTCAGGCGCGATGCCACGCACGAGCGCGTTGCCGGCGAGCACGACGAAGTCCGCGTCCACACGCCCGGCTGCGGTGCGCAACGCGGGACGCACGCCGCGCGCCAGCGCCAGCGCCGGTGATTGCTCGAACACGCGTACGCCCAACGACAATGCGGCGCGGGCCAGACCGCGCACGTACTTCATCGGTTGCAGGTGGCCGCTGCGCGGATCGTAAAGCGCGCCCAGGTAGCGATCGCTGGCCAGGACCGCTCGCAGGCGGTCGCGCTCCCACCATTCCAGGTCGTAGCCGTAGTCGCGCCGAAGTGCGCCCTGCCAGTCGCGCAGTTCGCGCACCTGGCGCGGCTTGATCGGCACGTGCGCATGGCCTGGCTGCCAATCGCAGTCGATCGCGAAGGCGGCGCGGCGTTCGTGCAGCATCGCCATGCCCTCCAGCGAGTACTCGAACAGGCGCCGCGACGCTTCCAGCCCAATTTGAGCGGCGATGGTCGACTGGTCGCAGCCGAAGCCGAAGATGGCCTGGCCGCCGTTGCGCCCGGACGCGCCCCAGCCCGTCCGTCCGGCCTCGAGCACGACCACCGACAGCCCGCGCTGGGCCAGCTCGATCGCCGCGGACAGGCCGGTGAAACCGGCGCCAAGGATGGCGACGTCGGCCTGCACGGCGCCCTCGAGTGGCGGCTGTTGCGGGAACGGCGGCGCATCGGCCGCATACAGTGGCGCCGCGTGGGCCGCGTCGTTCACCGGCTGCTTGCCGTGGCGTGCGCGGCCGTGCATCGCAAGGGCGGACTCACACCTGGCGCAGGTACCAGGCGTAGTCGGTGGAGCTGACCTGCGCCTGGAAGCTGCGCGACTCCTTGCCTTTCTGCTGGCCAAAGATATGCCGGAAGCTGGTGCCGAGATTCGCAGCCACGAAGTCGCTCGCGAGGAAGTCGCTGATGGCGCCGTTCCAGTCCACGGACCTCGATTCGGTCTGCTCATAGGCATTGCCGACGACCGGCGGGCCCGGATCAGCGCGAGTGTCGAGGCCGTGCAGAATACCGGCCAGCACTGCCGCCGTGACCAGGTAAGGATTGGCGTCGGCCCCGGCGATGCGGTGCTCGATGCGCAGGTTGGCCGGGTCGCTGTGCGGGATGCGCATCGCCACGGTGCGGTTGTTGAAACCCCAGCAATCGTTCAGCGGCACGAAGGCGTTGAGCACGAAGCGCCGGTAGCTGTTGGCATGCGGTGCGAACAACAGCATGCAGTCGCGCGAGATCCGCTGCAGCCCGCCCACGGCGTGCCGCACGGTATCGGCCGGCGCCTCGGGCGTGGAGGCGAAGATGTTGCGGCCACTGCCATCCAGCACGCTTACGTGCACGTGCAAGCCACTTCCGGCCTGCTCGGCGAAGGGCTTGGCCATGAAACTGGCGAGCATGCCCTGCTGTTCTGCGATGGCCTTGATCGTGCGCTTGAGGTAGATCGCCTCGTCGCAGGCCAGCAGCGCGTCGGCGCGATGCTTGAGATTGATCTCGAACTGGCCGGGCGCGTACTCGGCCACGGCGGTGTCGGCGGGCACGTCCATCGCGCGGCAGGCGTCGGCGACCGCATCGGTGAAGTCGCGGTAATCGTCGAGGTCCTGCATGTAATAGACCTGGGTACTCGCGTTGCGCTCCCCGGTTGCCGGGTTTACCGAGCAGCGTGGACGGCCCGCGTCATCGAGATCGCCATCGAGCAGGTAGAACTCCAGCTCCACGGCCACCACAGGCGTCAGTCCCCGCGCCGTGAAGCGCTGCAGGACGCGCGCGAGCACTTCGCGCGGATTGGCCTCGAAGGCGCCGCCGCGGCCGTCTTCCATCGTCAGCAGCAACTGCGCAAGGGGACGCTCGTGCCAGGGAATGGGGCGCAGGCTGCCCGGCACGGGCCGGCAGATCCGGTCTTCGTCGCCAATGGCATAACCCAGGCCGGTTTCCTCCACCGTATTGCCGGTGATGTCGGTGGCGATCAGGGACATCGGCAGGCAAACGCCATCGGCGTAGACCTTTTCCAGCGCCTCACGGCTGATCCGCTTGCCGCGGAGCAGGCCATTCATGTCGGGTAGCAACAAGTCGATCGCTTCGCAGCCGGGGATGGCCTGCAGGACCGCAAGGTCCGCGTCGGGCAGTAGTGGTTGTTCCATGGCGCGCGTCACTGTGTGGTGGGCTGGCGGGATTTGCCGCGATACTACCAGAGGCCCTTCACGGGTGTAAAAAATACTCAACGCAACCGTTGATAAAATCAAACAGCTGGGCTAGGGTGGGCCGTCCAAGCCCGCCGGGTCCCCTATGGCACGTGCACCGCTGGTCGGTCTGCCGTCCGACAGCAAACCGATCGGCCTGCACCGCTACCAGGCGGTCGGCGAGAAATATGTCCGCGCCGTCGTGCAGGGCGCGGGCGCGATTCCCCTGCTGATTCCATCACTGACGCCGCCGCTGCCCTTGCGCGACGTCCTCGATGGCCTCGACGGACTGCTCCTGACCGGCTCGTACAGCAATATCGAGCCGCATCATTACTCCGGCGGCCCGAGTTACGAGGGCAACCTGCACGATCCCGCGCGCGACGCCAGCGTTCTGTCGATCGTGCCGCTGGCGATCGATCTGGGAGTCCCGGTGCTGGCGGTCTGCCGCGGCTTCCAGGAGATAAATGTCGCGCTCGGCGGCAGCCTGTTCCAGAAGGTGCACGAACAGCCCGGCAAGGACGACCACCGGGAGGACCTCGAGGCTGCGCTGGACGTGCAGTACGGTCCGGGCCACGAGGTCATGCTGGAAGGCAGCCTGGCGACGATGGCAGGCAGTGACCGGGCGATGGTCAACTCCCTGCATGGACAGGGCGTCGACCGCGTGGCCTCCGGCCTGGTCGTCGAAGCTGTGGCTCGCGACGGGCTGGTCGAAGGCCTGCGACTGGCGCGCGCCGACCGCTTCCTGCTCGCCGTGCAGTGGCATCCGGAATGGAAGCTGGCGGAGAATTTGTTTTACATGGAAATTTTCCGCGCCTTCGGCGACGCCTGCCGGGCGCGCGCGGCGCAACGGAGCTGAGATGGCGCGCAGGAAGTCACCCCCCACCGCCAAGCTAGCGGAAGCCGAAGACAGCGCCCTGCTGCGCTGGCTGAAGCAACGCCGGATCACCGAGGTCGAGTGCCTGGTGCCCGACATGACCGGCATTGCCCGCGGCAAGATCATTCCCGCGGCCAAGTTCTCGCACGACTACGGGACGCGACTGCCCGAGGGCATCTTCGTCACCACCGTCACTGGCGACTATCCCGACGAGTACTACGACTTGATACGTCCGTCGGATTCGGACATGTTCCTGCGCCCTGACCCCGACACCGTGCGAATGGTGCCTTGGGCTTCCGATCCGACGGCGCAGATCATCCACGACTGTTTCACCGCTGAGGGCCAGCCGCACGAACTGGCGCCGCGCAGCGTGTTGCGCCGCGTGCTGGCGCTGTACGACGCGATGGACCTGCATCCGATCGTTGCGCCGGAACTGGAATTCTTCCTGGTGCAGAAGAACACCGACCCGGACTTCCCGCTGCAGCCACCTGCCGGGCGCTCGGGCCGGCCGGAAACCGCGCGCCAGAGTTATTCCATCGACGCGGTCAACGAATTCGACCCCATCCTCGACCTGATGTACGACTACGCCGAGGCGATGGAACTGGACGTGGACACCCTGATCCACGAATCCGGCGCCGCCCAACTCGAGGTCAACTTCCAGCACGCCGACCCGATGTCGCGTGCGGACCAGGTGTTCCTGTTCAAGCGCACCATGCGCGAAGCCGCGCTGCGCCATGGCATCTACGCGACTTTCCTGGCCAAGCCCATGGAGAACGAACCGGGCAGCTCGATGCACATCCACCAGAGTCTGCTGGACGGCAAGGGCAGGAATGTCTTCGCGGGCGCCAAGGCGGGCGAACATAGCCGGCTGTTCCGGCACTACCTGGGCGGCTTGCAGAAGTACGTGCCGATGGCGATGCCCTTCTTCGCCCCGAACGTGAACTCCTATCGCCGCCTGGCAATGGGAGAGGTCGCGCCCGTCAACGTGCAGTGGGGCTACGACAACCGGACCTGCGGCCTGCGGGTTCCGCTCGACACGCCGGACAACACACGCGTGGAAAGCCGCTTCGCCGGGTCCGACGCCAATCCCTACCTGGCCATGGCGGCGACCCTGGCGTGCGGCTGGCTCGGAATCCAGGAAAAACTCGAACCCACCGAACCGCTGGCGGACAGCGCGCAGAAGCTCGGGTATGGGTTGCCGCGTTCTCTGGAGGAGTCACTGGACAAGCTGGCCGGCTGCCAGGCCCTGCAGGAACTGATCGGCGGCCGTTTCGTCGAGGCCTACATCGCGGTCAAGCGCAAGGAATACCAGACCTATTTCCGTGTCATCAGCAGCTGGGAGCGCGAGTTCCTCCTGCTGAACGTGTAACTCCGATTCCCATCGAAGACGGCTTTTCCCCAAGTTCCAGAGGTCGACCACATGGACAAGCAACACCGGCTGGACCTGCAGGCGCTCGACGCGGCGCACCACCTGCATCCCTTCAACGACAA
>JAYUVY010000070.1:0-33211 GCA_043753835.1 Lysobacterales bacterium | reverse complement strand
TTTGTATTGCGGCATCGCATCGGGCAGGTCGCGGTAGACACCGCCCGGGCGGAAGTAGGCCGCATGCATGCGCGCACCCGAGGCCGCTTCGTACATGTCGAACAGGTCTTCGCGCTCGCGAAAGCAGTAGATGAAGACGTTCATCGCGCCGCAGTCGAGACCGTGCGCACCCAGCCACATCAGGTGGTTCATCACGCGCGTGATCTCGCTGAACATCACACGGATGTACTGCGCGCGCACCGGCACGTCGACCCCGAGCAGCTTCTCGATCGCGAGACAGTAGGCGTGCTCGTTGCACATCATCGAGACGTAGTCGAGCCGGTCCATGTAGGGCAGCGACTGGATGAAGGTCTTGCTCTCGGCGAGCTTCTCGGTCGCACGGTGCAGGAGGCCGATGTGCGGGTCGGCGCGCTGGATCACTTCGCCGTCGAGTTCGAGCACGAGGCGCAGCACGCCGTGCGCGGCCGGGTGCTGCGGGCCGAAATTCAGCGTGTAGTTCTTGATGTCAGCCATGCAAATACTGCCTCAATGCAAGCCGCCATAGTTGTCTTCGCGGATTATCCGTGGGGTGATCTCGCGCGGCTCGATCGTCACCGGCTGGTAGATCACGCGCTTCTGCTCGTCGTCGTAGCGCATTTCCACATGACCCGAGGTCGGGAAATCTTTGCGAAACGGGTGGCCGATGAATCCGTAGTCGGTCAGGATGCGGCGCAGGTCGTTGTGACCTTCGAAGATGATGCCGTAGAGGTCGAAGGCTTCGCGCTCGAACCAGTTCAAGCCGCGCCAGACACCGACCAGGGACGGCACCACCGGCAGTCCTTCGTCGGCAGCGAAACACCGCAGACGCAAGCGCCGGTTGTGTGCGAGCGACAGCAGGTTCACAACGACAGCGAAACGCTGCGGCTTGTGCGACGCTTCCGGGCGCTCGGCCCAATTGAAGCGACCGGGACCGAAGCCTTCGACACCGCGCGAAAAACCTTCGCCGGAAATATTCGTGGTGTCCCATTCGGCGTCACCAAAGCCGAGATAGTCGACACCGCAAAGATCAACCGCCTGTTCGAAGCGGAATTCGGGTTCGTCGCGCAATGCGCGTGCGACTTCGAGCCAGTGTTCGGCCTTCACTTCGATGGTCGGCACATCCACGGATTCGACGATGCTGATCAGCGCGGTATCGAAGCGCTCGCGCAGCCGCTGGGCCAAACCGATCGGCGCTTCGTTGGTCGGGACGGTGCTCATGCTTGACCTCAGCGCGCCATGATCGTGTTGGTGCGGCGGATCTTCTTCTGCAACTGCAGGATGCCCCAGATCAGCGCTTCAGCGGTCGGCGGACAACCCGGCACATAGACATCGACCGGCACAATGCGATCGCAACCGCGAACCACCGAATACGAGTAGTGGTAGTAGCCGCCGCCGTTCGCACAGGAGCCCATCGAGATCACCCATTTCGGATCGGGCATCTGGTCATACACACGACGCAATGCCGGCGCCATCTTGTTGACGAGCGTGCCAGCCACAATCATCACGTCGGATTGCCGTGGCGAAGGACGGAACACCACGCCATAGCGATCCACGTCGAGACGTGCAGAACCAGCCTGCATCATCTCGACCGCACAGCAAGCCAGACCAAAGGTCATCGGCCACATCGACCCGGTGCGCGCCCAGTTCACCAGCGTATCCATCGACGCCACAGCAAAGCCGCGCTCGATCAGCGGGTTGGACGCGTCCGGCCGCAGGATGTCATCCACTTCACCGATCGGCTCGGGATTGTGGAAGAACGACGTCTTTACACCCATGTGATCACTCCCACTCGAGCGCTCCCTTCTTCCAGACGTAGGCGAAGCCCAGCACCAGCAGCAGCAGGAACATGCCCATCTCGATCAGCCCGATCAGGCCGATGTCGCGGAACACGACAGCCCAGGGAAAGATGAAGGCGATTTCCAGATCGAAGACGATGAACAGGATCGCCATCAGGTAGTAGCGCACATCGAACTTCATGCGCGCATCTTCGAAGGGCATGAAACCGCATTCGTAAGCGGAGAGCTTGTCGACACTCGGCTTTTTCGGACCGATGACGGTACCGATCACCAGCAGGGCCACGCCGATGATGGTGGCGAGGCCGAGAAACAGCAGCACCGGCAGATATTCCGACAATTCCATGGGTCGCCCCGCGTTGTGCTTCGTGCTTCAAAAAAAGAAGCCGCGATGCGGCTTCGATTGTGTGTTGGTGCCCAAAGGGGGACTCGAACCCCCACGACTATCGTCGCTACCACCTCAAGGTAGTGCGTCTACCAATTCCGCCATCTGGGCAAATCATTTGCAACGTCCGGCATTGTAGCCGGTTCGGTGGATCAGTTAGAAGGCGCTGTCTCGATTTTCGACGATTCGTCCGCTTCCACGGCTTCCGGCTTCTCCGCTTCGAGTGCCGGGGCTGCCGTGTTCGCGTCGGTCGCAGCCGGCGCGTCACCCGTAGCGGGTGCGACTGCAGGTACGTCGGATGCTGAAGTCGCCGCCGCTGGGACGTCGCTCGCGGCGGTCGGCGTCGCTGCCGGCTTTGTCGTTTCGGCACCGGCCATCACGCCAAGATCTGTTGCGGCCGGACCGGCCTGCTTCGAATTGCGACTGATGTACATGCCCATGCCGATGCTCAGGGCGAAAAAGAGGATCGCGAGCCACTTGGTGGAAATGCTCAGGAAGTTGGACGAACCCCGCGAACCGAACACAGTTGCCGAAGCGCCACCGCCGAAGCCCGAACCGGCCTGCGCGCCTTGACCGCGCTGCAACAGGATCAAGCCAATCATCGACAGCGCCACGACCACGTACAGCGCCAACATGATCTTCAAACCCAATTCAAAGCTCATACGGATTCCAGAATATTTGCGTTCAGAATTTTAGCGGGCGGCGGCGCGGATGATCGCGACGAAATCGTCAGCAACCAGAGACGCACCACCAATCAGTCCACCGTCGATATCGGCTTCCGAAAACAGCGTCGCCGCATTGTTCGGCTTGACACTGCCCCCGTAAAGGATACGAAGTGAGCCGGAGATGCTAGCAGATGTTTGGGCGATGACGCCACGCAACAAGGCGTGAACGGCCTGAGCCTGCGCTGGTGTCGCGGTCAGCCCGGTACCGATCGCCCAGACCGGCTCGTAGGCCAATACCGCGCGGGCAAAAGCGTCGACGCCTGCGGCTGTGACGACCGCCGACAACTGTGCAGTCACGACGGCGTCCGTTTCACCGGCTTCACGTTGCGCAAGGGTCTCGCCGACGCACAGGATCGGCACCAGGCCGGCTGCTTGGACGGCGAGGAATTTCGCCGCGATCAACGCGTCCGATTCACCGTGGTACTGGCGTCGCTCGGAATGCCCGAGGATGACGTAACGACAGCCGATATCTGCGAGCATCGCCGCAGAAACTTCCCCGGTGTATGCGCCGGACGGCTGCGCACTCGCATCCTGCGCACCGACCGCGACGGTCTTGGCCAGAGTGAGTGCCGCCGGCAGATAGGGATAGGGCGGCATCACCGCGACATCGACGTCGGCAAATGGTGCGGCCGCTTCGATCGCAGCGATCAGATTTCGGGTCATCGCGGCCGAGCCCTGCATCTTCCAATTGCCGGCAATCAAGGGCCTGCGCATCGTGAACTCCACTCGACGGGCGCGCAGGATAATCTCCCGCTCCCCCTGCGGCAATTGATCCTGATCATGAACAACGATTCCCAATGGCTTGACCGCACTGCCCTGATCACCGGTGCTTCCGCGGGTATCGGCCAAAGATTCGCCGAAATCCTCGCTGCGCAGGGCTGTCACCTGGTGCTGACGGCCCGGCGACTCGACCGACTCGAGATGCTGGCCGAAACGCTTCGACAACGCCACGGCGTGCGCGTGAACTGCTTCGCGTCGGATCTCGCTGAGCACGATGCAGTCCCAAAACTGTGTTCAGCGTTGGAAACCGAACGACTGCAGGTCGACTTGCTGATCAACAACGCGGGATTTGGCGTGCCAGGCGCTTACCACCAGAGCGACTGGCAAACCCAAGCCCGCTTTCTGCGCGTGATGATCGAAGCGCCCTGCGAACTAGCACATCGACTTTTGCCGGGGATGCGCGACCGGCGACGCGGCGCGATCATCAATGTCGCGTCGCTGGCCGGGCTGGTCCCGGGCTCCGCCGGCAGCACACTTTATGGCGGCGCAAAGGCCATGTTGATCAAGTTTTCGCAGTCGCTGTCGCTGGAGAACGCGGCGCACGGCATCCGCGTCTCCGCCCTGTGTCCGGGATTCACCTATTCCGAATTCCACGACGTGACCGGTGCCCGCTCGCTGGTCAGCAAGATGCCGCGCTGGTTATGGATGGACGCGAAAACCGTCGTCGACCAAGGCCTGAAGGCCATCGAACGCGGTCAGGTGATCTGCGTCCCCGGCCGCGTCAACAAGTTCCTGAAATTCGTCGCCAAACACGTTCCCGACGCCCTCGCCTTGCGCATGGTCGCTCGGCGCTCGGCAAAGTTTCGGGTCATTGACTGAAGGCGGCGATGTCGCTTGTCTCCTCTCTCCCCTTGCGGGAGAGAGGCCGGGAGAGAGGGGGCAGCGAAGCCGCAATGCTTCAACGCTGCGAACTCACCCTCTCCCCTGCCCCTCTCCCGTCAAGGGAGAGGGGTAATGGAGTCAAACCAACTTGATCTCGCGCAACCGTTCCATCAGATACTCATGCGAGGTGATCGGCGTCGGGTAGCGGCTTGGATTGTCCGGCGTGATGCAGCTCGGCAGCACGTCGATGAGAAAGTCGGGATTCGGATGCAGGAAGTACGGCACCGAATAGCGCGGTTTGCGTGCGTCCGGCCCGGGCGGATTGGTGACACGGTGCGTGGTCGAGGGATAGACGTTGTTGGTCAGGCGCTGCAGCATGTCGCCGATGTTGACGACGATGGTGTCACCTTCAGTGGTGATCGGCAGCCACTCGCCTTCGCGCGTCAGCACTTCGAGACCGGCGGCGCTGGCACCCACCAACAAGGTGATGAAATTGATGTCCTCATGCGCACCGGCGCGCACATTCGGCACGTCCGGCGCGGTGATCGGCGGATAGTGAATCGGACGCAGGATGCTGTTGCCGAAATCGATCTTGTCGTCGAAGAACATCTCCGGCAAATCGATATGCAAAGCCAGTGCGCGCAACACACGCACGCCGAGTTGATCTAGCGCCGTGTACAGCGCGTATCCGGCTTCGCGGAAATCAGCAACTTCAGCTGGCCACAGATTCGGCGGCATGACATCGGCGTATTTCGAGTCACGCGGAATTTCCCGGCCGATATGCCAGAACTCTTTCAGGTCCGGATACTTCGAATCCTTCGCAGTCTCGACCATGAAACCGGTGTAGCCACGCGCGCCGCCACCGCCGGGAATGTGGTAACGCTTCTTGTCGCTCTCTGGCAAGGCGAAAAAAGCCTTGAACGCCGCATATGCATGATCAATCAGCTGCGGCGAAATGCCGTGGCCACTGATGCCGCAGAACCCGTATTCGCGATAGGCCGCACCGATGTCGCGCACGAAATTTTCGCGGTCACTGTCGTAGCGGCGGATATTCAGCGTCGGAACATGTTTATTGGTCATGGATGGTTTCCCGATCGGGTCATGCGAATTGATGTGGTTCAAACTCAAAGTGCGGATGATACGGCGGTTGCCAGCGTCTGCGCGATCCGGGCAACCAGTGCGGCATCGTCGGCCTCAACGGTGACGCGGATCAACGGCTCGGTGCCGGAGGCACGCAGCACCAGACGCCCACGACCCGCAAGCGATTGCTCGGCGGCGTCGCGTGCCGAACGCACCGCATCATGCTCCAGAGGTCGCAACCCGGCGGTATAGCGGACGTTGATGGTCTGCTGCGGAAAACGCGGCATCGACGTACGCCATTCCTGCGCACTGCGCCCACTCGCCTGCAACGCATGCAGCACCTGCAGCGCCGCGACCATGGCGTCGCCGGTCCCGGCGCGATCCAGGCACAGCACATGACCGGACGCCTCGCCGCCCAGCACACCGCCGCTTTCATGCAGGCGCTGATGCACGAAGCGGTCGCCGACATTGGCCCGTGCAAACGCGATGCCATGACCGGCGAGCTTGAGTTCCAACGCCATGTTCGTCATGAGCGTGCCGACGATCGGCCCGCGCAGACGACCGTTGCGCTGCCATTCAACCGCCAGCACATGCAACAGGTCGTCGCCATCGAGCAAGGCACCGCTGGCGTCGACGAACATGACGCGATCACCATCGCCGTCGAAGGCGATGCCGAGATCGGCGCCACGCGCGACCACTTCCGCCTGCAGCGCGGCAGGCTCGGTCGAGCCCACGCCGAGATTGATGTTCAGGCCATCGGGCTGCACGCCGATTGCAGTCACGTTCGCGCCCAGAGCCGAAAACAGGCGCGGCGCCAATTTGTAGGTGGCACCGTGCGCACAGTCGATGACGAGGCGCAAATCATCGAGCCGGAAATCCGCGGGGACAGTCGCGGCAACGAAATCGAGATAGCGCTCGTCGGCATCGGTCATGCGCCGTGCGCGACCGAGCCGTTCCGGCGCAACCATCTTGCAGTCGTCCGCCAACGCCGTTTCGATCGCCGCTTCGACCGTATCCGCTAGCTTTTCGCCGCGCCCCGAAAAAAACTTGAAACCGTTGTCGTGGTGCGGGTTATGCGAAGCGCTGATCACGACACCGGCAGATGCTCCGATCGCTTGCGTCAGGAAGGCCACGCCAGGCGTCGGCATCGGTCCCAGCAGATGGACGTCTGCCCCTGCAGAAATCAGTCCGGCCTGCAGCGCCGCCTCCAGCATGTAGCCGGAACGCCGCGTGTCCTTGCCGATGACGACGACACCGGAATCGCCATTCGCAAGCACGGCACCCGCCGCACGCCCAAGACGCATCGCAAATTCCGGCGTGATCGGCTCGTCGCCAACGCGACCGCGAATGCCATCGGTGCCGAAATATTTTTTCTGCGTCATCGGGATTTCCTGCTCATTGGTCAATGATTCCGTCAAATCAAGTTGTGATGCTGCGCAATGGCGCCAGCACTTGTTCGTGGCAGTCCCGCGCGCTGCGCGTAATCGTCCCATTGCGCAATGGCCGCATCCACCCGCAGCATGATCGCCTTCGCATGGCGCACTTCGAATCGGTCGGCGACGACCAACAGGTCTCGCGCACTGACCTTGTCGAACTGACCGTTCACACTCATCAAGTGCTGGTGGGTCCATTCGCCGGTCGGGTTGTAGGCGAAGGTCACATCGTAAGCGGGTGCCAGTTCCCAGCCGCTTTCCTCACGCTGCCGAAACGCAAAGTTCTTGGTGTGATCGTCGCAATTTTTCGCGGCGACGTTGAAGCACATGCGCGCGAAGGTCTGGTCGATCGCATCGTGGCCGAGGTTCAATGCGGCCACCGTCATGAACAGCTGCTCATAGGCGTGCGTTGCGCGTTGCTTGTAGTCCAGGTGCTGCAGGGCGCAGAGCGACTGCACGTGATGTTTGGCATTGCCGTCACGGTCAAAGCGCTTCGTCATGAAGTGCGCGCGCTCGTTTTCCTGCAGCAATCGACAGGGTGCCATGTCGATGCCAGCAGCAACGGCCATGAGGTGGTACGCATATTCAATGCGGCCGTAATCACCGGACGCACCGAGTTCGATGTCCTTGCCGATGCCGTCGAATTTCAGGAGCCAGTGCTCGAAGCCCGGCTCGACATCGAACTGTCCGCTCCGTACTTCTTCGGTCTTCGGGTTCCAGGCGATCACTGCCTTGGCGCGAGCACCCCCTGCCGATGTCCCGACACGGATGATGTTCTGCAAGGCCGCGTCCGCCATCGCATCGTCCGAGAAATTGCCGTGCACCGCCAGGCTGGCCGTTTCGACAAGCTTGCTCATTTCGATCGGTCGCGCGCTTTCACGATGTGATCCTCTCGCCGGTTTGAATTCCAGCGCGCCCATGCCGCGGCGACCCATGTACGCAAGTCGATCGAGTGCGCTGACCGCTGACTTCTGCACGCCCATGCGAGCCATCCATGCGTCGATCAACGCGTTGCCGAAATCGTCGGGCAACGCATCAGACAACAGTCCGGGCAGCCCCCTGAAGGTCGGCTTTGGCAACGACGGAAAGATTGCAATCGGCGGACGGCCATCGGCGATGGGCATCATCAGTGGCGCGAGTTCGATGCCTGTCTTGACCCACTTAGGGTCGAACTCGAATGCGTAGCACCCAGCAGCCGGATCGGCCGCAACGGCACCGACCCGTCGATCCCAGATTCTGACCTCGATGAGTTGTTCGCTCACAACCGCTTGGTCCGAGATTCGACCCGGGGCTTGCCAACGCGCGCGCGGGGTTTGCCGGCCGCGAGTATGGCCATTGGGCTGACCGTGGGCTGCGGCATAAACGCCTCGATCTGATCGGTGGCATCCAGCGCCTTCAGTACACGCACAAACGTCAGCAACGTCGAGCCGTGTCCCTGCTCCAACTGGCGCAATGCGCGTTCGCTGATGCCCGCGCGGGCGGCAGTTTCGGCTTGATCCAACTGCATGCGAATGCGCAGCGCCCGCAGGCGGACACCGATCTGGGCGACAAACTCGCCGGAAGTTGCGAATGACTTAGGATTCATCGGCTGAAATATGCCGATTATATTGAAATCAGTCAATTATCGGCTGATAGCTGCCGTTTTATTATCAGTCGCTGGACGATGACAACGACATTGATGCGCGCCCGCTTTCCCACTCGGTAGCGAGCAGCGCGGCGTATTCGTTGTTGAACCGATCACGGTGTTCCCGAAGCGATTCGCCCATCGCTGTCGCGATGCGGTCGAACACCAGTTCCGGTCGCGGCGTGTGGCAGATCTCGCGGCCAAACCGGACAAGTTCAGCACGCGCCGGGTAGCGGCGATCTTTGGCTCCGGAAAACACCTTCAGCGCCAGCGTCCGGTCCACCACCGACTCGCCCGTCTGTGGCCGCACATGCGGATAGATCGTGGTCGTGACGACATCGTAGAGGGGCGCGAGGACGCATTGGCCCGTTGCCGGGTGGTCGTACTGCATGCCGAAATTCTTCAGGTGCGCGTCGCCATTGCGCACCATGACCGAGTGCACAAGGTACTCGAAGAAGGCGCGCAAGTTCGCCGGCCCCTGCGTACCGCTGTAGGTCGCGATGGTTCGCGCGATGTCTTCGTAACTTCCGGTGTACTTGTAGTTCCCTTGCGCGTCACGCGGTTTGCCCATCAATACGGCCATGTCCTCAAAGCCACGGCGTGCCGGCAACAAATCAAACCGGCGCATGATGAACAATCCACCGTCATCAGACAGCCAGAAATCAGGCACCGAAATTCCCGCCCGGCGGGCGGCGTCCATGCACAGAAATTCATTCTGCGTGAGCCAGGGATACTCGGCACCTGCCGACTTCACGATCAAGTCCGAATGGACGACGGTCATCCGCTCTGATGGCAGCGTGTAATGGTCGGCATCGGGCAACAACACCTTCGGTTGCACGCCGGAAATGCCCGCTTCGAAATAGGTGTCCACGAGGAAACTGAAAAGCGCCTTGGACGACGAACCACTGGGCGCCAGCAGTTCCGCCAGCCCGATGCGCGGTGGCGCCGTCTGGCGTTCGTCACCGGGTTCCAGGTAGCGCAGCCGACCGATCTGGTTGCGTCCGGTGATCGCCAGCATGCGCATGTCGTCGATGGTTTCGTGCTTGGCCATACGCCGGGCGATCATGTCGTACACGAACCCTTCGGGCAGATTCATGGAGAACACCGGCATCAACGGATTCGTCGCGTAACTTTTCGCGCGGATCGGCATCGTCAACGACACCTCATCCGCGCGCTGGGTCGTCTCGTAATTGAAGACGCATTGGGATTCACGGTGGAGCGTGCCTGCGCGCGAAGCCAAGGCATGAACCTCAAGGCGCTTAGTCTTCATCGCGCTCACTCAATGCCGATTGCAACTGGTCGAGATCGACGCGCGTATCGACGATCGCAAGCCCTTTGCCGAGCGCGGAAAGCGCCGTGAACAAGGTATGGATCGACACGTTGCGACCCGCTTCCAGATCGACGATAGTCTGACGCCGAGTCTGGGTTGCTTCAGCGATGCCCTGTTGCGTGACGGCCAGCGCACGGCGCTCGGCGCGCAACGCACGTCCCAAGTCTCGAGCATTGATAATCGGCGTCTGCATGTCCGTTTAAGCGCACAAAGTAGCGGTGATGCGCGACAATAGTCCGTTATATCGGACATATCAATTCGCTCAATGGACGGCGGCCGGTGGAGCCAATGCATTCTGGACTTTACCGCCGATCGCCAGTTACGCCGCCCGTGCCGCAAGCGGTAAGCGAAAGTCGATCTCGTCCCACGGAACGAAGACACGCCCGCCGTCGTCGCGCTCGATCGCGAGCCATTCGATCAAGGCGGCCACATCGCCGTGGACGTTTTTGTAATCACGTCCGAGTGCACGCGCCAACGCAGCCACCGAAAGCGGCCCTTGCTCGCGCAACGCCGCAATCAACTCCAGTCGCTTGGGCGTGAATACCGCCAGCATTTGCGACAAGTTCGCGAAGTCCACGCCAAAGTACGGCGCAACCTGTTGCCCACTCGCGAGCGCATTCATCGTTGCTGCAGCACGCTCCGACAGATCTCCTGCAGAAGCGCCCACTTGAACCTTCAGCACCTTCATTGCGCCGCCTCCACGTCTGCCCAGAAATCCGCCAGCAAGGTCGCCACGTTTGCGCGGCACCTGCCAAACCACGATCTCGATCACACCCGCGCCGTAGGCGTGTTTCACATGCAACACGGATTCGGCTTTCATATGGTGCAATTGACCATAGTCAAGTTATGGCGTCAACGACCATAGCCACTTTGGGGAGCTGCCGCTTCGGCGACGGACGCCAGTGGCGCTTGTGCTTGCCTGCGCTCGCCGCGCCCTCACCCTCACGGCTTGCCGGCGTAACCCGACGGCAGGCCCGGCGCGAGCAAGCGCGCCATGCTGTCAGGCACACGAGTGAGTTCGCATTCGTCGTACCAGATGGGCTGTGGGGCCGACTTCTCGAACAAGTAGTTGCGGATCACCAGACGATCAAGGCCGTCGCCGTTATGACCTGCGTCCACCGCCTTCACCGCCACCGTCCGTTTCAGACCGAGCTTGGCCTCGGCCGTGTCCTCGTGCCCGGCCTTCTTCAAGCGCGACAGCAGCGATGCGCCCGTCTCGAAACCACCGCAAGCGCCACTTCCTTCGGCGCGATGTTGATGGTGATGCTTTCCTTGACCGCGGCGATGGCCATGATCAAGCCTGAGCGAAAGGATAAGCCAGCACGTCGGCCAGATCATCGACGCCGAGCATCGCCTGCAGCAGGCGATCGACACCGAGTGCAACGCCGGCGCAATCGGGTAGTGTCGGCAAGGCGTCGAGGAGATGCTGGTCGATTTCGACGGCAGGCTGTCCACGTAACTGGCGGCGCGCTTGATCAGCAGCGAAGCGTTGGGCCTGTTCGGCGGCATCATTCAACTCGTGATAGCCGTTGGCGAGTTCACGGCCACCGAGATAGCACTCGAAGCGCTCGGCCACCGCCACTCCATCACGCAAGACGACGCGCGCCAGGGCGCACTGAGTGGCCGGGAAATCATGGACGATCAAGGCGAGGTCGGCGTCCAGTGCTGGTTGCAGGCGATGGGTGATCAGCAGGTCGAGCCAGTCGTCGCGACTCAGGCCTTCGCCGTCGATGCGGATATCGATAGCGGCCTGTTGCAGTTGTTCCAGCGTGGCGGTGAATGGATCGAGCGCGATCGCGTCGCGGAACCAGTCGCGGTAGGTCGTGGTACGCCGCTGCACACTGCGCTCGACGAGCCGCATCGCGACCGAGGCCAGCGACAACACTTCATCGGCGAGTTGGCGATGATCGAATCCGACGCGATACCACTCCAGCATCGTGAACTCGGGATTGTGCGTGCGTCCGGCCTCGCCATTGCGGAATACGCGGCCGAGTTCGTAGCAATCGCCCAACCCTTCCGCGAGCAATCGCTTCAACGGAAATTCCGGCGACGTACGCAGCCAGCGTCGGCGCGCGCCGGCATCGACATGACCGCTGAATTCGGTCGTGAAGCTCTCGATGTTCGGGTCGGTATTGCCGGCCGCCGACAGCATCGGCGTCTCGACTTCGAGCACACCGCGTGCCGCGAAGAAAGCACGCAGCACCGCATACAGGTCGGCGCGCAGACGCAATACTTCCAATTTAGAATGGAAACTCACGTGACAATGCCTAGCTTCTAGATCGCAATGCTTCAGCCCAGCAGCGCTCGTCGATGATTTTCATCGGTAGACCGCTATCTCTCAATTTGACTGCCTGCTCAATCTTTCTACCGAATGACGAATTTGCCCAGCTCTTGGATGCCGCCGCTCCAACAACCAGATAATTGACCGATCGAGTGACGGTATCTGTGACGGTGCCTCCCGCCGAAGCGGTCGTCTCTTCGCACACTCGCCTCGAGCCAGCGACGAATGCTCCTGTAAAACAAAATATTGCACCCAAAAAAGCAACTTGAACTCCGGTGTCTAGGGGTAACGATGTCGCAACACCGTCGGCCGCGCCAGAGTCAATCAACGTTCCACCGATCAACTGGCTCAGCACTTCAACGATCTCACCGAGTTCATCAGTCGTGACCACTCCGTCGCTAAGTACACGATTGACGCGGTCCGCGACAACGGAGCCGGGCCATTCGCTCAGCAAAGACTGGTTGTCGCGAAGCCACAAGTCTAGATATCGAATCTCTGCCTCATTGAGCTGTTGGTCAGCAAGCAAACCCCGGCAGATGCCAATCAAGGACTCGATCGATCGATCCTTAAGTCGGTCAATGTTCAATCGCTCGAAGTTCTTGCTCACCTTGATTTCCCCCAAAAGCCGACCGGGTCAACAATCAGACTCTCTAGCGCTTCTTCGTCCAATACGCGAACTCCGAGCTCTCGCGCCTTGTCGAGCTTACTTCCAGCGTCGGCACCCGCGATTACCGCAGCGGTCTTCTTCGAAACACTAGATGCAATCTTTGCTCCCAACTCTTCCAATGCCTCCGAAGCTTGCTCACGCGTGCGTCCGGAAAGTGCCCCCGTGAGTACGAATGTCATTCCTTCCAAAGGTTGATCGTCGATCGTCGCCGCAGAAGCCCGAGCAGAAAGCAGATTGGTCACTGAAACATCAATCTCTCTTAACAATTCCTTGCTTGCCGGATCTGAGATGAATTGATTCATCGAATTAACTTGAGAACTCTTGAACCCCAGTTGATTCATGTCGGCTTCCGTAAGCATCAGCAAGTCCGAGACGCAAGTCAGTTTGGGCAATACAAGCGCTTGGCGCGTTGGCGTCAGAGCCGAGATTTTCAGTGCCGCAACTAACTCAGAAATGCTAAGCGAAGCAAGAACGCCGGGCGCCGGCGTATGCTCATCTTCCGATGAAATGCCAAGATCAACTAGATCGTCGACGATTTGTCTGTTGTGACTTTCACGGAAAAATTCATAGAGCGACTTTGCAGACTCAGTTCCCACTTCTGGAGCCAAGCTAAGAATCGGCCAGGGTAGGCTTCGAATCAATTCAAGCGACCCAAACGCCTTGGCAAGCCCCTTTGCGGTTTGCTCACCAACCATTCGGACGCCGAGTCCGAAGAGCAATCTGGCAAGCGGCTGCCGCTTGCTATGTTGAATCGAGTCCCACAAGTTCTCTGCCCATTTTCTGGGCTCTTCAGTCGGATCAAATTTCCGTGGACCTCGCTTACGAACGTACGCGTCCTTTCGACACTGAACAAGCTGGTCAGCTGTTATCCGATACAAATCCGCGATCGAGTCGAGAACGCCAAACTCCGCCAAGTCGTCAATCGCTTCCGGCCCAAGCCCTTCGATATCCATTGCCAATCGCGAAGCAAAATGATGGATCGATTCACTTCTCTGTGCCGGACAGAACAACCCGCCAGAGCAACGAATTGCTGCCTCCCCCTCAACGCGAACCAAAGGTGAACCGCATTCCGGGCACAGCGTGGGCATCTCGAACGGTGTCGAATTCGGCGGTCGTTGTTCGAGCACGACCGACACCACTTCGGGAATGACATCGCCGGCACGCCGCACGATCACGGTGTCGCCGACGCGCACATCCTTGCGCCGCACCTCGTTCTCGTTGTGCAAAGTCGCATTGGTCACGATCACGCCCGCGACCTGCACCGGCTTCAGGCGCGCGACCGGGGTGATGGCGCCAGTGCGGCCGACCTGGACATCGATCGCCTCGACTACGGTCTGTTCCTCACGTGCCGGAAACTTGTGCGCGATGGCCCAGCGCGGCGCCCGCGAGACGAAGCCGAGCAGCTGTTGCGCGGCGAGAGCGTCGACCTTGTAGACAACGCCATCGATGTCATAGGGCAAGGCATCGCGGCGCGCGCCGATACGCTGGAAATATTCGCGCAATCCATCGAGGCCAAGCGCACGATCGGCTTCCGGACAGACCGGCAGTCCGTAAGCGCGGAAGTCGGCAAGCATGTCGGTGTGCTGCTGCCACGTCGCTTCGGGTTCGCTGCGACCAAGCGCATAGGCGAAAAACGCCAGCGGACGCGACGCGGCCATTTTCGGATCGAGCTGACGGATCGAACCGGCTGCGGCATTGCGCGGATTCGCGAGCGTGCGTTCGCCGCGCTCACGCGCGCGTTCGTTGAACTTCTCGAAAGCGGCACGCGGCATGTACACCTCGCCACGCACTTCCAGCCACTTCGGCCAGGACGATCCCAGCAGCCGCAAGGGCACCGAGGCAATGGTACGCACGCTGTGTGTCACGTCTTCGCCTTTGCTGCCGTCGCCACGCGTGGCCGCGCGCTGCAACACACCGTCGACATACAACAGGCTGATCGCCAGTCCATCGATCTTCGGCTCGACGGAAAATGCGACGTCCGCACGGCCCAGTTTTTCGACGATGCGCTCGAAAAAGTCGCGGGCATCGTCGTCGCTGAAGGCATTGCCGAGACTCAGCATCGGCACGTCGTGGTGCACTTCGGCAAAACCACCGGCGACCACGGCCCCGACACGCTGGGTCGGTGAATCGGGAACGACCAGTTCCGGATGCGCGGCTTCGATCGCCTGCAACTCACGCAACAGCGCGTCGTAAGTGCTGTCGGCGATCAGCGGCGCGTCGAGCACGTGGTAACGATGATTGTGCTCGGCCAGTTCCAGCCGCAGTGCCGCCGCGCGTGCGCCCGGATTGGCATTCAGCAGCGACACGGCGCGTTACCAGGACCGCTTGATCGTGTTCTTCTCAAGCGCGCGGTCGTAGGCACGAAGTTCGTCGCGCACATGTTGGATGCGTTGCCGGCCGAGCGCGTTGCGATCTTCATCGAGCACCTGGCCACCGAGCAACTCGGCGAGGCGCTGCGCCGTCGGCAACATCGCGTCCCAGGCATCAAGCGCCGGCTTCGCGTTCGGCAGCACCATGAACAGGGTCAGGCCGGGCGAACGCAGCGACTGGATCTCGCGCATGTCGAATCGTCCGGGCCGCACCATGTTGGCGACGCTGAAGATCGCACCGTACTCGCTGGTGCCAGGCGCCATGCGATGAAAGATGCCGAGATGGCCGTAGATCAGTCCGGTCTTCTCGATTGCGACGACGATGTCGGAACCGGAAAAACTGCCGCCTTCGTTTGCGGCGACGAAGATGGTGACGATTCGGTCGGTCTTTTCACTGCTGCGCGCGCCGATATTCGACTCGACATAGACGGGCACGATTGTTGTCGGCGCTTCGTCGAAGTTGGTGCTCGATGGCTGCTCCGAAGATGCTGCGGACTCGGTGTCGGTCATCGTGGACAACGGCTCGAATTCGCCGGTGATCTCGCGATTCAGTCGCGTCAGTTCAGCGGCCAGATCCGGATCGATGTCGTCGCGATCGACCGCTCTCATATCGACCGCACTCATGTCGCCAATTTGCGGCTCGGTGCGTTCTCCCGGCAGCTTGGCCGCAACGCGCCGGCCCTGCGGCTTGGCATTGCGATGTCCGCCGAGATAGATCAGCGCGAGAATGATCGCGCCGACAACCGCCAGGATGATGCGCAAAGTGGTCGCGTCCATGGTGCTTCCTCAAGCCGCGCCGACGAGCTTTGCAGCTTCGTCCAGGTCGACCAAGACCAGACGCGACACGCCCGGCTCGCGCATGGTCACGCCGCACAATTGTTTCGCCGCCTCCATCGTCGCCTTGTTGTGGGTGACGAACAGGAACTGCACACGTTCGCTCATCTCGGCGACCATGTTGCAGAAGCGCCCGACGTTGGCTTCATCGAGCGGCGCATCGACCTCGTCGAGCAAACAGAACGGTGCCGGATTCAGGCGGAAGATCGAGAACACCAGAGCAACCGCGGTCAACGCCTTTTCACCGCCGGACAACAGGCTGATCGAGGTGACGCGTTTGCCCGGCGGGCGCGCCATGATCGACACGCCGGTGTCGAGCAAGTCTTCGCCGGTGAGCTCAAGATACGCATGGCCACCACCGAACAGGCGCGGGAACAGTTCCTGCAAGCCGCTATTGACCTTGTCGAAGGTTTCCTTGAAACGCGTACGGGTTTCCTTGTCGATCTTCTTGATCGCGCCTTCCAGGATGTCGAGCGCCTGGGTCAAATCGTCGAGTTGCGCGTCGAGATACTGCTTGCGCGTCGACTGCTCGGCGAACTCCTGGATGGCCGCAAGGTTCACCGGCTCAAGGCGTCGGATCTTCTGTTCGAGATCCTGTGATTTCGCTTCCCAATCCGTGATGTTCGCTTCCGGCGGCAATTCGGCAGCGACCGTATCGGTGGCGAAACCGGCCCCGGCAATGGCCTCGGCATGACCCTCAGCACGCATGCGCAGGCTCTGTTCTTCGAGTCTGACGCCAGACAGTTTCTCGCGTTCCAGCGACAGCTCGCGCTCGATGCGATGGCGGTCCTGCTCCAGCGCGCGATAGGCGACATCGCAGGCTTCGAGCGCCTTGCGCGCCTCGATCAGTTTCTTGTCGACCAACATGCGCTGATCAAGATAGGTGCGCAGTTCGGCGTCGAGTTGCGCGGTCGGATCACTCTGCGTCGCAAGTTGTGTGGCCAACTCCGACTTGCGCGATTCAAGCGTCGTCAGCTGGCTGAGCATGCGCCCGAGCGACTGTTCCAGCGAAGACAGCGCCGACTTCTTCGATTCCGTGCGCAGCGCCAGCTGATGCACCTGATCGGCAGCTTCACGCGCGGCGGATCGCGCATCTTCGCGGCGTTCGAGAAACTGGCGGCGTTCGCCATCGAGCTGCACGCGCAATTCTTCCTGATCACCCATCAGCGTGATCGCGGTATCGAGACGACCGCGCGCTTCTCGTGCCTCGGCGTCGACCTGCTCGACCCGCGCCCGCAATTCGGCGAATTCGGCATCGATACGCGTCGTGCGCAACTGCGCCGCTTCCAGTTTGCCGCGCTCGCTCTGGATCTGACCGGCGATTTCCGACAACTGTCGATGCGAGAAATACAGATCGCGCTGGGCGTCGTCGCGCGCGCGCTCGGCATCGAATGTCGCTTGCTTCAACTCGTCCTGGCGCGCAATCAATGCTTCGATCTGCGCTTCCAGGGTTTCCATCGATTCAGCAAGCGTATGCAGCTCGCGTTCACGCGCCAGCACACCGCTGCCAGCCTGCTCGCCCTTGGCGATGCGCAGCCAGTCGCGACCCAGCCATTCGCCTTCTCGGGTGATCACCGACTCACCGGCACCCAAGGTCGAGGCGATGCGTTTGGCGCTCGCAAAATCATCGGCAATACGTACGCGATCGAGCATCGCAACAGCCGCCGACGGACCGCGCACCAGCGATGCCAGTCGGTCGTCGCCACTCGCACTTCCGACTCGGCCATCGATGATCGTGACCTGACCTTGCTGCAACGATGCAATTGCATCGCCAAACCCATGCGGCGCATCACCGACCGCGGCTTCGAGCCATCCGGCGAGCACGGTCTCGACCGCACGTTCCCAGCCTTCGCGGACATCCAGACTTTCGCCCAAACGACGCGCACTACCGAGGCCGACCGAGGCCAGCCATGTCGCTGCCGCATTTTTCTCCTGACCAAGCGCCGCATGTTGCAGGGCTTCCAAAGAGGCCAGTCGACCCTTGGCCGTCTGCAGCTTGCTGCGCGCGTCGTTGAGTTGATGATTCAGGTCGCGCGTCGATTCCTGCACCGTCGTCAACGCCAGCTTGCGTTCGTCCAGCAGACCGGTGAGCTGTTCGACTTTTTCACGGGTCTCGTCGTGACGCATGTTCAGGATTTCGGCACCGTCGCTGAGCGAGGCGACGTCCATCTTCTTGCGCTCGTCGTCGAGCAATTCGAGGCGGTTTCCAGTCTCCAGCGACTGCTTGTCGAGAAAATTCAGGCGGGTGCGTTCGACTTCCGCAGCACGCGACGATTCGCCGCTATTGCGTGCATAGGCGTCCCAGCGCAACTGCCAGTCGACGATCGCAGTCTCGGCGGCGTGCAGCGCTTCCTGACGATTGTCGGCTTCGATCGACAAAGTCTCGATCTGCGGTTCGGCGTCCGCGAGCGCGCTGCGCAGCAGGTCGATCTGGTTCTGATCGGCGTGGATATGTGCGGCGACCTCATTCAACGCGCCATCGGTCTCCTTCGCGGCACGCTGCAAGCGCTCAGCCAGATCGCGGTTGTAGTGGATCTGTTGTTCGACGCGCGCGATCTCGCCACCGACGCGATACAGCTCGCCCTGCACCGAGTTGAAATGATCGGTGGCTTCCAGCTGCTTGCCGCGCTCGTCTTCGAGACGCACCTCGATCGAACGCTGCTCGCTGGTCAACTGCTCACTGCGCAGTTCAATCTGACGCAAAGCCTGCGAACGGGCATCCAGTTCGCCCTGCAACTGGCGCAGGTGCAAGGCCTTGACCTCGGCATCGACGCGGACATGCTCGGCTTTGAGCTTCTGATAGCGCTCAGCCTGCTTGGCCTGGCGATTCAGGTGGTCGAGCTGCTTTTCCACTTCCTGACGCAGGTCGTTCAGACGATCCAGATTCTCGCGCGTCGACTTGATGCGCGATTCGGTTTCCTTGCGCCGTTCCTTGTACTTCGAAATGCCGGCAGCTTCTTCGAGATGCAGGCGCAAGTCCTCGGGGCGCGACTCGACGATCTGGCTGATCATGCCCTGTTCGATGATGGAGTAGCTGCGTGCACCAAGACCGGTACCGAGGAAGACATCGACGATGTCGCGACGGCGGCATTTCGCGTTGTTCAGGAAATAATTCGACTGGCCGTCGCGACTGACCGCGCGCTTGATCGAAATCTCGTTGAAGTTTGCGTACTCACCCTGGATGGTGCCGTCGGAATTGTCGAAGATCAGCTCGACCTGCGCGCTGCCGACCGGCTTGCGCTGACCGGAACCGGAAAAAATCACGTCGGTGATGGCGTCACCGCGCAAACGGCTTGCGGCGCTCTCACCCATCACCCAGCGGATCGCGTCGATGATGTTGGATTTGCCGCAACCGTTCGGACCGACGATGCCGGTCATGTTGGTCGGCAAATGCAGCGTCGTCGGGTCAACGAAGGATTTGAAGCCGGAAAGTTTGATCGTCGAAAGTCGCATCGTGCTTCTTTGTAAGTAAGCGTCGCGGTCGGCCAATTCGCTGGGACGACTTCACGGCGCGTCGACAAAAGGATGTTTGCGGCAGGCGGGTGGCTTCGCTACCTTTGCCGGCCTTCAAGCATCCGAGAGAGTGACCGTGTCCACGAAACCGTCGCAAGCGTTGGAAACCTTCCCCAACCCGCAAACGGGGCGCGACTATACCATCCACATGCGAATTCCCGAGTTCACCTGCGTCTGCCCGAAGACCGGACAGCCGGATTTCGCCACGCTGCATCTCGACTACGTGCCCGAGAAGACCTGCGTCGAGCTGAAGTCGCTGAAGTTGTACATGTGGAGTTACCGCAACGAAGGTGCCTTCCACGAGGCCGTGACCAACAAGATCCTCGACGATCTGGTCAAAACCACGAAACCGCGCTTCATGCGCCTGACCGCCGAGTGGTACGTGCGCGGCGGCATCTACACGACGGTGGTCGTCGAACATCGGGCCAAGGGCTGGAAACCAGCCGCAATGGTGGAATTACCCTGACTATTTCAGCAATTCCATGCCGAACTTGGTCGCCGCGCGATCGAAAGTCATGATTCTGGTACAGCCTGCTTCGAAGGCAATTTCCGCGATCAGTGCGTCGACCCAGTCCGCGTTTCTCTGGCCAACTCGAATCAATGCGCGCAGTACTGCCGCGCGTTGCTCAATGTGAAGCTGTCCGACTTCCAGCAGTTCGCGCACGGTTTCCACCAGAACCGCCGGAGGAACCGCATATAGCCGCCGCAAGACCCACAATGTCTCGGCGAGCACCACGAGACTGACGAAACCTGGCTGCTTGTCGCTGAGTTCCGTTTCCAAGAATCGCTTGGCGACGACCGTCTGATTCGGATCGTCTTGAATCAAATAGCGCACCAAGATGTTGGTATCGACGCCGACCATCACCGGCGTCTGGAGACAATCGCTTGATGGCGTTCACCGGCTTCGTCCAGGATCGCCTGATTCATCTCTTCGATGGTCATCGGCCGCGTGGCATAGCCTTTCAGCCGGCCGCTCAACACCCGAATATCCTTGCGTCGCGCAACGATCCGATAGCTGCCCCGCTCTTCCGCAACAAAATCGATCTTGTCACCTGCATCGAGCCCGAGTTCTTCCCTCACCTTCGCGGGCAAGGTGATTTGGCCTTTGCTGGTCAAGGTTGCTGTGGGCATGGGGCACTCCTTACGAATCGTAAGGAATGATAGCGATTCGAATCGTCAGTTCAAGCGTCAGGTGCCGCAGACTTGATTGCGAGCGCATGGATATCGGTCGTCATCAACTCGCCGAGTGCGGCATAAATCGCACGATGCTGTGCCAGCGGCGGTTTGCCGCGGAAGGCTTCGGCGGCGATGTCGACCGAGAAATGGCCGCGGCCGTCACGCGCACCCTCGTGCCCGGCGTGTTTGTGACTGTCGTCGACCACGTCGAGCCGCACCGGCTGGAATGCCACCTCGAGGCGACGCCGGATTTCGGCGACGCGCTGATCGCGTGGCAGGGTCATGGCAATGCCTTGCGAAATGGACGCACTTCGACGCGTTCATAGACGCCGGCAGCGATGTACGGATCGGCATTCGCCCAGATCCGCGCATCAGTCAGTGAATCGAACTCGGCGATGATGGCGCTGCCGGAAAATCCGGCTGGTCCGGGGTCTTCGGCGTCAATCGCCGGACAGGGACCTGCGACCAGCAATCGGCCTTCATCCAGCAATTGTCGCAGCCGTTCCAGATGCGCAGAACGTGCAGCAAGCCGTGCCGGCAGGCTGCCATGACGGTCGAAACCTTCGATCAGATACCACATGCGCGCCTCAGTTCAGGCCGCCGACAAAGGGCAAAATCGCGCCGCGCAGCTCCGTACCGATATTCAGGTTCGCAGCCACAACGTGCCCGTTCGCGAGAAAGGCGTCACCGCCGCGCATGTCGGTGACCTGGCCACCGGCTTCGCGCACGATCAGCACGCCTGCCGCCATGTCCCAAGGTTGCAGGCCCATCTCGAAATAGGCATCGAAGCGTCCCGCTGCAACATAGGCGAGATCAAGTGCCGCCGAGCCGGTGCGGCGGATGTCTTCGCCGGTGACGAGCAAGGTGCGCACCATGTTCAGATGGTCGTCAAAGAGTTTTCGGGCGCGAAACGGGAAACCGGTGGCGATGACCGAACCTTCAATGCCCTTGCGCGGTGACACACGTAAGCGGCGATCGTTGAGCAGCGCACCACGGCCCTTTTCGGCTACGAACAATTCGTCACGCATCGGATCGAAGACCACACCGAGCACCGGCTCACCCTTCTCAAGCAAGGCGATCGACACCGCGAAATGCTGGAAACCACGGATGAAATTGCTGGTGCCGTCGAGCGGATCGATCACCCATTGCTGGCGGGTCGGACCGACTTGACCGGACTCTTCGGCGAGAAACCCGTGGGTTGGAAATGATCGGCGCAGTTCCTTGATGATCTCGGCTTCGGCGAGGCGATCGACTTCGGTGACAAAATCCAGATGCGCCTTCTCGTGGATGATGATGCTGTCGCGTTTCGGCAGATGGCGCGTGATGACGTTACCAGCCGCGCGCGCGGCCTTGATGGCGATATTGAGGGCGCCGCTGCTCATGATGTCTCCGTGAAAGAACAGCCCGGCACGTGGCCGGGCGAGTGCATGCAGGGTAACAAACACGCCGCGGGCACGGTAGGGGCGCGGCGTTTGGTGATTCGCCGGAGCCGCGCCACAACGGCTAAACTTGGTGCATGTCACTACACACGCTGCTCCAGCCAATCCGCATCGTCCTCGTCGAAACCGCCCTGCCCGAGAACATCGGTTCTGCCGCACGGGCGATGAAGACGATGGGCTTGACCGATCTCGCCTTGGTGCGCCCGAAGGTATTCCCGGACGCGCGTGCGACCGCACTTGCCGCAGGCGCCGACGACGTGCTCGAGCACGCACGCATCTGCGAATCGCTCACCGAAGCCATCGGCGACTGCGTCTTCGCCGCCGGTTGCACGGCACGCTTGCGCGATATTGCCCTGCCCCTGCTCGATCCCGCACAAGGCGCACAGCGCCTGCTCAGCGAGATCGCGCACGGTACGGTCGCGCTGGTCTTCGGCACCGAGCGCACCGGGCTGACCAACGACGATCTCAGCCGCTGCCATGTCGCTATCCACATACCGACCGATCCCGATTTCAGTTCACTCAACCTCGCGCAGGCGGTGCAAGTGCTGGCGTTTTGCGTGCGCAGCGCGGCATTGGCGATGCCGACTGAAACAAGTGTCGAAGTAGTGAAACCGGCGGCAACCACGAAGACCGACGACGTCGACCCGCGCGCCAATATCCTGCAACTCGAACGCATGTTCGAGCACTTCGAGCAGGCACTGGCCGACATCGACTTTTTCAAGGGACGACCCTACGGGCACCTGATGCAACGTATCCGGCGCATGTTGCACCGCGCCGAACTCGAAGAACGCGAAGTGATGATCCTGCGCGGCATCCTCGCCGACGCGCAGCGCCAGGCCCGACTCGCGCTTGGCACCGTCAACAAGTGACAAAACCGGCACAGGCAACGGAACGTGGCGTCAACGTCCGTCATGCTAGGTTCAATGATCAAAAATTCTTGGGCCAACGTGCATGAACCCTCTCTTCGCGCAATGAATTTCGAGCTGTCAATGGCTTCGCCGATTGCCCGTCGGATGGCGATTACTTCAAGCCGTCTGTTCGGTGCATTGCTCGTGTTTCTCGGTTTTGTCGGCCTGATGAATGCGCCCGGAGTCCGGGCCGACTTGGCACACCCGAACCGCATCGTCATCGGACGCATTACCGACAATCCCCGAGCCGACTACGTGCGACTGAAAGGGTTGCTCGACGTCGTGGTGCCGAAGCTTGCTGACGCCGGGATCACTGAAGGCGAAGTGCTGCTGGCGCGTGATGCGCAGCAAATGGCCGGCTATCTGCGTCGCGGTCGTGTCGACTGGGTCACCGAAACACCAGCGATGGCGGCGGAACTGCAGAACCGGTCAGATGCGCGGCCCTTCCTGCGCGCCTTGCGGGAAGACCGCAACGCCTATCGCAGCGTCATCTTCGTGCGCCGCGACAGCGGCATCCGCAACGTCGCCGGACTACTTGGCAAGCGCGTCGCCCTGCAATCGCGAGCGTCAACCAGCGCCTTTTATCTGCCGCTGATCACCTTCGTGTCATCCGGCTTGCCGCTCACCGAATTGGCGACTCCCGAGGACTCGCCCGGTGCAGACGAGGTGGGCTTTCTGCTGGCGCGCTCCGAGCTCAACATCGCGACCTGGGTGCACAAGGGGCTTGCCGATGCCGGTGCCCTGAGCAACCTCGACTGGGACAATACGGCGCGCATGCCGGCGACATTTCGCAAGGATTTCCGCATCATTGCCGAAAGCGAGGCCGTGCCACGCGCGATCGAACTGCTGCGCGCGGACATGCAGGCTCCGGTCGTTGCATCCTTGCAATCCGCCTTGCTCGGACTGGACAAGGATCCACTCGCGGCCAGCGCCATGCTCGGTTATTTCGCGACCACCCGTTTCGAGCCGGTCGATGCTGAAACGATGACGGCACTCAATGCGCTGAACGATCGCCTGGCGCCACTACGGCGGGAACTCGATCGATGACCCCGCGTCGACAATGGTGGCTGGCCGGCGTCTTGATCGCGGGAAGTTTGCTCGGCCTCGCCGACTGGACACTGCGCCGGCAGCGCGACTCAACTCAAGCCATCGAAGTCGATGCCCAACAGCGCGAATCGGCACTTGCGATGTCTGGCTTGCGCGAACGCGCGAGTGTCGCCGCGGCGATGCTCGCGGAAGCACTGGTCAACCCGACCTATTTCTTCGATCTGCAGCGCATTGGCGAAGTTCTGGTGAGCAGCGGCAAACGCGACGACGTCGCCTATGTGTTGCTGATCGACGCCAAAGGCAACATCTTGCATGACGGCAGCGCCGATATCGCCCAATTCGGTGAAAAGCCGAATGACCGTTTTGCGGTCGATGCTGCGGCGACCTTGGTGCCCCATGCGTTCATCGACGCCGATTTCGTCGAAGTCGCGCATCCGCTTTTTCTCGGCGACCAGCGACTTGCGACCTTGCGCCTGGCGTTGCGACGCAAGAACGCCGCTACGTTGCCACCAACGATGATCTCGTCCGCGAGTCGCGACGACACATGGTTGCTGAGCGGCCTGTTCGCCGCATTCGCCGTATTGCTCTGGTTGGGCGATCGACGCTTTGTTGCGCCGCAGGCCCAGACCAATGCACGCCTTGCGCAGATCGCCCGGGTTTATCGCCAAGGCGACATGCACGCGAATCCGACCAGCGACCCGGGCGAAGCCATGGATGCCATCGTCAAGCGATTCGCGGGATTCGATGGCGAATTGCGGCAGCAAAGCCTGATCGACGGGCTGACCGGCCTGCCGAACCGCATCGCACTGCGCGCGCACATCGACACATGGATCAAACAGACGCGCAGCGCGACCGACGAGTTCGCGCTGCTGTTCATCGATCTCGATGATTTCAAGCGCATCAACGATACCCTCGGCCACGACATCGGCGATGACATTCTCACCGGCATCGCGCGCCGATTCGCGGAGATCGTGCGCGAAGAACATCCGGGCGACGACGGCTTCATCGCACGCTTCGGCGGCGATGAATTCGTGCTGTTGATCGCAGGCGCCGACGTCCGCCGTCGTGCCGGTGTGCTCGCCGAATTGCTGCTCGCCACCTTGCGTATTCCGTTGCAGGCTGGCGGACAAATCCTGCATGTGTCGGCCAGTGTCGGCATCACCTCCTACCCCGAAGATGCGACCGATGCGGCGCGCTTGCTGAAGAATGGCGATATCGCGATGTATCTGGCCAAGGTTCAGGGCCGCAACTGCGTGCGCTTTTTCAACAATTATCTGACCCGACTGGCCGATGACCGCCTCGAAATCGAACAGGATTTGCGTGCCGCCGTCGACAACGACGAGTTGAAGCTGCACTACCAGCCGATTGTCGATCTCGGGAGCGGGCTGATCCATGGCGCAGAGGCGCTGCTGCGTTGGCACCATCCGACGCGCGGGCTGGTGCCCTCGGCATTGTTCGTCGGCATCGCCGAAGATGTCGGCATGATCGATGCGCTGGGCGATTTCGCGCTGCGCACCGCTTGCGAAACCGCAGTGCGCTGGCCGCTGAGTGACGGACGCAAGCCATTCGTGGCCGTCAACGTGTCAGTTCGGCAGTTGCGCGATGCGCGTTTTCCGGCGCGCGTGGCGCAGGTGCTGCGCGAGTCGGGTCTCGCTGCCAGCGAACTGCACCTCGAACTGACCGAAAGCTCGTTGCTCGACAGTGAATCGATCGCCACCGAAATGCTGTCTGAACTGCACCGGCTTGGCGTCAAGATCTGGCTGGACGATTTCGGCACCGGCTTCTCGGGTTTGAACCACTTGCGCCAGGTTCCGGTCGATGGCGTCAAGATCGATCGCAGCTTCACCGCCGACCTGCTCACCGACCGCCACGATGCAGCCCTGACCAGCGCGATTATCGCGATGGCGCGCTCGCTCGATATCACCGTCGTGGCTGAAGGCGTCGAATCTTCGGCACTATGCGAGACCCTGACGCAACTCGCCTGCCCCTACGGCCAGGGCTTCTGGCTCGGCGAACCTGCGCACAGCGAAAAAATGGTCGAACGCATCGTCGCGCAACGCTATGGCGATCGTGACAAGGCCCGCGCCTGATCGTCAGCCGAAAAATCCGCGCACGCTGTCGATCACACCGCCGAGGTGCATGACGACCCAGTCGCCGAACCAGAATGCCGCGGCGAGTTGCCCGAGGGTGATCACCCACAACACCGCCAGCCAACGTCCATCGCGTTCGATCAGCGCCATCGCATAACCGACGAGTGCCAACGCGAACGGCAGGTTCGTCATCGGTACCGGCAGCGCCAGTTCGATGCCGAGAAACACCAGCAACAGCCCGGTGAAACGTTGCGCATTGCGGGTGTGGAACACCAGCCAGCTCGGCGCACAAAGCTTCTCGATGCGCACCAGCCAGGGATCAAGCCGGTGCACCCATTTCTCGGCTGACTGTTTCGGCATTTCGATGCGCCGGATGAATTTCGGCAGCCACGGATGGTCGAACCCGGCGATCAGCTGCAGGCCGATCAGGGTCAACAGCGTGCCGAAGATGCCGCCGAAGAATCCGATCGGCAACGGAATCATGCACGGCAAGGCCAGCAGCAGGATCATCGCGCCGAAACCGCGACCGTGGATGGAATCGATCAGTGCGCCGAAACTGATGCGTTCATGCGGCCACTGCTTCAGCGTCTCGCTCAACAACACGGAAACACGGGGCGGCCGCGGCTTGATCGGCTCGATCATCAGCCGACTTCCGTCGGCGGCAATGAGGACACCAGCACCTTGTCGATACGGGCCCCGTCGAGATCCATCACCTCGAAACTGAAACCGCCAAAAGCGAACGATTCGCCCACCGCCGGAATACGCCCGAACTGGGCCATGAACATGCCCGCCAGAGTGCGATATTCCTGGTCGCTTTCGTGCGGCAATTCGTCCAGCGACAGCAGTTCACGCAGGTCCTGCACCGGCAGGCTGCCGTCGATCAACCACGACCCATCGGCACGACGCACAATCGGCTGCTCATTCGCCTCGATCGCATGCGCCAGCCGACCGAACACTGCGCCCATCAAGTCACCCATGGTGACCATGCCCTGGATGTCGCCGTATTCGTCGACCACAAAGGCGACCGCCGCCTCGCTCTCACGCAACTGATCGAGCAACTGCATGGCCTTGGCCGCTTCCGGCACGAACAGCGGCGGTTGCAATTCCCGGAACAGCTCCGGCTTCTTGCCCGAAGCCAGTTCTGCAACCATCCATTTTGTTTCGACCACGCCGAGCACGTCCTGGTCGCTGCCGCGATACACCGGATAGCGCGAATGTCGCGACTCGCGCAACACCGCGAGGTTGTCTTCGAGCGAGGCCGCCGCATCAAGCCATGCCATGCGCGGACGCGGTGTCATCAGGCTGTCTACGGTGCGATCGCCGAGATTGAGCACCCGATTGACCATGTTGCGCTCGTCCACATCGATCACGCCTTGCTCGTGACTTTCCGCAACGAGCATCTTGATTTCTTCTTCCGTCACGTCGCTTTCGTTGCCGTGCTTCACCGGAAACAGCTTGAACAGCACCTCGGTGGCCGAACTCAGCACGATCACCGCCGGATAAGCGGCTGTCGCCAGCACGCGCATCGGAATCGCCACCGCGGTGGCCAGTTTTTCCGGGCGCACGATCGCGAGTCGTTTCGGCACCAACTCACCGAGCACGACCGACACGAACAGGATGATGCCGACACTGACGCCAATGCTCACCGGCTCGGCGTAGCGACTGATCCACGGCAGCAGGCGCAACTCGTCCTGCAAGGCCAAGGCGATGGTTTGACCGCCGAACACGCCAGTCAGAATGCCGATCAGGGTGATCCAGACCTGCACCGAGGACAGAAATCGTTCGGGGTTTTCGGACAGTTCCAGCGCGATACGTGCACTGCGGCTTTCGCCCGCCTGCTGGCGCAACCGTGTCTTGCGCGCAGTCATCACCGCCATCTCCGACAGGGCGAAGAAGCCGTTGAGCAGGATCAGCAGGAAAACGATGGTCAATTCAAAGGACATACGTCAGTTCAATGGGCATACGCGCAGCCTAACGCCCGAATGTTGCCAATTGCGACCGAGCATGGCGAAAATTCTTGTCGACGTGATGCAGAGCGTTGCCGCAGCATTGGAATTATCCGGGGCGGGTCATCGAAATGTAACCTATCGGTCATAGTCTACGCGCCTTCCGCGCGCACCCTGTCCCGAATCAATCCACCAAATCGAGTCCACATCATGTTTTCACTGCAAACCATCTTCGGCAAAGGCGACCGTTTCTACGGTCTGCTCGAACAGTCGGCGGAAGCTGCCCATGAATCGACCAAGGCATTGACGGCGCTGCTCGGCCACCAGGGCAAGACCGGCTCGCTCGACGCGTTCTCGCGTACCCGCAGCCGTGAAAAGGAACTGGCGGCACAAATCAGCCATGAACTGGTCAACACCTTTGTCACCGCGATTGAACGCGAAGACATCGAGGCGCTCGGCGCGGCGCTGTACAAGATCCCGAAGACGGTCGAGAAATTCGCCGAACGCTACGCGCTGACGCTGGAACGGGTCGGTACGGTCGATTTCGCACCGCGCGCGGCCATGCTCGAACGCGCCGCCGGTGTGGTCGTGCGCATGGTGCGCGAATTGCGTCGCGGCATGGCGATCGAGACCTACAAGGGCATGTACGACGAACTGCAGGCGATCGAGTCCGAGGCCGATCGGCTGATCCTCGACCTCTACCGCGAGTTGTACAAGGACGAGGAAAACCCGGTGCGTTATCTGATCCGCAAGGATCTGTTCGAGATTCTGGAGAAGGCGATCGACCGCTGCCGCGATGCCGGCAATGTCGTTTATCACGTCGTCCTCAAGAACAGTTGAGGTCGTGATGTCCACCGCCCTGATCATCCTGTTGACCGTTATTGCGGTCGCGCTGATCTTCGAATACATCAACGGATTCCACGACACCGCCAACTCGATCGCGACCGTGGTCGCCACCAAGGTGCTGTCACCGCGTCAAGCGGTCGCGCTCGCGGCGTCGATGAACCTGGTCGGTGCCCTCGCCGGCAGCGCCGTCGCCAAGACCATTTCTTCCGGCCTCGTCGATACCAATGTGGTAACCGTTACCTCGGGTGTGCTGATTTGTGCGCTGCTCGGTGGCATCGTCTGGAACCTCATCACCTGGGCCATGGGTCTGCCATCGTCCTCGACGCATGCGCTCGTTGGCGGCTTGTGCGGCGCCGCGCTGGCTGCGGCCAATGGCAATCTCGATGCACTGATCTGGTCGCAAACCGCCGGCCACTGGACCGAAAACAAGGGACTGTTGTGGAAAGTCGTCTTGCCGATGCTGTCGTCGCCGGTGGCTGGCTTTACACTCGGCATCCTGATCATGGGGACGTTCATGGCCGTGATCAGCAGCATGAACAGCGCGGGCGGCTGGATGGCGCGCATCTCGCGACCACGCTGGGTCAATGCGTTCTTCGGCAAGGCGCAGATCGTGAGTGCGGCCTACATGGGCTTCGCACATGGCACCAATGACGCGCAGAAAACCATGGGCATCATCGCGCTGGCGATTTTCGGCGCCGAAGCAGCCGGAACGCTCGACCAAATGCCAAGCTGGCTGATGTTTTTGCACCCGAACGGCGGCGAAGGCGCCATTGACCTGTGGATCGTCGTCACCTGCGCCATCGTCATGGCTGCAGGCACCGCCGCTGGTGGCTGGCGCATCATCAAGACCCTCGGCCACAAGATGGTCAAATTGCATCCGATCCACGGCTTCGCGGCAGAAACGAGTTCCGCAACGATTCTCACCGTCGCTGCGCATTTCGGCATGCCGGTGTCGACCACGCACAGCATCTCGACCGCGATCATGGGCGTCGGCTTCGCCAAGAACCCGCGCGCGCTGAAGTGGACGGTGATTGAACGCATCATCTGGGCTTGGATCCTGACCATCCCGGCGGCAGGCGGCATCGCCTATCTGCTGGTCAAGCTGGCGCTCTGATCGATACGACTTTGATCCGAATAAAATCGGCACCTCGCGGTGCCGTTTTTTTTGCCTTGCGATTGACGCAACAGCAGCGTATATCGGTTCAGACACTCGCTCACGCTTGGGGGATAAATGATCCGTGTGCTGTTTGTCGACGACCACGCCATGGTGCGTGCCGGCTACCGGGCCTCGCTCGCCCCTTGCGCCGATATCGAGGTGATCGGCGAAGCCAGTTCCGGCGAAGAAGGCGTTCGTCTGGCGCGCGAACTGAAGCCGCATGTGGTGTTGATGGACTTGCATCTGCCCGGTATCAGCGGGCTGGAAGCGGCAGCGCGCATCGTCGCGCACAACGGCGACTGCAAGGTCATTGCGCTCACTGGCCATAACGACTCGCCGTTTCCGCGCAAGTTTCTCGAAGCCGGCGCTTCCGGTTACGTGACCAAGGATGGGCCGGTCGAGGAACTGCTGCAGGCAATCCGTCAGGTTGCAGCGGGCCGCCGCTATCTCAGCCCGCACATCGCCCAGAACATGGCGCTGGAGACCATGAACGGCAGCAGCGTGTCGCCGTTCGACTTACTCAGCAAACGCGAGATCGAAGTCGTGACCGCGCTGGTTCAAGGCGAAGAGATGGCCAAGATCGCCGAACGTCTGCATCTTTCGGTCAAGACCGTCGCCTCGCACAAGTACAACGTATTCAAGAAACTCGACGTCGACAACGATGTCGCGCTCACCCACCTCGCGTTCCAGCATGGACTCGTGAGTTCCGGCAAAAAAAAGCCGCGCTGACAAGGCGCGGCTTTTGTTATTGCGATACCGCGACGATCAGGGATGCGTCGCGTCCTGCGCCGGGTCATTCTCGACAACCGGCAGGGATTCAACGACTGGTTGCACCTGCTCTTCATCCGTATTCGTCGTCGCTGCGCCCACGTCCGTCGGCAACAGGCTCGGCGCATGCAATGCGTACGCGATCGCCGCAGCCATCGGCCTTGCCTGCGGAATGTCGTGATAGACGCGCACTGGTTCACGGTGCTGCTGCGGCCGCGTTGAAGCCGCAGACGGCTCGGCTTCATGCGCCGCTTCACTGCTGCGTTCCGCAGACGATTCGACGTCTACTGTTGGCGCCGGTTGCACGCTGACTGCAGGCGTCTCGATCGCAGGCATTGGCTCGATCGCCGGTGTCGCCGCGACGACTTCCACGACTTGCGTCGATGACCGAGTTGCGACGTCGGCATCGGCGGCGGTCTCGGCAAACGCGTCAACTTGATCTGGAGCCGAAATGGTCGCGACTCCTGTCGACACCGCATCGCTTTCGAACAAGTCGTCTTCGTCATCCATGGCATTCGCGTCGCTGGCGAGCACGGCACCGACTTCACCGTTGGCGCCGACTTCACGCTCACCGCGACGACGACGACGGCCACCACGACGACCACGACGACGCTTGGCATCGCCATTCACGTCGACCTCGTTGCCGAGCGTCGTCGCCGCATCGCTGGCGATCAGTGCGGCAATGATTGGCGCAGCGCTTGCCGGTGCTTCGGCCGATGACAGCGCGACTTGCGGTGCAGTCGACTTCACCGTAGCCAGTTCGCCAGCCGGTTTCACGGCCTGCTGCTGGCGCTCGCCGCGTGGCTGATCTTGTTTGCTTTGCGGCTGCTTCGGCTGCTGCCCAGCCGGTCCCGCCTGTGGCGGACGCTGCTGCTGTTCATTGCGCGGCCCGCGTTCCGAGCGATCCTTCGGCGTAGCGCCGGCAGCACGTTCGGGTTGCGGACCGCGTTCTTTCTGCTGCGACTGCTGCTGCGGACGTTCACCACGTTCACCACGTTCACCGCGCTGTCCGTCATGACGGCCACCGCCCTGCCCCTTGCGCTCATCACGGCGCTGTTGATGCGGGCCGCCCTTGCCTTGCTGCGGACGTTGACCGTCACGCGATGTCGTTGCAGGTGCCTTCGTTGCAGCCGGTGCCGCGCCTTCACCGGCACCAAACATGTTTTCCCAGAGGCGCTTGAAGAAGCCGGCCTGCTTCGGTGCAACCGCAGGGGCTACGGGCGCACTTGCTACCGGCACGGCCTGCACCGGCTCGTCGCGCATCGGCACCGGCGCGACGGGCGCAATACGCGTCACTGCCGGCTGCTCAACGGGCTCGACAGGCAGTGTTGAGGTCGGCAACGCGGTCGGCGTGACCGGCGTCAATCGTTCATAGCTCGGTGCCGTCTCAAGCGCCGCTTCGCTCGCGCGCAGACGCCGGACTTCATAGTGCGGCGTCTCGAGTTTATCGTCCGCAACCACAATGATGCTCGCTTCCTGACGCGTTTCGATCTCGATGATCGCGCGGCGTTTTTCGTTCATCAGGAAGTTCGCGATTGCAGGTGGCACCTGCAGCAGCACCTGACCGGTACTTTCCTTCATCGCCTCTTCTTCGACGATGCGCAGGATCGACAGCGACAGCGATTCGATGCCACGGATGCGGCCATGACCTTCACAGCGCGGACAGACGTTCTGAGTGGCTTCGCCGAGCGAAGGACGCAAGCGCTGACGCGACATTTCCAGCAGACCGAAGCGCGAAATGCGGCCGATCTGGACACGCGCACGATCGAGCTTGAGCGCATCGCGCAATTTTTCCTCGACATCGCGCTGATGCTTGCCCGACTCCATGTCGATGAAGTCGATCACGATCAGGCCACCCATATCGCGAATGCGCAACTGCCGCGCCACTTCGACGGCGGCTTCGAGATTCGTATTGAACGCCGTTTCTTCGATGTCGCCGCCCTTGGTAGCGCGTGACGAGTTCACGTCAACGGCCGTCAAGGCTTCGGTTTGATCCATCACGATTGAACCGCCAGACGGCAAACGCAGGGTGCGTTCGTAAGCGGCTTCGATTTGCGATTCAATCTGGAAGCGATTGAATAGCGGGATGTCGTCGGTGTACATTTTCAATTTTTTGAGCGTGTGCGGCATCACCGATTGCATGAAGTCTTTGGCTTCTTCATACATCGCCGGGGTATCGAC
>JAYUVY010000069.1:0-11637 GCA_043753835.1 Lysobacterales bacterium | reverse complement strand
TCTCCTGACCTCAATCGCTCGAACCGCCGGATGCGGACCCGCATGTCCGGTGGTGTGGGAGGGGCTCGATCAACGATGATCGACCCCTATCCCGATTGGCGATCAGCGCTCGCAGCGCGTTGATCGAAGCGCGCTGCATCGGTGAATTGTCGGTGCGCGACAACGGCGCCTGGCGCAACAGATCGCGCGGCAGGACGGTGATGTCGATGGTGGTGTCGTCTGCGTCGAAACGCAGCACCGGAAACTCGGCGGAATCGTCGGGCGTCAGGCGCAGCACGCGCTCATCCTCGTCGAACGGAATCTCCCGGTCGTCGAGAAAGCGCACGAGTTCCGACGGATCGTCGTCGAACACGTGCAGGCAAACAGCGGAAAAATCGTCGGCAGTGCCTTCAAGCACGGCGCCAACAAGACGCGGTTCGAAGCGGGCGAAGAAGCCCATCGCTTCCAGTGCGACTTCGCGCAAGGCGTGCAACTTCAACGGTTGCGACACCGACTGGAACAGGCGCTGATAGTCGCGCAACGCTGCCTCGATCTCCCGGTTCGAGGGCAAGTCGCGGTCGTCGCAGCTGCCACTGCGCTCCGCAGCCTTGCGTTTGGCCACAGAATAGTCGCGCACGCCCTGTTCGGCCATGATCCGCGCCGCATCCTGCGCCAATTGCTGGCGAACCTCATCACGTCGGTGCGGTTCGCGACTGCGCATCAGAACAGGTCGATGCCCTGTTGTTCGGCGTCGCGATGTTCGCTGTCGCTGTCATCGACGACCGACATGCGCATCAGGTCTTCGGTCTTGAAGAACTCGACGATGCCGTCACCTGCGCCATCGGCGAGCAGATTCCCGGATGCGCTGATGCGCGCCGTGGTGATGCCGTTCGGCACGATCAACTCGAGTTCGGGTACACCATCGAGCGCCACGCGCATGAAGTCGACCCAGATCGGCAGCGCGGTTTGCGCCGCGAATTCCCGGTCACCGAGCGAGCTGAAATCGTCGTGTCCCATCCACACCGTGGCGACCAACGACGCGTTGAAACCGGAGAACCAGGCATCGCGATAATTGTTCGTGGTACCGGTCTTGCCGGACAAGTCGTTGCGTTCCAGCACCATCGCGCCGCGACCGGTGCCGCGCTTGACGACATCGCGCAGCACGCTGGTGATCAGGAACGCATTGCGTTCGTCGATAGCTCGCGGGGCCAGGCCATCGGACGGCGGTTGCGCAGTGGTGCTGGGTGAAGTCGGCGTCGGTTGTGGGTTCCCGCTGCCGGATGTCTCGGTCGTGGCGCCACTGAGGACGGCGGACAGATCTTCGGCGCTGGTGGCATTGGTGACTTCGCCGCCGCTTTCGCGCGCGATGCAGGCGCGACACGCGCGCTTCGGCGTGGCGGTATAGACCGCTGCACCCTGATCGTCTTCGATGCGGTCGAGGATGTGGGTGTCGACGAGATAGCCGCCATTCGCGAACACCGCGTAGCCGCGAGCCAGCGTCAGCGGCGGCAACGAAGAGGTGCCGAGCGCCAGCGATAGATTGGGTGGCAGCGATTCCGGCGGGAAACCGAAGCGCTGGATGTATTCCCGCGCAAAGCTGATACCGACGGCGTCGAGCAGGCGCACGGAAACAAGATTGCGCGACAACACCATGGCTTCGCGCAAACGCATCGGGCCGAGGAACTTCTCGTTGTCGTTCTGCGGTTTCCACACACCGCCTTCGGCCGAGGGGTCGGCGAAGACCAGCGGCGCATCGTTCACGATCGACGCCGGATTGAATCCGCGCTCGAACGCCGACGCGTAAACGAACGGCTTGAAGCTCGATCCCGGCTGGCGATTGCTTTGGGTGGCGCGGTTGAACTTGGACAGGGTGAAGCTGAAACCGCCGCTGATGGCGCGGATCGATCCGTCTTCCGGATCGACAGCGGCCAGCGCCGCTTGCGCGCGCGGAATCTGCGTCAGCCGCCAGTTGCCTTCGGCGTCTCGCGCCAGACGCACGATGTCGCCTGGTTTGAGCACATCGGTCACGGCCTTGGGTTTGGCGCCGAGTGCGCCGTTCTCGGCGCGCGGGCGCGCCCACTCGACTGCGGCCAGTTCGAGCGCGACCGATTGGCCATCACCGAGTAGCAGCGAAGCACTGGCGGTGTCGCTGGTCATCACCAGGGCCGGTACCAGCCCTGACACCGTTCGATAGGCCGCGACCGCGGCGCGTTGCGCTTCGCCGTCGGTGAGTATGGCCAGGTCGACATGCGCTTCGACGCCGCGAAATCCCTTGCGTTGGTCAAAGGCCAGCAGACGGTCGCGGACTGCCGCATTGGCGGCCTCCTGCATGCGCGCATCGATTGTCGTGAAGGCGCGATAGCCATTGCTCAGGGCGTCCGCGCCGAGCCGTTCAATGACTTCGACACGAACCATTTCAGCGAGGTACGGCGCGTCGAGTTCGACGGCCGGCTCATGCGGGAAAGCGCGACTTGGCGTCGCCTGCGCGGCACGCATCTGCTCGACCGTAATCGAACCGATCTCGGACATGCGCTGCAGCACGTAGTCACGGCGAATCAACGCGCGCTCGGGATTGGTCAGCGGATTGCCGCTCGACGGAAACTTCGGGATCGACGCCAACATGGCTGCTTCGGACAAGTCGAGTTCGGCCAGCGTCTTGCCGTAATAAAACTCGGCGGCGGCGGCGATGCCGTAGGATCGGTAGCCGAAGAAAATCTTGTTCAGGTACAACTCGAGGATCTCGTCCTTGCTGAGTTCACGCTCAAGGCGCAGGGCGAGAAAAATCTCCGATGCCTTGCGCGTCATCGAGTATTCGTTGCTCAGGAAGAAGTTGCGCGCCACCTGCTGGGTGATCGTGCTGCCGCCGGGGACGCGCTCATCGCTGGTGGTCGCGAGCAGCCAGACGGCGCGCACAATGCCGCGCCAGTCGATGCCGGGGTGTTGGTAGAAGCGGGCGTCCTCGATGGCGAGGAAGGCGTCCTTGACCACCGCCGGTACTTCGGAAATGTCCACCGGCGTACGTTTGGTCTCGCCGAACATGGCGATCAGCTTGCCGTCACGCGAGAACACCCGTAGCGGCACCTGCATGCGCACGTCACGGATTTCGGCTGCAGTTGGCAGTCGCGGCTCGACCAGCCAGTAGACAATCGCAATGGCGCTGACCCCGAGGATGAGCCCCGTGAACCCCAGGATGAGTGACCACTTGAGCAGGCGTCGAACAAGGCGTTTCACAGGTTCGAACCCATCCGCAAAGGCAAAGAGCGCGAGTATAAGGGGCATTGCCTTGGGTACGGGCCGGGAGTAGCGTCGAGTTCACGATTTCGCCTCAAAACAAAGAGGTTGTTGCCATAGAGTTAAAGTTGGGATTTAATGTAGCTACGCATGAACCGCTCGTAAGGGCCCGTTGCAAGGGGAAAAAGTGTGGGACTCTTCAGTGCAAGTACACCTCCTTTGATCGGCGTGGACATCAGTTCCACAGCGGTGAAGTTGCTGCAATTGTCACAAGCCGGCGGCCGCTATCGCGTCGAGCACTACGCAGTCGAGCCGTTGCCGCCGAATGCCGTAGTCGAGAAGAACATCGTGGAAGTCGAAGCGGTCGGCGAGGCCATCAAGCGTGCTTTTGCGCGCAGCGGTGCCCGCACCAAGTTCGCGGCCGCCTCGGTCGCGGGCTCTGCAGTGATCACCAAAGTCATCCCGATGCAGGCGGATCTTTCCGAAGATGACCTCGAAGGTCAGATCTTGGCCGAGGCGCAGCAATACATCCCGTATCCGCTGGAAGAAGTCAGTCTCGACTTCGAAGTATTGGGTCCGGTGAAAGACAATCCGGAGCTGATGAACGTGCTACTTGCGGCGTCGCGCACCGAAAACGTGGACGTACGCGTCTCGGCGCTGGATGTCGGCGGTTTGTCGGCAAAAGTCGTCGATGTCGAGGCATTCGCGATGGAAAATGCCTACAAGCTGCTGTCCGACCAGCTCAGCGTCCCGAAGGACGCGACGGTTGCCGTGGTTGACATCGGCGCGACCATGACGACGCTCTCGGTGCTCAAGAACCAGCGCACCATCTACACCCGCGAGCAGGTTTTCGGCGGAAAGCAGTTGACTGACGAAGTCATGCGCCGCTACGGCCTCTCGTATGAGGAAGCCGGCATGGCCAAGCGCCAGGGCGGATTGCCGGAAAGCTACGAAATCGAAGTACTGGAACCGTTCAAGGAAGCGATGGTTCAACAAATCAGTCGACTCCTGCAGTTTTTCTTCGCCGGCACCGAGTTCAGCAAGGTGGATCAGGTCGTCCTCGCCGGCGGCTGCGCGTCGATCGCGGGTGTGGCGGAAATGGTCGAGGAACAGATCGGGGTCCCCACCATCGTGGCCAATCCGCTCGCCGGCATGACCCTGTCCAACCGTGTGCAAGCACAAACCTTGGCGCAGGACGCGCCGGCCTTGATGATTGCGTGTGGCCTCGCCTTGAGGAGTTTCGACTGATGGCAAAGATCAATTTATTGCCCTGGCGCGCCGAGCGGCGAAAGCAGCGCGAGCGAGAGTTCCAGACGATGTGCGGCGGAGCGCTGCTGATGGGTGCCCTTGCGGTCGGTGCCGCGATCTTCCATTGGAATGGATTGCACGACGACCAGAACGTACGTAACCAGTTGCTCGAGCGCGAGATCACCGCACTCGACGCCAAGATCAAGGAAATCGAGGAACTGCAGAAGACGCGCGAGCAACTGCTGCAGCGCAAGCAGATCATCGAGCAATTGCAATCCAGTCGTACGCAAATGGTGCACATGTTTGACGAGCTCGTCCGCACGTTGCCGGACGGCGTCCGTCTCACCTCGCTCAAGCAGAGCGCCGAGTCGCTGGAAGTGGAAGGGATGGCGCAGTCCAATGCGCGTGTTTCCGCTTACATGCGCAACATCGAGAAAGCCGGCTGGATCCGCAAGCCTGATCTGAAGAAGGTAGAGGCGACGACGCCGGACAAGTCGGCACGTTATCGTTTCCTGCTGACTGCCAACCTGCGTAAATCGGAAGACGAGAAAGCCGAGGGATCGCAGGACGGTGTTGAGGCTGACGGCACCGTCAGCACCGATGCGCCAGCGGCTGCTGGAGGCACGCCATGAAGATGTCCGACATCAACAGTCTCGATTTCAAGAACTACGGTTCTTGGCCGATGCCGATCAAGTTCGTGGCCGCGCTTCTGGTCTTCATCGTGGTCTGCGCCGTGGGCTATTTCACTCAAGTGAAGCCTAAAAACGACGAACTCGAAGTACTGCGCGGCAAGGAGCTGGAGCTGATTTCGGTATTCACCGAAAAGCAGGGCAAAGTCGTCAACCTCGAGGAGTACAAGAAGCAGCTCGAGGAAATGCGCGAGCTGCTGCGACAGATGATTCGACAGTTGCCGAGCAAGACGGAGATGCCCGATCTGCTCATCGATGTGTCGCAGACGGCTTTGTCGTCGGGTATCGACAACGAGTTGTTCGAGCCCGGCCCTGAAGTCGCCAAAGAGTTCTACGCCGAGAAGCCGATCACGTTGCGCATGAAGGGCACTTATCACCAGTTTGGCGCGTTCGTCAGTGGTGTTGCGTCGCTGCCGCGCGTCGTCATTCTCACCATGCACGATGTATCGCTGACACCCTCGGACAAAGGCCCGGCGACGCCAGGCGGAAAGAGTGCGTCACCGCCCGGCACGTTGGTGTTGGAGGGCACGGTCAAAACCTATCGTTACCTCGACGACGAAGAGCTCTCCACCATGGCGGCGGAAGCTGCACCCCCGGGCGCTCCCGGCGCGCCAGCAGCACCAGCGAAGTGAGGCACGAGCTGATGAATACACCCACTTTCAGAACCGGATTGGCTTGGCTGACGCCGTTGGCCGCAGCGTTGCTGCTCACAGCCTGTGCCAAGGGAACTCGAGACCTTGAGGAGCAACTCGCCCAGATCCGGTCGCGTCAGGGGACGCCGGTAGAAGCACTGCCGGCGATGCGGGATTTCCCGCCCTTTCCCTATACGGCCTTCGATCTGCGCGACCCATTTGCGCCATTCACGGACGACGACAATGCGCCATCGGGTGGCGGTGCCGGTCCCAAGCCGGACGACGATCGAGCCAAGGAATACCTCGAGTCGTACCCTCTGGACAGCATGGACATGGTTGGCACGCTCGGCACCAACGATGACTTGGCGGTGTTGTTGAAAGACCCGGACGGCGTGGTTCATCGCCTGCGACCCGGCAATTATCTTGGGCAAAACGACGGCCAGATCACCGCGATTTTCGAAGATCACATCGAACTCGTGGAATTGGTTTCTAACGGCAATGGCGGTTGGATCGAGCGTCCCGCGTCGATCGCGCTGGACGATGAATAATCAGGAGTGGCACGCATGAGCACATACACGGTCACGCAACGGCAGGCGCAACAGATTGGCGCAGGCTCACTCTCGACGCTCGGTCGACAGATGTTCGCTGCGGCATTGATTTTCGCGTCCGCCGCAGTATCGGCATCGAACAGGGTCGAGGACATCAGTTACGCCTCGACGCCCGACGGGACGACAGAAATCACCATCAAGATGTCGAGTCCTCCGCTGGCGCCGCGTGCGTTTGCAACCGAATCGCCCCCACGTATCGCGGTCGATCTCGAAGATACGCAGAATGGTCTAACCGAGCGACGCATCAACGTCGGCAGTGGTGCCGCTGCATCGGTTTCTGCAGTCGAGGCGGGAGGCAAGACCCGCGTCGTGGTCGAACTCTTCCATCCGGCCACCTTCGAGTCGCGCATTGACGGAAACAACCTCGTGTTGGCCATCGGCAAGGGCGGCTCGATGAATCAAGCCAGTGCCGACATAGGGTCAGCAACGGCGGTATCGCAGCCGATCGTCAACGAGGTGGACTTCCGCCGCGGTACTACTGGCGAAGGTCGGGTGATCGTCAAGTTCAGCAAGGACGGTGCCGGCACCGACCTGCGCAAGGAAGGCAACAAGCTGATCGTCGACCTGTTTGACGTCGGACTAGCGAATGACCTGCCGATTCGCCTCGATGTCACCGACTTCGCGACACCAGTCAGTTTCATTGAAACCCGTGAGCGTGCAGGCGGCGCGCGAATGGAAATCCAGACCAGCGGTGCCATTGAGCACATGGCTTATCAGACCGGCAACGAGCTGGTCGTGGAGATTTCCAAGGTCGCGATCAAGGACGACGAACGCAAGAAACTTGGCGAACCGGTTGAGTACAACGGCACGCCGGTCACATTCAACATCCAGGATATCCCGGTACGTTCAGCCCTCCAGCTGATCGCAGACGTCTCGGAGCTCAACATCGTGGTGGCAGACAGCGTCCAAGGCAATGTGACTCTGCGGCTGGTCAATGTCCCGTGGGATCAGGCGCTCGACATCGTGCTCCAGGCAAAGGGTCTCGACAAGCGCAGCCAGGGCAATGTCGTCTGGATTGCGCCGACGGCCGAGATCGCGCAGCGCGAACAGGCGCTGGAAGACGCACGCATCGCGCTTGAAGACCGAGCACCCTTGGTCACCGAATACATTTCGATCAACTACGGTAGTGCCGAAGAGATCGCCAATCTGCTGACGGAAAACATTCAGGAAGCGGCCGGCGCTGGCGGGGCTGGGAGCGCCGATTCCTCAAAAGGCTTCCTTTCAAAGCGCGGAAGCGTGAGTTTCGACAAACGAACAAATACGTTGTTGGTGAACGACACTGCGGAAAAGATCAAGGAGCTCAAGAACCTGATCGCGTTGCTTGATCGTCCGGTCGATCAAGTCTTGATCGAAGCGCGCATTGTTGTCGCAACCGATACGTTCTCGCGCGAACTAGGTGCCAAGTTTGGTGTATCGGGTGCATACGAAGACAGTCATGGCAACATCATCGCGTCGTCGGGCAATGTTCAAGGAACCGATCAGATGATCAACAGCGCGCTCGCGAATCGTCTGCTTGGTCGTCCAAGTGGGCTACCCGTTGCAACACCGGGGGGTCCAGGTGGTGGCATCGTCGGACCTGCGCTCAGTAATCGATTGAATGTCAACTTGCCTGCCGCGGCTGGTGCAGGGAGCTTTGGCTGGTCGGTCCTCGCAGCCGATTATATTCTCGACTTGGAATTGTCCGCTCTGCAAACCGAAGGACGCGGCGAGGTGGTTGCCAGTCCGCGCGTGATTACTGCTAATCAGCGCGAAGCGGTGATCAAGCAGGGCGACGAAGTGGGGTACGTCACGATTTCCGCAGCGGGCGGTTCGGGCGTACCAATTCCGACAGTGAACTTCAAGGAAGTGCTGCTTGAGCTCAAGGTGACGCCGACCATCACTCAGGATGACCGCATCTTCCTGTCGATGAACGTCAAAAAAGACGAGGTCGCGGGCTTTGTCTCGACGTCGATCGGCGATGTGCCGCAAATCACAAAGCGCGAGATCAATACCGCGGTGCTGGTTGAAAACGGCCAGACCGTCGTGCTCGGTGGCGTCTATGAATTCGAAACGCGAGAAGATCTGGCCAAAGTGCCTTTCTTGGGCGACTTGCCGGGTCTCGGAAACCTGTTCAAACGCAAGTCGCGGGATGTCTCGAAAGCTGAGTTGCTGATCTTCGTGACGCCGAAAATACTGCGTCAGCGTGGCAAGAAATGATCACGATGACGATGAATCGGATTGGAGTAAAGAACGTGGAGACCAACATGACTAAGTTCGCTAAGGCTGTGGGCGCCTTGATTACAGCGCTAGCGCTGGCCAGCTGCGGTGGCGGCGGTGGTAGCGGCAACGACGGCGGATTTACTGCGCCTGGTCTACGCGTTTCGGTAACGCCAGCGCAAGGCCAGACGACACCATTCTCACTGGTCGAAGTACCAGTTCGCGTGACTTCGGCAAATGGTGCTCCGGTTAACGATGGTACCGAAGTGACGCTGCAGGTCTCATCAGGCAGCTTGGGCCTCGTATCATCGTTGCAGCGCACCGGAACCGGTGCCTTCATCGGAGAACGCATAGCCGCAACCACCAGTGGCGGCAATGCGCTGTTCCGGTTCCACAGCCGCAGCACTGGCACCGTCACGTTGACGGCGACGGCACGTGACACGGCTTCCGGATCTGCCCAAATCTCTTCCACGGCGTCAATCACGATTGCGCCGGGTGCGTCGAGTGACCCGAGACTCGTCGCGGTTCCCGTGACAACAACTCTGCCGCTCAATCGTTTTGCGGTGAGCCCATTTATTGGCTCCCCATTCATCTCGGAAGTCACAATCACGTGGCGCCGAATGAACGGCGAACTGGTTACTGTCGTTCCGAGTAGCCGCGAGCTGGTGGTCAACGTTTCGCTGAATCCAGTCAATCCTTCGTTTGGATTCTCGACGTTGGATGATGGTGAAACAGACGATGTCAATGAATTTTCTGACATTCACCTCGGTCAAGCTCCAGTTGACGTGATCTCGGGCAAAGCGACGGTGTTCATGCAGTCATACGCCCAGCCTGCGACCGTGACGATGACCATCACCGCGCAAGACCCGGATACGGACGAAACGCTGCAGACGCAAGTGGTGTTCAACATTGTCAGTGGTTTGCCGCCGCTGCCAGCTTCGATCTCGTTGTCGCAAGACGGTCGTTTCCTCTACTCGTCGGAATCTGGGGGTAATTCGGTCGAACAGCTGCAGGCCTTCGTCTATGACGGCAGCGGCACGAAAGTGCCGGATCCCGGAACCGTGAATGCGCCCGTCAACAACGTTCAGGTGGAAATTGTCGGCGGTGCGCAAGGTGGCGAGCGTCTGCGTTCGGTAAACGCCCAAGGCGTCACCATGACGGGGGGCACAATCAAGGCGCGCACCATTCAAGGTCTCGCTGGATTCTCGTTTGAAGCAGGGACCCGGATCGGCACATTGCAGCTCCGAGCGACGTCCGATCGCGCCGACAACAATGTCGATAACGGCATCTCGGACCCGGTCTCGGCACTGGTCAGTCTTGTTGTTGGCGATGGCCGCCTCTTCGACCTCGACATCACGACACCGACCAGTTCGACGGTGACGGAAATCGTGTTCAACGATGGCGTGACCTTGCAGTCGACGGGTTCCTACCTGTTCAATATCTCGGCGCTGGCGACAGACCGATATGGCAATCCGGTCATCCCGGGTACTGAAGTCCGCTTCGGCTTGATTGACGGTCCGTTTGTCGACGGCACCTTCGCCATTCATGGTAACGACGGTGATCCACAAGAGGGCGGTACGAACTTCAACGCACCGACAGGCGCCTTCAAGGTTGCTGGTGGCGGTGCAGGTCCGAATGACACGGTGATCGTGTTTGGCGAAGAGTCGAACGGCAATCGTGACCTCGAGAGTGCGCGTCGTATCGCATCGGTGCCCTCGAACACCAACCTGACCGTGACCCAGCGCTTCAACCACAACGATGACACCGGCACCACCGTCAACAACGGACCGGTGTTGCCCTACATCATCGGACGTGCCCAAGACGCCAACGTGTCGCCGTCGGGTTTCACTGACCAAAACGGTGTGGTCTTTGCGCAGATCGCCTTTCCGGCCACCAAGGCCGGCAAACTGGCCGCGGTATATGCCCAAGGCAATGGCGACATCGTCAATGGCGCGCCCGAGCTGGTCACCGATGCCGAACTGATGCGTCTCTCGGCCATTGCCCCGGGCGTCATCGTGGCCTCGCCCGATCCGATCGCCGGCAACACCACGGTCGACGTCGAGGTGTGCCTGCTGGATGCGAACAATCAAGGCATTCCTGGCGCGCAATTGACGTTCTCGTTCGACACGCTGTTTGGTGTGGGTACGGTGGACGGCATCGTCAATCAGGGGCAGTTGGCCAACCTGACAGGGCCAGACGGTTGTGCAGATGCCGTCGTGGTGACCTCGGGCTTGCCGAACGACGGCGGTGCGACGCTCACGTTCAGCCTCGGTGAAATTTCCGACACCATCAACATTCGCGTCAACAACAACTTCTACCTCTATGCGTTCCCGTCGATCACGCGTGGTGATGGTGCCCGACTGTTCACGTTGCGCCTCGTCAATTCGAGCGGACAGCGTGTACCGAACGTGCTGATCGTGGTGGCCTGCGAAGCAGCTTCTCCGGCAACACTGACGGTCACCCAACAACCGGGTCTGACCAATGCGAATGGCGAAACGACGGCAATCATCGATGGCAATGGCTTCGATGTGACTGCGGATACGGGTCCAGAAGGTTCGTGCACCTTCCGCACGATCAACAACGACGCCGAGACAGAAGTACTCTGGATCGCGCGCAATATCTGCGATGGCTTCAGTCCGAATCCGCCTGCTGGCTGTGACATCGCGACGCTGACAATTACGGTTGCAACCCCTGGTATCAACGTCATGTCGACGAACCCAAATACTTCACTCAACTGCAACGGGCCGGGAACTTGCGTTCAGACCTTCAATCCATTCGAGAACGTCACGCTCTTCACTTCGGCGAACGCTACTTGGGTGGGTCCAAACTGCAATGCCTGCACAGGTTCGAATACGTGCACAATCGCGCTTGGTGACGCCGGCTCAGCCACCACCTGTACCGTTACGATTCCGTAGATCTTAGTTCGACTGTTCTATTTTGATGGCCGCCTCCGGGCGGCCTTCGTTTTGTGCGCCCGGCACGGGCGCATTCTTGGAGGTGAAAGTCCTCTCGCAAGCTGACCACAGTGAGCGAAGTGAAGCGCAACTGCGGAAG